>JAZRYY010000001.1:0-87516 GCA_045600985.1 Paludibacteraceae bacterium
GTTAAGCCACTAGACTGCTGCTTTTGCAGTAAATCCTTAAATGTTTCTAAATTCATAATACAAAAAATTAGGTTTCGAAAATCGCTGCAAAGGTACTGCAAATTTCCGAAACCTAAAATATGTACTTGTAAAGGGGCTTACTTTTTATATGTTTTTTACTTTTTTTACGCACTAATGTTGCACATATCAAAAAATTGTCAGGAAATATTTGCACATGTTAAAATTTTTCCGTACCTTTGCAGCCGAAATTAAAAGAAAGGAGACAAGTATGGCCACATATTCTATAACTCTAAATGAACGATCTGCTATGGGTAAGGCTCTTATCAATTATTTAATGGAACTTGGAGTTAATCTGCAAAAAGTTCCAAACATTCGTGTGCGTAAGTCTAGCTATGAGCGTTCTAAGGAAGATATCCAAAAAGGGCGTGTGATCACGTTTGCGAGTGCAGAGGACATGTGTAATGCCTTAGGAATTTGAATCAGATGTACACAGTCAAAATGACCCGCTCCTTCCAGAAAGATACGGAGCGCTGCAAGAAACGTGGATATGATATGAGTTTGCTGCGAATGGCGATTTATTTGTTGGCCGAGACTGGTACACTGCCAATGACATATCGTCTTCATAAGTTGTCGGGAAACTATGAAGGCACTTGGGAGGCTCATTTGAAAGGTGATTGGCTACTTTTGTGGGAGCAAGATGATAATGTGTTAACTCTAACCTTTACGGGTACAGGAACGCATTCTGATGTGTTTTAGTAAAATTGTGTCTCGTCGCTATCGCGACTATTACGACTTCTATATCCCCTTCGCGCATGCGAAGATAATATTAGGACTCATTCCCTAGTTCATTGCTATAGGCGCTCCCCCGAGTGCCTATAGCTTTTTATATGTTTTTTACTTTTTTTACGCACTAATGTTGCACATATCAAAAAATTGTCAGGAAATATTTGCACATGTTAAAATTTTTCCGTACCTTTGCAGCCGAAATAATATGAACTACTAAACTATGGAAAAGAATCAATTGTTTCAAAAGGGCTTCATCAAGCAAGCATTAGCAGTTAAGAAAGCTATGCAGGAAGGCTTTGAACGAGGCGAGTCCTACGACGAAATGGTATTAAAATATGGATTCCACACCTCTAAAACCATATAAGTACCATTGTAAAGACAAGTACGATTATTTCTTTACCACCGAACGTGGTAAGGATTATCATGTGTATTTTGTTCAATATGGTGAACCTTCGATGACATATGGAGCACTGTTTACATTTAATATCGCAACGGATGATGTAACTCCACATCCAGTAGATATTCGTATCGCACATACTGTGGTTGCTATTCTTGCTGAATTTTTCGAAACAGATGTAAATAGTGCCATTATCGTATGTGATAATTCCGACCAAAAGGAGGAAAAGCGTTTCCGCTTGTTTGATCGTTGGTATCAACACTTCAACATAAAGAATGTTTTAAAATATGACTCTTCTGTCATAACTCCCTATTACAATCTCTTTGTGTCCTTATTCCTTCGTGAAGATAATCCTTTCCGTGATAATGTAGTAAAAGAATACTACCGAATGATTAGTGAAGAATTCTCCATAACAGGAGAGGGTTAAGAGTAGTGCCCCATCCCGCTATCGCGACAATTACGACTTCTAAATCCCCTTCGCGCATGCGAAGATAATATTAGATATTAGGACTCATTCCCTAGTTCATTCAGCTATAGGCACTCTCGCGAGTGCCTATAGCTTTTTATATGTTTTTTACTTTTTTTACGCACTAATGTTGCACATATCAAAAAATTGTCAGGAAATATTTGCACATGTTAAAATTTTTCCGTACCTTTGCAGTATAAATCACAATTACAATGAAACGATTCGTATTTCTTTTCATTTGCATGCTCGGATTGGGCGCTTACGCGCAAGATTCGAAAGGTTTTGTATCATGCACGGTTCAGACAAGAGATTCTCTCGTGCAGGGCAAGCAGTTTTGGGTTAAATATGTACTTACTGCCACCAATTGGAAGGACGTGAACGTAGAAACATCCTACCCTCTCATTTGGAAAAACACAGAGCATGAAATAAAGCAAGGCCGGAAAGGTTCGCCCAGCCGATTAATCGTGTATGCCTATTATGTTTGTCCCCAAAGCGGCGAAGTGGTACTGCCTCGCCTTTCGGCTGTTATTGGAGGCAAAACCTACTATTCTGAAGCCAAAACCGTTTATTTGCACCCTCATCCCCAATGGGCAGAGGAATATACGTTGGGCACGAACTGGTTGCATGCTCATGGCATGGACAGCGTGCTGCTGGAACCCGGCACTCGTTGGGACGAACTGACGGTGTTCAACGATAAGGAACGAGGCGCTTTTGTGGCTGTTGCAAGCAAGAAATTCCGTTCAATGATTGAAAATCCCATATTGGCATACAGCACGGAATCGCATTTCGAAATCAACGACGCCTCTAATGCACTAATGAATAATCTTGCCAATCAGCTTTTGAAAATGAAAGATAAAAAGGGCTATTATCGTCCGCTTCCTGCTGCCAGCGTAAACGTACAGCCTTTATTGGGAGAAATGGCATGGGGGCAGGATGAGCCCTACAACATGTATACGCCATTGGCCGACACCAGCCATTGCCTCACCGGATGTGTGCCCACTGCCCTCGCGCAAGTGCTTCGCTATCACTCTCCTGCTTTTGAGAAGCAACCCTATTGGGCCAACATGCGCGACTCATATAGCAAAGAATATGGCTCTGAGGCCAAAGAAGTAGCCAAACTGATGGGCCAGATAGGCGAAGGTTTACACACCAATTATGGCTTGGAAGCTTCCTCTTCCACGCTGCAAAACGTGAAAGGATTCCTGCTCTTTCAAATGGGCTGCTCAGGACAAATGCAATATATTCAGCAAATGAGCGATTCGCTGAAGGTGGCACTTGTGCAAGCAGAGCTTCATAAAAAGCGTCCCGTGGTGGCAAGCAATAAAAACCACTGCTACGTGATAGACGGTTGCGATGGCGAATATCTGCACTATAATTTGGGATGGAAAGGCATGTGCAATGGATATTATCAGATTCCATTCTGCGCCACTGCCGATCAGGTGAACGTGTGGGACGTACGAGAGATGATAACAGGCATACGTGCAGCTGGCGAAGAAAAAGAAACAACGATCGTACTGAAAACGCCCGGTACGCTGGCCAATATGCTCAGCGATGAGGAAAAAGGCAGCATCACCCATCTCCATATTGAAGGCAAACTCAATAGCAATGATGTGCGTGTATTGCGACGCATGGCTGGCGCAACAGATGATACGGCCAATTGGACCTGGGAAGGCGGCATGCTCACGCATCTGGACCTGCAGAACGCAAGTTTCGTGACGGATAAAACAGCCTCCTATGGACAGGTTCGTCTTACGGGTTCAACCTACTATACGCAACTAATGCAAGACGAATTTGGCGTTACGCTGGCAAATCAAATTAAAATCAATTTGAATCAACCATTATCTGATAAGATGTGGAAAGAGTTTGAAACATTCATTGGCAGCAAAGGTAATGGCTATGTAGTCACTCGCGATGAGGCACATTACTGCTGGATGAACGGACATACACAAAAAGGCATCGTCTCGCCATACATGTTCTTCATGTGCACTTCATTGCGCCATATAGAATTGCCCAATGATATCAGTTCTATTGAATTTGGAGCTTTTGCCGGATGCAGTTCGCTGCAGACAGTCGCTCTTGGAAAGAAGGTAAATAATGTGGATGCACATGCCTTTTCCTATTGCCCGTATCTCACCACCATATCGTATACTTCTAAGATTGTATGGTGCGGGCCAAACTTCGAAGGCAGCCCATTGCTAACCAACAAACCGGCTCTGACCTCCGGAAAACGCTATCGATTCGCCACATTAACTTGGGATTAATATACGGCTTGCTCTGCCAAATTGTCACGTCTTTGAGTTTGGCGCAATTTTTGCGCAAGAGATAGTGAACAAAAGTAAACTATGAGCAATATAGAAAACGAAACGATTGAATTAGAAGCCCCGGCGCCTGAAAAAGACGCAACGATGGGGGAATATAGCATATTGGTGCTGCGCGATAAAGTGCTTTTCCCTAAAGTGCCTTGCAGCATTATCCTGTCCCGACCAGGCGGCAAAGAGCTGATCAACCAGGCTGTAACTGACAAAATGTCAGTACTGGTAGTGTGCCAAAAAGATAAAGCCATCAAGAATCCAGGCCCAGATGATATTTATCAGGTGGGCACGTTGGTGAATATTTTGGATGTACGCCATAATGGCGACGAGACGACCGTTACGGTGGAAGGCTATTCGCGTGCCCGCATCAATCAGATCGTCAAGGATGCGCCATATATGAAGGCCACAATCACGGAATTGCCCATGAAGCCGGTGGAGGATAAGTTTATCCTCAACAAGCGAATTGCCGAATTGCGCAAGGTGCAGAATGAAGTGATGGAAGATCCAATCATCCAGGCCCATGAGCATATCAAGCAGTTTAATCTCATCACCGATTCGGAAACGATCGTGAATGTGTGCTGCACCAATTCAGCCGAAAAAGTGGAGCGCCTGCAGGAGCTTTTGGAGATGGACAACCTCATTCAGCGTTGCGAAGAAATCACGTATATGCTTTCGCTCTTCCGAGGTTTTCAAAAGACGGTGGCAGAACTCAAATCCCGAACGGATGCATTAATCAATAAAAATCAGCGCGAATATTTTCTGCACCAGCAAATGCAGGTAATTCGCGAAGAATTGGGCGACAGCAGCAATAAGCGCGTGGAGGATATGCGCAAGAAAGCCAAGGCCAAGAAATGGGACGAAGCTACTGCCCAGCGCGTGGAGGAAGAGATCTGCAAACTGGAACGCACTGCCACTTCTTCGCCCGAATATGCCGTGCATGAGCAATTCCTGGAAACAATCTTATCTCTGCCCTGGGGCGAATATACCATCGATAATAAGAAACTGAGCGATGCCCAGCGCATTCTCAATCGCGACCATTTCGGCATAGAGAAAGCGAAAGAGCGTATCTTGGAATTTCTGGCATGCCCAGAGCATAAAGGCGTTATTCTCTGCCTCTACGGCCCTCCAGGCGTGGGCAAAACGAGTCTTTGCAAATCCATTGCCGAATCGCTCAAACGCGAATACGTGCGCGTATCTTTAGGAGGTATGCACGACGAGGCCGAGATTCGCGGACACAGACGCACCTATATTGGCGCCATGCCCGGACGTATCATCAAGAATCTATGCAAAACCAAATCATCCAATCCGGTATTTGTGTTGGACGAGATTGATAAGATGTGCAACGATTATCATGGCGACCCTACGTCGGCTTTGCTCGAAGTGCTTGATCCTGAGCAGAACAAAACGTTCCATGATAATTATCTCGACATGGATTATGATCTCAGTCAGGTGCTTTTTATCGCTACAGCCAATAATCTGCAAACGGTTCCTACCCCACTTCTCGATCGTATGGAATTGATTGAGATGACGGGCTATTTGCAGGAAGAGAAAGAGCAAATTGCCAAGAAATATCTGGTGCCAAAGCGCCTGAAAGAGCAGCTGCAGACTGCTGCCGACATGAAATTCACGCCTGATGCCATTCGCACCATCGTGAATGAATACACCAGAGAATCAGGCGTGCGCGAATTAGACCGACAGATTGCAGCCGTTATTCGCAAAGCATTGAAAAGCGATGCGCTGGCAGATGGTAAATGGCAGAAAGCAGATGGCAAGATCACAACCGACACCGTGCATACCCTGCTCGGCAAACCCAAATACAGCAAAGATAAATACGAGGGCAACGACTATACTGGCTGCGTAACGGGGCTTGCATGGACGCAAGTTGGAGGTGAAATATTAACAATCGAAACCACCCTCTTCCCAGCCAAGACGCCTACCCTCACCCTGACGGGAAATCTGGGCGATGTAATGAAAGAATCTGCCACTATTGCTCTTACGTATATAAAAGCACATGCGACAGAATATGGCATAGATTCGGAAGTGTTTGAAAAGAACAGTATTCACCTCCACGTACCGGAAGGAGCCATACCAAAAGATGGTCCGTCTGCGGGTATCACAATGACAACGGCCATCATCTCCACACTCACCAATCGAAAGGTACGCGAGAAGATTGCCATGACGGGAGAAATGACGCTCCGAGGACGTGTTCTTCCTGTGGGCGGCATCAAGGAGAAAATCCTCGCTGCCAAGCAGGCTGGCATCATAGATATCATCCTCTGCCACGAAAACGAGAAGGACATTCTCGACATTCCGCAGGATTATCTCAAAGGACTCACGTTCCACTACGTGAAAGACGCCAAAGAGGTGATAGAGATTGCCCTACTCTCCTAAAGGAGTGGTAAAAAAACGCCCTAAAAGTGATATAGAGCATACATATTTCCAGTAAATTGATAAAAAAACGCACGCATGCACGAAATAATTTGCATATGTGCGTTTTTTTTAGTACCTTTGCAGAGCATTTGTAAAAAAGCGAATTACTTAATTAATTATATTAATCATTAAAACTTTCTAAAAACATGTCAGACAAGAAAAGAGTTTACACCTTTGGTGCTGGCGCTGCAGAAGGCGATGCCTCTATGCGTGAGCTCCTCGGTGGTAAAGGCGCAAACTGCGCTGAAATGAACAAGGTCGGCGTACCTGTTCCTCCAGGCTTCACTATCACCACTGACACCTGCAACGAATACTATGAGGTAGGTCAGGAGAAGATCGTTGAAATGCTTCAGGATGAAGTGAATGCTGCTGTTAAGCACATTGAGAAACTGATGGACTGCCAGTTCGGCAACCCTGCCAACCCATTGCTCGTATCTGTACGTTCAGGCGCTCGCGCATCTATGCCAGGTATGATGGACACCATCCTCAACCTCGGTTTGAACGACGTAGTTGCAGAGGGTATGTGCAAGAAGACCAACAATCCTCACTTCGTATACGACTCATACCGCCGTTTCGTACAGATGTACGGTGACGTAGTTCTCGGTTTGAAGCCAGTAAACAAGACCGATATCGACCCATTTGAGGAGATTATCGAGCAGGTAAAGAAGGAGCAAGGCGTTGTATTGGATAAGGACCTCTCAGTAGAGAGCCTCAAGAAATTGGTTGAGCTCTTCAAGGCAGCCATCAAGGAACGCACCGGCAACGATTTCCCAGACGATCCAATGGTACAGCTCTGGGGCGCTATCTGCGCTGTATTCCGCTCATGGATGAACGAGCGTGCTATCCTCTACCGCAAGATGGAAGGAATTCCTGACGAATGGGGTACTGCAGTATCCGTAATGGCAATGGTATTCGGCAACATGGGCGAGACCTCTGCTACCGGCGTATGCTTCAGCCGTGACGCAGGTAATGGTGAGGACCTCTTCAATGGCGAGTACCTCATCAACGCACAGGGCGAGGACGTTGTGGCTGGTATTCGTACCCCACAGCAAATCACCAAGATTGGTTCACAGCGTTGGGCAGAGCGTGCAGGCATCTCAGAAGAAGAGCGTGCAAGCAAATATCCTTCAATGGAAGAGGCTATGCCAGAGCTCTACAAGCAGCTCAACGAGATTCAGCAGAAGCTTGAGGATCACTACCGCGATATGCAGGATATGGAGTTCACCGTACAGGAAGGTAAACTCTGGTTCCTCCAAACCCGTAACGGCAAGCGTACCGGTACCGCTATGGTGAAAATCGCCATGGATATGGTTCGTCAGGGCGTTATCACAGAGCAGGAAGCTATCAAGCGTTGCGAGCCACAGAAGCTCGACGAACTCCTCCACCCTGTATTTGATAAAGACGCACTCAAGAAAGCTAAGGTTATTACCCAAGGTTTGCCAGCTTCTCCAGGTGCAGCTTGCGGTCAGATCGTATTCCACGCTGACGACGCACAGGAATGGAAGGCTAACGGTCACAAGGTAGTTATGGTTCGTATTGAAACCTCTCCTGAAGACCTCGCTGGTATGGCTTCTGCTGAAGGTATTCTCACCGCACGTGGCGGTATGACCTCTCACGCAGCCGTTGTGGCTCGTGGTATGGGTAAGTGCTGCGTTTCTGGTGCAGGTGCTATCAACGTAAACTACGTAAACAAGACCGTAGAAATCGAAGGTGTTGTTTATCACGAAGGCGATTATATCTCACTCAATGGTACCACCGGTCAGGTATACGCAGGCGAAATCCCAACCAAGGCAGCTGAGCTCTCTGGCGATTTCAAGGCCCTCATGGACCTCTGCGATAAGTACACCAAGATGCAGGTGCGTACCAATGCTGATACTCCACACGACGCACAGGTAGCTCGCGCATTCGGCGCTAAGGGTATCGGTTTGACCCGTACCGAGCACATGTTCTTCGAAGATAAGAAGATCGTAGCTATGCGCGAAATGATCCTCGCTGAGACCCCTGCTGGTCGTGAGAAGGCTCTCGCTAAGCTCCTTCCTTATCAGAAGGCTGACTTCAAGGGCATCCTTGAAGCTATGGACGGTTGCCCAGTGAACATTCGTCTCCTCGACCCACCTCTGCACGAGTTCGTACCACATGATCTCGCTGGCCAGAAGGTAATGGCAGAAGAAATGGGCGTTACCGTTGAAGAAATCCAGAAGCGCGTGAACTCACTCGCTGAGAACAATCCAATGCTCGGCCACCGTGGTTGCCGTTTGGGTATCACCTTCCCAGAAATCACCGCTATGCAGACTCGCGCTATCTTGAGCGCTGCTTGCGAATTGAAGAAGGAAGGCAAGAACCCAATGCCTGAAATCATGGTTCCACTCATCGGTATTCTCTACGAGCTCAAGCAGCAGAAGGAAATCATCAAGCGCGTAGCTGCTGAGGTATTTGCAGAGTATGGCGTTGAAGTAGAATTCGAGATCGGTACGATGATCGAGATCCCACGTGCAGCCCTTACCGCTGACCGTATCGCTACTGAGGCTGAGTACTTCTCATTCGGTACCAACGACTTGACCCAGATGACCTTCGGCTATTCTCGCGACGATATCGCAAGCTTCTTGCCTGCATACCTCGAGAAGAAGATCTTGAAAGTTGACCCATTCCAGGTTCTCGATCAGAACGGTGTTGGTCAGCTCATTAAGATGGCTGTTGAGAAGGGCCGTGGCGTTCGTCCTGGCATGCGCACCGGTATCTGCGGTGAGCACGGAGGCGAGCCTAGCTCAGTTAAGTTCTGCGCTAAGGTGGGCATGAACTACGCTTCTTGCTCTCCATTCCGTGTGCCTATCGCACGTTTGGCAGCAGCTCAGGCAGCTCTCGAAGAGTAATCCTATTCCATATCCCCCGCGTTCCGGCGCGGGGGATATGTTAAAAAATGTTAACGTTTTGCAAAAAAGACGCCACTTCCCACACATTGGTGCAGAAGTCGTGCAGCGGTTCTGCAGCAGACCTATAGCAGACCTACAGATTTTCCATATTTTAACATTTTTTAACAATATTTAATTCTGCATTCTCTATGATTTCTGTCATCAAGAAATACATAGAAACGTATCACTTGCTCCCAAAAGGAACGAAAGTGATTGTGGGACTGAGCGGCGGTGCCGACTCGGTTGCTTTACTTTATATATTACACGCGCTCGGGTACACGTGTGAGGCGGCCCATTGCAATTTTCTTCTCCGTGGCGAGGAATCAGATCGGGATGAAGTATTTGTGACGGATATGTGCGCGAAGTGGGGTGTTAAACTTCATAAGACCCGTTTCGATACGCAAAAGTACGCCAAGCAACATTCGATCTCTATTGAGATGGCTGCACGAGAATTGCGCTATGAATGGTTTGAAATACTCAGAGAAGCACATGGCTGCGAGGCCATTGCCGTGGCACATCATCAAAACGATCAGGCAGAAACGCTCCTCCTGAATTTGAAGCGAGGAACAGGTCTGCGCGGCTTGGGAGGTATGCGTCCACGAAACGGACATATCATTCGTCCGCTGCTGTGCATCACGCGCAAAGAGATTGAGCAGTTTTGCCAGAAAGAGCATTTGGATTATATAACAGACTCCACCAATGCCGACACGTCTTTTCGCAGAAACGCCATCCGAGCATGGCTTCAGGATGCCAACGAAAGCGAAATAAAACATATGGCAGCAACGGCCAGCGAGATGCAGGCATATCGCATGCTACTGGATGCGCTGCTCTTGGGCAAACCCATTCCCAAAGAGGCCGACACCACCCTGCTCTACGAACTCGTAGCGCAATATGGCTTTAATGCCTCGCAGGCGCAGGATATGCTGGCCGCGCTGAACGGTTCGGGCAAACGATTTGAAACGGAGGAATACGTTGCAGAGATTGATCATGGACAACTGACTGTTTCTGCTCATGACGCATCCTGCCAACATGCCGCTCCTACGCTCGTACGTGCCATACGTCCACGCTTCAAAACCGAGCATTTCCCTGCCGCTGAGGAGATGATGGCACTTTTTGATGCCGACACCCTGCCGGAGCAATTGACCCTTCGCCATTGGCAAGCAGGAGACTATTTCTACCCCATAACGGGCGGAAAACAACAAAAAAAGAAACTTCAAGACTTCTTTTCCGACCAGAAACTGTCGCTTAAGGAGAAAAACAACATATGGCTATTGGCCGATGGAGAAACAATTATATGGGTGATTGGCTACAGAATAGATAATCGCTTCAAGATAACGCCATCCACAACCCACGTAGCCGAAATTTGCCTTGAAAGCAATTAACGATTTCACGATTTTACGATTTCACGATTTCACGATTTTACGATTTCACGATTTTACGATTTCACAGATAAATGACCCATTTCGGAATCATAGGCAAACCATTGCACCACTCTTTCTCGGCGATGTACTTCAACGAGAAATTCGAGCGTGAGGGCATTGATGCAGAATATTCGCTCTATCCTTTGGACGATATTTCCGCCTTCCCTGCCCTGCTGCAGCAGATTTCATTCAAAGGGCTGAACGTGACGATGCCATATAAACAGGCCGTCATTCCATATCTGCACGCCCTGGATGAAACAGCTGCCGCCATTGGCGCTGTGAACGTAATTAAAGTGGCAGACGATGGACAACTGATTGGCTACAACTCGGATGCTATCGGTTTTATGGAATCTATTCAGCCATTGCTCCTGCCGTCTGATAAAGAGGCACTTATCCTTGGTACGGGCGGAGCTGCCAAGGCGGTACGATACGGATTGGAGAAAATGGGACTGCACGTGACAAATGCTTCACGTACACCGGCAGAGGGCATGGAAGCATACGATACGCTATGTCTGAGCCACTACGACGTGATCGTGAATTGCACGCCGCTCGGCATGACCCCCAATACCGACGCCAAACCCGCCATACCTTACCAGCAGTTGCAACCGAGCCATTTGGCATACGACTGCATCTATAATCCCGAGCAAACACTCTTCCTCCAAGAAGCCAAACAACGTGGCTGCCGCACGTGCAATGGTATGCCGATGCTTCTCGGGCAGGCACGTGCCGCTTGGAAAATTTGGAACTCATAATGACTATACTTTTCACTACCCGATTGCCTGAGCACGGTTTTCTCCTTCTCAAAGAAGAGGAGTTGATAATGCCGGAAACGCCTTATTTCTCGCAAGAGGAATTGGTGGCTCGCCTGCCCAAGGCAGACGTGCTCGTGAGCACTTTCGATTATCCCGTACCGGCAAACGTGCTGGAGCATGGCAAACAATTGAAACTGGTAGCGAATTTCGGTGTAGGATTTAATAATATTGATGTGGCATGGTGTCATGAACATGGTATACTGGTAAGCAATACACCACAACCCGTGATTGAACCAACTGCCGAGCATTGCTTCGCTTTGATGCATGCCATAGCTCATCGCACGGCTGAACTCGACCGCAAGTTGCGTCTGCCCAACAACGGCGGCATTGCCTTTGGCGTGATGAATAATCTGGGCGTATCGCTCTATAATAAGCAATTGGGTATCATCGGCATGGGGCGTATAGGTCAGGCTGTTGCACGACGCGCCATTGCTTGTGGCATGAGTGTGGTATATCACAACCGCCATCGCCTCTCAGAAGACATTGAAGCCATATATAAGGCACGCTACGTAGAGATGGAGGAATTGCTGCGCACGTCGGATTATGTATCGCTTAATCTGCCCTACACGCCTGCCGTACATCATATTATTGATGCCGAAGCATTCCAGAAAATGAAGCCTTCGGCTATCCTTATCAATACGGCCCGAGGTGCTCACGTCGATGAAGAGGCACTCGTGCAGGCCTTGAAAAACAAGCAGATAGCTGGGGCAGCCTTGGACGTATACGAGAAAGAACCAATTATCCATCCGGGGCTGCTAAGCCTGGATAACGTGGTGCTTGCGCCACATATTGGCACAGGAACGATAGATGGCCGATTGGATATGTGCCACAACGTAGAGGAAAATATCCTCTATCTGGCACAAGGAAAACTGGAGCAGATGAATCTGGTGAAATAATCCATTCAACACCGTTTAACAGTTTAACGATTTAGCGATTTAACGATTTAACATTATATACATCATGAACATCACCGACAGATTTTTGCAGTATGTTTCACACTGCACTACCTCCGATGAAACAACAGGTCTCACTCCTTCCACGCCGGGGCAGATGGATTTTGCCCAAGTGGTGCGTGATGAACTGATTGCCCTTGGATTGGAGGACGTTAGTCTTGATAACAACGGCTATATCATGGCCACGTTGCCTGCCAACACCACCGAGCAAAAGCCTACGATTGGTTTTATTGCTCATATGGATACGTCGCCTGACGCCAGTGGCAAGCACGTGCAACCACGCATCGTGAAAAACTACGATGGCAACGACATCGTACTTAATCAGGAAGAGAATATTGTGCTGGAAATCAGCCGCTACCCTGAGATTCTCAATTATAAGGGACAGGATATTATCGTAACGAACGGTAAAACACTTCTTGGTGCTGACGATAAAGCAGGTATGGCTGAGATCGTAACGGCTTGCGAGTATCTTCTGGCACATCCAGAAATCAAGCATGGCAAGATCCGCATTGGATTTACTCCCGATGAAGAGATTGGCTGTGGCGCCGACCATTTCGACGTAGAGAAATTTGGTTGCGATTTTGCTTACACCATGGACGGTGGCGCTATTGGTGAACTCGAATTTGAGAACTTCAATGCAGCTGCTGCCAAGATCACGGTAAAGGGTACGAACGTGCATCCGGGTTATGGCTACCACAAGATGATCAATTCCATGCGTATTGCCTATCAGCTGGCCGTGATGCTGCCACGCTGGGAGACTCCTGAACATACGCAGGACTACGAAGGTTTCTATCATCTCACTTCTATGCAAGGCACCGTAGAAGAGACTGTTCTTACCTATATCATCCGCGATCATGATCGTGCACGCTTCGAAAGTCGTAAGAAAGAAATGGAACATTTGGTGCGCAAAGTGAACCGCGAATACGGCGAAGGCACGGCAACTATCGAACTTCGCGACCAATACTACAACATGCGCGAGAAAATTGAGCCGGTAATGCACATTATTGATTTGGCTCAGCAGGCAATGAAAGAATGCGATGTAACGCCTATCGTAAAGCCTATTCGTGGCGGTACGGATGGTGCACGCCTTTCATTTGAAGGACTGCCGTGCCCAAATATCTTTGCTGGCGGCGAGAATTTCCACTCACGTTTTGAATATCTCCCAATCTACTCCCTTGAGAAAGCCATGCAGGTAATCCTCAAGATTGTTGAACTGGCCTGACCTCTATAAGCGGTAGCGTCTATATGGGCGCTACCGCTTATTGCAATCTTCCCTACCTTTAACCAACAACCATTAACCATTTACCATTTACCATTTACTAACACTACTATGGAACTACGTCAATTAAAGTATTTCCTGGCAACTGCTGAAATGCTTAGTTTCTCAAAAGCAGCAGAACGCCTGTTTATCACACAATCCACCCTCTCCCAACAGATTCGCACTCTGGAAGACGAACTTGGTGCACCACTCTTCCGCAGAACATCGCATTCCGTTCAACTTACGGAAGCTGGTGAAATTTTGCGTCCAATTGCAGAAATCACGTGTCGCGACGCAGAGTCATGCAAAACACAAATTCATGATTTAAAGACGGGACTTTCCGGCAAACTGAGTATAGGTGTTACGCACACCTGCAGCGGAATACTCACCAAACCGTTGCGTGAATTTATCCGCCTCTATCCGAAAGTGGAAATCGAACTTCACTACACCAACTCTCAAACCATCCGCGATCTCCTGCACCAGCGGCAGGTGGATTTTGCCCTGGCAATACGTCCTGACGTGCTGCCCGACACCGTCCAATGCGAAGACCTATTTACGGATCATTTATGTGCTATCTGCTCTCATACACATGCCTTAGCCAACTGCAAATCTGTTACTTTATCCCAACTTCGCTCCAGTTCTTTAGCCCTTCCAAGCAAAGATCTGCATGCAAGAAGAGCCATCGACAGCCTCATCAGCAATAGCGGCATCAGCCTGCAGCCACGTATTGAAATCAATGCCCCGGATCGATTATTTGATTTGGTGGAACACTCACAGATGCTTACTATCTATGCAGGCATCACGGTGAAAGACCGCTCCGGACTGGTGGCTATACCTATCAGCGATTGCCAAAAACCTCTCATTGGAAGTATTTTCACGATGGCAAATACATATAAAAAGCGCAGCACTGAAGTCCTCATATCAATGCTGCGCTCACAAGCCGAACTGCTGCAAATTACCATCTAAAAACAATACGAGAAACAAATACCTAACTAAATAAACACTTAGCAGATCTGCTTGCAACAAACATCTTATCGTGCAATTTCTCAACTGCAATGCTTTTCTCAAAGCGCTGCAAAGGTACTAAAAAAAAGCGTCGTCACAAAGTTGTGACAACGCTTTTTTTCTATACATCTATTGATGCAATCTATACATGCGTAAAACAGATTACGCCATCAATGCACCAACGAGTGCAAGAATTGCGTAGAACTCAGGGAGAGCTGCATAGATCATGGTGTTGGTCTGAACGTCATGACCGCCAGCGATACCAGCGATACCGTTAGCACAAACCATACCCTGACGAATAGCAGAGAACAAGCAAACGAGACCTACTGCGATACCTACACCGAAGTACAATGCAGGATTAGCAGCAATAGCTGCTTTATCCCACATAAGGAATGCTACGAAACCATAGAGACCCTGGGTTGCAGGAAGTGCAGAAAGAATCATGTAGCTGCTTGACTTGCCTGGGTTCTTCTTCAAAGCACCCTCAGCTGCATTTGCAGCAATCGTTGTTCCATAAGCGGAACCAATACCAGCGAGACCTAACATCAAGCCCCAGCCGAGAAAACCAAAAAGTTCAGTCATAATTGTATAATTTTTATTTGTTGATTAATTCAAAAAGATTTATTTAAACGGATTGTACATGCTACCCTTGCCCTCATAACCTGAGTTCTTGAAGTACTCTACAAAAGTAAGACGCAATGGGTGGACAAATGCACCAAGTGCCGACATTGCCAAATTGAGCACGTGGCCAACGAGCAAAATAAGCACGAATGGAAGCCATTGCCATGTGGCACCTTCCGTGCTGCCTCCCATAACCATCAGGCCCAAATTATTGAATGCGCCACCCAACATACCGCCGGCCAAGCCGAGAGCATAGAGACGAACGTAAGAAAGCACGTCACCCAGTAAGCCCGTTGCCATATTATAGGTGTCCCAAAGGCCTGCACCAATGTTGATGAGAGGATTGCGTCCTGGTGTGTTGAAGATATAGATGCCTAATGCAGAAACACCTGCAATAGCAATCAAAATCCATTTCGTCACTTCCATTGGCAACGATAATGCCATGCAAAGGATGCCTGCAGAGATACCACCCACAACCAGCAGCAACCAACCCCAAATAGAGATTGTTTCTTTCCATCCGAATCGCTTCGTATAGCAGATTGCCTTCACGGTCATAGCCAGGCAGATATGGAAGACACCTATGCAGATAGCCAATACCATCTGCGCATCGTATCCCATCACCTTTCCGCTGACAATCAGGGACTTAAGCGCCTCCGGGTACCATGCCTGCTCAAGGAGTGGCATGCCGAAGAATGTGCCTAAGATGAAGCCTACCAACGTAGTTCCGGCACCCAACACCGTGATGATTGGGCCTAAGCCCTCAAACATCTCAATGTTCAGCTTCTTTTTCCATACCAGCCAGCCGAACAGCATCAACGCAATGCCATAACCGGCATCACCCATACACATTGAGAAGAACAGCAAATAGAATGGAGCCAAAATTGGCGTAGGATCAAACTCGCCATAGGTTGGCCAACCATACATACCTGTAAACACCTCAAAGAGTTGAGTAAACTTATTATTCTTCAATTGGATTGGTGTATCGTCGGTAGCGATTGGATCTACTGCCTGATAATAGATGCGCTGCTCATCCAGAATAGTGTTCAGCGAAGCACACTTATCTTCCGGGCAATAGCCTTCCAACAGGCATAATGCATCATCAGCCAACTTATTGGTATTCAGCACAACAGCCTGCCATTCGATCTTTTTTTCCGTTTCAGCCAGCTCAGCCTTCATGTTCTCCAATTCAGCAGCCTGCCATCCTTCAATACGTGCATTGGCAGCAGCCAATAAGCCTTCTACGCCACGAATATCTGCTTCGATGGCTGATAATGACTTATGCAACTCCTGCTCACTTGCCGTTGCAAGAATATTCTGCATAGGAGCCAACTCCTCAATAGCCACAAAATAGATCAAACCGCTGCGCTCTGCAACTGCTGTACCCCATTCCGATTCAAACTGCGCCTTAGGAACAGTAAAGAAACGCATGGTATAGCCTGCTTCTGCCAATTTATTGCGCTTTTCCTGCGAGAAATCGCCCCAGGTTTCTGCTTCCTGTGCTTCACGCTTGAGTTCGCTCAATTTCTTTTCCACCTCCTGGCGCTCGTGGATCAACTGATCGGTAGCACCTTGGGCAATGAGATGTTGGAGTTCCTTGCGACGATTGAGAAGTTCCTGCATTTTTGGATCTTCTGCTTCACCGGAGCCTTTTTGCGAGATATGCACAACGCCAGCCTCACGCAATTGAGTTAAGAAGGCGTCGTATTCTTTATGAAACACCAGGAAGGTGTATTTCTTCATGGAAACTATCATACGTTTGCCTCCTTTCTTGCTGCTTCTTCAGCACGACGAATCTCTTCTTCGCGCTTCGATTTCACGATCTTCTGGCTTGATTTGCTGAGGTTTTCCTCATCTTCCATGAATCGCTTAATCTTTCGAATTGCATCCTGATAACCCGGTATTTGCACCTTCTCAAAGAGGTTCACCTTCTGCGTGGTCTTCTTGCGAGCATACTCCAGCAGATTGAGCTTTTCGCGACAGAACTCTTGTCGGATGCCCACTTCGGCGATGGCCTTAAGTTGTGCAAAACCGTCTGCAAACCATTTAGGAGAAGAGAAGATAGAGAATTCTTTGGTGGAATAGACCACTTCTTCCAACACAGGAACACGCACGCCCGCAATCTTTTTAATTGACATGCGTACGTCGTCCACATGCAGGAGCGTTGTGTCGAATTCGCCCCAAAGTGCCATCATCTGGTCGTAGCCCTTGATGCGCTCTTCCACCTCTCGGTCGAGAGCCACCATCTCTTCCTTCGCCTTCTTCACTTCAAGACGGAGAGCCGTCTCTTTGTTCTGCAAGGTAGGCAGAGTACGTTGGCGCATCTTCAGGTTTTTCTCCAATGCCTGCAACGATGTTTTATTAAATTGATATGTTATAGCCATAATTAATGTTCGAATATTCGATAGTTCGAGTTTTCGAATTATTTAACCCAGTACTTATCAACGAGTGCCTGCTTAATATTCACCTCTTCTGGCTTGAAGTGCTTGCCAAACAAATCCCATGCTACATCCAACATCTGGGTAGTATTGATATTCACGTCAATAGCCAGGATCTTATCGGAATAGTCTTTCGCGAAGGCCAAGCAACGCTCGTCGTAGTTGGTAAGATCGAAACCGTTCTCCATCTTCGTTTTTGCATTAGCCGCATCTGCGTACAAACGAACGGCCGCGTTCATCACCTGAGGATGATCTTCGCGGGTCTTCTTGCCTGCTACCAATTGCTTCAAACGGCTCAATGAACGGAATGGATCGACGATGACTTTACCAATATCAGAGTCACGACGGAGGTAAAGCTGACCCTCAGTGATATAACCGGTGTTATCTGGAATAGCGTGGGTGATATCGCCGCCCGACAAAGTAGTTACGGCGATGATGGTGATAGAACCGCCACCTGCTTCCTCTGGGAACTGCACTGCCTTCTCGTAGATCTTAGCGAGGTCGGAATAAAGTGAACCCGGCATAGAGTCCTTAGAAGGAATCTGGTCCATACGGTTGCTGACGATAGCCAATGCATCGGCATAGAGGGTCATATCAGTAAGCAATACCAACACCTTCTGATGCTTTTCTACGGCGAAATACTCAGCCGCAGCAAGTGCCATATCAGGCACGAGCAGACGTTCTACAGGTGGGTTCTCAGTGGTATTGACGAAGCTGACGATACGATCAAGCACACCTGCATTCTGGAATACGTTCTTGAAGTAGAGGTAGTCGTCGTTGGTCATACCCATCGCGCCCAAGATGATCTTATCAGCCTCAGCACGAAGAGCCACATTGGCCATTACCTGGTTGTAAGGCTGGTCAGGGTCGGCGAAGAAAGGAATCTTCTGGCCTGACACCAACGTATTATTCAAGTCGATACCGGCGATACCGGTAGCAATCAACTCTGATGGTTGCTTACGACGAACAGGGTTCACAGAAGGACCGCCAATCTCAATTTCCTTGCCTTCGATTTCAGGACCACCATCAATAGGATCGCCATAGGCGTTGAAGAAACGGCCAGCCAACTGTTCAGACACCTTCAAAGAAGGTGATTTGCCAAGGAAAACCACTTCAGCATTGGTAGGAATACCTTCCGTACCTTCAAACACCTGAAGCGTGACCTCGTCGTTCATGATTTTTACTACCTGAGCCAACTTGCCATTCACCATAGCCAACTCGTCGTTTCCGACACCTTCAGCCTTCAGCGTGCAAGTGGCCTTGGTAATTGCTCTAATGCTAGTGTATATTTTTTGAAAAGCCTTTGCCATAAAAACTTTAAACTTTTAAACCTTTAAACTTTTAAACCTTTAAAACCTTACCCTTTAATCTGCTTGGTGGCAAGGAGTTCGTCAAGCTGAGTGCGATATTTCTCAAACTCTTCGCTATGGAATTCAGAATAGTTCATCTGCTTGCAGATGTTGATCACTTTCTTGAAATAGTCGTTCACATCAAGGAAGTTATCAAAATCATAGTCGTGAGCACAGATATCCATCACGAGATTGAGCATATATTCCTGGCGCTCGAGCGGACATACAGAGTCGATCTTATCGAATGCATCCTGCTGGAGGATCACAAAGTCAATTACCTCTGATTTCCAGAATGCCTCATGATAATCTACAGGTACACCATCATCACCAAGGATGTTGATCTGCTCCTGGATTTCCTTACCACGCTGGAGGAACGTCTTCATATCATTCACCTTGCGCGTCCAATCGCCATTGATACGCTTGGTGATATATTCCTCAAATTCAGGATATTCGATATACTTTGAATAAGAGTCAATTGGGTTTACAGCCGGGTAGCGCTTGCGGTCGGCACGTGCCTGCTCAAGAGCATAGAAGCAACGAGCCACTTTCTTCGTACCTTCCGTAACAGGTTCTTTCAAGTTACCACCTGCAGGAGATACGGTACCAAGGAAGGTGACAGAACCAGTAGCACCATTATTTAAATACACGTAACCTGCGCGTGCGTAGAAGGCACCGATGATAGCAGAAAGGTCCATTGGGAATGCGTCCTGACCAGGCAACTCTTCCAAGCGGTTCGACATCTCACGAAGAGCCTGTGCCCAACGAGAAGTAGAGTCGGCCATGAGGAGAACACGCAAGCCCATTGAACGATAGTATTCTGCGATAGCCATTGAGGTATATACAGAAGCCTCACGGCTGGCCACCGGCATGTTGGAGGTGTTGGCAATGATGATGGTACGTTCCATCAACTTGCGTCCCGTGTGTGGGTCGTCGAGTTCTGGGAACTCGGTGAACGTTTCCACTACCTCATTAGCACGTTCGCCGCAGGCTGCGATAATCACGATATCAGCCTCTGCCTGCTTTGAGATAGCGTGCTGAAGCACAGTTTTGCCCGTACCGAAAGGACCAGGAATAAAGCCTGTACCGCCTTCGCACAATGGGTTAGCGGTATCGATGGTACGAACGCCCGTTTCGAGCAGTTTGAATGGACGTGGTTTTTCCTTATAGCAGGTAACAGCCTTCTTAACCGGCCACTTTTGCACCATAGTAACGTTGTGCTCAGCGCCTTCTTCGTCTACGAGCACAGCCATTACGTCGTGGATTTTATAGTTGCCTTCCGGAGTGATGGTTTTCACGGTGTATTTACCATGGAAGGTGAAAGGCACCATGATCTTGTGTGGCTGATGATTTTCATCCACTTCGCCAAGCCATGCAGCAGCATCCACTACGTCGCCCACCTTAGCGATAGGCTTGAAGTGCCAAAGCTTCTCCTCATCAAGAGGATAGTTGTACTCACCACGCTGCAAGAAGACGCCGGTCAGTTTGTCCAAGTCGTTCTGCAGACCATCATAGTTACGGCTCAGCAAGCCAGGGCCGAGCGTCACTTCGAGCATGTGGCCGGTGAACTCAACTGCGTTGCCTACCTTCAAGCCACGGGTACTCTCAAACACCTGCACATAGACGTTTTCGCCAGTTACCTTGATGACCTCGGCCATCAGTTTTTTCTCGCCAACGCTAATGTAGCAGATTTCGTTTTGCGAAACAGGTCCATCCACTACCACGGTAACGAGGTTTGAGATGATACCTTTTACTTTTCCTGTTGTCATATTTTAATTAAATTTAATATCTCTTTTCATATCAGCTACCAAGGCTTTGAACACCTTCGTACCTTCTTCTACATTCAGTAAATCCCAACGGTACAACATCTTTGCACGCAGATAGTAGGCAAGTACGTTTTCAATTTCAAAATAATTGAACAGCGTCTTTTCCTCCAGCCATGCCCATCGCAAAGCGTCCGTTTTCTTCTCACGCTCATAGAGGTCTTCCACCTCGCACAGGCGCAAGATAGCATCGGCATCATCCAGCACGGCGCTCAAGCCAAAATCGCGTTGGGTAGAGGTGCGGAGCATATCCTGCACTTCTCCCTCACCTACGATGGCTTTCTTCACGTCAAAGCCGTGCTTTCTGCAGATAACAGCCGTCAGCACATTATTGAGCAGCAGATTATAGGCAAACCATTCGCGAACAAAAGCGTTCTTTGATTTGGCGCCAGCCTCATATACAAGCTGCCAGCGGAGATCTTCCTCACGGAGAGGACTGTCGCCGTCTTCAAGACGTGCTGCCAATTGAGCCGATATCTTTTCATCGTTAGGCTGCATAGCAATAGCATCGAAAAGCGCAGCATCATCCCCACTCAGGTTCTCGCGGATCATTTCCACGAGTTCACCCTCGCTGAGCTTCTGCTTCGTATCGAGCGCCAACTCCTGCAAGCCTATCAATAAACAATGGTATAAACTCATAATCAGAACAGAATCTCTTGAATTTGAGGACGAAGATATTCCTTGAAATAAGCGATGAATTCAGCATCGCCAAACATCATCTTATATGCGCCGTTTGCAGGTGCAATACTGAAATCTGCCTTCAAGCCCTTAACATTTTCAATTTTAATGCCCTTATCCAAAGCACCTTTCAGATTAGCAGCCACATAAGCTTTGAGAGCCTCTTCATCCTTTGCAGCAATCGTCACGTCGCCGCCCTTTACCAACTGGCCAGCGAGATCCACAATCAGTTTCTGCATGAATGCCTTATCAGCCGTAGCAGCCTTTACGCTTTCAGAAGCAAGCTTATCCGTGAGGAGATTGGTCAACTCCGTCTTAACGGCGCTCACGCTCTGATCTGCATAGAGTTTCAATTCAGCACGAGTGTTCTTATCGAGCTCTGCAGCCTTAGCTTCAGCTGCTGCCACTTTAGCTGCTGCTTCTTTCTCTGCCTTTGCAAGGATTTCAGCAGCCTTTGCCTCTGCAGCTGCTACCAATTCAGCTGCCTTTGCATTACCTTTCTCTACGCCTTCCGCATAGATTTTGTCTGTAAGTTCTTGAATCGTTGTCATACTATTTTGTGTTTTTATTATATCTCGTAAGAAATGTGTTTTGGTATTTTTCGAATTTGACTGCAAAGGTAATACTTTTTTTTGATATACGCAAATTATGCTTGCATAAAATTACTATTTTTCACGAAAAAACCAATTTTTATTTATCGGGGCTGTGAAATAATAATTCCGGCTAGTTGACAAAAAAGTCAATTTCTTTGCAGGAGCTTTGCTGGAGGTTTGCTGGAGGTTTGCTAAAAGCCTTAGGGCAATCTTAGGGAAATACCAGGGCAGAATTGCCTGTTACTCTATTACGCCACCACCAACGAGGAGGTCGTCCTGATACATGACGCAACTCTGGCCGGGCGTGACTCCCCACACGGGAGAGGAAAAGCGTAATGCCATATGTGCTTGAAGAGGTTTGGGCGACAGATTTTCTGCAGGAAGAATCACATGAGCTTCGGTGGCTTGAGAGCGATAGCGGATACGGGCAAGAACAGGACGAGAAACATCGCCACGAAACCAGCTATCGCGAAGATGAACTTCAGTTTGAAGAAGATCCTCATTTTGGCCCAGAGTGATTTCATTTTTTAGTGTGTCAATTTTTGTCACAAAAGCAGGAGATCCGAGAGCCACACCAAGACCTTTTCTCTGACCTATCGTATAATTGCAGCACCCTTGATGCCTGCCCAAAACACGCCCCTCTGCGTCAACATAATTGCCCGGTTGGACACGTGCTTCAAAGTCCGGAAGATAGTCTCTCAGAAAGGCTTTATAATCACCTCCCGGCACGAAACAGATATCCTGACTTTCTTTCTTCTCAGCCAGTCGTACATAACCACGCTGACGTGCCATCTCGCGCACCTGATCCTTGGTGTAGTCTCCCAAAGGGAAGAGCGTACGACTGAGCTGCTCTTCGGTGAGGCGCCAAAGGAAATAGGTTTGATCTTTTTTCTCATCGGCAGCAATACGGAGGAAATTATTCTCTATTCGTGCGTAATGGCCCGTGGCAATATAGTCGCAGCCAAGCTCATCAGCCAGGCGGAGCATCTCGCCCCATTTGATCCAGCAGTTACAGAGGACGCACGGATTAGGCGTGCGACCCGCCATATACTCATCAGCGAAATTCTGTATCACTTTTTCTCGGAAAATATCGCGATAATCCACTATATGATGCTCAAATCCCATCTTCTTGGCATTGGCTCGTGCTTCCATGATAGAATCGATGGTGCAACATCCTTTTTCATTGGCGATACAGGATTCTTTCATTGAATCATAGGTACGGAACGTGACGCCCACAAGTTCGTAGCCCTGCTCCAAGAGAAGCATGGCAGAAACGGTGGAATCGATGCCACCAGACATTCCGAGAAGAACCTTTTTATTCATTTTTCTAATGCGAATTATCTTTTTGCTATAAATGCGATTTTTTTGTTATACTCGCGAATTTCCGTGAATTAATTATGGATGAGTGTTGTGCTGCCGGTGTGGGAGACAAACTCATCAGCCTGCTCACAGACGGCGTCGGCAATACCAGCTAACGTGATGCCACGATTAGTGACGTATGCTTCATACTCGAAGGTGGTTTCTCCCTTAGGCAGATGATAGATATAGAGTTTCGTTTCGCTATTCTTCACCTCTTCATAGTAAACCGTACCCCACCAGCCACAACCGCCACTCTGCCAACGGTAGCCACTTCTGCCCTGCTCTATTTCCAAACCGGCAGGACGAGGATCAGTAATGACCACATGATCCATTTCCCGATCGGTTTTGATAGTGAAACGAACCAATATTTTCTGCCCCATTGGAAGCGTCTTACCTTCATATTTTCGAGTTTTATCTCCTTGCAGATAATAGTCTCGCGTGAGACGCATAGCTTGAGTTTCAAAAGGCTGCACAGAGGTAGCCGGCGCATCATACCACACGCGCAAAGCACCAAACGCAGGAGCGTCGGTTGTTTTCTGCACCAGATAGCAGGTGGTGGTGTCGGGCAAAGCAATATGCTGCACAGCCTGAGCATCAGGCGCAGGTTTGATCCATCGTGGATCAGCCCCTACTACCAATACTCTCGTGGCGTATGCAGAAAGGCTATTTTTTCCCCAATCGGTGGTTTGCCAATTGAGCAAAAGCCACTTGCGAATACCTTCTATTTCTTTAACAACAGGATCAATTCGCTGAAACGCCATCAAGAACGTTGCCATCACGTCAGCCTGGCGATAATACCACCAGCGATCCGGCATATTATTCCAATACATGCCCAAGCGATCGTCGGTGTAGGAATAGCGACGCAAACCGTTTATGATCTTGCGAGCATCGGCATGACGACCAGCTCGCTCCAACGTGAGAGCAGTCTGAGGCCACCCCTCCAGATGCCTGCTGCTGAGCTGAGGGAGAAGTGAATCAAGTGCAGCCGTATAGATATGCTCGGCCTGCTCCAATCGCTTCACGTCGTGATACATGGCGCGAACATGCGCATAGGAAGCGAAAAGACCATAGTTGAGTTTTGATTTCGACTTGGCTTTTGGCGCTATTTTTTTCAGTTCCTTCTCTTCTTCAATCGCCCACTCGTCGAGAGCACGGATGGCCAACAGTACCTGCGATTTCAGATTATCCGGAAGTTCACCCTGTTCGTAAATCTCACCCAGGAGACCAAGCACATACATCGTAGCCCATGAGGATGGTTCACAACGACTCTCGTCAAGCCAACGATAGCCTCGCCTGGTCTGATAACGTGCCAGTTTACGCACAAGAGCATCGGTATTGACCGATTGTGCATATGCAGGATATTCCTTAGCAATATAATTGCGCGTGAGGAGCGTATACAGATTATGCGCCACTTGCGTAACGGTCACGACACTCGTATCTGCCTCAGCAGGCAAGGCTTCCAGCACGAGTTGGAGCGGATTATCGCAGAACGTCAGTTCCACTCGGCGCCCCGTAGCGTCCTTGGGCGTTTCAGGCAGACGAACAAAGCGTTCCTCTTCATCAAACGACATGAAGAACGGTTCGGCTTCTCGGATAGGTTCCACGATGGAATATACCATGATGTTTCGCTTCTCGCCATCGCTGGCGCCATTGGCGTCACGGACGAACGCACGGACGGTCAGTTGGCCTGTGTAATTACCGGCACGATATGGCACAGCTATCGTTTTTTCCTCTTGTGGCGAGAGCGTGATTGGGCGAACGGTACGGCTTACCTCCACATCTTCCTGCAGTATCTCCACAATAAGTTGAGCCTGCTGCGTTTCGGCAGAAGCATTCTGAATGCGACAACTCATATCCACCTGATCGCCCTGACGCATGAAACGTGGGAGCGTGAGATGCAACATGAGTGCTCGTTTGGCCGTGAGAGCCTGTTGCCATACGGCAGAAGCCATATTGGAAGACCATGCCATAGCTTGCACATCCCATGTGGTATTATCGCTTGGCGCATCAAACGTGAGCGACACTTCGCCCTGCTCATTGGTACGTAAATCGCCATGGAAAAGCGCTAAACGCGTGTCTCCGTCTCGCAACTGCATCTTCGCAAGATTGATGGCGTCATTTTCGGGCGAAGGAGCAGGAGCTTCTTCGACTGCTTCTTCCTCTTCTTCCACCATATTCATTGCCGCAACTCTGCTGCTGCCAGCAAACGACTGTTTCTGCACAGCGCCATAGCCCACCACTTCCACAGCGTCTGACTCTGAATTGACTACATTGAACACTTCTTCATATTCCATATTGTAGATGCCATACGCCTCCCAGATGGAAGGTATGGTCATATAGTTTGTGTGGTACGGCAATGCAGACTGCTGCAAGAGATAATTATCATACGGATTATTACAAATTACTCTGGCCAGCTCGGCAGACCATGGAGCAGAAAGTGCGTGCAGTTTATTTTTAGCCAACTGCTGCACGGCCTGATCCACCATAGTAAGCATCATCCTACCCTGCTGCGGCAGGCTGTCCTGATTGAGCAGACGGAACGTCCATGTTTCGCGTGTGCCAGGCACAAGATAATCGCGCATAACGTTTGGCACGATATGCAATTCGGTTTTTTCTTTGCCTTCTATGCGTTTGGTGTGGCTCTCCCATCGTCCATTCTGCCATGTGCCATTCTCCATCTTGCCCGGCTGCCATTGGGTAAAGATAATATCAAGATATTGGTCTCGGCCCTTGGGCATCAGTTTTTCCAGACTATGCCATTTAGAAGCCTCCATCCAGGTATGGCGAAGAATACTGTCTCGCGTAGTGACCACAGCATACACCTGACCCTTCATCTGCTCGAATGGATCGACATATTCTTCCTGTTCCTGCGAAGGCTTGTACGTCCATATATGCTGGCTTGTGGTTTGCTTTTCGCCATCGTCGGCCAGCAGTTCGGCCTCAACTTTAATGCTGTAGAAAGCTCTATGGGAGGCATCTATTTCGTTACGCTCATTGGTAGCCCTGATTGCATTCAGCCAAACTTCCGGCAACGAGATGCGGAAGATGCCATCTGCGTCCACAAGGCAATCCATCGTGGTGTCAGAAGGTAGCTCATATGTATCGTTGAACGAAGCCGTCATGTGCACCTTCACCTGACTGTTGGTCATCGGCATACCCGTCATTCGCAGCGCCTTGCCCGTGAGACTGGTAAGGCCTTGCTTTGCAAGCTCTCTGTTGGTTTCGTCTAAACTGAGCACAAAGGTCGGCAGGCGATAATCCTCCAATCGAACCATAGCATGCGCGAAGCCCGTGAGGTACTTATCTTTCTTACCGCGCCTGCTACTTATGTTGATTGAATAGCCACCGCGCATCATGCTCTCGTCGAAAACAAACGACCACATAGCAGAGCCCATTTCGTCCAAGGTGAGAATTGTGTCTTTCACTATTTTATAAGGCTGCGAAGAACGCAGGGAAAGGCTCACCTGATTATGAGGCAGGAGTTTGCCTCCCTGCTTATCGCGCAGCCCTTCTATAATCGTACAACGAAGTGTGTCGCCCGGACGGAAAATAGCAGCATTTGTATTGCAAATGAGGTCTGCCCTTACGTCTATCGGCGTATGTCTCTGCACACATTGCTCATCCTGATATTTATCTTTGCCCAACGAGAAACTGACTTTTGCGTAGAAGAAATCTGCCACTTCGCCAAAGACGCGTAACCACGCCTCGCCAAATTTATTGGTGGTGTAGGTCTTTTCTTGCTTTTTGCCGTTATGGCTTTGATAAACAGCCGATACCGTGACGCCTTCTTTTGGTTTACCCGTACGTCCATCCAAAACGACCACGTAGTTCTCGGGTTTGTCGAGTTGCAACGATTCCACACTCATGAATCGCAAATCAGACACAGCAATATTTCTGCTGCTCAGTTCCCATTGCTGGAGCTTGCGTACATCCTGCTGGGTGGTATCTTCCGGAAGACGTACATACAGGAAGTATCGACCGTATGTTTCAGGCTTGAGAACGACAGTTTGATCGTCGATATGGAAGGGGTAAGTGCCTTCGTGGTGAACCGTTTTCTTATCCACCAGTTTCATATCTCTTGCCGCATTTTTATTGATATTATCGGGCAAACGATAGAGTTCGAAGATGATCGTGTGTGCGTTTCGATTATAATAATGAACGCGAATGGAATCGGTGGTAAGAGCAAGAGACGGCAGATATGCCTGCACGTTTATCTGTTCCGCCTGCGCCTTTTTATAGCGGATAGGCGCAGCAAAAGGCGAGTTTGGATTGGCGTTCAGATAGGTTTTGTAGAGGTCGTACAGGCTTTCATCATAGCCGTACTCTGAGAGAATAAGACCACGTTCCCAGGAATCAGGCTGTTCTTCATAAAAGGCACGTACGCGCTGTCCATGTCGGGAGGTGTGCAAAATATCGACATACAGTAGTGGCAGGGTTTCATCGTACCATTTCCCCTTTTTAGGCGTTTGATGGAAAGCCTTCCAAGCCTGCCTGAGCGAATCAGTATTCGCATGATAGCTCCAGCCACGTTGGATGTATTCGTACATCACGAGGTCGTACATCGTAGGCAGGCAGAGCATGGCGGTAGAATCGCGCTTGATCTTATTCTTTTCTTTGGCATCTTTCTCTATTTCATCCAACCATTGGGCTGCAGGTGTCGACTTGAGAAGTGCGTCCTGCTCAGAAAGCACCATACGTATCCATTCGGCATGGATCATACGGTTGGATTTGTCGTGCAACGTAGCCAATGTTTCCTTCGCCTGCATAGAGAGCGTGCAGACAAAAACCAAAAGAGCAACACCTAATCTTCGCATACCTTAATAAAATTTAATCTTTTAGCACATATACCCTATATCCATCAGCCGCAAATGCCAAACCTTCATTTGAAAGATCGATGCTCGCTGCTTCATACTCATTCAGTTCCCATACCCAATCCGTTCGCACTATTGGTGTAATCTCAAATGATAATTTTATTACTTCAACACCATTCACCCTGCGGGACCAATAGTTTTCAACATCACGAGTTGTAACAATCAAGCGATTATCTTTTGCTTTACATGCCACGTGTTTGCGTTTCACATATATAATCCTGATATCCCCACAAACCTCCACTTTTAATGATTTTTCATTAGGACGAAGATGAACCTCTACATAATTTTTTCGACCATATTCATCATAAAGTCCTTCGTCATATATATAATCATCGTTAGATTCTGCGGTCATGGATACATCACGTACCATAAGCAACCCTTTCTGTTGCCCATCTCCACAACCGCTCAAAAGGCATATACAAAATAATAAAACTACAGATAATAATTCTCTTCTCATAATTTTCTAATTATTTTTATATTTAAGGACAAGAAGCATGCCAAAAGAGAATTACTTGAAGAGCATTTGCGTGAACTCAATCAGATACTGACGCCAGTTGATCCAGAGATGGCCACGGGTGCTCTCGCGATACTTATAAGGAATCTGCATCGCATCGAGCTTATCCTTGAATTCCATGTTCACATCATAGAGGAAATCATCTTTACCGATAGCAATCCAGAAGAGCTCGTAGCCATTATCGCGCATGATTTCGAGTTTGTGATCGTAATCACGATAAGCCTCCTCTTCCTCGTTGAGGAAATGATTGCCCAAACCGGCTGAGAAGAGACCAATATAGTTGAAAACGTCCGGATTATTGAGCGTGATAAAGAGGGTATGGAAGCCGCCCATAGAAAGACCTGCAACTGCTCTACCCTTCTTGTCGGCAATGGTGCGATAGTGCGAATCCATATATTTCACGATCTCCATAAACGACATCTCATAGTGGCCATTCTTATAGTTGCCGGGTATGAGATTCGACATCACGGGACGATAATTCAGGTTTTCAGGTGTTTCGCCAGGAGCGGCAGGTACGGAAAAATTGCCATTCGGCATCACCACGATCATTGGTTCGATCAAACCTTTTGCGATGAGGTTGCCCATGATACGCACGGTATTGCCCAATTCCACCCAAGCCGTTTCATCGCCGCCACTACCGTGGAGCAGATAGAGCACAGGATAGCTGCGCTTGGTATCTTCATACATTGGAGGGGTATAGATGCTGAGGCGACGATGTGCATCAGCCTTATCAGAGCGATACCACGTCGTGGAGAGTTGGCCATGAGGTACATCCTGCACCTGATAAAGATTGCCATATTCGCCATCAACGAAGAACATACTGAAAACCGTTCCTACATCACGTTTGGTGAAAGGATTGGTTGGGTCGAGACCAGCAACTCCGTCCACGCTGACGCGATACATATACATCTCGCTTGGGAGCTTCTGCGTGGTAGCCTGCCAAACGCCAGCTTTCTTATCTGTTTTAGTAAGATTGAGGTATCCGCCGCCTTGTTCCCAATCGCCAAAGATTTCTACTTTCTTAGCCTTAGGAGCCACGATACGGAACGTTACGCTACCGTCGAGATTAACAACTGGAGAAGACACATTGCCCTCTCGAAAACCTACATTCTGCTGCGCAAACACGAGTGTTGCCAAGCAGAGCATGATGATGGTGAAAAGATTACGCATAAGGGATATATTTTATTGGTTATGGATTATGGGTTATGGGTTATGGATTATGGGTTATGAGTTATGGGTTATGGGTTATGGGTTATGGGTTATGGGTTATGGGTTGGTGATTTTTTCTTTGAAGGCCTGCATGGCGCGAGCGCGATGGGAGATGCCGTTCTTTATTTCGGAGGGCAGTTCGGCGAAGGTTTGTGCATAGCTTTCTGGAATGAAAACAGGATCGTAGCCAAAGCCGTGTTCGCCACGTTCCTCAGTAGATATGTTTCCCTTCACGATGCCTTCAGCATAGCCTTTAACGGTGGTTCCTCCCAATTCCTGCCACATGATATACGTAACGACCGTTCTGAACTGAGCGGTACGATCCGTCTTGCCTGCGAGTTCAGTCAAAGCCTTCTTGCGATTATTGGCAGGATTACAGTCTTCACCAGCCCACCGCGCCGTATAAACGCCCGGAGCATTATTGAGAGCTGTAATTTCAAGACCAGTGTCGTCAGCGAAACAGCCAGATACGCCTGTAGGGAGATTATTCGCATGCTCCTTACACCAGTTATACACAAATTCCGACTTCTGCTGCGAATTGCCCAACAGCGTGTTTGCCGTCTCGGGAATATCTGCATGCAGTCCTATTTCGTTGAGACTGAGGATCTCCACATCGGGGAGAATCAGTCGCGCTTCTTCCAATTTATGCGCATTATTGGTTGCAAAAATCAGTTTCATATGAGTGAATGGGTGTTATATTACCGTTCATTTATAAGTGAACATGGCGTTAATTTATAATTGTAAGCATCCAATGAGCATTCAATAAGCATTCAATGAGCATTCAATAAAAACTTAGGGCAGTCTTAGGGATGAGTAAGGGCAGGACTGCAATGACAGGGAGGTTGATTTGGAGAGTATTGTGGGAACTATATTTCACTCAGTTCGAGCCATCGCATCTCCTTCTCGTCGAGCAGGTTCTTCACCTCTTCATAGCGGAGGGAGGCCTTTGCAATTTCATCCATATCGCTGCTTCCGCCCGATAGAAGTGCTTCCAAATCGGCCTTTTCAGCCTCCAGGCGAGGCATTTCTTCCTCAAGAGCTTTCATTTCCTGCTGCTCTTTGAAGGTGAGCTTGCGAGGGCGCGAAGCTGCGGCATTTTTGTCTCGCTGGCTCGTACGATCTGCAGAACCGGCAAGATTGGAAGTTGGTTGGCTGGCGGTTTTCGTCTGTTTCTCTTTCTCTGCGGCCTTTTCTTTCTCTTCTTCGGCAAAGCGATATTGCGTGTAATTGCCAGGATAATCCTTTACGACGCCGTCGCCCTTGAAAACCAACAAATGGTCCACCACCTTATCCATGAAATAGCGGTCGTGAGAAACCACGATGAGGCAGCCTTTGAACAGTTGCAAATAGTCCTCCAGAATATTGAGCGTTTGGATATCGAGATCGTTGGTGGGCTCGTCGAGAATGAGGAAATTCGGATTCTTCATCAGCACGCGGCAGAGATTGAGGCGCTGCTTCTCCCCACCCGACAGTTTATCCACATAATCATATTGCTGCGCAGGATCGAAAAGGAAATGCTGGAGGAACTGTGAAGCAGAAAGATGTTTGCCACCTCCCATATCAATCTCCTCAGCCACTTCGCGTATTACATCCAGCACTTTCATGCCTTGCGAGAATGGCAGGCCTGATTGGGAGAAATAGCCAAACTGAACCGTCTGGCCTATATCAAACTGTCCACTATCGGGTTTCTCCAAGCCGAGCAACATCTTAAGAAACGTGGATTTTCCCGTGCCGTTATTGCCGATAATACCCATTTTCTCAAAACGGGCAAAATTATAGTAGAAATCCTTGAGTATGACCAAAGGAGGTTGCCCTTCACGCGCGTACGACTTATTTATATATTGTGCCTCAAAAATCTTGGAGCCGATATACACGGAACGGTTTTCAAGATGCACTTCTTTATCGATAATCTGCTGCTTGGCGCGGTCTTGAATCTCATAAAAAGCGTCCTTACGTGCCACGGATTTGTGTCCGCGAGCTTGCGGCATACGTCTCATCCAATCGAGTTCTGTGCGATACAGATTCTTGAATTTCTCCGTTTCTGCATTAAACACATCAATACGGTCGGCCCGTTTTTCCAGATAATAGGAATAGTTGCCATGGTATTGAAAGAGCATTTGCTGGTCGATTTCCAGGATATCAGAGCACACACGATCCAGAAAATATCTATCGTGCGTGACCATAAGCAAGGCCATGCTGCTTCGCCGGAGGAAATCCTCAAGCCACTCTACCATGGAGAGATCAAGATGATTGGTGGGCTCATCGAGAATCAGCATTTCCGGCTCGGAAATAAGCACAGAAGCAAGTGCCACACGCTTGAGTTGTCCGCCCGAGAGTGTTCCCACTTTTTGCTCTAAATGGCAGATTTGAAGTTTGCCAAGAATCTGCTTATACTTGGTTTCGTAGTCCCATTCCTTCTGCAATTCCGTCTCGGCAGGAGCATGGAGCATACAAGCCTCCAGCACGGTCATTTGCTCAGGGAAAGACGGCTGCTGCGAGAGATATCCGATGCGAAGGTCTTTTTTGAAGGATATTTGACCGTTATCGTAGTCTTGAGCACCCGTGATGATATTGAGGAGCGTTGTTTTTCCGCTGCCGTTTCGTGCCACTAATGCCACACGCTGCCCCTCGCTGATACCAAAACTGATATCTTCGAACAACAACTTATCTCCAAAACTTTTGGTGAGATGCTCAACTTGTAGATAGGAAACAGGCATTAGAACAACGATAATTGTGCCTGATCCGGTTCTTTTTTCTTGGCAGCAGGCGCTGGTTTCTTCACCTCAATAGGCTTCTGCAGGGCCTCTTTCTTAGGTTTTTCGGCAGGTTTAGCCTTCTTCTTAGGTGCCTCTGCCTGTGGCGCATGCGTTTCCAGCCATCCTTCAAAAAAGGTATTGCTATTAAACCACTTAGGCATAGTGGTGCGCGTAGAAGACAGTACAGCCGACTCCACTTCTCCCAAATTGAAAACCTGCACTTCCTGGCCGTCCATTGGTTTGGCCGCAAGCAGCCATTGATGGTGCACTTCCTTGAGAGAATATGGGTTCACCAACATTGGCAAACGCCCCAGCGTCTTCTTGAAAGTCAGGTAAAGAGCACGTTTCTGCGCCATAGCCGACAGCGTAACTGACATATGCTCAATGCCCGTATTGTGCTTCTCAAACACTACACGCTCCTGCATTTTTGGATGCTCCAGCAGCACATTGCTGAAAGCCAAGGCATTAAACATCTGCATGCGCAGGGAATGGTCGCGGAAATCGGAATGCTCCGAAATATAGTATTCATACTTATGCTCGCCTCCGTTGTCGCAACAGATATAGAGTCCGAACAACTCCGTCACCAATTCACGATGACGATGGAACGAACGCAACGGATATTCTCGCTCCTGATTCTTATTGAACGACGATTTCCGCCATTGCGCATCCAAATCTTTCTTGCTAATACGCCCCGCTGATCGAATCGTATCGACCAACCATACGAGTTGATTATAAATACTGATAGCCATATAATTATGAATTTATTGTCATCAAAATATCTTCCATCTGATAGATATCTTCCTTGCTGATACCTTTTTCGAGAAGGAACTTGCGATCTTTTCGCATACGGGTGAGATAAGCCATCATATCCTTATCCATCCTTTGCACCTGCTGATAGGCATGCAAGGCATCCATTCGTTTTCCTTGAATGAAGCAGAACGTGCCATAGTGCAGCACATCATCAATTGCAGGCGAATCGGCTTGCAGGCATTTTTGGAAATAGCGTTCGGCGGTATCGTAGTCGTCGGCCAAAACCGAGCACCAGGCAATAGCGCTCTCCACCCGTGGCCAATTGGGATAATAAAGATCCAGTTTGAAATATATCTCCAAGGCCTCGCCATAGAGCTCCAGGCGTTCCAAGCATGCCGCTTTCTCTACGAGAACAGTTTTATTATCGGCATCCTGTTCCAAAGCGTGCTCAAAAGCCATAAGCGCATTTTCATATTGATCTTCCTGCATGTAGCACATCGCCAAACGTCGCCAAACGCGTGCATTATTCTCTATGGCCAACGATTTCGTATATTCCTTGATAGCCAACTCATAAAACGAACGCATCTGGTGGGCATAGCCACAATCGGCATGCAGCGAAGCGCTATCTTTGCGCTTGGCCACTGACGGTGTCAGCAACGTGACCATTTCCCATGCGTGGAACTGCATACAATGCTCCAACATGATTGTTTTTTCCGCAACGGAAGGCGTCAGCCAATCAAAAATACAGCTCGCCGTGAAGTTTCCAAATCCCTCAAACGGATATTCCACTTTCCATGGATTGAGCGTATAGAATCGATATAGCTGCCGCACATAATCATGCATGAGCAGTTTCTTGGCATACGTTTTAGGCGCCTCATCAGGTATCTCCAGCTGATTCACATCCATACCGTTCACCACCTTGAACTGCGTCATCGAAGAGATGAAAGCATACATATCCGAATCGCACATATCATCGTGTGGGAGCATATTCAGGAACTTTTCGCCGCCCCGCATATTCTCCGGCAGATAATCGGGCGCATAGGGCAGCCACCAGCGATATGGTTCAACAAAGAATGGCGTGCGATACATATCCTTGAACATGGTGTACTGCGTATCCATCTGCAGATCCTGCATCTTTGCCATCGTTTGATGATGCATCTTCAGGCGATCTTTCACATCGTCGGCAATCATATCCTCCATCGATTCCAATTCGTTGAGATTGACGATGTTCATGCTGGATTGATCTGTGATTTTCGTGGCTAACGGCATGATGTCGGCCTGCATTTTGTTGCTGGTATCAATCACCCATTTCATGCCTCCCAATCGAAGCAGGCATGAGAGCGTAGTAGCTGCAAACACGCGCCCGTCTTCCGTGGAGGTCAGCTCTGATATGGCATCCTGTATTTCCGGATAAACAGCCATATGATTATTGTGGGCATATAGCACCAGCACCAATCCAACCCAGGCTCGCTCGCGAATACATTCCGCATGCTGCTCTTCTGCCGCATGGATAAGCCAAAGGATGCCGGGCAAAGAAAACGACCGAACCAGATTAAGCGTCAGGCCGCTGATGCCCATAAGTGCCTCATCTTCCATATCTGGCGATTGGATAAACGAATTGAGCAATTCGCAATCTGCCTGGCTAAGACGGGTAAGCCAGAAATATTTGAACGCACTTTCCGGCGATGTTGGTTCATCCAGCGGACGAAGCATTTCCACATATTCGAAGGATGTGTTGTCGCGAAGACGCTTGCGAAGGTATACTTCATCCACGAGCGACCATATATCGCGAGCCAAACATTGCACTTTTTCCTGATGCACATAATCATCTTCGCCCGAGAGGAAAGCATCAGAAAGAGCCCTATTTTCCTGCTGAAGCGAGAGCAATCGGTTGGCCAAATCCATATCGCCAATCTCCACCACCCACGGACGCACCAAAACGAGTACACGCGAAAGCATATACCCGCTCATGTAGCGTCCTATTTGTGCGTAGAGTCTCTCCACCTTAGAACTGCTTGAGAATCAAATAGTTGTTTCTTTCCTGCGAGTTACGGATGATAAGTTCGCCCAAGAAACCTGCCAGGAAGAGCATAGAGCCCAAAATCATGGCAAGAATAGAGATATGGAAATATGGGTTCACGCCCAAAAGCATGGAATGCCCCACCGTAGCCAACGCATAAATCTTCATGCCGACTACCACGCAAATGGCACAGAAACCGATGATGAAAATGAGCGAACCGATCAGGCCAAAAAAGTGCATAGGCTGCTTGCCAAACTTCGAAAGGAACCAAAGCGTCATCAAATCCAAATAGCCATTCACAAAGCGATCCAAGCCGAATTTCGATACGCCAAACTCGCGTTTTCTATGCTGCACCACTTTCTCTCCGATTTTGGTGAAACCGGCGTTTTTGGCAAGATATGGAATATATCGATGCATTTCGCCAAACACTTCGATATTTTTCACCACTTCATTCTTATACGCCTTCAGGCCGCAGTTCATATCATGCAATTTCAGCCCCGTCACTCGGCGTGCGGTAGCATTATACAGTTTGGATGGGAGATTCTTGGTGAGAGCATTATCGTAGCGTTTTTGCTTCCAGCCGCTCACGAGATCATAATCATCTTCCATCACCATGCGGTATAGTTCCGGAATTTCGTCTGGCGAATCCTGCAAATCAGCATCCATCGTGATCACCACGTCGCCCTGCGCCTCTTTGAAGCCGCAATAAAGAGCCGCTGATTTGCCATAGTTATGACGGAAGCAAATGCCCTTTACCACCTCATCATTGGCTGCTTTAAGAGCCTCTACCACTTTCCATGAGCCATCGGTAGAACCGTCGTTCACAAAGATTACTTCATACGAAAACTGATGTTCCGTCATCACCTTCTTTATCCATTCAAACAATTTGGGAAGCGACTCTTCCTCATTGAATAATGGTACAATAACTGAAATATTCATATCGTGTAATTTATTTATTATTCTTATCCAAATTATCAAAATATCGCATCGCTTTGCGTGAGGCAATCAAGGCGATAAGAGCGCCAAACACCACGCCATCCAGCATGCTGCTGAACATTTGCAATACCGCAAATCGAATCGGTACAAACAACGATTTCATCACCTCTGCATCATAAATCAGTCCACCATCCATTCCCTCTGCAAACTTTTCCACCACTGTAAGGACATTCTCGTACATCGTTACCAGATACGCCTGATCTATCCAAAGGAAATAGGCATAATTAAAAATCGCGGACACAAGCGATGCGCATACGTATAGGCAGAGGACATAGCGATACGCTTTCGCCCATTTTATCTTGCCTTCACATTCCGTACTCTTATAATGCTGCGTACTCACATATACGGCCCAATACACGTATAATCCTACGAGCGACGCCAAGACGCCCAAAACCGGGTGTTCCATACCCTGCGCATGAAGAACAACGCCTACACTCATCCAGAAGCCTACTTCCAGACCACTACGCATTGCATGATTAATTGGGGATGATTTTATTTCTGTTTGCTCTGCCATTTTTTAACATACTATTGGAAAAACATTGCAAAGGTACTACTTTTTTTTCAAACTTGCAATATCTATGGCCCATTTTCTTTCAAAAAAAGGCAATTTTCCCATTACGCACATGCCTATGAAGTGTATTTTTTTTCAAATTCATGAGTCATTTATGGCGTACCGCATCATCAAATTTCACCCCCAAATTGCATATTTGTGCCATTTTTTGATGCAAACATGCTTAAAATATGCACTTTTTCTCTAAAAAATTTGCATATATAAATAAAAAATACTAACTTTGCAGCGCAAAATAAGGAGAAATCCACTAACGGGTATTAGTATTTTGTAAGATTAACATGGCAAAATCAGAATTTGATGTCGATATTCGCAAACCATGGGATTTAAATCCTGTATGGGACGTATTAAACTTCGAGGAGAAGGAATACGTGGAGCGAAATATTGAAATATGTCATTACAAGAAAAACGAGATTATCCACCGCGAAGGCGACTACCCCACTCACATGATGATGCTTGTGAGCGGTAAGTTACGCGTATATAAAGAAGGTGTAGGCCAAAAGCAGCAGATTATTCGTATGCTTAAGCCTTACGATTTCTTTGCATACCGCGCCATGATTGCCGGGGAAACGTACAACACGAACGTGAGCGCATTTGAGGCCTCTGTTGTTTATCGAGTGAGAAAAGATGTATTCCTTCATCTGCTCCACTCCAACCACGATTTCTGCTATCGCTTTATGGTGGCTATGGCAGAAGACTTGGGCAGAAGCGATGCCAAAGTGGTGAATCTCACACAGAAGCATATTCGTGGACGCTTGGCAGAAGCCCTGCTTTCCCTCCTCCAGAATTATGGATACGACGAGGATCAGGCTACGTTGGCCATGTATATGAGCCGCGAAGATTTGGCAAACCTCTCCAATATGACTACTGCCAATGCCATACGTACGCTCTCGCAGTTTGCGCAGGAAGGCATCATTTCCATTGACGGACGCAAGGTAAAAATCTTGGACGAGGCTTCCCTGATTAAGCTCAGCAGAATTGGATAGTACCCTGAAGGGTGGTTTAGAGTTTAGAGTTTAGGGTTTAGGGTTTAAGGATAAAAAAAGAGAGTGTGGCAATCGTCACACTCTCTTTTCTTTATCATCTGAAGAAGGAATCAAAGTTCCTTCTTCACCTCGATTTGCTCGAATGATTCAATGATATCGTGCTCAATCAGGTCGTTATAAGAGCGGATGCTCAAACCGCACTCCTGATTGGTGGCCATCTCTTTAACGTCGTCTTTCTCATGCTTGAGGGATGCTAGATCACCTGTGAAGATAACGATACCATCACGGATGACGCGTACGCGGTTGGTACGCTTGATCTTACCTTCACGCACAATACATCCGGCAATCGTACCCACCTTTGAGATGCGGAACGTTTGAAGCACTTCCAAAGTAGCCGTAACTTCCTCCTTAATCTCAGGAGAGAGCATACCAGCCATAGCGGCCTTAACCTCTTCAATGGCATCATAAATGATTGAATATACGCGGATATCCACTTCTTCATTCTCTGCCATTTTCTTTGCCGTACCCGTAGGACGTACATTAAAGCCAATGATGATGGCATCAGAAGCAGCGGCCAACATAACGTCGGAATCAGAGATAGCACCCACAGCTTTGTGGATCACGTTCACTTGAATATTCTCGGTAGAGAGCTTGATCATGGAGTCGGCAATAGCTTCGGTAGAACCATCCACGTCGGCCTTGATGATAAGGTTGAGTTCCTTGAAATCACCAATTGCCAAACGGCGGCCAATCTCTTCCAGACCCACGTGTTTCTTCGTACGGAGCGATTGCTCACGCTGCAACTGCTCACGCTTGGCCGCAATATCTTTAGCCTCCTGCTCAGTAGGAATAACGTTGAATTCATCACCTGCCTGAGGAGCGCCATTCAAGCCAAGAATGACGGCTGGTTCACCAGGCAATGCTTGCTGGATACGTTGGCCACGTTCGTTGAACATCGCCTTGATCTTACCATGTGACGTACCTGCCAACACGATATCGCCCATCTTGAGTGTACCATCCTGCACGAGGATTGTGGCCACATAGCCACGTCCCTTATCCAGCGACGACTCGATGATAGATCCCTTTGCACGACGCTTAGGATTAGCCTTCAAATCGAGCATTTCTGCTTCGAGAAGCACTTTATCAAGAAGTTCGCGCACGCCTTCGCCCTTCTTAGCGGAGATATCTTGCGACTGATATTGGCCGCCCCACTCTTCCACGAGCAGATTCATATTGGCCAATTCTTCTTTGATTTTATCTGGGTTGGCACCTGGTTTATCGCACTTATTGATAGCAAATACCATTGGTACACCGGCAGCTTGAGCGTGGGAGATAGCCTCACGCGTTTGTGGCATCACGCCATCGTCGGCAGCCACAATGATGATGGCGATATCAGTAACCTGAGCACCACGGGCACGCATAGCCGTGAAGGCCTCGTGACCTGGCGTATCAAGGAACGTGATCTGCTGACCATTCTTCAAGGTGACGTTGTAAGCGCCGATGTGCTGCGTGATACCGCCGGCCTCACCTGCAATCACGTTCGTATTGCGGATATGGTCGAGGAGCGATGTTTTTCCGTGATCGACGTGACCCATCACTGTAACGATTGGAGCACGTGGTTCCAAATCTTCGTCGGTATACTCAGCAGAGTCGTCGGCGATCTGCTCTACCACCTTAGCGCTGACGTATTCGGTTTCAAAACCAAATTCTTCTGCTACGATATTGATGGTTTCTGCATCGAGACGTTGATTGATACTTACCATCATGCCGAGCGACATGCACGTACCGATAATCTTGGTCACAGGCACGTTCATCATCACGGCTAGGTCGTTAGCCGTTACGAACTCAGTAAGTTTGAGCACTTTGGATTGGAGTGCTTCTTCTACGCGCTCTTCCTCCTGACGATTACGAATCTGCTCACGCTTCTCCTTGCGATATTTGGAAGCATTGGTCTTGCCTTTGCCGCCCTGCAAACGTGCAATCGTATCTTTAATCTGCTTTTGTACGTCTTCTTCGTCAACCTCCACGCGAATCTGCTTCTTGTTTTGGTTGTTTTTCTTGCCATTCTTCTGGTTCTTAACGTCGTTGACGTCCACTTTTCCCTGCTTGATGCGTTCGCGCTTACGCTTTTCGTTGTCGTTGCCATTGCCATTATTGGCATTGGAATTATTATTCTTTTGCGCATTGCGACGCTCTTCGCGCTCTTTCTTCTTCTCCTCCTTGGTTTTTGATTTTGGATGAGTAGACTGATTGATGGAAGAGAGATCGATCTTGCCCACCACAACAGGCGTTTTCTTCAATTGTGGACGATCAAGACGGAATACTTCTGGTTCCTGTGGTTCTTCAGCCACTGGCGTCTCTTCTGCCTTTGGTTCTGCCTTAGGAGCAGCTTTCTGAGGCTTTGGTTCTTCCTTTGGAGCTGCCTTCGGAGCTGGCTTTTCTTCCACCACTGGTGCTGGCTGCTCTTCTACAACCGGCTTTTCTTCCACAGGTTCTGGCTGTGGAACAGGAGCTGGTTCCGCATTCTTGGCAGGCTTTTGAGGATTGAGATCAATCTTGCCAATCACCTTCGGACCTTGTGGTTTTGCTGGCTCTTCTGCTGGCTTTTCTTCCACAGCAGGAGCAGGTTCTTCGAGTTTAATCGTCTTCAGAGCTTCGCGTTCTTGACGTTCTTGGGCCTGCTTCTCAGCTTCCAATTTGAGAGCCATGTCCTTATTGAAGGCTTTTGCCAACTGAAGATAGAGTTCATCATCTATCTTCACGTTCGGATCAGTAGCTATCTCCTTGCCTTGCTGGGCAGCGAACTCAACAGCAGTAGAGAGGCCGATATTGAGTTCCTTGCATGCTTTTATAAGTCTTATTGCCATGTTTAATCTAATTAAGAATTATGAATTAATAATTAACGCCCGGGCTTTCGCGTGATGCACATGGGCTGATTATGGAGCCTTGCGGCTCGATTGCCACGGCAATCAGTCTTCAAACTCTGCAGAGAGCACATCCAATACGTATTGGATTGTCTCGTCTTCCAGGTCGGTACGTTCTGCCAGCTCTGCTGGAGCAACTGCCAATACGGCACGAGCCGTATCCAAGCCAACCTGCTTGAGAGCATCGATAACCCACTGATCGATTTCGTCGTTGAATTCGTCCAGATAGATATCGTCCATATCTTCCTGCTCCATCTCGCGGAACACATCGATCTGATAGCCCGTCAGCATGCATGCCAATTTGATATTGAAGCCGCCCTTACCAATTGCTGAAGACACTTCTTCAGGACGGAGATATACGTTCACCTGCTTTTCCTCTTCGTTGATTTCCATAGAAGAAATCTTCGCAGGCGCAAGCGCACGCTGCACGTACAGATTAATATTAGGAGTATAGTTGATTACGTCGATGTTCTCGTTCTGCAATTCGCGTACGATGCCGTGAATACGTGCACCCTTTACGCCAACGCAAGCGCCTACAGGATCAATATGCTCATCAAATGATTGCACTGCCACCTTGGCACGTTCGCCAGGAATACGGGCAATATTCTTGATGGCAATCAGGCCCTCACCGATCTCAGGAATCTCTTGCTCAAACAAGCGCTGGAGGAAAAGTGGAGAGGTACGAGAAAGAATGATCTTTGGATTCTGATTCTTGTTGTCTACCTGAATTACCACACCCTTCACACTGTCGCCTTTGCGGTAGTGGTCTCTTGGTATCTGATTCTGCTTTGGCAAATAGAGTTCATTGCCATCCTCATCGAGGAGCAGCATCTCGCGCTTCCAAATCTGATAGAGCTCGCCGCTTACTACGTGGCCAAGCATATCTGAATAGCGGAGATAGAGGTTCTCTTTCTGGAGTTCAAGAATCTTGGATGCCAATGTTTGGCGAAGATTGAGAATCATACGGCGTCCGAATGATGAGAAATCCACCTTATCCGTGATTTCATCACCTACTTCGCACTCGTCGTCGATCTCGCGTGCTGCTGAGAGTTCAATCTGGATATTTTCATCTGCCACGTCGCCATCTTCCATTACGAGGCGGTTGCGGTAGATTTCAAGGTCGCCCTTGTCTGGGTTGATAATCACATCGTAGTTGGCGTCGGTGCCATACATCTTTGCGATCACTGTACGGAAAGACTCCTCCAACACATTGATAAATGTTTGGCGATCGATGTCTTTCAACTCTTTAAATTCAGAGAAGATTTCAATCAGGTTGATTGATTCTGGTTGTTTTTTAGTTGCCATAATTATATTTTATTTATTATTTTCATTACACTTTCAGGTCGTAGCAGCTACACCTTCAGGTCGTAGCGGCAATATTTGACGGCATCGTATGCAAACTGTATCTGCTGCAATTCCTTATGTTTTTTCTTATCGCCTTCTGCTTTCACCATCACTTCGCACTCGATTTCGAAGTATTCATCTTCCACGTTCACGAGCACGCCGTGCAGTTTTTTGCCATCTTTGGAGAGCACCTCCACCTCGTTGCCAAGATTCTTATCATATTGCATCTTGGTTTTGAAAGGGTCTGTGATGGACACGGAGCCTACTTCCAAATCATAATCCTCCACCTCTCGATCGAGATGATCCTGGATGTAATGACTCATCTCCACGCAGAAATCCACGTCCACACCATCAAAGCTGTCCACTTCCACGAGAATCTCATTGAGCGGCGACACCTTTACGGTGATGAGTTCATAATCCTTATCGGCAAGGAATGCCTCGGCTATTTCTGTTACTTTCTTTACTTCTATCATATGCGTTCTACGAGTGTTCTGTGAGGGTTCTAAAAGAGCGAGAAGAGACCTGCTGGCCTCCTCTCGCGGATTTGATGATGCAAAAGTACTGCTTTTTTTTCAATTATGCAAATATTTTCGCATTTTTCTTATAGAAAAGTGTATTTTTTCTCGTTTTACCGCACTAAAGCTGCGTAAATTGGGTAATATTCGTCCAGCAATTCCTGCATATGATATCTTTCAGCATTCTGCAGCACGTAGCCCAGAACGGCGCCGTGATGCTGCAACGTACGCTGCTCTGCATTGCGCTGTTCGCGATTGAGTTGCTGACCATATTCGAGATATTCCACGTTGGTTTTAGCCACTTCTTCAAAGAGATGAAGAGCCTTCTCGGTCTGACCAAGTGCTGCATACAACTGACCCATGGATGCAGACGTATAATCATAAGGTACGTTATATCCCGGCAGCACTTCTTCTGAGAAGTCCAACACCTCAATAGCCTTATCGCGCTGACCCTCACGATAGAGTGCATCAGCCAATTGCATGAACATCACGCGGTGGGTGCGACACATACGCATCAGGTTTTCATCAATATAGATGCCAGGAATATTCATATTGCCGTAAGCGAACTTATGCAGCATGTTGTCGTACATCATCTCGGTATTGACGCGTGGCTGACCATCACGGCTGGCTACTGGAGTGATCTGATAGCCAAGACCTGTCAACTCAAAATACTTCTGCAAGCCAAGATAGCTGGCATCGCCAATCGTAACGGCGAAATAAATAGGACGCTGCCATTCTGCCTGACTGATCATTTCCAGTACCATCATTTCTGATTTGGTAAGGCGACGACCAATCGTTACATCAATGCGTTCCTCCAGTTGCTCTGGCGTATATCGGCCTGCAAACACGCTACCCTCGCCCAATGCTTTTTCAGGATCAACGGAGATATAGAGTTTGTCGGTTGGGATATAGCTGTCGCCATCACGTTTGGTGCGAGGATCTTCGCTGCGTACGAATTGGAAGGCTTGCTGTACGTCGAGAGGCTGACCGATCTTATTATCTACCCACACCACTTCGTTCTTGCCCGTGATATATTCCTTTTTCTCCCAAGAGATAGGCAAACCGGGGCTTTCGTAATACGGACGACGCAACTGATCGATATACCAGTCGGTTTGGAGATAACTGAGGTTGCAGGCACGAAGATCTGTTCCTACGCCTTCTACTTCCTGATTATACCATAGTGGGAACGTATCGTTATCGCCATTGCAGAAGATAATACCCTCCTTCTCGCATGATTTCAGATAGTTGGCACCGAAATCGCGGCATGAATAGCGGTTGGAGCGATCATGATCATCCCAGTTTTGAGCACCCATCTGCACAGGCACGAGCGTGCAAATCAGAGAAACCACCACTGCCATTGCTGCTTTAGCGCCTTCGCTCTTCATGGCTTTGTTCACCCATTCCACTAATGCCATCACGCCCAATCCAATCCAAATGCAGAACGCATAGAACGAACCGGCGTACGCGTAGTCACGTTCACGTGGTTGATAAGGTGTTTGGTTGAGGTACACCACAATTGCCAAACCGGTAAGGAAGAAGAGCAGGAACGTCAACGTGAAATTCTCGGCACCTGCCTGCTTCTTGCTCAACTGATAGAAGATACCGATAATACCCAAAATCAATGGGAGCATATAGTAGACATTGTGGCCTTTGTTTTCCTTCAGTTCGGTTGGCAGCGCATCCTGATTGCCCAGGCGGGCGTTGTCAATAAATGGAATGCCGCAAATCCAATTGCCCTTGGAAATCTCGCCTGAACCTTGCAAATCGTTCTGACGACCGGCAAAATTCCACATGAAATAGCGCCAATACATATAGTTGACCTGATATGTAAAGAAGAAACGGAGATTCTCGCCAAAGGTAGGACAATATTCCGTTTTCTGCTGGCCGCAGTAGTCGTATTTCACTTTCTTGCCCTTCACCTGAGCCCACTCTTTGTAAGCCTGAATATGGCGGCTGTCGCCCGAGTGCATACGAGGGAAGATCGTCTTGAATTCATCCATATATTCGTAGCTGGTTTTATAGCCTGTTACGATATATTGATCCTTCTCATCCGGCGTATCTTTAGGCTTTGGAGCATACTGCGCATGCCCTTCTTTTTCCACTGGCACGCACATATTGCCCTTGATGAGCAATTTAACGGGTGCGTTATAGAAATTGCCATACAGCAATGGCGTATCTCCATATTGCTCACGATTGAGATAGTACTTCAGGGAGAACACGTTATCTGGCGAGTTCTGATCCATTGGCGTATCTGCATTCGAACGAATGATCAAAGCCGCATAGCTGGAATAGCCCACCACGATCACGGCAATCATCACCGCTGTCGTGTTTAAGATACGGGCAGACACGAGTTCCTGCTTCCAGAACATCAGAGCGCCAACGGCAATCGTCAGAAGAATGCCGATGATCGCACTTTCCTTCAGGAATGGAGCACCGGAAAGAAGGAAAGCCAACAGGAAGGAGATAATCATGCGAATCTTGGATTTCTCCGTGTAGCTCTCGTAGATCGCCCATACCAATGCCACCAAAAGCAGCAGCAGATATACGAACATACCCGTATTGAATGGGCAGCCGAGCTTGTTCACGAAGAGCAGTTCAAACCATCCTGAGAGGGTTGGAATACCCGGAATCATGCCGTACAAAATCAGGGCAAGGATCACCACTGATGCCACGAATGCTGCACATACGCCCTTCCATGAGAATTCGTATTTGCGGAAGTAATATACGAGCACAATAGCAGGGATCGTAAGAAGGTTCAAAAGGTGGACGCCAATAGATAAGCCCATCAGATAAGCGATAAGAATCAGCCATCGGTCGCTACCCTCCTCATCAGCCACTTCGTCCCATTTCAGGATAGCCCAAAACACTACAGCCGTGAAAAGAGATGAGGATGCATACACCTCACCCTCCACTGCGGAGAACCAGAACGTATCTGAGAACGTGTATGCCAATGCGCCTACTGTTCCTGCTCCAAGCACGGAGATGCTCTGCGAGAGCGTCATTTCCTGCTCCTTATAGAGCTTGCCACTGGTGCTGTTCACAAGTTTCTTACCCAAGGCCGTTATCGTCCAGAAAAGGAAAAGAATAGTGAACGCAGAAGCCAAGGCCGACAACGCATTTACACACATGGCCACATGGCTCACATCGCTGGCAAACAAGGATGCAAAATGGCCCATTAACATAAAGAAAGGAGCTCCGGGTGGATGCCCCACATCAAGCTTCCATGCTGACGAAATGAACTCACCACAATCCCAAAAAGAAGCGGTTGGTTCAATGGTCAGCAGATACGTAGCAGCTGCGACTGCAAACACAGCCCAACCCACTATCGCATTCCATAGTTTGAATTGTTTCATTGTATACCTAATCGATTAGTTAATATGCTAAACACGCTCTTCATATGCTATGTGCATACAAAAAGCGTGCAAAGTTACTACAAATTTTTGGAATATGCAAATTATGCTCGCATAAATTTGATATTTTAATAAAAATTTGTACTTAACGAAACAAGGAAACCGCGTAAAGTTACTACAAATTTTTGGAATATGCAACATTAGCGCGTAAAAAAACGCATTTTTATGCGCTTTTTGCGCCAGCGTGTGATCATATGAGTGAAGCGAATAAAGAAATTTAGTTAAAAACTAACTATTTTAGTTGCAATGCGTCAATATACCCCATATCTGGCGTGCTGTTTTCATAGCGAATAGCTTCCAGAAGTCCATGCAGCGCCATTCGGCAACTGTCGGTATTGGGTTTGGTCTCACGAATGGCAGCAAAACTTTCACGATTGGCCTTGGAAAACTCCTTCACCATCTCCCAGCCTTCGGGTGCTTCAAAGCCTACCCACGATGATTTGCCCATCTTTTTGTAAGGCCAAAAGAGAAAACCGATATTATTTCTGCGAAGCGTTTCGGCCTGCTCCCGATACCATTCATTATTGCGATGACCCGTTTCCGTCATGCACATCGGCACCTGAAGAGAATCTTTGAATTGGATGAAATCACGAATACCCGTTTCGTCGGCTGGATGACCATAGCGATGGCAGGCATAGAGGATGTTTCTGTTCAACGCCTCCTCCGGCACCAGTGGCACACGGAAATTGCCATTCCATTGAGGTGCGCCCAGCAAGATAATATGCTTCTTGTCCACCTCGCGAATAGCGGCTATGCAGCGCTCATAGAGAGGCAGCAGCAGGGCGTTCAATTGGGCCGTATCAGCTGCAAAATAATGCGCAATAGGCTCGTTCATCAATTCATAACCAAGCACGGTTGTCTCTGCCTGATAACGCTTAGCTATTTCTTTCCAGATTGCACAAAATTTATCCTGCGATGGTTCACTCAAAAACAGCCATGGATAGCCATAACTATCGTCGATATTATCGCCCGTTTGTCCGCCTGGGCAATCATGCATATCTAAAATTACGTACAATCCTTCCTGCTTACACCAGGAGATGCAGGAATCCAGATAAGCATAACCTGCCTCGGCATTGGATAAGCCCAAATAAGGCTCATCGGTCAGCAGTTTATAGTGGAAGGGCAAGCGAATCGTATTCGCCCCAACTTCTTTGATAAAGCGAATATCATCATGCACGATGTAGCGGTTGAGCCATTCGCGCCAAAAGGCATCAGCTTCATCGGGACCTACCATTTCGCACAGCAGCTCATGAATGAGGCGTGGCGAATTGCATTTCTTTGCAAAATTGAACATATAGCCCTCGGGGTTCAGCCAATTGCCAAGATTAATGCCTTGGATATAAAACGGCTCTCCATCGGCTGTTATCACCTCTGCGCCTTCCACGTAAAGATAGGCGGGATGGGCGTTCTGATGGGATGTGCAACCTGCCATGCACAAGCTCATTGCGAGCCATACGATATGGAATATTTTCTTCATGATCAACGAATAAAGAGCATTTCACGATACTTAGGCAGCGTCCACAGCTCATCATCCACAATCATTTCCAAAGCATCCACCAAACTGCGTATTTCTTCCATCATCGGCACAATCTGATCATGGAAAATAATGGCTTTCTCGCGTTCGTTGGCCGTATGATTGGCCGTATAGCGGGTAGCGTCCATCTTATCTACGAGCGCCAGAATCTTGGCATTCGATTCGCCTATCTTGCGGATCATAGCCTTATCCTCTGCTGTCATACTTGCCGATTCTTCCTTGCCGAATACTTCCTGAATCTTGAGCACGTTATCGAGCAGAACGGTTTGATAACGTTGTGCGGCTGGCAGAGCATGGTTTTTCACCATATCGCCGAGCACGCGACTCTCGATCTGAATCTTCATGGAGTAGTTCTCCCATTTCACGCCACAACGTGAGCGAAGTTCACTCAGATTCAGCACGCCTACGCTCTCAAACATCGCCACAGATTTCTCGCTCAAATACTGATCGATGATCACAGGTGCACTTGTTTCGCAATCCAGACCGCGCTTGGCTGCTTCCTGCTTCCATTCTTCGCTGTAGCCGTTGCCATCGAAGCGAATATCTTTGGTTTCACTGATGTATTTGCGAATAATGGCAAATAATGCACGCTCCTTTGCTTCGCCGTTGGCAATCAACGCATCCACCTCTGCTTTGAAATATTTCAGCTGCTCAGCCACGGCAGCATTCAATGCCAACATGGCGGCTCCGCAGTTGGCTGATGAACCTACGGCACGGAATTCAAAACGATTGCCTGTAAAGGCAAATGGAGAGGTACGATTGCGATCGGTATTATCCAGCAGAATCTCAGGGATATGGCTCACGCCGAGCTTCATTTCTTTCTTGGCATTGATAATGATGCCGTGATCCAAATCGGCATGCTCAATCTCGTTCAATGCCTCCGTGATCTGCGTGCCAAGGAAGACGGAAATAATGGCAGGAGGAGCCTCATTAGCTCCCAAACGATGGGCATTGGTGGCTGACACAATCGACGCCTTGAGCAAACCATTATGGCGTTGTACCGCCTTGAGAATATTCACGAGGAACGTCACGAATTGCAGATTGGCATAAGGGTTCTTGCCTGGAGAAAGAAGGTTCACGCCCGTGTTGGTCGACATCGACCAGTTGCAATGCTTGCCACTGCCGTTCACCCCTGCATAAGGTTTCTCGTGAAGCAACACGCGGAAATGATGCTTCTTCGCTATCTTCTCCATCAGCGACATCACCAGCAAATTATGATCATTGGCCAGATTCAATTCCTCATAAATAGGAGCCAATTCGAATTGGTTGGGGGCCACCTCATTATGTCTTGTTTTCACGGGGATGCCGAGCTTATGCGATTCCTGCTCCAGTTCCGTCATGAAAGCCGTCACGCGCTCTGGGATGGTGCCGAAATAGTGGTCGTCCAATTGCTGCGATTTGGCAGGATAATGGCCTATCAGGGTTCGGCCCGTCATCACGAGGTCAGGACGTGCGCCATAGAGCGATTCGTCAATCAGGAAATACTCCTGTTCCCAACCCAAATTCGATTGCACGCGTTTCACGTTCTTATCGAAATAGTTGCATACGTCCGTAGCGGCTTTATCCAATGCCTCAATGGAGCGGAGCAATGGCGTCTTATAATCCAATGCCTCACCCGTGTATGCCACGAAAATGGTAGGAATACACAGTCTGTCGTCTATCACGAAAGCAGGCGACGTGGGATCCCATGCGGAATAGCCGCGAGCCTCAAATGTGTTGCGTATACCGCCATTCGGGAATGAAGAGGCGTCAGGTTCTTGCTGATACAATTCGCTGCCGGAAAATTCTTCTATCGCACGGCCTTCCTTATCAAAACCAAAGAAAGCGTCTTGCTTCTCGGCTGTTCCGCCCGTCAATGGCTGAAACCAATGCGTGAAATGGGTGGCACCAATCTCAATGGCCCATTTCTTCATACCAATAGCCACGCTACCCGCCAATTCTCGACCTATCGGCTTGTTATTATCAATGGCGTCAAATAATTCCGTCAGCGTCTGATCGGCGATATAGTCGCGCATACGTTCACGAGTGAACACTTGTCTTCCATACACAGCATGAATTTTCTCACTAACGACTGGCACTTCCACTGGCGTGTGCTCCCATGCCCTTGAAACGGCAGAAAAACGATAATTTTGCATATCAATCAAATGATTTATTAAATTTGGCAGCAAAATTACTCATTTTTTTCGAATTGACCAAATATTTTTCCAAAATTATCACCAAAACCACCCAATTTCGTCATTTTAATCAGATCAACCCTTCAAAAGCAGCCACAAAACCACAGCAAAACAGCATCACAGCAACAGAGATTCAGCAGAGATTCAGCCGAACAGCAGCAGAGCTGCAGCAGAGTAGCAGCTCTGCCGGTCAGTCAGTTCTGCCGGTATGCGCCTACGCATGCGCATACGCTTAAGTCCCTTCCTTGGAAGGGAAGGGACGTCCGTTATTCGCCCCCTCTCTCTATAATCTCTCTCCCACACGCCCCAAAAACTGCCTATAATATCTCTCCCACACGAGCGAAAAAAACAGCCTCTTGTTTGACTGTCAATTTGCGGGTTGTCAGCACGTGGACGATACGTAGACACATAGTAGACACATGGTAGACTTAAGGTAGACTCATTCTTTATCCTTATCTTCCTTCTTTTTTCACAATTTTCAAAAAAAAATTTTGTAAATTATTTGCACATGTCAAAAAAAAGTAGTACCTTTGCAGCGCAAAGGTGTTATGCAAGGCGATTATCCATCCATATTACTTGAGCAGGCCGTCAATCAGTTTGCGTCGCTGCCGTCTGTAGGGCGAAAATCCGCCCTTCGTCATGTGCTGTATCTTCTTCGTCAGCCAGAGGCGGATGTGCAGGCTTTTGCCGACGCCATCACCACCCTCAAGCGTGATGTGCACTATTGCCGCTACTGCCATAACATCAGCGATACAGACGTGTGCCCTATCTGCTCGGGTCTCAATCGCGATCGCTCGCTCATCTGCGTGGTGGAGAACGTCCAGGACGTGATGCAGATTGAAAACACGGGCCAATATAATGGCTTATACCACGTGCTCGGAGGCATCATCACGCCTATGGAAGGAATCGGACCGAAAGATATTGAGATTGATTCACTCGTGGAAAGAATCATTCCTGAGCACGTTCGGGAGGTGATACTTGCCCTACCCTCCACCATGGAAGGCGACACCACCAATTTCTATATCTATCGACGCCTCCAATCCCTCGGCGAGCACACACCTGCCATCAGTCAGATTGCACGAGGAATCGCCGTTGGCGGAGAAATCGAATATACCGATGCACTCACCCTCGGTCGCTCCATCATCAATCGTACCACTTTTAATGGATAAATATGAAACAAATTACACAAATCAGAAGAGCGCTCAACTTCATTTATTACATGTTCTACGTATGGTACTGCCTGCTCATCGCTATTTTTGGGTTCCTCCTGAAGCCATTTGAGTTGGAACCTGCCTTATGGGATTTGTTGTGGATTGGCAAACAAGGCATTCAAACCATAGTCATCCTTTACGTGTTGGCCTCCGTACCAGGCTCCCTTTATGGGTTCAAGAAGAAAATGGAGAAAGTGGCCAAGATAGAAAACGAAGAGGTACGTGCGCAGGAATATGCGAAATGGGCAACGTACCGCATCATGCTTATTGGTTTGGGCGCCGTATTTGGCATTGTGGCGTTCTATATGATGGCCGATCAATCCATGCTTTGGTGCGCAGGCATCAGCATTCTCGCCCAATTCTTCTGCAAGCCTACTGATAAGAAGATCTTCATGGAAATGAACGACATTCGCGAAGACGACCCTCGCATGGGAGACTTTATGTAAAGAAAACAAATATTTCACACTATGATTATAGCAGTTGACTTCGACGGCACCATCGTCACGCATCAGTACCCTGCCATTGGTAAGCCAATTCCTTTCGCCATTGAATCGCTTAAGAAGCTTCAGGAAGTGGATCATCACGAACTCATTCTTTGGACCGTTCGTGAAGGAGATTTGCTTCAGGAAGCCGTGGATTATTGCAAATCAAGGGGGCTGGAATTTTATGCTGTAAACTCCAATTATCCTGAGGAATCGCCAGAGCATGGCGCTATCCCTCGCAAACTCAACGCCGATCTCTTCATCGATGATCACAACCTTGGCGGTCTGCCTGATTGGGGCGTTATCTATCAGGCCATCCATAATGGCACGCATCTGCAGCCTATCCATGAGGTGGACGCATACGAAGATGTGCAACCCAAGAAGAAGCGTTGGGGCTTATTCTAACGCAAGGACGCCACATCCATTTTGCATAGCCACAAGGACTTCACAACCATTTTGCATAGCCGCATGAAACTTCGTGCTTTGGAAATATCAGATTTGCCGTATCTCTACCAATGGGAGAATGATGCCACGGCATGGAGCGATAGCGAAACCCATAATCCGCTCTCGCAAATCCTCCTTCGTGACTATATCGAACAATCCACTGGCGATATTTATAAGGATGGTCAGCTCCGCCTTATCATAGAGAACGCGGGGGATGAAGCTCCTTCTGCCCACGCAATCGAACTTCCTTCTGCCCACGCAAACGAAGTTCCTTCTTCCCACGCAATCGAAACGATCGGCTGCATTGATCTCTTTGACTTTGACCCACGTTCACGCAAAGCGGCCATTGGTATGTATATAGCCCCTGCCGCACGAGGAAAAGGATATGGCAGGCAGGCCGTTGCCCTATTGGAAGACTATGCCTTCCGCTTCTTGGGACTTCATATGCTATACGCCATCATCGCTGCCGATAATCACCCTTGCCTCGCAATCTATCGCCAGGCCAACTATGAAGAATCGGCTCATCTCAAGCAATGGGTACGAAAAAGCGATGGCACCTATCAAGACACCATCGTATTTCAAAAAATAAATAAGGAAGCTTAACGGCTTCCTTATTTTATTTAAACAACCCGCACGGCTGAATTGCTCTGCCGGGAGCACCCGACCCCGACTATCTGCGGAACATCTTGCCGCCTCGTTGCATCGTTTGCACCTTGCGCATCATTTTGCTCATCTGATCAAACTGCTTGAGGAAGCGGTTCACCTCCACGATGCTCACGCCTGCACCTTTGGCAATACGATTCTTGCGGCTGCCGTTGAGCAACGTAGGATTGCTGCGCTCGGCTGGCGTCATGGAATTGAGGATAGCCTCGATTGGCTTGAAGGCATCATCGCTGATCTCCACGCCCTTCAGTGCCTTATCCATACCAGGAATCATGCCCATCAGATCTTTCATGTTGCCCATTTTCTTGATCTGCTCCAACTGGCTGCGGAAGTCGTTGAAATCAAACTGATTCTTGGCAATCTTCTTTGAGATACGGCGAGCCTCTTCTTCATCATACTGCTCCTGCGCACGTTCCACCAGCGAAACGACGTCACCCATACCCAAAATACGATCCGCCATACGGGCTGGATGGAACACGTCGATAGCCTCCATCTTCTCGCCTGTACCGATGAATTTGATTGGTTTTTGCACCACGGTGCGAATACTCAAAGCGGCACCACCACGTGCATCGCCATCCAATTTCGTAAGCACTACGCCATCGAAATCAAGGCGATCATTAAATTCCTTGGCGGTATTAACGGCATCCTGACCCGTCATAGAGTCCACCACGAAGAGGGTCTCTGAAGGATTGATGGCATTCTTGATGGCCTCAATCTCATTCATCATCTGCTCATCCACAGCCAAACGACCGGCAGTATCCACGATCACTACATCGTAGCCATACACGCGAGCTTTCTCGATGGCACGCTGGGCTTTCACCACAGGATTCATCTCTTCCGGCTCATCATATACTTCCACGCCAATCTGTCCACCAAGCACTTTGATCTGCTCGATAGCAGCCGGACGATACACGTCGCACGCCACCATCATCACTTTCTTCTGCTTCTTATTCTTGAGCATATTGGCCAGTTTGGCAGCGAACGTGGTTTTACCACTACCCTGCAAACCGCTGAGCAAAACAACGGCAGGTGAACCTTTCAGATTGATTTCCTGCGTTTGTCCACCCATCAATTCTGCCAATTCATCGTGCGTGATCTTCACGAACAACTGCCCCGGACGAACAGAATGCAATACATCCTGACCCAATGCCTTTTCCTTTACGGTATCTGTAAACTGCTTGGCGGTTTTATAATTCACGTCGGCCTCAAGCAGCGCCTTGCGGATATCCTTTACCGTTTCCGCTACGTTAATTTCCGTAATACGACCCTCACCCTTCAATATCTTAAACGAGCGGTCTAATCTTTCTGATAAACTATCAAACATATATATATTTAATTACTTTCTACTTTCGACTTTTGACTTTAGGCCTCTGGCCGGACTTTTGACTTTCGACTTTCTACTTTCGACTTTCGACTTTAGTACAACTCATTCAGCACTTTGGCCAAACGAATGCCAGCGGCATAAAGCTGCCATTCCATATCATTTGCCCAGCGATATACGTAGTGATACGCATTGCCATCCCAAGTGGCCTGATATTCATAAATAGCATCCGTGAGGTGATAATTATGAAGAATAATCTCTTCATCCGTCATCTTGCCAATAGCTTTCTTCTCTTTGCGGAAGGTGTTTTCCAAATATTCAGCATACTCGCTATAGCTATATCCGCGTGATTCAATAATCGCGCTATCCCACACGGAATGCAGATTGGTGTTGCGGCCAAACCATTTGATTTTCACTCTGTTGCCGCCCAGATCATCCTTATGGCCCGTATGCATTGGGCAGAAGCGATCCCCTTCAAAATGGATCAGGAAGCGCAAGGCATGCACATTCTTTTTATCATGCTTGAGCACGTTCTCCAGGCTATCCAAAGCACGCCAAAGATTGCCTCCATCCTTAGGATAATCCGTGAGCGTGGCCACGACAGCCGAATCGCTCATACCGCCATCCAAATCCTGAAAGTGCCAATCGGAAGACGTGGGATAAATCGTATCTGATTTGATCTCATCAGGCCAATTGGCCCAATAAACAGTTCCCTTCACGCCCAGCACCTTATTGATCTGATAGCGGGCATAGCAGGAGAGATGATTGTAGGCCACCTGTGCCACAATCCTATGCCCTTCCTGGCCCCATGCCAATAGATCCTGCATCGGCATCACCGCCAGTATAGCAAGTATATAAAAATATTTCTTCATTCCGCCTTTAACTTTCGACTTTAGGCCTATGGCCGGACTTTCTACTTTCGACTTTCTACTTTCGACTTACTTAATCTTCTTATCCACAACAGCCTCATCCACATTGATGATATAGTCGCCCATCTTTTCGCATTCAAGCACCATATCCATATAGTTGACGCCCGTGAGATAATCATATTCCTTCTCCGTTACGTTCACGGTGTTCTGTGCCTTGAGGGTATTGCGGAGATTATTGATTTCGTTCTCCAAATTAATGGCCTTATGGAACACTTCCATATCAGCAGGATGCTCCTTATCCACCATCTTAACCATCACACCGCAAGCCTGTTTAGCCAATTTGAACATCAAAGAGACGTTCTCCACCTGATAATCGGTGAACTGCATCTTGGATTGATATTTATGCTGGATATAGCGCGACAGATTGAAATTGGCATCACCTACGGATTCTATCTCCGTAACGATACGCAACATGCGGTGTACCTCATGCTTTGATTGCTCCGACAAGCGGCCATCAGCCACCTGATTCAGATAATCGGCAATCTCAATCTCCATTCTATCGCAAATGCCTTCGTATTTCTGAATACGCGAATAGGTGGCATTGAATTTCTCTTCATCCGTTTCGTTGAAGAGATCGTGCACCATATTCAACATGCGCTCTACGCGTACGGCATACACGTGAATCTCTTTCCATGCCGCCAAGATAGAGAGCTCGGAAGTAGACATCAGACCGCCAGTAATGAATTTGAGGCCGCCCTCCTCATCTTTCTTATTAGGCTTGGAAGGAATAATCTTGCATACCAGTTTCTCAATACCTTTCACGAAACCAATCAGGATAATCACGTTGCAAACATTGAATGCCGTGTGGAAAGTAGCCAGAATGGCATTCAGTTTCGTAGCAAACTCCAATTTCTCTTCAGGAGCCACGTGTGTTACTTCGCCAGGAGTAAATTCAACGCCCCACAACTCGCAGATTGTGCCCACAAAGAAGCGGAAGACGCAGAGCACCCAGATCACACCAAACAGGTTGAAGACGAGGTGGGCCATTGCGGCACGGCGAGCATTGGTGGAAGCAGATAATGCCACTACGTTGGACGTGATGGTGGTACCGATATTCTCGCCCATAACCAATGCTATACCCATATCAATTGGCAATACATTCGTGGAGCACAGGGTCATGGTGATGGCCATAATAGCTGCCGATGATTGCACGGCAAACGTCAAGCAGCCGCCCACCAGCAAATAGAGGAAATAGCTGCCGTAGCCCCAAGAAGACGTCATGGAGAAGAAATTCGTAACTACTGATACCTGATCAAGGTGCATCTCATTGGCATTGATCTTCAGGGTGGTCAAACCCAGCAACATGAAGGCCAAACCGATGATAAACTCACCCAAGTTCGTGTTTTTCTTCGTGTAGATCAGCATCACGGCAATCAAAATAGCGGCATATACAATCAATCGCATATCAAACGAGCCGCCACCCAACACCATAATCCAGGCCGTGAAGGTAGTACCGATATTCGCACCCATGATTACTGAGATAGCCTGCGTCAGAGTCAGCAAACCTGCCGAAACGAAGGAAACAGTCATCACCGTGGTGGCCGTGGAAGATTGAATGCTGGCCGTAATAAACGCTCCCGTCAGTACGCCCGTGAAGCGATTGGTGGTCATGGTGCCAAGCACGTTACTCAGTTTGCTACCTGCCATTTTCTGCAGGCCTTCACTCATCACCTTCATACCGTACATCAGCATCGCTACCGAACCGATGAGGGTGATGATTTGTAGAATAGTTGTCATCATATGATTTATGGTGTTGATATAATTATTTTCGACTTTTGACTTTCGACTTTAAACCCTCTTTCCCTTTGCGGCACGGGATAATTGCCATGCATTAAAGAGATTTTGCCATAAGATGTAAGCGGCCGGACCAATGGACGCTACTGGCAACAAATACACCTGCGCCAGCCAAACGGCCAAACTGGTGTTTTTTTGTCCTAATGCCTGCCCTGCTGATATACGCGTCATTTGGCGTACATCGTTATGAGCCAGACTTGGGTGCACTACCACATCTTTATAATCTTCCCCATGTGCCTCTGATGGCCATTTCTCCCCTACTCGTTTGCCAAAATTAAATTGCCATACACAGGTGAGGAAAGCCCCCACAAACAGGAGAATAACAATCATCCAACTGCCTTCATATTCAAATAATTCCAGCGTCGTCTTATCCATCAGCACAATCAGCGACATCACCCAAAGCCAAAACGGCACTTCTGCCCAAAAGCCATGCAATACGAAGCGCTGCTCCTCATGCTTGGCACGCTTTATGGCGTTATACACCACCCTGAATAGCCATGCCGAAACGAATGGACCTACCAGCAATGGCGCTATGTGCTTCAATATCTCCAGAAACTGCTCCATGAATGTCACGTCCAAAGCCGGATTAAACACAGGAAACAGCGCTGGCACCAAAAAAGCAGCTGCCGTATTTGATAATAAGGTATAGCTCGTAAGCGTTTCTATGGAGCCGCCCAATTTGCCTGCAATAATAGGCGCAGCCGTGGCCGATGGCATCAGCACGCATATCATAATGCCCTGTGCCAAAACAGCTGAATGAGGAGGTATCAGTTTGATCGCATAGAAGAGCGCCACGCTCACTACCACCTGAAAGGCCAGAATAATCCAATGCCAGCGATGGAGGCGTAAATCAAGCGGATTGATTTTGCAGAACGTGAAAAATAGCATCCAAAAGAGCAAGCCTGGCAACACCCAAGTCGGTACATTCAAATGCAGCCAGCCCTTTCCTTCCAGCACGCCGATCAGAATGCCCACCAGCATCGATTCAAACAACGCATTATCCTTCAAAAACTTCTTCATTCCTTATCCTATAAAACAGACGAACCCAGCTGCCTTAAAAACCAAAACTCAATCCCATTACCACCATGAAATTCTTGCCCTGCATATACACTGGCGAGAATTTATTGGCATAATACTCAGCCAAAGCATCGCCTGAGAGTTCCAGCGAATTGCCGTTGTCGTCCCAGCCTCTGTCTTCTCCCACTTTGCGCGTGCTTGAAGGTGCAAAACCTCGCACGTTGCCGTAGCTCATATTCAGATGTGCATAGCAGTTCTGGAAAATCTCATATACGGCACGCAGCTCCACCTTATCGCTTTGCCACGTCTTTTCATCAAATGGCCTATAGGCAATGATCTTCTTCACGTCGCCACGTACATAATCATACACATTATATTTTGTATCGCACGCGTACGCGAGTTTCAGTCGCAAACCACGGACTGGCTTATAGGCCAATTCCACGTAAATCGACTGCGCATTATCATTCATATAATGGCCCATCGTATAGGAATTGCTGCGATAGTTCAGCACATCGATGGAATGGGTGTACGTAATAATATTCGAGCGGGTGAACTCGCCTTTGAGGCTCAAACCCTTCACAGGCCAACCCGACCAATTGAAGCCCACCTGATAAGAGACAGGATTATGTTCCTGATTACTCTTCTTCAGTCGAGCCGCTTTGAACTCGTCCAAATACACACTTCCGTAGAGGCGCAAATGATCCACGGGACGAACCGTAACGGTGGCAAACACCTGCGAATTCTGATTTTCCACGCCCAACCCTTTCGTTAGCAGATGGTCGAGCGATTTATAGAACGCAATGGGAATAAAATAGGCGGCCTGCACATTTCGCTCGGCATACACGATGGAGTTGCCCACCGAGAATTGCAATTGCTTAATGGGCTTGAACGTGAACATATTCGCCGCCATAAATTTATTGGCCGGACGATAGTGCATTTTCTCCACGCCCTCTTTGTAGCCTTCGCTATATGCATACGTCGTGTCCAAAACGTTTGAAACGAGCCATGCGTGCATATAATCGAATTGGAACCATTTGCATGGCGTCAACTGCATCGTCAGCATCGGCACGGCTGGGTTGTGGCCCGACAGGATATTAGAGCTGTGTTGCGCGTCACCCCACATCACACTCTCTCTCTGCAGACCTATACTGCCCCACCATGAATAGAGCGATACGCCGCCACGTGAATCAGAAAAATCGCCGCCGTAGTTGGATTCTTTATATTGCACACCTGCGAGATCATTTAGGAAGCCACCTTTCGTAAGTTTGGCGCCATCTATCTTCGCATAATTATCCGCAAAATAAGCATCTTTGAGCAAGCCTGTGCCTTTCCATGAATTATCTCTCAATGAGCCCCAAACCGACACGTGACTCACAATATCCATCTGCAGCTCTGCGCCCCACCAACGCTTCGTGATCAGACCTTTCTGATTGGCATAGATATCCATACCCAGAATGGGACGAACGCGCATCTTGAAGGCGTTATCCTTGGTTTTGATGTGCAGAGACGGATCTACCAGCGATAAATTGAAATCGCATTTCGGTTCACTCTTTTTGAGCGTGCGCCATTGGCATACATTCTCATGACCATACAGTCGATAATCAGGCATTCCGCCCAATTCCATCGCATAGTCCTGCAAATAGAAATCGAGATCTTCACGTTGTCGCCTATTGAGCAACGAATCTTTCCCGGCAGCCTCAGAGAGCAAATCGGCAATCACGCGACGGGTGTAGGGCTTCACGGCATTCGTTACGTCCACCACGCCATCCATGGCCAATTCCTCAATGAAGTCGTACACCTCTGTATACTCCATCGCCACGGGAATATTCTGTGCGTTGATGGCCAGCGCAGCCACGCAGCTCAATATTATGAATATATATTTCTTCATGTCTATGAACGCCTTTTTCATCAATGTGAGCGAGCTCTCTTGAATAAAATAGTATGCACTATTCGCCAAAAATATATGATGTCGGTCACGAGTGTACCCTTCTCCTCGCACATCGTCAGATAGCGGGTTTCTGAAGCCTGAATCTCATCCAACGTCTTTGGCATATCCGCATAAAAAGGAGGCAACAGACCCGGCATATGGCGTGTTCTCTGCTCCTGCAATTCCTTGCTATACAGCGAGAAATATTGCTTCGAGAGCGGACGTACGCCCACCAGTTTCATTTCGCCTCGCAACACATTAAAAATCATCGGGAACTCGTCCAGCCAGCATTTACGCATAAATCGGCCAGCCGTAGTCACGCGAATATCATGATTGAACTTACCACCCTCCTGCAGCGAATATTTCTCATAGATATACTGCTGCAAAAATTCCGAATACGGGTGCATCGTTCTAAATTTATACACTCTGAAGAATTTGCCATTCTTGCCCACGCGGTTCAGTTTTACCAACGCACCATAGAGGCGAACCTGTACGGTTTTTGGGCGGAAGGCACGCCGCGCCACCACATACATCAAATCGCCCACCTTGTGCTCATCCACAATATCAAAACCGCAGTAGCACAAGCGACCCATCACCTCGGCACGCGAAAGGATTCTATTCTTGCCGCCCGACATATCGAAATACGCACGAGACGTCAACACCAGTTTTGGCAGCACACGTTTATATAAATATACGAGCAAATAGATGATGCGATTTAGCACCGGAGGGTACTTCTTGAGCAACTTCTTTTTGGTCGTACTCTTTGGTTCAAAGCAACATACAAAAAAGCCATCGTCTGGCAATTTATCGTTCACCACGCCAAACATTGCGTTGATGCCTCGCACCTGATTCAACGGCATAAAATTGATAATACACTCAAAGCGATAGTACTTCAATTTCTGGAAGTTAAACACTTCCGTTGAGTTCGTCAAATACGTATTCGACGATACCACATCCACTTTCGTGCTCAGATAATCGAAAGCCTGTTTGCCAATCAGGCCTTCAATCGTAGCCGTAATCTCGGCCAAACGCTCGGGAGTCACCTCGCGTTTCTTATATAACGGACGTTGCTTACCCCTTTCCGGAGCTCGCTCCACTTCCGTATCTTCGGTAGTGGCATAGCGGTAGGCATACGATATCATCAATTGTATCGCACACGCTACCACCATCACACCCCATATGGTGAACAGGACGTTGATCGAAAGATTGCCGCCACGTCCTGCACGCCATGCCAAATAGCCCGCCATCGTGGCAAAAGTCAGCACCGAACCCACAAACATGCGCAGGAGCGATTGCTCCAATTTCAAACGTTTTACTCGCACATAGCGGTGGCATACGTATGACCAAAAGAGCCAACTGATGCTGAAAAAGATTGCAAACCGGTCGTACTTATCGTATGGTATATGCGTGGTAAGCGGGAACCACGTCAACACCACAAAGAAGCTGACAGCCAACATCAGAGCATCAGCTATCGCATACGTCCAGTAAGGACGATATAACAACCGGGAATTGCGCATTATTTACTTTATTTTATCACTCTGAAGATTTTGGAGATTTTCTTTAGCAGATTGTCGATTTTGCCGAAGGAGCAATGCGGTACATTGTGACTGAGGCTAAGTCGGCAAGATGCAAAGAAAAATTCAAAATTATTTTGAATAGCGAGCGTTGAGTGCATTCACTACCTCATCGGTAATATCCAATTCAGCAGCTGCCATCAGTACGTTATCCTTGCCCGTATTGGAAATGATCATCTTGTATTTGCCATCTGCGTTGAACTCTTCGAGGAAGTTGGTCAACGTGTCTGCCAACTGAAGATTCAGGTTCTGGTTTTCAAGCATAATCTCCTGCGTGAGTTTAGCCTCCAATGCCTGCAGATCCTCCTGCTTCTTCTGGAGCTTGTTAGCCTCACTCTCAGCACGCTCACGGCTCAGGAAAGCGTTGTTGTTCAGTTTGCGCTGGAAATCAGCAGCTTCCTGCTCGAAAGTGCGAGCCTTGGTATTCAGCTTCACGCGAGCATCCTCCTGCTTACTCATCAGGCGATCCTGTGCATCAATGGCAAACTCATATTTCACCAGCAAAGAATCCAAATTGATGTAAGCCACTGGCAGATCTGCCTTTACTTCCACCACATCACCTTCTGCATTCACTACAACAGTCTCCTTCTTCTGAGAGAAGAACAGCACAAACAGTACAACCACGGCAACGCCGAGTACTGCATCAATAATAATAGAAATCTTGTTCATTTTTGTTATGTTTTTAGTTATTTATTGCCTAAAGTTCCTTCACATCGATTCTCCCCGCTTTCATTCGTCTCGCCTCGCGATCCTGGCTCTGTACGCAACCAATTCCCCGCTCTCGCATCGCCTTGCTATCCGAGATGTGCATCGAGTGCATTCGTCCGTTTTTCTTCACAATCACGCGAACCGCCAGCAGCCCAAAAGCCGCCAACAAAAGTCCTGCTATTATGAGAATCGTCTGTATCATTTTCCTTGTTATTCATGTTCGCGTAAGCACACACCTACGCAAAATAGGCCACAAAGGTAGTAATAATTTTTCATTCCACCAAATTTTTCGATAAAAATTATACCATAATTTGCATATATAAAATATTTTTACTACCTTTGCGCCCAAATTATAAATTTGGCGTAGACCACCTGAAATTTGAATCAAGGGTGCGTTTATGAAATTAAAAAACAGATTATTATGGGACATCAACAACAAAATCAACAACCCGGCACGCTTTACAACGCGCTTACAGCAGGCAGCAAAATAATCGGCACCGTGATTGCCGATAGTGATATACGTATCGACGGCGTTCTCGAAGGAGATCTCCAATGTTCAGGAAAAGTGGTAGTGGGAGAAAAAGGTGCAATTAAAGGCACCATCAACTGCCAAAACGCCGAAGTGCTCGGCCATATCGATGGCAAAATCGACGTTAAGAGCACGCTTGCGCTCCGCGCCACTTCCAATTTCCAAGGTGAGGTGAAAACACAGACCCTCATCGTAGAACCAAATGCTGTTTTCAACGGCACCTGCTCTATGGGCAGCCCAGCACCAGTAAAGAAATAATATAAACCAATAGTCACATTCGACAACCATTACCATTATGGCAATCGTAAAACCCTTCCGTGGCGTTCGCCCACCACAAAGACTTGTTGAGCAACTCACAGCTCGCCCATACGACGTTCTCTCTTCTGAAGAGGCACGTCAAGAAGCAGCCGGCAAACCCATGTCGCTTTACCATATCTCTCGTCCTGAAATCAATTTTGAGCCGGGTACGGATGAGCACGACGAGCGCGTTTATGATGAAGCAGCACGTCAGTATCAGCTTTTCCGCGATAACGAATGGCTCGTGAAAGACGAGGTAGAGTGCTATTATATCTACGCCGAAACGTGGCGCGGAAAAACCCAGCACGGCATCGTGGTGGCTGCAAGTGCAGAGGACTATCGCAATGGCGTTATCCTGCGTCACGAGCTCACTCGCCGCGATAAGGAAGACGACCGCATGCGTCACGTTATGGCATACAACTGTAATCTCGGTTCGGCTTTCTTCGCCTACCCTGCTTCTGATGTGCTCAACTCCATCATTCAGAACGTAATCGCAAATAACAAACCGGTGTACGATTTCGTGGCAGACGAAGTTCGCCATCAGTTCTGGCCCGTAAGCGACGACATCACCAAATTGCAAATCACCGTGCAGTTCTCGCATATGCCTCACCTCTACATCGCCGACGGCCACCATCGTTCTGCGGCTGCTGCTCGTGTGGCTGAGGAACGCAAGAAAGCCAATCCTAATCACAACGGCACGGAGGAATATAATTATTTCCTTGCCGTTTGCTTCCCGGATAATGAACTCACCGTGCTTGATTATAATCGTATCCTTAAAGATTTCAACGGCATGTCGCCCAAGCAATTGCTCAAGGCGCTTCAAGAGGATTTCGTAGTGGAAGATATGGGCACAGAGATCTATAAGCCGGCGTGCGTTCATGAGTTCTCACTCTACGTGGATGAACATTGGTTCCGCCTCACCACAAAGCCTGAAAACTGCCACGATGAAGATCCTATTCGCTCGCTCGACGTTAGCATCTCTTCTGAACTGATTGTCAAGAAATTATTTGGTATTGAGGACTTGCGAAGTGATAAGCACATTGATTTTATTGGCGGCATTCGCGGCTTGCAGGACCTTAAAAATCGTGTAGATAGCGGCGAAGCCGTTTGTGCGCTTGCGCTTTACCCCGTCACGATGCAGCAGATCTTCCGCGTAGCGGATACTGGCAATATCATGCCGCCTAAGGCTACCTGGTTTGAACCAAAACTCCGTTCCGGTATCGTAGTGCACGAATTGGATTAACCCAACAACAGTCCTGAGCAGCTACGCAGTAGCGACTCTTGAGCGACTCTTGAGCGAGACCTCAGCAGCTACACAGTAGCGAGACCTCAGCGAGACCTCAGCGAGACCTCAGCGACTTCAACAGCCACTCATTATTAATCGTTCAGCATCACATATTATCCTCTGCCTGCTCGTCTTGATGGCGAGCTTGGCATCTTGTTCCTTGGAGAAGCGAATCGCCAAGGCCGATAAGCAGGCCGCTATTGGCGAATACTACGATGCTGCAGATGCCTACAAACGTATTCTGCCCAAGATCAAGAAGGATAAGAAAGCCCTAAAGGGAGAGATTGCTTTCAAGCAAGCAGAATGTTATCGCCATATCAATCATCCCAAGGCGGCACAAACATATGCCGTTGCCATACGCAATAAGTATCAGAACATCGATCCTATCGTGTATCTCCGCAACGCGCAAACGCTCCAATACCAGGGCAAATATAAGGAGGCAGCCAAGCAATATAATCTTTATTTGGAGGCTGTTCCCGATTCGTATGAGGCACAGGCTGGAGCGTATGCATGCGCACACATAGATGAATGGAAACGTGAGTACTCGCGCTATAAGATTGCCGTACCGAAAGAGTTTCTCAATAAGCGTTCTTCTACGTTCTCGCCTGCCTTTATCGGAGAAGATGGTAGTGCACTTATGTTTACCTCTAATCGCACCAACACCAAGAAGAAAGATCAGAAACTTTCGCGTGTGACGGGTGCTACGCTCAATCAGCTTTTCACCACTCGCAAAGATGCGCAGGGCAAATGGGTGGAGATTGAACCTACGGAAGGTCTCAGTCCTGATGATCTGGCCGCAGCTGCAAGTGAAAGTGCTGGAGAAGGAGGTGAAAATGGCGAAAACAGCAGCGCAGAAAAGAAAGCCACGGCTGAATTGGGCGTTTGCTGCTTCTCTGCAGATGGAAGAACGATGTATTTCACGTTCTCCAAGCCCGTCAACGGCAAGGATTTGGGTGCTAAGATTTATACGTCGGAACGTGCTTCCGGCTCGTGGAGCGAACCGCAGGAGGTCAAACTCTTCTCCGATTCATCCATCACGGTAGGACATCCTGCTCTCAGCCATGCGGGCGACACGCTTTTCTTCGCATCTGACGCTCCTGGCGGCTTTGGTGGCAAGGATATATGGTATTCCATTCTCGACGGCAGCAATTGGTCGTTCCCAGAAAACATGGGACCTGAAATCAATTCCACGGGCGACGAGCTCTTCCCTACCGTTCGTCCCGACGGCACCCTTTACTTCTCATCCAATGGTCATCCGGGCTATGGCGGTTTGGACCTCTTCAAAGCTTCGCTGGATAGTCTTGCCACGGCAGAAGACAGCACCGGCCAGAAGCACTATCTCATCTGGAATATGGGCCAGCCATTCAATTCCAACGGAGATGATTTTGGCATCACGTTTGAAGGCAATACGGAGAATGGTTTCTTCTCTTCCAACAGAGGTGATAAGAAAGGCCTGGATAAGATCTATTCATTCACACTGCCGGAGATGATTTTTGCCCTTGAAGGTACGGTTCAAAACACGCAGGGAGAAGCGCTTAGCGATGTGACGATTCGCGTCATAGGCGACGATGGTACCAACGTAAAGATGCAGGCTCGTCGAGATGGCACCTATCGCCTCAAAATCAAGCAGGACGTCAATTATGTATTGCTCGCTACGGCACGTGGTTATCTCAATCAAAAGCAGCAAATCAACACGTTCAATCAGCGCGATAGCTACACCTTCACCCAGGATTTCACCCTCACCTCGCTGAGCAAACCGGTGAAGATGGATAACGTCTTCTATGAGTTTGGCAAATGGGCGCTCACGCCTGAATCCACCAATTCGCTGGACGGCCTTGTTCGCCTCCTCAACGATAATCCCAATATCACGATTGAGCTCTCCGCTCATACCGATATGGTGGGTAATGAGAAAGCCAACAAGACGCTTTCCGAGAAACGTGCCGAATCCGTCGTGCAATACCTCATCTCCAAAGGCATAGCAGCCGATCGCCTCACGCCTGTGGGATATGGCAAGGAGAAACCCGTGGTGGCTGATAAGAATCTCAATAAGCAATATCCGTTCCTGCCGGTTGATCAGGCACTCACAGAGGATTTCATCCTCTCTCTGCCAAAAGATCAGCAGGAGATATGCAATCAGATCAACCGTCGTACAGAATTTAAAGTACTCAAAACCACATACGGACTCTATTAACCCCCTCGAACATTTCGAACTTTTCGAACCCCTCGAACTCTTCGAACTTTTCGAACTCTTCGAACCCATCGAACTCTTTGAAACTCTGAAACTTTATATTTTATGCAACAATATCTCGATTTATGTCGCCGCGTCTTGAATGAAGGCACCTTCAAAGAAGACCGTACCGGCACAGGCACCATGTCTGTTTTTGGCCATCAAATGCGCTTTAATATGGCAGATGGCTTCCCTGTTCTCACCACCAAGAAACTGCACCTCAAGTCGATTATCTATGAGTTGCTTTGGTTCTTGCAGGGTGATACCAACGTCAAGTATCTGCAGGAACATGGCGTAAGAATTTGGAATGAATGGGCCGATGAGAATGGCGATCTTGGTCCGGTGTATGGCCATCAATGGCGTTCTTGGCCTGACTATGATGGCGGCACGATCGATCAGATTCAAATGATTCTGAATCAAATCAAGAATAATCCGGATTCACGCCGCATGATTGTGTCGGCATGGAATGTGGCAGAAGTGAATAAGATGGCGCTTCCTCCATGCCATAGCCTCTTCCAGTTCTACGTGGCAGATGGCAAACTGTCGCTTCAACTCTATCAGCGCTCAGCGGATATTTTCCTTGGTGTGCCATTCAATATTGCTTCATACAGCCTTCTCCTTTTGATGGTGGCACAGGTTTGCGGCCTGCAACCTGGCGAGTTCATCCACACGTTGGGAGATGCACATATTTATAAAAACCATCTTGAGCAGGTGAATCTTCAGCTCACTCGTGAGCCACGTCCGTTGCCAAAGATGCATCTTAATCCAAACGTGAAGGATCTATTCTCCTTCCAGTTTGAAGATTTCACGCTCACCGACTACGACCCACACCCACATATCCCCGGTGTCGTAGCAGTATAATGCAATCTTCGCTTTCCCGATTTAACGATTTTACGATTTAACGATTTAACGATTTTACAATCTACCAATAACATGCTCTCCATTATTGTCGCAGTAGCGGAAAACAACGCCATAGGTCAGAAGGGCGACCTTCTCTGCCATCTTCCTGCAGATCTCAAGCACTTCAAAGAAGTGACGTCCGGCCATACCGTCATCATGGGTAAGCGCACTTTCTTCTCGCTTCCTATCAGCAAGAAGACGGGCACGCATGCTTTGCCTAATCGCAGACATATCGTCATTACCGATATTGCCGGCGAAACGTTTGAAGGTGCAGAATCCGCCTACTCTATCGACGACGCCATCCGCCTGGCCACCGAAACAGCGCCTGCGCCTGAAACTTCTAAACCCTCTCAAACCTCTCAAACCTCTCAAACAGCACCAGCGCCTGAAACCACATCAGCATCAGCTGATGCATTCGTTATTGGTGGCGGCATGATCTATAAGCAGTTTATGCCATTGGCCGACCGCCTTTATATCACCCATATGCATCAGTCTTTCCCTGATGCCGATACGTTCTTCCCTGCCATCGAACCAACGGTTTGGAAGCCTGTATCTACCGAGCGCCACGAAGCCGACGAGAACAACCCACTCGCCTACACCTTCGTCACCTACGACCGCATATAATATAGTATTTATCAAACTTGTTAAACGGGGCACCTTTAGATCGTTCCCTTGAGGGATAAGAGTTCTTAGAACACCCTTATAGTCTTCTCCTCGCGCGACTAAAAAAAAAAAAAAAATAGAGGACGTTGTCGCACTCTATTATCAATTGATATTCCCAAAATCGGCATAGCCAAATGGTTATGCCGATTTTGGTGTCTTCTATACCCTTTGATTATTTTTACGGGGGAAATATTACAGCAACTTCTCGATATCGGAAGCAATCAGATTAGGCGTAACGACTGGAGCGTAGCGCTCTACCACGTGGCCCTGACGATCAATAAGGAACTTCTCGAAATTCCATTGAATATCGCCCGTTGCCTTGCTCTTTCCATTGGCACGCGTTGCGAGAGACATCAGTTTAGCCATCAGCCCTTTGCCTTTCGTAGCTCCGGTGGTTTTTTGGCTCTTGAGCCATACGTATAGAGGCGCAGCGTTTTCGCCATTCACCTCAATCTTCTTGAAGCGAGGAAAGGTAGTATCATATTTCGCAGAGCAGAACTGCTGAATACCTTCGTCGTCCTGCTTGGCCTGCTCCATAAACTGATTGCAAGGGAAATCAAGAATCTCAAAGCCCTTGTCTTTATACTGGCGATACATAGCTTCCAATGCCTCATATTGAGGCGTGAGACCACATGCCGTAGCCGTATTCACAACGAGGAGCACTTTGCCCTCAAATTCGCGGAGACTTACCTCCACATCCTGTCGGTTCTCGCGACGGAGCACCTTGATATCGTAGATTGTATTCATAGTAAATTAATAATTAAGGGATGTTCTAATAATTGCTTTTTGAATGATTTTTGGAATTTTACTTAGTAGATTGCTGATTAGAAAGAAGGCGTAGTGCGGGCACTATAACTGAATGATAATCAGCAAGATACAAGCAAAAAACAAAAAGCATCAGAAAAGTGAAGAACTATCCAAATTTATTGTTAAACTTGTAAAACGAGGAATTTTTAGAACATCCCTTAACATACATCGTGGGTATGGATACTGTTGATAAAAAACCGAATGGCGCCATAACTGAGGCCGGTGCCGAGTCCCGTATAGAAAGAGGCAAAGAATGCCTGAGGCATGCCGGGGATGAGTCCCATGCTGATGCCCAAGGTCATCATGAAGCCGATAAGCAGATAGCCCTTTCCGCTCATAAAGCGATAGAATGGCCAACGCTCGCCTTCCAAATCAAGGATGCGCTTCGTATATTTGCGCACCACGCCTCGAAACATCATCAAAAAACCCGTTCCTATCAATACGGCCAGCAGCAGAATTAGGCCTACAAACCATCCGTAATCATGCGAAAACATGTATAAGAGAGCCGTTATTCCTTTTCGTAGCACGTTAAAGCCGGCCACACTCCAAAGCAAACCGCTCAAGATGAGCAGACCACGTCGGCCAAGCATCAACCAAGTCGGCACTTTATTTTGCATATTTGGTGAAATTGTATTGCTGACGAAGTTCAGCCTGCTTTTCTGGCGATTGCGCCGTGAAATAGGCCTTCCAACCCGGGCAGAAATTGATGTGCCAACGCCAAATGCGTCCTGCGATTGATTTAGGATTTTTGTCGTGCTTAGCGCGCATTGGGCAAGTTTCGCAAGGGAAAGTTTTTTGTTCCATAATGATTGTTGATTTATGATTAGTGATTTATGATTTCTGATGAGGAATTAGCCTCGGTTGTTTTGCTTAATGGTGAGCGAACCATCTGCATTGAGAGGTTCTGCACAGGCAAATGGCACCGGATATTTCACGCCCTTCACTTCTATTTCGGCTTTGAGCTTGAGGCGACCGCTATTCCAATCAAATCCCTTTGGAAGCGGCATCATAGCAGAACGAACGCCCTCCACATCTGGATAACCGGCATCCAAACAGCCACTCACAAAGACGTCGCCTTCATCGGTAAACAGCGTCAGTCTAAGCACACCAGGAACTCCTGATATGCCATCATTCGTCATACCTGCAATAAGGAATGGCAAATCTTCTTTATCCTTTCCATACCATATATACGACGGGCGAACGCGATAGCCAATCTTTGAGGCCAATTCGTCCAATGCTTCCGGATATTTGGCATAATAGGCTTCCAGATTCTCAGCACAAATGCTATGAAAACTCCATAGTGAATAATAGTTTGCTCCAGCATCTATTGCATGATAGATGGCATCGTCGCCTACCGGGCGGCCAAACGGATCAAGCTTGACGGTGGAGAGATCGCCACGCGTCATGGCACATTCAATGAAAGCAGCTGTCCATGCAGGACGATTGCAGAGCTGCTCGATACTTTCGCTATCCACCAGAATTGTATCTCGGCGCAACCAGTTGCCATCACGAACCGTTCTATCCACCAGCGCAGAATTATTCACGCCGCTATGGTCTGGCTGAATATTAGTAACGAGTGGCACTTTGCTCCATGCGGCATTCTGTATTTCATATAATCGCAAGAACGTTTCTTCAGCAGCACGTCTGTTCGGAAAATTATGCCCCTCATACGGCCATGCATGTCCTTCTCCCCAGAAGCCAAACATCGTGGTATCTACAAATTCAATGAGCGGACTTCCATTATATTTATCCGCCATCAAATGATGCATCTCTTCAAATGCCTTGATCAGATAATCATTATAGCGAGGCTGCGTATGTTCATGCTGGAAGCGAGGCTGTGAAGGATCGCCCTTCCATTCGCCTTTGAGTTTATCCAACGGCACTTTTTTGAGAAGGAAATCAGGCAATGCATGCTCGAGCGTATCGGGATTATTGAGCATCACGCGGAAACATACGCGTTTGCCATATTCCGCCGCTTTATCCATCGTGATTTTCCAATAATCATCAAAATCCAGTTTGCCTGCTTTCTTTTGGATATGACGCCAATTGGGGCGGATATGCACTTTCGTGCCAAGAGGGAAACGGAAGAGCTTATCGATGGTTGTTTCCAACTTCTCGCCCGGCACAATGGGAGCGCCGTAGTCACCCGAGATATACGTGGTTAGGCCCATACCGAATGCATTCAGCATCTGCTTGCCCGGCATCGTGTATTGCACCACCATCGGTTCCTCACCAAAATAATCCTCTGGACTATAGGAAGGGAAAGGTCCCTGATAAAGGCGATCACGTACCACTGGTCCTTTGCCGAAATCGTAATTGGTCCAATTATGCTGCGGCACCCATGCTTTCATTTCCGGCGCGATCGCAGCCATTGCTGCCGTTGCTGCCGTTGTTTTCAGGAATTCACGTCTGTTCATTAGTCTGCAATGTTTCGTTTGATATTCAAACTTCCGTCTGCATTCACGCTGTGAGCTGCTGCCACTGGCACCGGATGCTTCACGCCTTTCACCTCAATTTCCAATTTCAGTTTCAAATCTCCTTTTTCCGCACTCACGCCCTTGGGGAGCGTGATCATGGCCGAGCGAATGCCCTTTGGATGCGGATATCCAGCGTCCAGGCAACCACTAACGTTCACGCTGCCTTCATCATTGAACACCGTGAGTCGAAGGACGCCGGGCACACCAGCGATTCCATCGTTCACCATGCCGAAAATGAGATTCTCATGGCCATCTTCGTCGGCAGAACGCCAGATCCATGAAGGACGCACGCGGAATCCGATGCAACGGTTCAAATCATCCAAATATTCCGGATATTCATGATAATATGCCCACAAACTCTCGGCATTGATATTATGGAAATTCCAAAGCGAGTAGTAGTTGGCCTTCAGATCTTTCACGTGCGATATTACCACGTCTCCGCGCGAGAATCCGTTTTTATCCACAGGATAATTGCCTATATCTCCGCGCGACATGGCACCTTCGCAGAAATTGGCCACCCATGCCGGACGATTGCTCAATGCATCAATACATTCGTTTTGCACCAGAATGGAATCGCGGCGCAACCAATTGCCATCGCGAACGGAACGGTCGAGGATAGCAGAATGCCCTACTCTGCTGAAATCCGGTTGCACGTTTGTTACCAGCGGTACTTTGCTCCATGCTTTTTGCTGAATCTCATAGATTCGCAGCATCGCCTCTTCGGCAGCCTTACGTGATTCAAAATTATGTCCATCGTATGGCCAGGCATGTCCCTCACCCCACAAGCCAAAATGCTGAGTATCGACAAGCTCAATCTCCGGTCCACCATTATATTTCTCGGCCAGGAGATTCTGCATCTCTTCAAAATAGCCAATCAGATAATCGTTGTATTCCGGCTGCAAATGGTCGTGCTGGTAGCGCACCTGCGAAGGATCGCCTTTCCATTCGCCTTTAAGCTTATGCAATGGCACTTTCTTCAGCACGAAATCCGGCAGCGCATTTTCCAGAATATCCGGATTATTGAGCATAATACGAATGCCCACGCGTTTGCCGTACTCCAGCGATTTTTCCATCGTGATTTTCAAATAATCATCGAAATCCAATCGGCCTTCCACTTTCTGGATGTGGCGCCAATTGGGACGGATATACATCTTCGTACCCAAAGGGAAACGGAAAAGATCGTCGATTGTTTTTTCCAAACTCTCGCCCGGTACCACCGGTGCTCCCAAATCGCCAGAGATATAGGTGATCAGGCCCATACCAAAGCAATTGATCTGCTGCTTGCCCGGCTGCGTGGATTGGAAGCACCATCCACCATAGAAATCATCAGGCTTGTAGCATCCAAACGGCCCCTGATAGAGACGGTCGCGAACCAATGGTCCTGAACCGAAATCATAGTCGGTCCAATTATGCACGGGCACCCAGCTCTCCAACGTGGCTGCCACGCCTACGGCAGCCGATGCCGCCAAACCTGTGCGGAGGAAATCACGTCTGTTCATACTTTTGAAGTTTTGCGACTGCAAAAGTACAAAAAAAAATTGAATTATGCAAATTATTTTGCAATATTTTTTTTAGGTTTTCTTGTGCTTAACCTTTACTGAGCATTTTCCGGGAGGATTTTCTTCTTCATAAGAAGGGAGAAGGTAGTTTGGAAGGTTTCGGTAAGGCGGTTGCCCAATTGGATGGTAGAAGAGGGCGTTTGGAGACATATATCCCGAAAATCAGACGTCATATGGCTGAGATCGTAATAACCATTATCCCACGCCAACTGCATGAGCGAGGCCCCTTCCTCATGGTCGCGCAGAGCCATCAGGGCCGCGTGAAAACGATAGATACGAAGATAGTTCTTGGGCGTGAGACCTATATATTCTGTAAACACGCGCGTGAACTGACGCGGACTCAGGCAGGCTTCTGAAGCCAGATCTGCCACGTTGATTTCCATAGGATGATGTTGCTCGATATAGGCAAACACGTTCTGCACACGTTGCATATTAAGGCTGTTGGCATACGTTGAAACGGCCAGGCGAGAGAGGAAGAAACGATCGAAAGCGGCCTGATATTCGGCCTCAGAGGAAATCGTTGCCAATTCTGCTTCCAATTGCTTCAACCCTTCGTCCTGCAAATCGGAAGGCGAGAAATGTTGGTCCACAAAATAGGAAGCCGGTTTATCGAAGAAAGCATGCAAACCTGCGGGATGAAACTCTACCCCCGCGATACATATTTCTCCAGCAGGAAAATGGTAGGTGAAATTATGCATACTGGCTCCGTGCACCACCAGGACGAGGTGTTGCATATCATCCAAACTGCCATCTTGGCTGGGGAAATAGACCATTGAAGAGGCCGCATTCGTCATGATGCGGAAATGTGCCATTGGTTCCAGCGCCGTGGCTTTCACCATCCAGTAGTTACGTATATATGGCCGCAATGCTTCTGCGGCGGGAATAGTGGTAAATTGCATGTGTTAACTGAATCAGACTGCAAAATTACTTCTTTTTTACTACATTTGCAAGTTTTACCTGAAAAATTACTGCGAAATTTATCGTATGTCCGTTTTTTACAAGCCCCTTTCATAAAAAAGCAGTACCTTTGCAGCCGAAATAAAAGAAACATACATTATGGAACAGAAATTTTGTCAATCATGCCGCATTATGCCACACAACAAGAAAAAGATTTCTAACGCATGGTTCGTAGTTGCTATGTTAGCCTACACTACGGCGTTGCTATGTTATATTAGCGAAGGCAGTTTCTCAAGCAACGTCATCGCCTGGGGCTGCCTCGGTTCTATGTTTTTATGTCTGGGCGCTACATATTTATACAAAGAAAATAGCGACTCGGAAAAGAACGACCCGGAAAACAAAGATAAATAATGCTTTTTTCTTATTGATTTGCGAAAAACCTGTACCTTTGCAGCCGAACATAAAGTTCCAGATTATGGTAGTGAAATATAAATGAACGTTCATATATAATAGAACTATTCTTCTCGTTATATCTGCAACTGCGTTCCTGAACGCTTTGTGTTTCGTTTGGCAAACGATACAAGAGTCCGCATGCCCGGCAATACTTCGCTGGCAAAAGAGTTGATCTGCCCTTAGAGTGCCCTAATAGTGCCCTAATAATTTATTGAATGCTCATTGAATGCTCATTGGATGCTCATTGGATGGTGAATATTATAAATGTAAGTAAAAAAACGAATAAAATGAGAAAATTTGGATTAATAATAATAGGACTGCTGGCAGCAGTAGGAATAATAGCGGCCGAGATGAATGGCCGCGTTATTGAAGCTAAGACTGGACTGGCTATGCCTTATGTCACGATTAGCGTAATGAATGAAGACAGCATACTCTTAGATGGAGCCATCACGGATGAGAATGGCGTATGGAGAGTCTCGCTCAATCCCCTGCCGGGAGAAAAGAAAGTGATTGTTTCGGCCTCGTACGTAGGCTATAAAACTCAATATTCACATTTTTCACTCCCCATAAAAGAGGAGTCGGATAAAATCTTTCGATTGGAGGAAGAAACCGAGCAATTGGGAGAAGTGGAAGTGAAGGCAAAAAAGCCACTCGTAGAGCGCCAGATGGACAAACTCGTGATGAACGTATCTGCTTCTCCTTTTGCCATTGGCAGCAACGGCGAGGACATCATGAAAAAGGCACCGGGTGTGCGAATTGACAAAGATGGCAATATCACGGTGAATGGCAAATCCGTGGAGATTTATATTGATGGCCGACCCTCTTATATGTCTGGCGAACAGTTGAAAGGTTTGCTTAAAGGCACAGCCGGCAGCCAGATTGAAAAGATTGAGATTATCACCAATCCTTCGGCCAAATATGATGCTTCAGGACAAGGCGGCATTATCAATATCAAGTTGAAAAAGAACATGATGAAGGGTTTGAATGGTATGCTTTCAGCCAACTATGGCGGCATGTACTTCAAAGAACCTGACCGTTATTTTCAAAGCGATTACGTGGCGCTAAACCTCAACTATCGCTCCAAGAAGACCTATACTGCTCTCTCGCTTACGCAAGTGTATGCCAATCAGGGTGTGGAATTCTCAAGCTACAGTCAGCAGCCTTTCCGTTTGCTCTCCGAGGAAGAGAGCGCCTCAACGCCAGGCTCTACGTCTGGAACGCCTGACACGCTGCGTCTTGGTTCGGATTTACGATACGACGTACGATTTCAATACTACAACCTTCGAGGCAGCCACGATTGGTATATCAACGATAAAAACACTTTGGGTGTCATCTTGAATGTGCCGATTATGAAATACGGAACTTCTGCCCATTCGGTGGGCGAATACGGCACCTATACGATGCTGAATGAGGATATAATCAATAAGACATATACCGAAGGAGGACAATCCACCTATTCGCCTCAACATTCGGTTAACCTTAATTATACGCACGTATTTGCCGACAGCTGCTCACAGGAATTAACGGCCAATATTGATTACAACCGCTTCAATTCCAAAGCAATCAATTTTCAAAAGAACCGCGATGTAGAGACACTTCCGGGCTATGAATCACTTCCGGGCCTGGATATCAGCACCGATCAGATAGTGAACATCTATTCTGCCAAAGTGGATTTTCAGTCAGGATTTTGCAAGAAAGGATTTCTGGAAACCGGCGCCAAGTATGCCCTTTCCATGACTCAGAATGAGATGCGAACCGACTCTACCCTCCTAAGCAACGATCTGCTTCGCGACACCACGCGCTATCAATATTTCGAAGAAATCGTAGCGTTATACTTCACAGCCGCATGGCAATTCAACGAGAAATGGAACGTAAAAGGTGGTATTCGTGCAGAATATTCTCGCCTGCCTTATATCTCTCGTTTCGACCTTTTCCCTACGGCTTTTATTGGCTATAACCCGAGCAAGGATTGGCGTCTTTCAGCCAGCTACACGCGCCGTATCAAGCGTCCTAACTATTGGCAACTCAATCCCTTCCGCAGTTACGTGAGTGCTCATGCTTATCAGCAAGGCTATCCCGGTCTGCAACCAGAATTTAATAATCAGGTGGATTTGACGTTTGGATGGAGTCAATACGTATCTCTCTCCGGCAATTTTGCCCACACGCAGGACATGATGCACATGAAGGGAGAGGTGATGCCAAATGGCGACATGTGCAGCCGATGGACCAATTTTGGCACTTGCACAACGCACGGAGTAAGTCTCTCTTTCACGGAGATTCCTATCGTACCCAAGCGTGGCGAGGATGGCAAAGTGAATGGCGCATGGTTGGCACTCACGCTCAATGGCGGCTACTTTAATTTCATCTCGCGAGCTTATCCTGAGAATACGGTCGTCACGGAGGAGGCGTCCACTCTGACCGAAGAACCCCACACGTATCTCCAGCGCAGCCACTATGCCAACTGCAACGGCACCCTCACGGCCTACCTGCCTGCCGATATTCAGCTGGCTCTGGATGGATGGTACTCTTCTCCAATGACTCTTGGTTATCAGCATAGCAGCGCCAGCGGAGCCATGGGGTTTGCCTTCAAGAAATCCTTCCCAAAGCAGCAACTCACGCTCTCGCTCAACGTGAACGACCTGCTGCGCAGCACTCGGTTTATGCAGGAAGACACGGGTTTGGCTGAAGGATATATCAGCCGCATCAATCAAAAGGTTCACCAGCAAAGCATCAATCTGGGCCTGACGTATATGTTTGGTCAGCACCAATGGCATAAATGGCGCAATGTGGGCAATTCAGATGAGGCAAGCCGTCTCGGCGGAGGCGCTGGAGTAGGAAAATAAGAAAAAAATTTGCATATATCAAAAATTTTCCATACCTTTGCACCCAAAATTAAAAACTCACAAAATTATGAAAAGATTTTTTATGGCAATAGCCCTTGCTGCATGCACATTTTGCAGCATGGCAGCACGTACGGTATTGAAGGTGGAAGGCGATGAAGATCGCTACAATATGATTCGCGTGGTGAATGCCACGAACCAAACGAATTTTCAATGCCGCGTAGTACTGCTCAATGAGAACGAAGAAACGAAAAGCGTATATGGCGTATTTAATCTTCAGCAAACAGGCGATCACGACAGTTGCAAAGGCTGGGTACGCCAAGGTGATCTGATTGGCATTGAGATGCCGAAAGGCTATCCTGTGGAGATTAACGCCACCATCAGCTATATGGACTATCCGCTCTTTGATATCGTAGTAGTCACGCTCACAGAGCAAGCCACCGATTTTGAATAAAGAGGCACTCTAATCATTCTTTACCCACAGGGGACGACTATAAATGTGCCCCCTTACATGAAGTAAACCCCGAAAGCCACACAAAAGCTTTCGGGGTTTATTGCAAAGATGTACGCTCCTGATTCCTTATATTTTCAGATTCATTCCAAAGAAATAACTACGGGGGCTGCTTGGACCATAAATATAGCTGGCATCCTTGTTCATTCCTTTATCCAAATCGGGTTGGAAATGATCTAACATATTCTTCACGCCCACACTTAGCTGTAGCGTATAGTTTCGATAGAGCGGAATATCATAAGCGATTTTTGCGTCCCACTCGAAGAACGGCTTAGTAAGCACTTCCTCATCCTCCGGCACATAGCCCGCATAGTGCTGCACCAGCATTGAACCGGTTGCTTTACCATTGGTAGTGATGCTCAATCCCTTCACCGGCTGCACATAAATCATAAAGAATCCATAGTGATCCGGTGTGCGGAACATCCGTTGTTGCGGATCGAGAGCATCGCTCCATCGGAAAGGTTCGATATAGCGGCTTTTCTCAAAGGTGTACCCCAACTGCAGCGTAAGCAATCTGCCATACGCCAATTTGCCCTCCACGTTAAGTCCGGCCACACGTGCGCCAGAGGCATTGACGCGCGTGAGAATCAGGTTTCCCTGATCGTCATGCCCGTCTTCGCGCAAGGCAAACACATTGTTCAATTGGGTAAAAAATCCCTCCAACGTAAGATTCATATCCCATTTTTCCACACGTTTATAGAGATCGGCAGACAGCGTAACAGAGTGGCTCTTCTCCTCTTTCAGATTTGGATCGAGCACGATGAGATGCACGTCTCCTCCAACTGCACCTACGTGCAGATCTTCGTCGTAGGTCTGCGGAGCACGATAGCCACTGGCATATCCCATGCGCAGAATCACTTCTTGAATAGGCGTGTAGCGCACGCTGGCACGCGGAGAGAAGATGGGCTTGGAAAGCATATTATGCTTCTCCAATCTGCCACCGATAAGCACCGACGCCTGCTTGCATTTCCATTCATTTTGCACATATCCTCCATAGAGATGCACCGTTTGCAAAAGATCTCGATGATAACCGAGGATTTGATCGTGGAGTCGATTATAGGTATACTCCAGTCCAGCACTAAAGTCGGCCGGCATGAGTCCACAAGGATAAGAGAAACGATATTGCGCTCCCACCACGGCCGTGATATCGCCAGATTGGCCATAGGCATTGGGATTATAATCGGTTCCAAAATAACTCTCACGAGCGATATGCTGGAATGAAACATAAGGCGTTACGGCATGCGTGTTATCGGCCGTATAGTAATCCCAACGCAAACTGGCAGCATCAATATTATGACGCAACTGCTCCGTCAGGGGCGACTCGTGCGGCTGAAGCGAATCAATGCCAAATCCGCCACGGCGAAACTCTGTCGTGTGGTGGTACTCAGCGGTGAGTTTGGAATAGTCGCCGGTTTTGAAATAGGAACGGAAGCCGAGCGTAGTGGTTTCAAGCTTGGGAATATCGCTATACTCATCGCCATCGCGATCGTATTGTTTTCTGTCACGGCGAACGCCGAAGAGATACAGGCCCACTTTCTCATTAGGCGAGAGAACGGAGGCATTGAGATTGGTGTTGACATCAAACGAACCGGTTTCTGTGATGAACGTTTGATTGCTGACGTTGAGCGAATTGCGGCACGGTTCTTTTGTGATGATATTCACCACTCCACCGATGGCATTGGCACCAAAGAGAGCACTACATCCACCACGAATCACTTCCACGCGATCCACCATGCCAGCAGGAATCTGCTCCAAACCATACACGCTGGCCAATGAAGAGAAGATGGGGCGGGAATCCAGAAGAATCTGACTGTACTCTCCGTCAAGGCCGTTGATACGCAATTGGGGCACACCGCAGTTGCAGCACGACATCTCCACACGCAATCCGGTTTGGAAATTCAGTACGTCGGCCATGGAATTGCTGCTGGTGTTTTCAATAACGAGAGGAGATATCACATTCACGATGGATGCAATCTCTTTTTGCTTGCTCGTATATCTATTGGCAGTTACCACTACATTCTCCAGCAGATAACTACTCTCTTCCAGCGTCACTTTCAGTTCAATCGTGCTATCCGAGACAATGCTGATTGGCACTTCCTTCGTTTCGTATCCCATGGCTGAGAAAACGATGGTTTGCTTACCAATAGGGAGATTTTTAAGATAGTAGTGCCCCGTTTCGTCGGTGAGTCCTCCAATGGACGTATTCTTGATTTGTACGTTAATAAAACTAAGATGTTCGTTTGTGCGTGCGTCCAGCACGTGCCCCGTGAGATGCGCATCGGTGGCAGCAGTCAGCGTATGAGATACACCGATTAGTAAGAAAGAAATAAAACAGACTAATACTTTTTTCATTGATATAATTATCTATTGTTATGCATAACTATGTAGTCCTCCGAAGATGAAGTTCACTCCGAAGTAGGTGATGATCACGCTGATAAAGGCGACTACGCAATAGAGGTTGAACCACCGATAGTGCTTCTCTGAGAGGCAATGCCCCCATACTACAGCCACGAGATAGACACAGAGCGTAATGAGTGCCCAGGTCTCCTTCGGGTCCCAATTCCAGTACGTTCCCCATGCCGTCTTTGCCCAGAGCGACCCCAACACAATTCCAATACAAAGGAATATAACTGCCACATCCAGCAGTATAAGATGGATGCGCAGATTGGCGCATTTGAAGAGCCCGATAGCGCTTATGAGCGTGAGGATGGTGAAGAGCGTATAGCTGAGCATGACGCTGCTGACATGCGAAGCGAGCCATGGCGACTGGAGCGCCGGCATCAGTTCATCAATCTCCGGATTATACGCTGCCATATTGCTGACCAACAGCGCAAACCCTGCCGTCAGTATGCCGAGCGAGGGGAATAACGTGATGGTTTGCGAGGAGGTGCCGGATAGCAGGGATGCCACCAGCAGTGCTAACCATGCCATCACCTGCATCGTTTCATGTCCGCCGCCAAAAGGGACATGCCCGCTCAAATACCATCGTGCCGCCAGCATCATCGTTAGAAACAGGCAGAGACACACAGTTATTATCTCTCGTGTCCAATAATAGGCTTTGCTCTTGCGTACCAGCAGCAGTTCGAGCAGTAGCAGCACCAATCCTATCGTAAGGCAAAGGATAGCCAACGGCTTGGTATATCGGAGTTTATGGAAGATCTGTTCTACCCTCATACGGAAGTTGGACGGCAGGTTCTCAATATGTTTCTCCTGATACACACGTATCTTTTCCAACAGGTGTACCGCTGCGTCATAGTCCTCTTCGTAGAGGTACATATAGAGCAGACTGAGTGCGCGATCCTGAAAGAAGACATCGTCCTCGCTCTTAGCCTCCGGCCATAGTATAGCGGGATTTTCCATATCCGCCATGGGGTACTGACACACCACCGACATCGGACAGATACGTCCGTTGTGGGTGATATAGAGTCGGCCCCAAGCTTCTTCTACGCGAGCGTTGGGCGTAGCAGCTGATGCTGCCATGGTGAGCAGCATCAGCATGAGGGTCAGATAGCATCTACGAATGCGCATAGGTCTTCACGTTCTTGCTTGGTTAACTGACGAAATTTAGCCACGCTGCTGTAGGCGTCGCTCTGCTCGCCACCCTGTGCGTGCCACATGATAGCCTCCAACGTGGTACGACCGCGGGTGTCGTGCAGACGAGCTGCCGTCACGTCGCCCGTTGCTTTCTGATGCAGACCACGTCCCCAGAGGGGCGTTGTACGACACCACCCCGTACGGATATCGTGCTCCATCATCAGTTTATGCTGTACAAAATCCGTATAGGGCCAGATGGTCTGTCCGGCATAATGCGGCATATCGCTCTCCTTGGTGAAGAACTTAGCCGGGTCTTGCAGATGGTCGTCTCCGGTCTTCCAACTCGGACGGTGACATTGGGCACAACCCACCTGCGTAAATAGTTCACGACCGCGAATGACACTGGAGTCCGTGTGATTGCGCACAGCCGGGACAGCCAATCCGCGATGCCAAACGGCCAGGTCACGAAACTCCTCGTCGCTCATCTCTGCAGGCAGATTCTTGCTGGTCAGATAATTGTAGATATCTTTCTCCACATCGCCCGTATTAAACTGCGCATATTCCTCGTTGGCCTCCACGAGCGCAGCAATATACTCAGGCCAACCGGCCTGAACTTCCGGGTCTTGACTGGACTGCGTAGCATAGATAGTGCCGGCCAAATCCAGGTAGTGGTAGCGGCGATCTGAGCGGGTCACGTTGGTGATGTTCCAGATAGCGTTCGTTCCGGCAGCATCCATGAGCGGCCCACGGCTCATCGCGTAGGTATAGCGGCGCACGTATGGCGTGCCGTCGCCTTGCAGCTTATTGGTGTAGTATGCACCATTATCTGCCTTCCACTGTCCATCTTCAAACCATGCGGTCTTCCAGTTGGGCAGATAGCCATTGAGGTAGGCTTGCTCCTCACGAGCCCATTGCGCCGTGATGGAGTCATCGGGGATGGCGTCCGTCAGGCCTGTGCCATAGATACCAATCGTGTTCTCCAATCGAACCTCATAGTTGCCCAAATCCATCACCTGGGAGGCATAGAAAGCGTCAGCTGGTGCGTGCACCACCGGATAAACCAATTCGTAGGTCTCGCCATCGGGGAAAGTGTTGCCCCACGTGTCGGTTGCGGGCATCCACTCTACGGTCAGTTTGCTCTCATCCACCGGTGCTTTAAACGGCGCCACGGCGTGCAGCTGAGGCATACCGGAAAGCCACGTCACATAGGCCTCCGTCTCCGGATTATAGACTACCAGCAGAGTGCCATTGCCAATCGCCGAACTATTATATTGACCGGTTTCAACGGTCTTACCATGGCCGTAGCCCGGGTGACAATGGAAGCAACTTTGGCGCACATACACCGGTCCCAGACCGCCACGTGTACCCGATGGGTTGCTCATAAACTGCTTCTCAAAGAGTGCCTCACCGCGCTTGAAACTGGCATAGAAACCACCGTCTTCTACCGCCTTGGTGGGCTGCTCATAGCAGCTGGAGGAGAATACATACGACGTACCCAACTGGCCACCGGAGTAGTACCAATCCGGTTTGTCGGTTACAGGCTTTTTCGTAGGTTCTGTCTCTGGATTGACGCAGGCAGTCAGCAGAGCCACTGCCAAGAATAAGAATGTATTGCGTTTCATAGATTTTCTCCTTTCATTAATATTCACGCAGGGTGGCATTCACCTGCTCCAATATTTCTACGAGTTCGTTGCACGCCTCAATAGCGTCTGCCGTGACGGGCTTGGATGCCGATTCGGCAAACGGTTCAGGTATCAGTCCTATCTTATTGTACGCCTCCTCGATGGCAGCCAAACATTTGCCATCCAACTCCTTATCATACATCTGCATGACGAGAGAGAGATTCTTTTCGCCACCGGCATAGCTATTCTTGATAGAGATAATATTGTCCTGGAAATCCTGAATCGAATTGAGCGAATAGGGCGACTCGATATAGTCACGATCGCCTTCGGACGAGGCGTTGTGCGGTGTACCCATCTTGGTGTTGCCCACCTCGTCAGCAATATCAATACAGCCTTGCAAAATCTCCTCTGCCACATCATCCCACGTGCGATACTGTTCATCGTTGCCCACGGTGGTCAGGGTTTTGGCATAGCCATCACGCCAGAGAGATACAAGACGAGCCGTCTGTACCTTCAGATCTTCCGCGACTGCGCAGAGATAGATGAGTTCATTCTTGGCATAACTGTCTACGCTGCGCAGGCGAACGGGCAGGGAGGTGTTATCCGAAGCAAAAATCAGGTACTCCAACGCATGGAATCCGAACATACCATAGCCCTCCGGCAGACGCTCAAAGTAGGCTGCACCCTGTTTCTCAATCTCCGCCATCTTCGTCTCATTGGCAAGGATGGCATCCATGCCAGTCTTATCCAGTGGCCACGAGTCGATACGCGGGTCGATACCTTCGTCTGCTACCGGACCATAGAGGAAAGCCTCGCTCTGCTCCCAGTATTTGCGAGCCTTCAACCATGCGTCTGCCGCCTTGCGGATATCCGCGTCGGTCACCGTACCGGATTCGCAATGCGACTTGATGGCGGCACAAGCATCGTATATCTCAGCCGATGCGTCTGCCAGGCCTTGGTAGATAACTAAAACATTGTTGTTTACATATTCGGTTGCAGCCTCACGAATAGCCGCATCCTTTTTCGTTTCATCCGTTGGATCTTGATTTCCATTTCCATGACAAGAAGTCATGCTCACCGTGGCAATTACTGCCATCAGCATAAATAAATTCTTTTTCATAAAAAATACTAAAAATTTGATGTTTTATAGGGGCTTCTAAAAAATTCCCCGTTATACTCTAATCATTCAAATAGGACTAAAAAATACACTCTTTCAATCTTTTGGATTTTTCTTTGCATCTTGCTGTTTATCAGTCAGTCACAATGCCTGCATTGCTCTTTCCTTCTGCACAGCAATCTACCAAAGAAAATCTCCAAAATCTTTAGAAAGGTAATTATTAGAAGTCCCCTATAGTTTGAAGAACCCGCTATAGGTCACACCGATGTTAAGTTCGGGTTCATCATTAAATTTGCGATAGAGGGCGCCATCGGCTCCCATCGCCTTGTTGAGAATACTATGTCCGTACTCAGCCTTGATAGCAATCTCCGGTATAGGGAAGTAATTGATTCCCACGGCTATACGCTGTCGTCCGCACCATGCACGAGCATAGTCGCGCTTGCCATCTACGCGCGCCTGCGAATCATATATATCGTAGTGCGCGTACACGAAGAACTGCTGCTGACGATGGAGGTTGGCGTTCAGATTGAAGAAGTCGTAGCCCGCCTCCAGCCATGCGCTATAGGCATCGCTGGCAACCACCTGCTTTTTGCTGACCGAGTTCTTGCTCATGGACATATTGAAGGTTGTGATGGCAGCCGCATCATTAAGGTGGCCATACAAAGCCGAACCGCGCGCCACGAATCCATATGCTTTATAGGCAAAATCAATAGCGCCTATGCCAATCAAGCCGTGAACGCCTTTATACTTTTCTGCACTTGTGTTCTGCAGCGTATTGCGAAAAGATGTACCGCAGTAGCCCGAGAGCGAGATACGAGGTCCTTTCGGGATATAGAAATCCAATCGAGCCGCACCGGCAAAGCAAGTGGCGAGCTTAAACTCATACGGACTGGCACTACCGTACATGATCCAGTTCTGTGCGCCAAAACGCTCCGAGTCCAGACCCGGCAGAAACTGAGCCGTATAGCCGATGGCGAAGTTATCCTTCTCACGATGCGTGAGTTGTGCACGACCGTGGAATTGCAATCCTACTTCGTGCCACGTGCATGGCAGGATCGTATTATCACCCATTGGGCGATACACACCAAAGAACTGATTGGGTTCGTGGTGGGCATTGGTTCCGCCGATAGGAATAATAATCATTCCGGCACGCAGGTTAGCCTCGGCTGAGAATCGCTTCTGTATCCATAGTTGCTCCAGAAAAACCTCGCCTCCGCGCTCTACCTCGGTCTCATACTCGCCATTCTCTTCTTCTTCCATCTCAACGGCAGCCTCCACACCTCCGTGTTCAAACTCAATCTCTGAACCCAGACTCCAACCTTTGCCGAAGTCATAGCCGATGTAGAAGACCACGTGCGGGAGGTCGAACTGACCATAATGGTCGTTCGTGTATTTTCCCGGCGATGTGTAGCGCTTCCAATTGTTGCTATAGAAGCGATGGCTATACACCGCTTCACCGTATCCACCCACAGTCAGGCGAATAGGACGAGTACGCTCTATATCAGTAGGAATTTCCTGTGTAGAAGATTCGCGTACCAATCGAGTACTATCGTTGGCGCGCACGCCAACGACCATAAGCAGCATCAATATGCTGCATAGTAAATGTTTTTTCATTGAAAAATCGACTTGTTGTATTAACGACGATAGAGTCCCCAAAAATTACTTTTGGGGAGAGAGGAGGCCCGAGTCGTCTGTCGATTTAGCATGAGCGGTATCGACTCTTACGATCTCGGAGTCGAGCACAAAGCGGGAGGTGCCCGAAGAGATGGGCAGGAAAGAACGAGAGAAACCGCTTGCGCATCCTGCACTGCGTCAAGGGTAAGCAAGAGAATATTGTAGGCCTGCAGTTCCGCCAACGGCGCGTCACCCGTGGTGAGAAACTGGTTGGCAAGATTCGCAATCAACGTGATATCCAACACCGTGTGCCCACCATTTTCAGAATCGTGGTGATGTTGGCTGTGCATATGCGAGTGCACCAGTATCGTTCCGTTGACGATATGCGAATGGCTGAAGAGCGTTACGTTGGCATAATAAGCGCAGAACAGCAAGAGAAAACCTGCCGTCAGATAACGCTTCATATATGCTTTCCACTCTTTCACGCTGCAAAGGTACAACAAATTTTTGGAATGTGCAAATAATGCTTGCATTAATTTGCCATTTTAATAAAAAATTGTACTTTCCTAAACACGGGAACCACGTAAAGGTACAACAAATTTTTGGAATGGCAAAATTTATGTGAAAGATTCTGCTAAAAATACCCCAATAAGGGCATACATTTCGGCTAAAACTCGCCACCACAGCGCGTGAGGGCCTTCATGCGGGCACGCTGGCTTTTGCTATTGACCAGTCCGACGGAGGCGAGACGTTGGTCGCAAAGCGTCCAGAAGGCGGGACTATGATCGCAATGCTCGAAATGTGAGAACTCATGTATCACCACATACTCCACACATTCCATCGGCATGCGGGCCAGATCCACATTGAACGTCATGCGATGCTTGAGCGGCGTGCAACTGCCCCACTCTGTTCGCATCAGGCGTATGGAGACATCTGAAACGGTATTGCCCGTGCGCTCCTCCCATTTACGAAGAAGTTGCGTAAGGACGGGTTTGAACTGCGAATAGTAGCCCTGATATAGCAGTTTGCGGCGTTCAGCTGCCGTGCGGTCGGGGTGCGCATAGAGAACGATATGATCATCATAGAACGCCACGCTCTCCCTGCCCCGCTCCGGCTCCACATACAAGGGCAGATAACGCCCCCAGAAAAGATGCTGCTCGCCCGCCGAATACGTCAGTTTCTGCTGAGCTTCCACGCGATCCAGCACTTTCTGCTGATTGCGCACCATCCAATGATAATGAGCCTCCAGAAAGCGCTCCACCACCGCCTCCGGCGTGAGCACCGGTATAGTGAGCATCAGCCGCCCATCGGGTTTCACGCAAATGCGCAAATTCCGCACTCGCTTCCGCGTAGCTTCTATTTCCAAATCTCTAAATTGCATCACTTTTAGCCTTCAAAAATTATGCCAAATTACCAGGCTTTGGAGGCCTACCTGTAGTTGGATAGAAAAGCAGCCCCAAATACTCTCACGAGCACTTGGGGCGTTAAAACAAAATACATATCACCAGTGCTTCCACTGGGTGGCGATGGCGGTCTTCACAAATGGCCAGCGCCATAACTAAATTAAACAACGGGGAGACAATACTCCCCCGGGGCAATGCCCCGTTATATGATTATCGAAGATTATTGACAAAAACAAAGATAAACTCCTTGTGCTTGATGCAATATCTCTTCGAGCCATTGCTGCTACTGATGTCTGGAAATCCTTAAGAACAAGTTCTCATATATTTCCAGTCATCAATATCATCACCCTATCGGGTATGTATCAAGCGCAAGGCGATAAACCGGGCGCTTTGCGCCATAAACCATTCGCCGCATTCGGACAGTTTAGGACAGTTCCGGACAGGTGTCCGGATGTCCGTTTCCCAGTAAATAAAGGGGTTTGCGGGCAAAAGGACAACGGACAGTGTCCGGACACATATTTGCTCCAACGAGCGCT
>JAZRYY010000002.1:0-27741 GCA_045600985.1 Paludibacteraceae bacterium
GATTTTCAGTACGTTGTTGCTTAACCAGGACTCGAACCCAGACAGACAGAACCAGAATCTGTAGTGCTACCATTACACCATTAAGCAAGGCGAGCGAAGCGAGCCGTGACGACTCAACTTTTGCTCTATGTGTGCTCTATATCTCAAAAGCGGGTGCAAAGGTACTGCTTTTTTTTGAAACCGCCAAATATTTTGATGAAAAAATGCAAAAAAAGTGTATTTTTGTAGAAAATAGTAGTGAAAGGGATATCAAATAGTGGCGAAAGGAGGTAAGGATGAGAGGTGTAATGAGAAAATTTATGTGTTATCCTGAAATAAGTAGGTACATTATAGATTTTTCACTTGCGGGAGGGAGAAGATGGCGCGGAGTTGGTCGTGGGTGTTGTAGCGGGGCTCGGTGAAGGTGGTCCAGATCATGAACCACGCATAGCGACGGTAGCCGGCGAGCTGCTCGGGAGTGGGCAGTTCGCCCACCTCGCCAAGGGCGAGTAGTCGGCCTTCGCCGAATTCGAGCAAGAGGTCGTGCGTATCCTGGAACCACTCGCGATGATAGACGTCGGCTGCGAGCACGTCCACGTATGCGTGTCCGGGATAATAAAGGTGGTAACCCATGGCGTTATCCACCGGATGCTTGCGGGTGTTGTTGGGGTTCCAAACCCAGATGAGATTGTTGAGATGGTGGTAGTTGGTGAGACGGTCGTAGAGCATCTTCCAGATGGTGGTAAAGCCCTGCTGCTCGGCCAGTCCGGCGTGACCTTCGCGACGATCGCACCACCAGAACCAGTCACCGTTCATCTCGTGGAACGGACGCCAGAGGACGGGCACGTTGGCATCCTGCAACTGCTTGAGATACAATGCAATACTATCTACCTGCTGCAGCCATTGAGTGTGCATCTCGGAGCCTTCAGTTACGAGTTCTTTCCATTGCTCAGTAGAGAACGGACCTTGCGTCTGATGGCGGAAACTGACCGGTCCGCGGTCGAAGGGACGGGCGGCATGCCAAGTGATGGAGATGAGGAAACCGCGGCGGTGGTGGTCGATAGCCATATCGACTACCTTTTGCGCGTCCCATGCTACATCGCCTCCCCAAACCATGGGCACGGCACCGGGGACGGCTTCTTCAATGCGGTCGAGGTCGGCGCGGTAGCGCTCGGGCTGCAACTGGTTGTGGTGCAGACCGCTGATGATATAGCCGCTATCTACGCTGGTGTAGAGGCGCTCAAGGAGCGCTGCCGCTTCGGGCGTAGCGGAAGGATTGCAAGGTGCAAAGTGAGGAAACGTGATGGCTTGTGTGCAGGCTGCCAAGCAGAACGTGAGGGCAAAAAGAAGGTGTTTCATGAAGCGGGTATGATTAGTAGTCTGCAAAATTAATGTTTTTTCCCGAAATATGCAAGTATTGTGCGAAATTTATTTGGCTGAGAGAAATATTTTTCATAATTTTGCAGAAAAATTTACTACGGAATGCAACCTTTTGAGGGGAATGTACGTTAAAAGGGTAGAGACGCCTCAAAAAACAGACATGTCGGTCTATGGCAGATAAAATAGTCTATTGTCAGCAGACCAAATGTCTAAAGTTATTGAAATAGTATGAACTTTAAAAATTAGTAGTGTTATGGATGCATATCAAATTTATGATCTTTTAAATTTTGCGTTGGTCGTTATCTTCATCATTGGCTTTGTGGCTACTATGATGTGGTTCAAGAAGAAAGAAAATGACAATCGCACGAAAGTGCTGCTGACGGCTCTGGAGAAAGGACAAGAAATCAATCCGGAGTTGCTGGCAACGAAGAAGAAAAATCGTTCGACCAATAAGTGGTTGCTGCTTATTTTGCTCGCGGCGGGAATAGGTATGGTGCTCTTTGGTGCAGGTATGACCATTGTCTGTCTTGTGCAGACAGTTGTTGAATGGGGCACCTGTTTGGAAAGCGGTGTGACTTTTTACTTTAACATGAGCCAGTTTATGGGATGTGTGGTATTCTTGGCTATTGGAATAGGCCTATTGGTGGCCTATAGGGTGGGCAAGAAGTTGCTCAAGCCGGAATTAGATAAGGAAGATGCGTTGGCAAAGAAATAATGACACGCGAACGCTTTATTGAATTAGTTAAACAGGAGCAGGAGGGATTGCGACGATTCCTCCTGACGCTGTGTGGCGGCAATCAGGCAGATGCGGACGATTTGGCGCAAGAGGCGCTACTGAAAGCGTATCTCTCGTACGAAGGTTTTGTGGAGCGATTTAAGTTCTCTACATGGCTCTATCGAATAGCGTACAACAGTTTTATTGATTACCAACGAAGGGTGCAACCGGAAGTGGTAGATGTGGAAGCGGTGGCTGACGATTTACCGGTGGAAACTGCTGCGGAGGTTTTAGCGGGGGATGCTGCTGAGGGGTACAGATATGAGCATCTCTATCGGGCGCTGGATGGGTTGCCGCCCAACGAAAAGACGGCTTTGCTGCTCTTCTACATGGAAGATAAATCGATATGGGAAATATCGCTCATTATGCTAAAGCCGTCAGGAACGATTAAATCGTACCTCAGCAGAGGACGAGTACATTTGAAGACACTAATGTCTCATTAAGTTTTACGCCTTCGGCTAACGTGAATTAACCGTCGCCCCCAAGGGGCTAATTAACCGTGAATTATTCGTAAATTATCGAAAATAAAAGAGCAACCACATGAATAAAGATAAAGACATAGAGAAACTATTTACAAAGGCATCTTTTCCCGATCAAGAGGCCGAATTTATGCACGAATTGGAGAGGAAGATGCAGGTGGTAGATATGGTGAGAGGCGAGCATGGAAGGTCTGTGCGCTTCTACCGAATGTTTGCTGTGGTGTGCTTTGTGATGGGTTTGCTGAGTGGGGTAGGACTGCTATATTTTGCGGTAATGCAGCCAGTGGATTGGCAGGGTTGGCTGGCGAATTGGCAGGGGACTGCACCATCTCCTCAATGGATAGCTTTCTGCATGCAGTATGGCCGCTTGGGAATGAGTCTGATTTCTTGCGGGCTCATTATGCTTGGCATGTGGCCATTGCTGACAATGGATACAGGATTTAATCTCTCCGCGATTCGAATTGCGCGGAGAGATACGGCTGCGGCTCGCAGGAAAGAATAGGTCGCGCGCGAAAAAGCATGTTGCGCGCGAGAAAACATGTTGCGCAGAGAGTTGACAAAAAAGTCAATTGCTTCCCACGAGGTTTGCTAAAAGTATGCGGGCAAACTGCGGCAGAACGCGGGCAGATTGCTGGCGAATAATGGGCGGATCGCTGGCGAATGGCGGGCAGATTACTCCTGCTTTAGCGTGAGGAGAGCCTGATAAAGTTCGGGGAACTGCTCCTCAATGGCGACAGGACGACCGGCAGCACGGAGGAAACAATGGAGAGAGGTGGCGGTGCACACAATCTGATCGTTGACGCGCATGGTATAGGCAAAACGAATCTTCAGTCGGCCCATCTCAATCACAGAAAATTCCACATCAATAAGATCAGGGAAGGTGGTAGGACGTTTGTAATCGCATGTGACGCTCATCACAGGCGAGAAGACGCCTGTTGCCTCCATGCGTTCGTAGCCAAAGCCAATCTGCTCCATGGCGTTGACGCGCGTCTCTTCCATGATTCGTATGTAATTAGTATGATGGGTAACTCCTTGTTTGTCGGTTTCGTAATACTGGATACGATGTTGGTAATGCATTGTCATAAGTGTGAAGATTTATGTGTGAGAAAATGTGGATTATCGATGATGTGATGTGGCGAAAAGGTGGTTATCGCTGGTCGATTTGGTCGCGATAGACGACGAAACGCTGGAAAAGGAACTCGGTGATGAGGTTGAGGAGCATATTGATGGCCAGAACGAGGTACGGATTCCAGAAGAGGGACTCAGTGGCGAAGTGCTCAAACCAGGTGGTAGTAGGCGTGAAGACCGCGTAGTAGAGCGCCACGAGGGTCATAGCGCGAGGGATATTCGCGTAGGATTGGAAGGTGAAGCGGCGGTTGAGCGTGAAATTCCAAAGCACGGAGAGGATGAGTGCAAGGAGGTAACTGAGCCAATGTTGGAAATGAAGAAGTTCTTCGAAAAGGGTGAAGCTGAGCGCTTGGATAATGCCGGCAGAAGCTGAGAAAAGGACGAACTTGAGTGCGCGGAATGTTTCTTTTTTATTGATATTCATATGTAGCGATTCTTATCTGACTTGCTGACGAGATAATTCGAAAGCGAATGCAAAGGTACTGCTTTTTTTTGAAAAGTGCAAAAAAATGAGTAAAAGTTTGCGTATGTCGGAAAAAAGCAGTATCTTTGCACGCTCTTTTTAATAGTGTGCGTAAGTGCGCGCGAAACGATGCAGAGAATACAGGACATATTTAGCAAGTGGGGATTGCTACCGCAAGTGTTGGTAGCGATGGTGCTTGGTGTGCTGCTGAGTTTCTGCATGCCAGAGTGGGGAATACGTGGTTTTGTGACGTTTAATGCGTTGTTTGCCAACTATCTTGCGCTGGTGATTCCCATGCTGATCATTGCGCTTATCGTGCCGAGTATTTTTGAATTGGGCAAAGGTGCAGGAGCGTTGCTGGCATTCACGGTGGGATTATCATACGTGTTAGCCGTAGTGGCAGGTTTTATGGGCCTGGGCGTAGGTGAACTGCTGAGCGGATTTATGATGCCGTCCACTGCCAATGCCTCAGGAACCGAGATGGCGAGTACTGCCCCCTTTTTTACGATAGAAATGCCGGCATTCATCCACACGACGAGTGCCGTGGTGGTGGCGTTTATTTTGGGTATCACGCTGACGTATGTACGCGGAAATGTGATTCGCAGAGCGATGGTGGAATTTCGCGATATCATCAATATGATTATCGATAAATCGATTATTCCGTTGCTTCCGATATACGTGTTTGGCGCCTTCCTGGACCTGTGTTCGAAAGGGTCTGTATGGACCATTTTTACTACGTACGGCAAGATTTCGCTAGTGGCAGTTGTGCTCATCATTATTTGGATAACGCTACAATATCTGCTGGCGGGAGCCATTGCTCAGAAGAGCCCGTTTGAAGCCATGTGGCAGATGGTGCCGGTGTTTTTTACGGCCATGGGTACACAAAGTTCGGCCGCAACTATTCCTGTGACGCTGGCGCATGTGAGAAAATTGGGAGTGAGCAAGCGCGTGGCGGAATTTGTGGTGCCATTGTGTGCGACGATTAACGTGAGCGCAGGTGGTTTGGTGGGTTTGCTGCTGTGCACGTGTATCGCCAATGCCTACGGGATAAGCATCTCTCTTCAAGACTATATTGGTTTTATTTTCATGATAGGTGTGGCGTGCGTGGCGTCGCCGGGTGTGCCAGGCGGTTTCACGATGGCGCTGATGAGTTTGGCGGCCACGATGTTGGGCTTTGATCCAACGGCACAAGGTGTTATCGTGGTTTTGCTACTGTTGCTGGATGGCGTGAATACGGCTTGCAACGTGACTTCAGATGGCGCGATGGCGTTGATTGTGGACAAAATGACCACAGAGAAAATACCGGAAGCCGAGGCTATTCTGCTGGCATACGACGCACGTTTCAAGGACGATAACGATACGCATATAAATTTTGAATTGAATAGTAAGAATACAAAATAAATAAAGAATCGATGACTAATTTTGTTGAAGAACTGAAATGGAGAGGCATGCTCCACGACATCATGCCAGGAACAGAAGAACAACTGCTGAAAGAAGTGACGACGGCTTATGTGGGTATCGATCCAACGGCCGACTCGCTTCATATCGGTCACTTGTGTGGCATTATGATGTTGCGCCATTTTCAGCGTTGCGGCCATAAGCCAATCGCTTTGCTGGGTGGTGCTACCGGCATGATTGGTGATCCATCCGGCAAATCAGCAGAGCGTAATTTGTTGACTCCGGAGGTGTTGGAACACAATGTAGCCTGTATCCGTGAGCAATTGGAGCATTTCCTGGACTTCAACGGCAGCGAGCCCAATGCAGCAGAGCTGGTGAACAACTACGACTGGATGAAGGACTACACCTTTATTGATTTCGCGCGCAACATCGGTAAACTCATCACGGTGAACTATATGATGGCGAAGGACTCTGTGAAGAAGCGCTTCAATGGCGAGTTCAGCCAGGGCATGTCGTTCACGGAGTTTACGTATCAGTTGCTTCAGGGCTATGATTATGCTTACCTGAACGAGCATAAGAACTGCAAGTTGCAGATGGGCGGTTCTGACCAATGGGGCAATATCACCACCGGTACAGAGTTGATCAAGAAAATGACCGGCAAGGAGGCTTACGCACTCACCTGTCCGCTCATTACGAAGGCCGACGGCGGTAAGTTCGGCAAGACCGAAAGCGGCAACGTATGGTTGAGTAAGAAATATACCAGTCCATACAAGTTCTACCAGTTCTGGCTGAACGTGAGCGATGATGATGCGAAGAAATACATCCGTATTTTCACGGCTCTCGATAAGGAGACCATTCTCGCTTTGGAAGCAGAGCATGATCAGGCTCCTCATTTGCGTGTGTTGCAAAAGCGTTTGGCAGAGGAAGTGACCGTGATGGTTCACAGCCGTGAGGACTATGATGCAGCTGTGGCAGCATCAAATATCCTCTTTGGAAATGCAACCGCAGAGGCACTTCATAGCCTGGATGAGGAGACGTTCTTGCAGGTATTTGAGGGTGTTCCACAGTTTGAAGTGGAGGCTGCCAAGTTGGCTGAAGGCATTAACGCATTGGAACTTTTGGCTGTTGAGACGCAGATTTTCCCATCAAAGGGCGAGGCGCGCAAGATGATTCAGGCTAACGGCTTCTCTATGAACAAAGAGAAACTGACCGATCCCAATGCAGTCATCAACGGCGAGGCGCTGCTGAATGGAAAGTATATTTTGTTCCAGAAGGGTAAGAAGAATTATTACTTGGTAGTGGTGAAGTAAATTAACATAGGCGGCAAAGCCGCTTACCTATTAACATACTCATGAAACGCACATTTATTGGGATTTTGATATGTTTAGCGTCGGTAAGCATATTAGCGGAGGTGCCTGCGTCGTATCAAGCCGATTATGCGACGCTGGCGGGGAAGTCAGGCGTGACTTTGTTTGATGCTATTTCGGCTATTTCTGCCAAAGGGTATAAATCGCATAGTTACAAGGACTTATGGACCTACTTTTGGACGACGGATGCAGAGTCTGGAGTACTGATAGACCCATATAGCTCTTGCAATTGGTCTTCTACAAGACAGCAATGTGGCGGCTATAGTGGAGTATGTGATTGCTATAATCGCGAGCATTCGTTGCCAAAGAGCTGGTTTGGCGGAAGTGACTCCAATGCGCCCGGTACGGATCTTTTCCACCTGATGCCAACAGATGGCAAGGTTAATGGTCAACGTTCAAACTATGCGTTTGGCGAATGCTCCGGGGGCACCCGTTTAAGCCCGCAGGCAAAAGGTAAATTGGGAAGTTCTACATTCTCAGGTTATACGAATGTAGGAACTGTGTTTGAACCTGATGACGTTTGGAAAGGCGATTTTGCGCGTAACTACTTTGGCATGCTGGTGCGCTACGGCAAATCGTTTGCATTTAACCAAGCAGACGGCGGTCAGATAATGTTTTCGAATAGCGGAAGTAATATAACGGCCAGCAATAACTATGGCTTGACGGCTTATTCGATGGCGCTATTGATGGCTTGGCATCGTATGGATGGCGTTTCTATGCGCGAGCAACATCGTAACGATGGTATTCAGCAGACTCAGGGAAATCGTAATCCATTTATCGACTGCCCCGTGTTAGCCGAATATTTCTGGGGAAATAAGGCGGGCCAGGCGGTAGTGCTTCAAGATTTGATAGATTGCGGTTGCGCAAGTGCAACAGGAACAGGTGTGGCAGAAATAAATACCACATTCCCGGCGTTGACGATGACTCGCGTGGCAGAAGGCGTACTGTTCAGTTGCCTGCCCGATAATGCTTCTATTTATGTTTATACTGCCGCAGGCGTGCTGGTAGACGTGGTGGAAGTATATCAAAACGAGCAAATCGTGGATTTGAGCACGGGTCTTTATATGCTGGTGGTGAAGCAGGGAAATGAACGTAAGGCATTCAAGGCTTTGATTAAATAAGAACGTACAGATTTACATACAAAAAGAAGACCTCCGTCACGAGATGTGATGGAGGTTTTCTTATTATTCCGCTTGCAGGAAACGAAGGAGAGACGGCATGTCGGGGAAAATATGGGTGGCATCCTCTTTTTGGAAGACGTCCTCGGAAAGAGGACCGGTGTTGACGGCATAGACTTCAAGACCCGCAGCACGTCCGGCACGCGTGCCAAGAGGTGCATTTTCAATCACGACGCAGTCATCCTTGGTGAGCATGCCGTCTATTTTTTGTGCCTTTTCGAACGCTTTGAGGTAGGGCTCTGGAGAGGGCTTGCCGTGCTTAACATCGTGCCCCGTGATTATCTGGTTGCGGCGGAAAATGCCAGGGAAGAAACCCTCCAACTGCTCGTAGAGGTCGGGCTGTGCGCCACCTGTCACTACCCAGATTTGCGGATGTGTGCCGTCCGGCAATTCATATGATGAGATGTATGTCAGTACGTCGGCCACACCTCGCATGGGGGCTCCTCCACCGAAACGTCGGTAGCTGGCTGTTTTTTCGTGATAGATATCTTCTAGTTTGTCATCGGGAATCACTACTCCCTGTCTGTCGGCAAGGATGCGAATCGTGTCTCGTGACGTTCGTCCCTCGTTAATGTAGCAGTCGCTTGGTGTGAAGTGAATGCCATAGTGGGCGAATGTTTCCGCCCAGGCTTTTACGTGGTTAGGCAGCGAATCAAGCAGTACGCCGTCCATATCAAAGAAAAAAGCTTTTTTCATTATCTGTACTTAGTTGTTATTCTCCCAAGTAATGAAAGGACGCTGGGAGAGGTAGGAGTTAAAATAGCGGACGTCACCGGTGACCTCCTGACCGAGGAAGGAGGGTTTGTCGTAGGTGGTGTCTTCTGTTGGGGTTTCTATCTCGGCCAGAATGAGGCCGCTGTTCAAGCCATGGAATTCGTCCACTTCCACGAAGAGATCAACTGCTTCCTGATTTGCATTTTTGCCAATGAGCGGCACGATATAGCGCGTTTTCTCTATAATACCTGATTGGCAAAGCGGAAAAAGGGCGTTGAAATCATCAAGCGTTATTTCTTTCTCCCATTCGAAACGTGCAAGATGGCCTTTTTCGGCAGCCGTCTTGATAGTGAGAAAGGCTTTAGCGTTGGCACGTCGTACACGAACCGTGCGATTAGTTTCGTGGCAGAGATAGCCCTGCTGAATTTCCTTTTTTTCGATGGCAAGCGAGCGATAGAGATCGCCTGCGACGAGAAATTTGCGTTCTATTTCCTGATTGTTGTTGTTCATAACGAAAACGATAACAAAAACGAAAACGAGAAATTTTTGATTGAGTTAATTTATTCTTCCAAACGTTTTCCAATACGCAACAGGGAGGATGGTGACGACGAGTGGGAGAGTGAAGATCGTACCGAAGCAAATTACCACGCCCATAGGCATCCATAGTGATGTGCCTGCCGTGATCATAGGAATAACTCCCAAAGCCGTAGTGGCAGAGGTGAGGAAGATAGGGCGCATTCGTCGTATACCCGCCTCAAATGAAGCTTTTTGCGTGGGCAGATGTTTCTCATCTCGGAGCAACTCTGCGTATTCATACATGATGATGGCGTTTCGCACAATAATACCGATGAGAGAAACCAAACCCAACAAGGCGGTAATGCCGAAGTCGAGGTCGAAAATGAGCAGACCGAGACAAGCCCCTGGGATGCAGAGAAGCGATTGAGCCAAGGCCAAAACCGCCACGCCAATCTTGCCGAAATGATAAATCATCAAGGCGAAAAGTACGAGAAGTGCTGCAAAAACTGACCAAATGAGCTGCGGTATGAGCGCTTTATTGCCAGCCGTCAGACCTCCATAGGAGACGGAAGAACCGGCAGGGAGGAGATCAGCTTGATAGGCTGTTGAGTGGCTCCTGATAGGTTGTTGAGTGGCTACAGAGTTTTGGCTGCTGAGCAGTTGATTGACATATTGGGTGACTTTCCGTTGCGCTTCCGGCTGCGAGGCTTTGCCACGCAAGTCGGCACCAATCGTGATAGTGCGTATGCCATTTCTATGGGTGATGGATGCGTGTCCCCAATCGGGCTGGATGTCTGCTACTTGGCGAAGTGGCACCCAAAGGCCGGGGATGGCAGTAGGAATCAATCTGTTTTCAAGTGTTTCCTGCTCGCTTGGCGTGTAAAGTGTGATAGGGATGGCGTAGTCGTCTTCGTAAATAGTGGTGAGCGTTTGTCCGCCTAAAGCAGATGCCAGATAGAGCGAGAGAGCGGCTTGCGTAATACCCAATTGTGTGGCCTCATCGGCATTCAAAAGCACGCGTTTATGTTCGCAAAACTCATCATAATCAGAATGAATCCATTGCAGTTCGGGAAGCGTGGCCATAAAACTCTTGATGGAATCAGCCAACGGCATAAGAGCCTCCAAATCGTCGCCTTGCAGGTATACTTCAAGTGGATTCTTTACCGCCTGATAGTCCATTTGCTTGAAACGAATATAGGCATTCGGGAAGGCGTTTTCGTAGCGAGGCGTATATTCCTTGAGTACGGCAGCTGTGGCTTTCGACGACCGGGTGTCTACAATAAACTGCGCATAATTGGCGGCCGGCATTTGTGGCGAATAGGTGGCGTGGAAGCGAGGCGAAGAACTGCCTATGAATGAAGTGACGCTGAGCACCCGTTCGTCGGCTCGAAGCACACGTGCCAGCGAATCGGCTACGCGATGGGTTTCTTGAACAGGTGAGCCTTCCGCAAGGTGAATCTCCACGGCAAAACATTCTCGTTCAGCCTTTGGCATCATCTGCACATTCAAGCGAGTGAACAAGAAACCACCCAAAGCGACAGCTCCACCAGCCACGAGGAGCGTAACGTACGGATGCTTGAAACAACGACGGAGCACGTGCTGATAGAGGCGTTGCAGCCAATTGAAGAAAAAGAATTGCAGGCGTTCGAATTTGCCCATCTGTGTCGTTTTACGACGGCGAATATATTTAGTGGCCATGCCAGGAATCACCCAAACAGCATAGAAAATAGAGGCCGTAAGGGCGAAGCAGACAGCCCATGGGAAGAGCTGCACAAACTCGCCAAGCGGGCCTGTGATGATTTTGGTCATGGGGAAGAACATGCCCGAGATGGAGCATGTGGCCAACGACATCGGAATGAAAAGAGTGGTGGTGCTGACAACTGCTGAATATTGGCGTGAATGGCCTTTTGCCAACATGTCCGTGTAGCCATCAATCACGATAACGGAATCGTCCACAATCATGCCCAACACAACGATAAGTGCCGCCAAAGTGACCGTGTTGAGTTCGATGCCGACGAGGTACATCAATCCCAGCGTGATGGCGATACAGACAGGCACTCCTGTGGAACTGACGAGAGCCGTGCGCAAAGGGAAAAGCACGAGCATCACGGCAATCACCACGAGGATGGAGAAAAGCAAGTCGCGCAAGAAAGACATGACACTCTGGTTGACTACGTGCGGCTGGTCGGTAATTCTATGGAACTGAATATCCGGCGGCAAAAGTGTTTTTTCTTGCTCAATGATCTCATCCACTTTATGCCCAAACTCCACGATATTATTGCCCGGACACATTTCGATAGACACAATCAGACAGGGTGCGGCATCGTTTTCAGCACAGGCTGAGGTCTCGCTGAGGTCTCGCTCAACTCTCGCGTTTGTGTCGTGCAGACCCAGATAGAAAATTACCTCTTGACTTGCTTCTTTGTATCTGCGCTCAATCGTGGCCACATCGCTCAATCGAATCACCTGTCCCGTGACCGGTTCGCTGAAAATAATCTGCTGCCCTATTTCATATTCGGTAGAGTAGGGAATAGCCACCTGCACGAGACGTTGCACTTCTCCTTTTTCTTCGCCGCCAATGGTTCGGAAACCCTGTGTTCCCAATTGAGCGAGAAGAGTGGTTTGATTGATACCCATGGCGCTGAGTCGTTCCGCATCAATCGTGACCGCAATCTCCTCCTGCTGCATGCCCAGAATCTTGAGTTTACCCATCTCAGGGATGGCACGCAGACGATCACACAACACTTCGGCATAGTGCTGCAGTTCTCGTGGCGAACGATGTGGCGATTCAACCGCCAGCAGACATGAAGAGGTGTTGCCAAAATCGTCGATAACGGCAATGGCCGCCACACCACGCGGTAATCCTGTTGTTTTGAAAAGAGAGAGGCCGTGACGAATCTTGCTCCAAACCTCATCCTTATTCATAATTTCCACGCGCAGATCCACGTACACGTACGCGGCTCCGTCGCGCGAATAAGAATAGGTGGTGGCTTTATTCACTTCCTCAAACGTGAAGAGATATCGCTCCAGCGGCTTGGTGACGTGCTCCTCCACTTCTTGTGCCGAAGCTCCCGGATAAATGGCAGCCACTACACCCTGGCGGATGGTGAACTGCGGAAACTCATCCTTATTGAGATGGGGCAGACTCCAGATGCCGAACGCCACGAGTGCAGCAACCACAAACCAAACCAATCCCGGCTTGCGCATGGCTCGTTGTATATGATTCAGTTTTCTGTTTCTCATCTGTTTAGTGCCTCAAATCGGCGTTTATTGTTGCGCAATTGAATCTGCTGATCCGTAAAAGCATTTTCGGACTGGAGGAGCAACGTTTGTGCTTCCAGCAATTCGGTCATGGTGGTCAGGCCTGCCTCGTAGTTGAGTAGAGCCAAACGATAATTATCGGCCGCCATTATTTGTGCCGCCTTATGTTGCTCGAGGAGCTGAATGCTTTCAGTTATTTTGTTGTACACTTGTGTGTTTTCAAGCGTCATCATTCGGGTGAGATGCGTTTGCTGCAATTCTGCCTGCTCGATACGGATGTTGTGCTCGCGAATCTTGTGGGCCGTTTCCCACCATTGAGTAAGCGGAACGGAAACAAACACGAGTCCCATCATGTTGAGATGATGCTTATCGAAATAATTGCTTACGCCGCCCGTAGCGCCCAGTCCTACCATGGGTAGCGCTTCGCCCAAGGTCATTTTCTTCTTGAGTTTCTCTGCACGAATCTGCATATTGAGCAAAGCGGCCTCCGGACGTTTATCCACGGCAATACTATCCACCACCAGTGGCATCTCGATGCTGGAAAGAGACAGACTGTCCAATTGCCATTCTCCGGCATAATCTTTCCCGATGAGCACAGCCAGCATACGTCCGGCCAAATCAATGCCATTTTCCAGCTGCAACTGCTGCGAATGGAGCTCGTTGTGCTTGAGCTGCACCCGTAGTAGGTCGTTTTGAGTAACCACACCCGCTTCGTACGAATGCTGCGCCATATTGTGGATAGTATCCAAGAGCGAAGCTGCGGCTTGAATGGTTTGGCGTTTTGATTGCAAACCAGCCAGCATCCAGTAGGTTTCTTCCACTTGTTGCAGAACGTCTCGTTCGCTTATTTCTGCCTGACGGGCAGCAGCTTCCACGCCAAGTTTGCTCAATTTATAGCCATTCACTATGCGTCCGCCCATATAGATTGGTTGCATAAGTGAGCCCTGTGCCGAATAGCCGTGCTCCACCATGCGAATATCTGCCGACAGCGAGTCGTTCCCCGTGAGATTGCGAATAGCATCATAGATATTGGTAAGCAATTCCTTGCCTTTATCTGAGGACGGCAGTTTGGTGATGTCGATATCCACGAGCGGATGCATGGCATGGAAAGCGAAAGCGGAAGCCGTCACCTGCGGGAAGAATTTGGTGAGCACCTGGCGTTGCACTTCGCGGGCCGCATCTATATCCAATTGTGCCACGCGTAGCGTGCTATTCGATTCTTTGGCCCATTTGAGGCAGGAATCGAGCGGCAGAACTTCCTGAGCCTGAAGGCAAAGGCAGAAGCTCAAAAGGAATACTATGTAAGAAAAACGTCTCATTGAATAGTAACAGGAGCGCCGGGGTAGAGCTTTTGGTAGCCTTTCACCACTACCAAATCGCCCATCTCCAGACCGCTGGTTATGAGTACGCCATCCGGCATGTAATCGCCAACTTCTATCAGTTGACGTACGGCATGATTATCTTTTACCAGCCAAACAGCACGGCCTTGCGGGAGCGTGGTGATGCACGAGGAGGGCAGCACGATGCCAAGATTGAGCGGCGATTGCACTTTCACCTTGGCTACCATATCGGTGAGCAGGTTCAAGCCATTCGTGTGCAGAAGGCGAGCTTCAATATCATAGGTATGGCCAACGGGATTGGCTACTACGGATTTCTGCGTGATAACAGCCTGGAAAAGCAGGTCGTTCAGGGCTGGGAGCGTGACTAAAACAGTATCGCCAAGCGGCATTTGCCCCACCTCTTTCTCCGGCATGGCAAAGCGTACGCACATCTGCTGATTATTCATGATGCGCGCCACAGGTATGCCCGGCGTGACGGATGAACCTACGCCGATATTATCCAGAGAAACAACACCCTGGCAAGGGGCGGTGAGCTGGCAGTCGGCCAGATGCTTGGCGGTCGTGGTGAGGGCCTGCTTGGCCTGCTCAAGATCGGTTTGCATCTCTATCCATCGTGCCTCGCTGATACCGCCGGCCTGATGCACTTTCAAAAGGCGCTCGTAGCCGTCCTCGGCCTGATGATATTTCGCTTTGGCGGCATCATAGATGCTGCGGGCAGTCGTCTCATCAATACGTGCTATGACGTCGCCTTTCTTTACGTTTTGTCCGTTCTTCACGCCAAGCCAGGTGAGTGTGCCTCCCAGAGGGAAGGTGAGATCAACCACTTCCTGCGGCTGCAGAGAACCTACATACAGGCGGGTAGAGGCCATGTTGGCGGCCTGAATTTCCTCCACCTGCACGGCATATGCTTCCTGCTGCGACGATTTATTTTCGCTCTTTCGGCAGCCCATCAAAAGCAGAGGAAGAAGAGAATATAGTACGATTTTGCGCATAATTATCAAAAAAACGCTGCAAAGGTACAAAATTATTTGCATATATGCAAAAAAAGCAGTAACTTTACACCGTTTTTCGGCAGTATATGCCATATTTTATTATTTGTTTAACCATAAAACGGGTTTTTGCTCCCTCAAAAACAGATACCTTATGTTTCTTCAAATTGATTTAGCCAACCCAACAGTTATTCCTGCAGATTCTCTGCATCAGATCACTCATTCTATTATGGAGCAGGCCATCGCAGACCCTTCCGCTTTTTGGCATACGTTTGTGCAGGATGCCATCCATTTTGGCCTGAAAGTGCTGGCTGCACTCGCCATTTATCTTCTTGGCGCATGGGTCATCAAGCGTGTGAAACTTCTCCTCGTCAAGATTTTCCATCGCCGCAAGACGGAGAAGACGTTGGCCACGTTCGTCACCTCGTTTGTGTCGATTATGATGACCGTGCTGCTGGTGATTATTTCCATCTCTACTTTGGGTGTAGATACTACCTCTCTTGCCGCCCTGCTTGCTGCCGGCGGTATGGCGATTGGTATGGCGCTGAGCGGAACTGTGCAGAATTTTGCGGGTGGCATCATGTTGCTGGTGTTCAAGCCATTCCAGGCTGGCGATTTTATCGAGGCACAGGGCTATACCGGCACAGTAACGGAGGTAACTATTGTGTCCACCAAGATCCTCACCACCGATAATCGCGTGGTGGTTTTGCCCAATGGCGCACTCTCCAATGGTACGATCAATAATTTTTCAGCACAACCTCTTCGTCGTGTGGATGTGGAAGTGTCGGTGGCATACGGCAGTGACGCGGATGCTTGTGAAGCCGCCATTCAGGAATTGATAAAAGAGCAGGAGTTTGTGCTCACATCTGCCGACGAAAGACCGAAACCAAAATCGGTGGTGGCCATTAATCTTGCCACAGAATCTATCCCAGATCCATTTGTGGCCCTCAAAACGCTCAACGCCAATGATATCACGTTTGTGGTTCGCGTTTGGACACATTCGGAACATTATTGGAACGTGTATTTCGGCCTGGTGAAGCGCTTTTACAGCGAGTTGCCCAAGCGTGGCTTCAAGTTTGCATATCCTCATTGCGACGTTACGATCACCAATAAATAGTGAATCTTTCTCCTTTATATAAATGGTATGCTTCCGCCAAGCGCGAATTGCCATGGCGCGAAACCAGCAATCCCTACTTCATTTGGCTTTCTGAGATTATTCTTCAGCAGACCCGAGTGCAGCAGGGAATGCCATATTATTTTCGCTTTATCAGCAGATTTCCCACGGTAGATGATTTGGCTCATGCGGAAGAGGATGAAGTACTGCGCCTTTGGCAGGGGTTGGGCTACTATTCTCGTGCCCGCAACCTCCATGCGGCAGCGAAGAAAGTGGTGGAGAAAGGATGGCAGCCGTTTCCCAATACGTTTGACGACATCCAATCGTTGCCGGGAGTGGGGGAATATACCGCAGGGGCCATCATGTCGTTTGCTTATGATGCTCCGTACCCTGCCGCCGATGGCAATGTGTATCGCGTTTTGGCCCGACTTTTCGATTGCGAAGAGCCTTTTGATACCACGCAGGGCAAGAAACTGTTCCGCCAATATGCGTGGGATCTTCTGCATTCCAATACCGACCCTGCGCAAAGCAATCATCCGGTTTCTCCACGCTTGCACAACTCCGCCATCATGGAGTTTGGTGCACTTTATTGTGTACCTCAAAATCCCGACTGCGAACACTGCCCCTTGATGGGCATTTGCAAAGCATTCGCAGCCGAAACGGCAGACCTGTTGCCCGTTCGCAAGCCTCGCCTCAAGCTGAAAGACCGATATTTCCTCTACCACGTGTATCTCACACCTGATGGCCGCACGTTGCTCCATCGCCGCACGGCCAAGGATATATGGCTGCACCTCTATGAATTTCCTCTTGAGGAACAGGATTCGGCGCCGGATGGCAGCCTTGGACATGTGTCGCCTGAGTTGATTCATGTGCTTTCTCATCAGCGTATCCATGCCAGATTCAGGGTGCATCAGGTAGCGGAATTGCCCGTGCTTGACGATACGTTTGTCATTCATTGGAGCGAACTGGACGACTATGCGTTATCGGTTCTCACGTTGCGTTTCCTTGATCAATTCACCCGCCCGTAACTCATGACTGCCATTCTCCACACCATGCCAGCCCATTGGGAATTGCACGAAGCCCCCGAGCGCTTCACGTTTCCTTTTGCCTACACACCGCACCCTTGGGCGCGTTTGGCGGCTGAGGAGGTGATGGATTGTGTGCATACATATATGGTTGCACACCTGGAAAGCGAGTTGCATGTCCGCGGCAAGATGTTTGGCGTTTTGGTGGTGCAGCACGACCAACATTTCGGCTACCTCGCGGCTTTTTCTGCCATGCTAGACGGCTGCTATCAGCACGACGGTTTTGTGCCACCCATCGTGGATATCAGTCTGCCTGACGGCTATTTCAAGCAGGAAGAACGGCAAATCTCAGCCATGCCGTTGGGAGCTCCGCGCAAAGAGCGAAGCCAAGCTTTGCAAAGATGGCTGTTTGCAGAATATAAGATGCTTAACGGACAGGGCGAGAAGCTTGATCTCCTGCAACTTTTTGCTCACGAAAAACCCATTCTTTCGGAGAGTGAATATTTCGGAAGAATATCTGGTTCTATGCGTATAAACACGCCTGCTATGCCACCATCTGGCGCAGGCGAATGTTGTGCGCCCAAGCTCCTTCAATATGCTTATCAGCACGATCTCCAACCGCTTTGCATGGCGGAGTTTTGGATTGGCGCACCCACGACTACGGAGATACGCGAAGAGGGGCGTTATTATCCGGCGTGCTCCAGCAAGTGCAAGCCTATTCTGAGGCATATGTTGCAAGGACTCACGCTGGAGGCCGACCCGATGCAGACGAGTATTGAGCGACTTATGAGTGAGGTTTCCACGCTCTATAGCGACGATTGGCTGATGGTGGTGAATAAACCTGCCGGACTCAAAAGCGAAACCCTTGCTGACCACCTGTTGCCTCAGGCTTCTTTTCTGGCCCATCGCCTTGATCAGGATACGTCGGGCATACTGGTTTTGGCCCGAACCATGGAGGTTTGCAAAGCTCTCCAAAAGCAGTTTGTGCGTCGCGACGTGGAGAAACGTTACGAGGCCGTTACGGAGCCGATTCTTGCAGATAAAACCGCCTCGGGCGTTATATCTTTGCCATTACTTCCAAATCCGTATGACCGTCCTCGACAGATGGTGAACATGGAGCACGGAAAGGCGGCGGTTACGCGTTATGAGATTCGGGAGCGCCGTTTGGATGGCAGCTGCTTCGTGGATTTCTTCCCGACAACGGGTCGCACGCATCAGCTCCGGGTTCATGCGGCACACAGAGATGGTCTCGCGGCAGCAATTATAGGCGATCGCCTATACGGAACACCCAGTGAACGATTGATGTTGCATGCCGCAGAAATCACGTTCTCGCATCCCGTGTCTGGCGAGGAAATACATATCGTCTGCCCGAGCGGATTTAATGAAATACAATTATAATATAATTCATATAAAAATGAATATGCGCAAGCTACTTACTGCGGTTCTTGCAACCGCGCTCCTCGTTTCCTGCCAAGCACCTTCCGGTAATGAACTTACTCGCGGCATCTGTACTTCCGAGCAGAGCCAGGCGTTTGATAGCGTTTGGAATACCGTCTATCGCCTCCAATGCAACGAACTCCATTCGCTTCTTATTGCCCATAACGACACGATCATCTACGAGCGTTATGCACCCGGTTTTGATGCCAATACATTGCATATCCTCTGGTCGGCCACGAAGACGTTTACCGCCACGGCCGTAGGTTTTGCCCTGCAGGAAGGATTGGTGGATTTGCATACGCCGATCGTGAATTATATACCCGCAGAGGAGTTGCCAGATAGTGTCACACCTGCCTTTAATTTGCTTACTCTGGATCATCTTTTGAAGATGTCATCGGGTCTGCCTGTTTCGGATTTTACCGATCGTATTCGTGCCATGGAAGACGTGAATGCTTTGCACGAGGCGGCCACGGCTGCTTTTATTGCGCAACCGGGCGAACGTTTTCGCTATAATAATATGGATACGTATCTTACTGGCTATGTCGTTACGCGTGCCACGGGTATGTCGCTTGAAGATTATCTCAACGATCGTCTCTTCCGCCATATCGGTATTCGTGATTGGGAATGGGAGAAAGATCCGCAGGGCATATGCTGTGGCGCATGGGGGCTTTATCTCTCGCCGGAATCGCTGATGCGCATGGGGCTTTTTATGCTTCACAAAGGCGAATGGAATGGTCAGCGTCTGCTCAACGAAGAATGGTTTGATCTGGCTTGTACGGCTCGCATCATGCAGAATCCGGGCGCAGAGTACGTAAGCGATTGGAATGCGGGCTATGGCTACCAGGTTTGGATGTGCAAGCGTCCAAATGTTTTCCGTATCGACGGCATGTGGGGCCAGTTCTCTATCGTGATGCCCGATCAAAACACGGTTTGCGTGATGAATTCGCTCTGCAATAATACTGCTCGTCAGCTTGAAGCAGTTTGGGAGCACGTATGGACGAAGTTTTAAGGTCAAACGCAGCAGAAACTGCTGTCAAAAGTCAAAGGTCAAAAGTCAAAGGAGAAAAAATGGAAACAATACAATTTGAATTGCGCGGCGGAGAGGATGATTTCATCCAGCTTATCCAGCTACTGAAAGCCACCAATCTTGTAGAAACGGGCTCTGAGGCCCAGGATGTGGTGGTGAATGGTTTAGTGACGAGAAACGGTGAGACGGAGACGCGTAAGCGTGCCAAGATCGTTCGTGGCGACGTTATCGAGTTTGATGACTATCGAATTGAAGTGCTGTAAATGCGATAGTATGGCACGGTTTTTGTTGTGAAAACTGCATATGGAACATTATTTGACACTTTTACAGCAACGAATCAAAAAAACTCCTGATCAGTCAGTCTTGACTGATTATAAAGGAACCGTTACCTATACTTATGCTGAAATGGCGGTGAAGATGGCGGAGGTGGATGCTCTCCTCACCCGTCTGCACATTGGCGCAGGCGATCGAGTGGCCCTCTGCGGACGCAACAGTTCCAACTGGGCTGTGGCGTTCTATGCCCTGATGACTTCGCGCCGTATAGCCGTGAGCCTTTTGCCGGATTTCACACCGGAAGGTGTTCGCGACCTCATCAATCATGCCGAGGCGAAGTTGCTCTTCGCGGGCGATTTGGTTTGGAAAAACCTCGTGGCAAGCACGGAAGCCAAGGATGATGAGGGAGCTGCCTGCCTTGAATTGCTGCAGGCTATGCCGTCGCTCAACGGCGTTATTGCTCTCGCCGATTTTCATCCGTTCATGCTCCGCAGCGAAGCCGATAAGGAAGCCTTCAACATTCCTACTTCGCAGCAAACGTTGGACGAAATACTGGCCCAATGGCAGATTGGCGATTTGGATGAACTCTGCCTGATCAACTATACTTCCGGCACCACTTCCTCGCCGAAGGGCGTGATGCTCTCCAGCAGATCAATCTCTTCCAATATCGAAATGGTTTTCCGACTGGTGGATGACGTGGAGGGCGAAACGGTTGTTTCCATCCTCCCGCTTGCCCATATGTACGGCCTCTGTATTGAATTGATTGGTGTCACTATTCTCGGGGCACACGTGCATTATATTTCTCGCAACCCGACGCCTACCGTGTTGGCAGAAGCGCTTAACGCCGTACATCCTGTAGCGATGGTATGCGTGCCGCTCGTGTTGGAGAAAGTGTTCCGCGCCAAGGTGTTGCCTATCGTGAATAAGCCATATATGAAGATGCTGATGGCCGTACCGGGGCTCAACGTGCTTCTCGGCAATAAGATCCGCAAAACCATTATCGACGCCATGGGCGGACGTATCCGCTACTACGTCATTGGCGGAGCGGCTATCAATCAGGAGGTGGAATATTGGATGGATCGCCTCAAGATGCCATATATCGTGGGTTACGGCATGACCGAATGCGGCCCGCTTATTGCCGTCAGCAGAGTAGGGACGTTTGCCAAAGGCTCATGCGGCAAGCAGGTTTTGAATACGGAATTGAAAATTGATTCAGAAAACCCACGCGCTATAGACGGCGAGATCATGACCCGCGGCGCCAATCTCATGTTGGGCTACTATAAGAATGAAGAAGCCACGCGTGCTGCCATCACGGAAGATGGTTGGTTGCGAACAGGCGACCTCGGCATTATCAACGAAGCCGGTGACCTCTTCATCCGCGGTCGCAGCAAGAATATGATCCTTGGCCCGAGCGGACAGAATATCTATCCTGAGGAGCTGGAAGATAAGGTGAACTCAATCGCAGGTGTGGCAGAATCGCTCGTGCTTGAAAGAGAAGGTCATCTTGTAGCGCTCATCTATTGCGACCCGCTTTATGCTCGTCGCCTTGGTAAGGAGAAGCTGGAAGCGGCTATTAATAAGCGCTTGCGCCATATCAATCATCATCTGCCTCTTTACAGTCAAATCAAATCGTTTGAATTCGTTGCCGAGGAGTTTGAGAAAACGCCTAAACGCAGCATCAAGCGCTTCCTTTATAAATAACGCATTAACGATTTCACATCATCATCATGCCCGAACTTTCATCATTTGAAGGCCTCATCATTGGGGCCGCTACGTTTCTCTGCATAGGAATTTTTCATCCGCTCGTTATCAAAGGCGAGTACTATTTTGGCGTAAAGTGCTGGTTGGCTTTCTGGTTTTTGGGATTGGCGGCCGCCATTGGTTCCATTTTGGTGGACCATCGAGTAGCCTCTATCATTCTTGGCGTCTTTGCTTTCAGCAGCTTCTGGGGCATTGGTGAAGTCTTTCAGCAGCACGAGCGCGTCAAGAAAGGCTGGTTCCCAAAGAATCCAAAGCGCGAGGCGGATTATTAAAAATAAACACAGATTCACAAAACGGCTCCCGAATGTACAATTCTGGGGGTCGTTATTTGCATATATGCATAAATAAATGTAACTTTGCATCACCAAAGAACTAATTACCAACCAAAAAAAACACAGGTCTTATGTTATTTCATGTTTATGGAGATCATGCGCTCATCCAATGGGGCATGATGTTATTGGTCCTCGTAGGACTGATTCTGTTTAATGAGTTTGCACGTCGTACCAAGTGGGGTGGTGCAATCACCTTCGGTTTGATTCCTGCGGCTCTTACCGTTTATTTCCTTGCTATTGCTATCGGCGTCCACACCGGAGCAGAGTGGGCGCTCAACAATCCTACCCATCAGTATATGGGCGGTTGGTTCCATTATGCAAAGCTCTATGCGGCTCTTACGGGCTGTATCGGTTTCATGCTCATCAAATATGAGTATGGCATCGGCAAGCAGCATTGGTTCAAGTGCTTCCCATTCATTATCGTAGCCATCAACATCCTTATCGCCGTTGTTTCCGACTTCGAGCATGCCGCTAAATTCTGGTATTGCTGGGGTCTTACCGAGGAAGGCGTATGGGCATATGGCGGCTGGCACAACATCATGAACGGCGTGGCTGGTATTTTGAATATCTTCTGTATGACCGCATGGTGGAGCGTTTATCCTTCCAAGAATAAGCAGGATATGCTTTGGCCTGATATGACGTGGGTCTACATTCTCGTTTACGATATCTGGAATTTTGCTTATACCTACAACTGCTTGCCTACCCACTCATGGTATTGTGGTATTGCTCTTCTTCTTGCTCCAACCGTGGCAGCTATTTGCTGGAACAAGGGTGGTTGGATTCAGAATCGTGCCAACACGCTCACCATTTGGTGTATGTTTGCTCAGGTATTCCCTCTCTTCCAGGAATGGCTCGTTAATAAGGGTGGCGAACACTTCGCATGGGCCGCTCTGCCATCTGTTTACGTACTTGAGAATGGCGAACTTCCAGCAGCCATGATAGGTACGCCAGATGCTCCTATCGCAGTAGGTACTATCCTTACCGACGTGCCTGCCGACCCAACAGCCATGACGGTTGTAAGTGCTCTTGCACTTCTCGTGAACGTAGTGGCTATTGCGTATATTATTAAGGAGTCTGTTCGTCGCAAGATCAATCCTTACACCACCGACGTCTTCGTGGCTCAGAAGTACTATAAGGACGCAGCAGCCCGCATGTAATGGATAACGTTAAAGTGATAGAAATAAAGAAGAGCGTCTTTGCCGACAACGACAAGGACGCTGCTTCTTTGCGTGAGGAACTTCACGAGAAAGGAGTTTTTCTTCTCAACCTGATGTCGTCGCCAGGTAGCGGCAAAACCACCACTCTCATTCAGGTGATCAATCGCCTCAAAGAGCAGATTCGCATAGCCGTCATGGAGGCGGATATAGATAGCGATGTGGATGCCATTAAGATAAGGGAAGCCACGGGCATCGAATCGATTCAGCTCCATACGGGCGGCATGTGCCATCTTGATGCCGAGATGACTCGCCAGGGCTTGGATAATCTCTGCATGAACAAGATTGATTTAGCCATCTTGGAGAACGTGGGCAACCTCGTTTGTCCGGCTGAGTTTGACACCGGCAGCTGCAAGAATGCGATGATTCTTTCCGTGCCGGAGGGCCATGATAAGCCGCTCAAGTACCCGCTGATGTTCTCTATCTGCGATCTCGTGATTATCAACAAGACGGATGTGCTTCCTTATTTCGATTTTGATCTGGATAAGTGCCGCGAGTATATCCATATGCGTAATCCTCGTGCCGTCGTCCTCCCAATCTCAGCCAAAACAGGCGAAGGTGTCGACGCCGTAGCCGAATGGCTTCTTCGTGAGGTACGCACATGGAAAGCATAGTACGAAGGAGTAATTTAGTATTCAGGTTACGTAATTGCTCCTAAAAATAGAAATAGAGGTCATCAACTGACCTCTATTTCTTTTATTTCTACCTCGCTTCCCCTGAGCAGATAGGTGGAATTGCTGCCGCAATGGGGGCAAATCTTGCCGTGTGCGACGGTAGGATATTCCTTCTGGCAGGCCTCGCAATAGGTGACGGCTGGAATAGTCTCCACGATCAGGGAGCAGGCGGAATATGAGGGAACATTGGCGGAGGGGCGAGTAGGGCCAGAGGGAGTGGTGCAGGTTGCGTCGGGAGGGGGCGTAGCGGCCATCAGGGGCTCTTTCTGTACGGCCCATTTCCAACAGTCTGTCAGATACGATGGTATCACCGTGGACACCTCGCCCACGCTGAGAACGACGCGGCTTACATGGTTCGCCTCGTTCTCAATGGCGATGGTTTTTACCTCTTTGATAATATGGAATACGATGCCCAGTTCGTGCATTATTTCTTCTTGAAGATGATCTTTCCTGCACGTTTAAGCGTGTATGGCAGGATGCCTTGCATCTTATCCTCAGCCGTGATGAGATGGCTGGCTTCAGGCAGATCGCGGTTCAGATGGATGGCATCAAAAGCGCATTTGGTGGTGCAGACACCGCAACCAATACACTTATTTGGATCCACTATGGATGCGCCACAGCCCAGGCATCGAGCCGTTTCCTTGCGTACCTGCTCTTCGGTAAGCGTGCCATGGTATTCGAGGAAATTCTCTTTTTGGCTCGTCGCTTTTGGTTTATCCATAGCCAGCTGTCGGCAGCCGTTGTCGTAGCTTTCGATGGCAAGATTATCCTTATCCAACATGATGAAATCGCGTCGGTTGCGACCGATGGTCATATGGCCGTGCTGCACGTATCGATGGAGCGATTCTGCGGCTTCCTTGCCGGCTGCTATGGCATCAATGGCGAACTTTGGACCGGTATGGCAATCGCCACCCACGAAGATATCTTCTTCTGCCGTTTGGTAGGTCAGTTTGTCTGCTATTGGATATACGCCACGGAAGAATTCCACTTTGGTGTCCTTCAAAAGATCCTTCAGCACAACAGTTTGGCCGATGGCGAAGATGATGGTATCAGCCTGCAGGGTGATGGTTTCGTTCTCATCAAACGCTGGCGCAAACTTATGATCTTTATCGAATACGGATACGCATTTCTTGAAGGTGATACTTTTGACTTTTGAATTTTCGCCTTCTACTGCCACAGGTCCCCAACCCGGATTCAAAACCACGCCATCCTCGCGTGCTTCCGTTCTTTCTTCCAGCGAAGCCGGCATGATATCTTCCGTTTCGAGGGAGAGCATGGTTACGTTTTCTGCGCCACTTCTCTTGGCTACTCGTGCGGCATCGATGGCCACGTTTCCGCCACCCACCACCACTACGTTGCCGCTCATCGTGCATTTGCCGGTGTTGGCTTCGTGCAGGAAATCGATAGCCGTCATGGTGCCTTCCAGGGTATCTCCTTCAATACCCGGACGGCGGCCGCCCTGGCAACCGATAGCCACGTAGAAGCCCTTGTAGCCCTGCTCGCGGAGTTCGGCGATAGTGATATCTTTGCCTACCTCCACGCCGCATTTGATCTCCACGCCAATCTCGCGCATGATATCAATCTCGGCCTTGATTATGTCTTTGCCGAGCTTATATGAAGGGATGCCGTAGCGGAGCATACCGCCGGGCTCTTCGTTCTTTTCAAAGACGGTTGGCGAGTAGCCCATCGTGGCCAGATAGTAGGCGCAGGAGAGGCCGGCAGGACCGCCACCGATGATGGCAATCTTTTCTTTCCACGGGCCGCGGTTGGAACCGATTACGATTTGTGGCACAAAGCGCGTTTCGGCTTTCAAATCCTGCTCTGCAATAAATTTCTTCACGGCATCGATAGCAATAGGTTGATCGATGGTGCCGCGCGTGCAGGCATCCTCGCAGCGGCGGTTGCAGATGCGTCCGCATACGGCTGGGAATGGATTTTCGCGCTTGATGAGTTCGAGTGCTTCGGTATATTTGCCCTCGGCAGCTTTCTTCAGATAGCCTTGTACGGCAATATGCGCTGGACATGCTGTTTTGCAGGGAGCCGTACCCGTAGGGTAGCAGTTGATACGATTCTTATCGCGATAATCTTCGGTCCATATTTCCGGTCCCCACTTGCTTGCATCCGGCAGTTCCTGGCGTGGGTACTCAATCGCACCTTTGCTGGTGCAGAGCTTCTGCCCAAGTTTTACGGCTCCGGCGGGGCAGTATTCTACGCATCGTCCACATGCCACGCACTTATCTTTCTCAACCTTGGCTACGAATGAAGAGCGCGACATATTAGGCGTATTGAAGAGTTGCGAGGTGCGGAGCGCGTTACAAATCTTCACGTTGCAGTTGCAGATGGCAAAGATCTTGCCCTCGCCGTCGATATTCGTGATTTGGTGTACGTATCCATTATCTTCGGCGCGCTTGAAAATTTCCAGCGCTTCCTCTTTGGTTACGTAGTGTCCACGGCCCGTTTCGCTTACATAATCGGCCATGTCGCCTACGGCGATACACCAGTCGTTAAAGTCGTCGGCGCAGCCTTCTTCCATGCGCTTTCTTCCCAATCGGCATGAGCAGATGGAGGCTGCAATATGGCCATCATATCGCTTCAGCCAATAGCTGATCTTTTCGATATCGATGGTTTCGTTCTGCATGCCTACGGCTTTCTCCACGGGGATAACGTGCATACCGATACCCGAGCCGCCCAGAGGAACCATCGGGGTGATGTGCTCCAAAGGCAGGAACGTCATGCGCTCAAAGAACATGGCCAGTTCCGGATGCTTCTGCATCAGTTCGACGCTCATATTGGTATATTCGCCAGAACCCGGCACGAACTGTGGCACCCAATATACGCGGTCTTCGCGATTGTAGGTTGTGCCAGGAATAGGGCCGTCGTCGGTATATTTATCGCCGTAGTCGTATTCCACCAAACCCAATTTGGCGAGCAGGTCGAGTAGCTCGTCGAATGATTGCTCATCCTCGGTGTAATGTTTCTGGCGGTTCCATTCGTGCACTTCCGCATACGTATGGTGCTCGCGCACCTGCATGAATTTCTTGGAAATAAGGTCGAGAAGGAAATCGAGTGATGCTTCACGCGTTTTGGCATCCATCTCGTCCTCGAAAATGCATGCGAAGCCCCAATATTCAGGGTCGTTGGTGGTTACACCGTGTATCTTGGCGGGTATTCTATCGGTAATCATGCGAACCAGCTTCAGAAGCTTTGGGTTCGGATTTTTGTCCCCCATATGCTTGGGAACAAATCGTTTCGACATTTCAGGCATGGTATCAGCTTTTAAACCTTTAAACTCTTAAACCTTCAGACTCTTAATGCGCATCGCCACCATTACGCCCCAGATGGCCGTAACAAGAAGCGACATAGGTACGCCTACGGTAAGCATTTCGCGGAGCATGGTGAATGTGCCTCCTTCTTCCAATAGGGCAGAGAAGAAGGGGAAATATGGCATTACCTCTCCTGAGATAATGTGATCCACAATGAGCATGGCGCTTCCGCCCCATAGCATGAGTTCAAGACTGGGAAGTTGAGCCGCAACGGCTGATGTGTTTCCGCTCTTTTGAGCGCGACGGCGAGCAATGGTGGTAGCAATCGCCTGTGTCAATGGTACTACAAAACAAGCCATAAGATTAATGTGTTTATGCGATACAAAGTTACTGCTTTTTTTTCATCCGTGCAAATATAAGGAGCTTTTTTGTGTTATCGAAAGCTTTTTTTCAAAAACAGTAGTTTTCATGCCAAGCTGCGGGTGGTTGGTACACGGGAATCATCCATATATAAGGGGGCATGGTAAAAGTTCCGTGTGAAAATAATTTGCATAATTGGAGAAAAAGTGTTACTTTTGCAGAAAATTTCAGATTATGCAAGAGAATCCCTATCGTGTGTTAGCAGAGTGCCTCCTTCCTGATGAGGTGGTGAAC
>JAZRYY010000003.1:0-194182 GCA_045600985.1 Paludibacteraceae bacterium
TGCCGACCAGCCCGTCTTGTCGTGGCGATAGAAGAATCCCGTGTTGATGAGATATGGCGATTGTCCCTGCATGGGGCGATTCTTCTGGAGCGAACCTTCCGCGAAAAGCACTTGACTGCGTATCAGACTACCATTGAACGACCAGCTTAGTCCCTTGGCTCCGATGCGACCCAGATCCAGCTTCACCTCCGCCTCTATGCCGTAGCTGTAAGCGCCTTGCGCATTCTGGAATCCGTAGGTCAGGTCGGTTCCTCCCGTGACGGTATAGGTCCACTCAATAGGCTTGGAGAAGTTCTTGTAGAAGAGCGCCACCGAGACCGCTTCTCCGGCGTTACCGGTGGGGTAGAACTCATAGCGCAAATCTACATTATGCACGCGACATGCCTCCAATTCTACATTTCCCTGCACGTTGGACGCCAGGTCGAAATCGTAATACACGCTGGGAGAAACCTCGCGAAACTCCGGCCGGTTGATAGACATGCCGTACGAAGTACGAATCTGATGATTCTGCAGGAAACGCCATGCCAGATTGGCGGAGGGAAAGAAGTCGTTGGTGATATAGTGGCTGGTCTTCGGGCTGGGTTCTCGGTCGCGCGTGTTGCGTGTCAGCGCCATGTCCGAATGTTCGAAGCGCACACCCAGATAGGCATTGAAGATTCCCCACGGGATATTGAAGGCCGCGTATCCGCAGAGGAGCGTCTGCGCCCCATCGTAGTTGTTTCGCCAGCGGAGTTGCTCCAGCCAGTAGAGCCTGTCGTCTGCAAAGTTATCTTCGACCAGCAGTTCGGTCGGGATATCCAGATAGCGGAAACCCTCCTGCAGACTATTGTCCTGATTCCAGGTCAGCAGCCATTGCTGCGTCCGGTAACTGCGGCTTCGGTACTCGGCATACGTTCCTGCCTTGAGAGTAGGGCAGAAGCGTCCCCACTCGAAATTGTGCGTGTAGTTGAGACCGATGCTGCCCAGATGTTCATCCAGTTGTGTCGATTCACGACTGACATCGTTGCTGGAGGAGAGGGCAAGAACACCCGGACTGAGGGCATCGTTACGCAGATATCGGCGACGATTGGGCTGCAGGCGATTGCTGTAGGCATAGCCGCAGTTCCAGTCCAGAACAGCCTGACTCCATTGGTGGCGACCGGTCAGTTGCGCACTATAGGTGAGGCGCGATTGGTAGTTGTACTCGGCTTGTTGCTCGTGATCGCTTTGTGCGGAAACGCCCTCTCGGGAGGTATAGCGATTGCGCGTAAGCATATTCAGGATATTCTTCAGTTCTACTCGATCTTTGCCTCCGCGGCGTGAGTAGTTTAGGTTGAACATCGCGCCGGCTCGGTTGTGTATATTGTACTGATTATCCGTGCTGGTGCGCAGGTACGACGCCCTCTGCTGCGCCTCGTCGTAGGTACCCAGCAGATTGTTTCTCATGTCCTTATATGCCTTGTAGGACAGGCTGTAGTTGGCGCTAATCAGCATGGATAGATGCTGACCGCCGGAGAGCGACCAACTCTCTGTGCCGCTGAATCCGGCGCTCGCGTCCGCTATGGGCTTGAAGTGCTTGCAAGTCCAGTCGTTGATGGCTAAGTGTTGTTTCTGGAAATCTCGCCAATGCGTTCGGTCGTTCATCGCTCCCGACACGTCAAATACCCAACTGCGACGTTCCGGCACCTGCTTGGTCTCGATGAGAATCATGCCTCCCGAGAAATCGGCCGGATACTCAGCTGCCGGCGATTTGACAACCATCAGATTATCCAACTGCGAACTGGGAATCAAGTCGAAACTGAAAGCACGCGAGTCGGCCTCGGAGGACGGAACGGCAGCTCCATTGAGCCAGACTTGGTTGTAGCGCTGACTCAGCCCGCGCACCATCACGAACTTATCATCTATGAGCGATACACCTTGTACACGGCGGATGGCTTCGCCTGCGTCCTTGTCCGGAGCGCGACTGATCTGTTGTGCCGAGATGCCGCTACTCACCACCAGCGCCTCGCGTTCGGCTTTCACGATGGCCATCTCATTACCCGTGACGCGCTGGCCGGTAATCTCCACCTCACTCAGCAGTTCACTTTCCTCGCGCAAGTAAATATATAAGGTGTCTCCTTCGGCATGCTCAGGAACCGAGACTCCGATGCGCTGCGATTCATAGCCTACGTAGCTGACCTCCAGCGTAGCATCGCGAGAAACAGAGAGGGAGAACATACCATCAACATCGGTGGTTGTACCCTGCCCTGTTTGCTCAACCAATACCGTAGCGCCGATAAGCGGCTCTTGCGTCGTAGCGTCTTTTACTTGTCCCAAGAGCAGGACCAATAGAATACTTGCAATTTTCATATACCTAAGGGGTGCTCTAATATTCCCCGTTCAAAAAATATAACTTCATTAAAGGGTAGTATAACACTATTTTGATGCTTTTGTTTTTTTGCTTGCATCTTGCTGGTTTTCACTTGGTCACAATGCCCGCATTGCTCCCGCACTCAAATCAACAATTTGCTAAACAAAAACTCCAAAATCAAACAAAATGCAATTATTAGAACACCCCTTAACAGACTTTTTGTTTTCGTCGACAAAGGTACTGCTATCTTATTACAAGAATGTGTCAGAGAGGTAACAAAACAGTGACAACATGCACTATTTCCGCCTAAAAGCGCTGTTTTTTACCTCAAAACGGAAAATTATTTCTTAATTTGCTGCGCTCATACGATCTCACGCTAGCGCAAAAATGCATTTTTTTTGCATTTTCTTGCGCACTAATGTTGCATATATCAAAAAAAAATCGTAACTTTGCAGCCGTAAACGGAGCAAAGTCTATTCCGGTATAGAATTTGTAATCTGTTTATATGAAGGATATATGGCACCACAATATAAGAATATTCACCTTGCCATCATGGCAATAGAAGGAGGAGCGCAGAAGATGCACATCTCCGGGGATGATATGTATTCAAGGTTGCAAAAACAGGGACTGATACACAACTATTTGATACCGTATTACGAGGAATTACATACACAGAGCCGGGAGTGGTTGGTCGATACTACTGTGGATGCACTAAAGAATTGGGAGGCAGCAAAATGATTACACTTTATCATGGTTCATATATAGAGATATCCTCTCCCAAAGCCGATAAAGGCCGTCAAAAAGTTGATTTTGGACAAGGTTTTTATCTTGCATGTCTATCGGAACAGGCAGAGAAATGGTCTCGCGCTATATCTATTCGTAAAGGACCAAACTCTCAACCAATAGTAAGTGTCTTTACGCTGGATTATGACAGGATTGCTGCGGATGGCTATCGCATCAAAGTGTTTTCTGAATACAATCTTGAATGGCTTGAATATGTGGTAGATTGTCGCCACTCGGGTAAAATGCAAGAATGCTATGATATGATCGAGGGCGGTGTTGCAAATGATAATGTCATTGATACTGTTGAGGATTATGAAAATGGTCGTATTACTGCCGAGCAGGCATTAGGTCAACTCCGCTACAAGCAGGTTAATCACCAATTGTGTATCCGTAATCAAGAGGTGATAGACAAGTACCTCCATTTCCAAAATTCGTATAACTCAAATCGGAAGGAGGCTGCATTATGAGAGATTCCGTCCTTCAACGAAAGTTGGCACGTATTGTAATGCTGCTTGCAGAATCGGCAAGCATGAGCCCGGAGCAGGCACTTGATGTTTTTTATAAATCAGAGACCTATAAATTGCTCACTAATTCCGCAACCGGTCTTTATTTGATGAGTGATGACTATATCCTCGAGGACTTGCTGCACGAACTTTAGATTAGAATATCATCCCCACCTCCGGGACTTTCCTAATTGGGGTCCCCAAGAATTTTAATTTTTGGACGGAGAAACGCCCTGAATGGTCGTTTCGAAGGGATAAGAAGTCGCTTTAATGGTTCATAGAACCAGTCCGCGCGATCTTGTTGCCGAACGCGAGAGGTCGTCCTCTTACAGCGGCTTGCCACACGATGCAAAACCTGTAAGCGCCCGCCGAAGCGACATTCGGCAGACATATTGAAATAAAAGGCGTTTACTAACGCTGTGGTATGATTTTTGTTGAGAAGAAAAAAAATACTTTTTGATAGAAGATAGCTTATGACAACGATTTCTTTATCCTATAATGAAAGAAATGTGACCGCACAAAAAGCGATTGATTTTTTATTGTCACTTGGTCTGTTTAAGGTTGACTTTGACACACCATCTGTTGCGAAGAAGAAGACTTTGGCTGCTATTCGTGATGCTAAAGAGGGACGAAATGTTACTCGTTGTGCTACATTTGAAGATTATCTAAAAGCTGTAGCAGAATGAGGCAGATTGATATTACAGGTCAATATAAGAAAGACTTAAAATTGGCTCGAAAACGACATTTACCAGAGGATAAACTGAATAAGATTATCTTTATGCTGGCGAATGACCAAGACCTACCAGCAGCCAACAAAGATCATGCGTTGTATGGTGACTACGAAGGGACAAGGGAGTGTCATATTCAGCCAGATTGGTTATTGATTTATAGCAAGAATGAGGAAGATTCTATTCAGATTCTTTCACTGATTCGAACAGGATCACATTCGGATTTGTTTTAGATTTACTAACCATACTTCCACCTCCGGGACTGAAGCAAGGAGGTCGTTGCTCACACGATGTAAAACCGTGAGCGCCCACCGAAGCGACATTCGGCAGACATATTGAAAATTTAAAGATTACAAAATATACTCATGTCCGCTCAAGAAAATGACAAAGGCTTGTTGATGTATATTGTCAATCAGTCAAACAAAGTAATTGATTACGAATGGGAAGTTCGTCACCACAGAGAGATGCACGCAGCCTACGAGAAGTCCTTGTAGGTCTGGATCGATTTGCACAACATAAAGCCGCTGCTGATTGGGCCGTGGCAAATGGGCGTGTGGTCGATATGTTTGGAACGTTTGCAAAAGAACGTCATCTGATTATTTTTCAGAGCGGCAACGAATGTGAGAATTGGTTGGATCACATCGATAATGTGTTGTACAAAATGTACACATTAACTCATGTAGGCGAAGATATTTTGAAGTTGTTGGATCGAATAGATGTTTACAATCAACTATTTCCTCTTCTACACATGAAATTGGTTGGGTTACAAGTTATAAGTGAAACAAGTGTATTTCCAGTTTTCTCTCAACCATTTATCTCTGGTGCTCGTATGGCAACGACAGGTGAGATATCCGAATACATGCTGTCGCTTGGTTTTGCACCAACAGGAGAAGATGGAAAGTTCTCGAATGGTAAACTCTTGTTGTGGGACATAAAACCCAAGAATGTCTTGGTAACCGAGACCGGAGAAGTAGCCGTTATAGATGCAGAGATAGAAAAGTTAAATTAGAAATATACTCCCCACCGTACCAACTTATGACCAAAGATATAACATACTATCAGCATTATACGGAGTGGCAGATATTTGACCGCAAATCCGTACGCATCAAACCTCGCGAGTTCGCGGAGTTGATTGTTGCGTTTGCTAATGCGGATGGTGGTGTGGCAGCAATCGGAATAGAGAACGATGGCTCTATCACCGGAGTGGATCAAAGCCTGGAAAAATTAAATGACTTATTGGCTGTTCCGCAGGATTTTTGTGTACCGTCAGTTCCCGTTCTACGGACGGAGTGGATAGATTGCGTGGACGAAAAGGGGCATCCAAATCATGTTGTATTGCTGGAGATTGAGGCCAGTACATTGTTACATGCCAATCAGGCAGACGAGGTGTTTTTGCGTGTAGGAGATAAATCGAAAAAACAAACTTTTGAGCAGCGTCTCCAATTGATGTATGCAAAAGGCATTCGTTATTACGAAACCTCGCCCGTAATGGATGCGTCGGTTGACGAGATAGATCATGAGGTTGTACGCGACTACTGCGAGAAGATAAATTATAATCGTTCTGTAGATGATTTTTTACGCAGTTTTGGCTATATTCATACAAAAGACGGTCAGGAATATCCATCTGTGGCTGCCATTCTGTTGTTTGGTAAAAGGCCTAATGTATTCCTACCGAAGGCCAGTGTACGTGTCATCCGGTATAAGGGAACCGAGGCCTTGACCGGCACAAGAATGAATGTGGTAAAAGATGTTGAGTTCACCGGTCGATTAGGCGATGTTATTCTTCGAGTGAAGGATTTTGTGGCAACGCAGCTGGAGGAACATACCTACTTGGGAGCAAATGGCCAATTTGTTACTGATGAGGAATATCCTCGTTTTTGTTGGGAAGAACTGATTGTTAATGCCGTTGGTCATCGTGATTATAGTATCTTGGGCACAGATATCCAAATCAAGATATTTACCGACCACTTTACTGTAGAAAGCCCCGGCATACTTCCGGGAATGGTGCGCATTAGTAATATTCGTAATGAGCATTTTTCTCGCAACCCGAAGATTATGGCTTATTTGAAGGCATATAAGCAAGTGAAAGAATATGGCGAGGGTGTGGATCGTATGTTTACAGAAATGCAGAATGCCAATCTGCCCTTGCCGGAGTATGTGCAGTCTGATTTCATGGTTAGAGCAACAATTCGTCGTCACGAAAATACCACTGTTGAATCGAAAGACCCCATTAGTGCCCCACTAGTACCCCCTCAGTACCCCACTAGTACCCCCTCAGTTGAGAAGTTGGTGCTAAAGATGTCGGATGAGTATATGCCTTTGAAGGTATTGATGCAATTGGTGGAAATAAGGGATGTTAAGTATTTCCGAGAGGCGTTCCTCAATCCGGCATTGGAATTAGGATTTGTTGAGAAAGAGTTCCCCAACAATAATCCCAAACAACGTTTCCATTTGTCTGAGGAAGGTTTGTTAAGAAAGAAAATACTACAACTATAACCATACTCCTCACCTCCGGGAGTGAAAACAAGGAGGTCGTCCCGCTCCGGACGTAAAATGGAGCAAAGTAGTCCGCGCCGAGGGAAATGTCTCTATTTTTGCGGAGGGCTACAGCAGGTGAAAATCCTGCAAGGACATATTAGCGCTGGTTCGCCAGCGCGACAAGGCGTTTATTGACGCTTGTTTTGGACTTACGAAATCTACCAAATTTTCAACTTACCTGAAACAAGATGGCTTTAAACGTCCGTGGGTATGCTATATACCTGCGTCACCGATGGTGGCGCTGTGTTTGCATATACCGGCGTGGACGTTATTGCTTGTTTTTGTAAGTAAGGTTTTGGTAGAACCTCGTAAGTAAAGATGAGCGTGGATAATGTTCACGCTTTCTTCGTGTATATATGTATCAACACTAAATAATTAACAACAATGAAAAAACTAACAATCCTTCTGCTTATGCTGGGCTATGTATTCAGCATGCAGGCGCAAGTGATCAACCCTGCGGTCGATTCACTCCGCGCCGCCAATCCCACTGAGGTGATTGGCAAGTCCTTCAAAACCACAGGCACCATCTCCATGAGTGTAGGCGTACCGTGCCTTGCCGCAGGTATCGGCTGCCTTATGTATGCCAACCTGATGAAAGATCCTACTGCCGGTCTCACCACCAACCAAGCCGTTGCCAATCACTATGCCGACCGCACCTATGTCACTACCGAGGAGTATGTCGCCAAACTGACCGACTACTACAGCAAGAAGAATGCGGCAAGCACGGCCGGCTATATCCTTGCTCCAACGGGTGCTGCCCTCACCGTAGTGGGTGTGCCTCTCTATCTCTATGGCAAGAAGATCATGCAATTGGATGTCAATTATACCGGCAATGGTGCCGGAGTACGTGTAACCTTCTAAAATCTCTGCAATAATGAAAAAGCTTTTCTATACCCTCATCTTTGCCGCTTTGTGTCTTGTTAGTTGCAACGACGATAGCGGCCTCTTCAATCTGATGCTCGATACCGACCAGCGTATAGCTCGATTGGAAGAACTTTGCTCCGAACTCAATACCAACATCACCTCTCTGCAAGTCATCGTTGAGGCGCAGCAGTCAGGTGATTATATCACCAATATCACGCCTATCACGAAGGATGGCCAGCAGATTGGCTATACCATCACCTTTGCCAAGCATCCCGCCATCACTATCTACAATGGCGAGAATGGTAAGGATGGCGTCAACGGCACGAATGGTCAGAATGGCCAAACGCCCGTTCTTGGTGCTGCCAAAGATGCTGATGGCATCTACTACTGGACACTCAATGGCACATGGCTGCTCGATGGCGATGGACATAAGATCCGCGTCACTGGAGAGAAAGGTGATAAGGGTGCTACCGGTGCAACTGGTCAAAATGGTACCAACGGAACGAACGGTACCGATGGCGTCACGCCTCAACTGAAGATAGAAAACGACTATTGGTACATCTCCTACAACAATGGCGCAACTTGGACGCAGCTCGGCAAAGCCAAAGGTGATAAGGGCGACACGGGTGCTACCGGCGCCGCCGGAACAAATGGCACCAATGGTCAAGACGGTCAGGATGGCGACTCGATGTTCCAATCGGTTACTTACGATGGTGCAAGTATGACCTTTGTTCTAATAGATGGAACGTCTATAGTAATTCCTTGTGGGACATCCCAATCAAGTGATGGATATAGTGTTTCAGGAATGACGCAGGGACATTATTATGTTGATTTAGATTTACCTAGTGGAACAAAATGGGCAACATGTAATGTGGGCAGTAATAAGCCGGAAGGGTGCGGATATTATTATATGTGGGGCGATACTACACGCTATATTAATGGTGCTGTGTATCCACATAATTACAGAAGTTTGCCCGATACTATATCTGCAACCATATATGACGCCGCATATATAAAATGGGGTAATCAATGGCAAATTCCTACAAAAGCACAGTGTGAAGAGTTGACACAATATTGCAGTTGGACATTGACAACGTATAATGATGTTGCAGGTTGGAAAGTGTGTGGCCCTAATGGTAACGCTATTTTTCTCCCAATAACAGGTTTTGTGGAGTTAAGGACAAACCTTGGCGCGGACTTTGTAGCTAATAAATTTACATATTACAGGACATCCCTACGGGAGCATGATTCTTCAGGTAAGCGTGTTTATTGTTTATCAAATATACCTGAACGCAGCAGTAACGGCAGTTATATAAACACACAGAAACCAACTGTCAAATCTAGTCAATTTTTATACACATCTACAGGCGGTGCTTGTTATTTTGATTTTTATTATACTTATGCTTGTCCAATTCGACCAGTACTAATTTATAAATAAAAGTTAGAAGTTGCGCACGACACGGACTAAGTGCAATTTTATTATGGATAAGTTAGTACAAATACCATTTATTATAACGTACACTACGACCGATAACTCCCAACCCAAAACATTCAAAAGGTATGTGAAATATCCATCGGACACACGAGATTTAAAGATAGAAGGCAATGAAGTATTCATATGCGATATGATTTGGGATTCTATCGCTGGAGAGTTAGAAAAATCCAAATCTTTAGCTAATTCCGTAGACTGCGAAGTTTCATGGAATAATGAAAAGACATGGCAAACTGTTAGCCAAGACATAATCTATTTGAAACATTCTCACTAACCTAATAGTTGCGCACGACACGAACTAAGTGCAGTTTATTATGACAAAAATAGAAGCATTCAAGAAGTTTCGTGAGTCATTTAATCAAGCATTTATGGATTGGTGGTGTAGCCAATCTGAAATCTTGGTGTTGAATCAGTCTCTTGAGTACAAGTTGGTGCAATTCAACGCTCGACCAAAACCATATATTGAGGACTTTTACGTAGAAGACGAGAATGGACTATTCGTTGAGGCATTAATCAATTTTGTTCTCAAAGAAGAGATGCCGAAGGTGCATGGAAAAATGTCCGCTTATGTCAAACGCACAGAAAACTCTGAATCTCGAATACCAGTGAGATGGGAAATAGATAAAAACGATTGGACATTTTCTGTTGAAGAAGAGAACATTGAAGTTAAAATCAATAAAGTGCATTTCTCTGCATAAAGAATATTGCATTAAATATCTCAATGCCAGAATTACCAAGAACGATACGGCGCCAATGCCAAACTCTTTGTGCATCATTCAATATGGCAAACCATACTTGGAGAAATGCACGAAGAGCTCTGAGTATTTTTGAGGAACAAGTAGGATATGCTCCTTTCTACCAGTATCAGGAACTAATAAAAGATGAAATCGCGGAAATCCTTGATGCTCAACTTCCTAATTGTACAGACCGACAGATACGATTATACGCTCAACGTGCTATTGAGGCAGTAGACCGACGATTCCAATCGTTTTATTAATATCAGCTTATTGATATTGTCCCCCTTATGCTATCCTCCATCGACGCTCCATCAACGGGTCATCAACGCTTCATCAAAAAATCACGGGAGTAATGCCGAAAATCCCACAAAGAGTAGGCTAAATGATTATTTAAAGTAATGAGAAGATTTCTATTTCCGGCACTATGTGTGCTGATGGTATACTTGACTGCATGTGAGGACCCCAATGCTCCTTCTGGAGCTTCCAAAGGCAAAGCAGTGGATTTGGGTCTTAGTGTTAAATGGGCGGACAGAAATATAGGAGCCACAAGGCCTGAGGTTTGTGGAGATTATTTTGCCTGGGGCGAAACAAAACCCAAAGACGATTATTCCAGGAAGACACATGTTTATTACGATGAAAATGGCAACATAACCAAATATAATCAAGATAGTCGGGAGGGCATAGTTGACAATAAAATGGTTCTTGAGCCAGAAGATGATGCTGCACATGTTAATTGGGGAGGTAAGTGGCGTATGCCAACTGATGAAGAATGGCAAGAGTTATGTACTAAATGCGTGTGGGCATGGAGTACCGTTGACAATATGCCAGGTTTTAATGTTACTGGTCCCAATGGAAATCGTATTTTTCTACCCGCAGCGGGGGCTCGAATAGGTACTGAAGGCGAAGGGGTTGGCTTCCTCGGACATTATTGGTCTTCTTCTTTGTTTTTGGGCTGGTTCGAAGATGGTGTGATTATTACGAGTGCTTATCAACCATCGGCTTGGCAATTTGAAGAAGGTTGGGATAGCCGTGCAGAAAGAGATATGGGATATCGTAGTGTAGGAAGTTCAGTACGTGCAGTCTGTCCATGATTTAGGTCTTCTTAATTCCCCAAAGTCATATAAAAAATGAGTATTCACAATGCGATTATAATAAGTATGTGAGAATTACACAGTCATATACGACCTACGTACAAAGAAAGAGCAATCATCTTCAAAAATGATTGCTCTTTCTTTATTCTGCCCACAGCGGCTCGCTTTGCCAATGCACCGGAAAACCCATCGCGGCAATATCAACAGTAGGATATTTTTCCAGTAACTTCTTTAGTTCATCGCGGAATGTATTATCAACAGCGATAGCGTCAAATAAGTATTGCAAGCAACACAATTGAGCATACAATTTCTCAGGAAGTACAAACTGAGTGTTTACCCATTTTCCACGAAGTGCTGGGTACATCTCCGGCTTGATAGGAAATTTGCGATTCCATATACGGGCATGGTGACAAACACAATTCCTTAATACGGTTATAGATCGAATCCAACTCTCAAGTACAAGATGTTGCGGCAGATTGAATTCACGCGCAATTTTCTTCTTTACACTAAAGTCATTTAGATTCTCAAACAGTTTGGACATTGTACCAAAGGAGAGAACTTCAAAAGTCTTCCACGCAGGGGGGAAATCCGGTGTGGAATATTTATTTCTGTGCTCTTGTATAAAATCTTCCTTACTACGATTCACTTCCTTGCGGACATATTGCAAGTTACTTGCGTACATCTCCATATCTGAGCAGAGCGTGTTTTCTAAAAACCAAAATGCACCATGTGCCATTGATATGTTATGAATCATTTTTGTTCGCAAAGCAATCTCTATGGTCTGTATGCATGAAAAAATCAGCTGGCGTAACTCTTTGTCAAACGAATATAGTGCCAACACATTATTAAATGTCGCATTCGGTTTGAACTGATGAGTTGTCTTATCCGCTTCCAAAGGACGCCAATAATTGGCTAAGCGGAAATAACTAATGAGATGTAACATATCCATTGCCGACTGATCGTCAGCAATATGGAGTCCACGAGTTTTAAGACATTGTAACTGTTGCTCGTATGACAGAGGCTGTTTTGTGTAATTGAGTCCCATAAAACAAAAAAAGTTCCACCCTGGTTCGCTGCCGAAGCTCGCGTGGTGGAATTTGTTGCTGCAAAGGTACTACTTTATTTTGAAACATGCAAATTTTTCTGCATTTTTCTTCAAAAAATATGCAATTTACCTCAATTTAAGTAATATTCTACCTTTATTGGTGGTTCATGACGTGATTAACGCTACTTTCTCAAATCGCTTCCACTTTACACTTTACATTTCCCAATTCGTTACTTTTAACTTTACTTTTTTCACGCATCAACCGAACATTGGGGATAGTTAGGGCTAACCCAGGTCGAACTAAGGCGACACATAGGAGAGACATAGCAAAACAGTTACAAATATCGCTTGACCTCTTCGCCAATGACGGAGGCGTAGAGTTCGATCAGGTGGCGGGCGGGGCTGGACTGAATCTTAGGCAGCAGGACACCCTCTATCTGGAAGAATCCGACCTCTGACTTCATCTCCACTTCTATCTTTATCGGGCACTCTGTACCACGATGGATATGCACCTTCTCGATGGCATTCGCCGAATACTTGTGTATATCGCCTTCTTGGGGTTTGCTATTGATTTCCAACGGAATACGCGCACGCCCTTTGGTCATATCGCAGCCATCGGCAATGAGAATCAACCCGGCTTCGATAGAGTGAATCGGACGGGTGGCCATATGGCCTACGATACCCTCGATAGCGACAGAACGAATTGCCACTCGGCGTGTGATACTTTCCGGCTCTGGCAGCAGTTGCAACAGGATGCGGTCGATTATCGGATACGCCACAATGGCAGAATACAGTTCGTGCTCTTTGCGACCGATGGTCATACCCGCATCGTGAAACATCGCCGCCAGCATGACTGCACAAATGCTATCCGCAAAACTGCCGGCCTGCTCTTTCTCGAGGCTGGTTTGTATGCCGGCTTCGTGCAGAATACGAAGCATCTTGAGGGCGTTGCGGCAGACCGTCTTCATGTGTACGGGACCATGATCGTTGAGACCAATACGGCCAATAGAGACGTTATTCGCGTAGCTTTGAATCGCCTTGATTTCAGCATCGGCTTGAAGCAACTGCCAGAGGTGTTGCGGCAGTATATCGCCATCGGTAAAAGAGGGTACCAGGGTTTGCAACAGGGTCTCGATTTTCTCCTCTACATGGAGTTCTTTGGGGGATTTTTCAGTATTCATCGCTATGGCATTTAGAAGTGGAGCATCAATTCGGCGACGAGTTTGGATTGCTCGCTCTCCTTGGGGGAGGCTGAGGCGGAAGCAGACTCCGGGGAGGAAGCGTACCAGTACTGTTCGTAGTTAAGGCGCAGGTCGGCATAGAGTTGCTTGTAGAGAACCATGTGGAGCGTGATGCCGGCTGTGAGGCGATGGCGCTCAGCATCAGTTAGTTCCTGCTGACTCATATAGTCGTAGCGCGCCAGATAACTGAGGGCGAGACCGTTGCCGCGGTTGGAGTTTCGGTTCTGGAGCGAATGCGTGTAGCAAAGGAAAGCATCCACGGCATGCACGGGAGCATATTGGTTGGGGAAATAACGCTTGTACAGGTACTCGGCTTCGGCATGCCAATGTTCGTCGTGGTAGTAAGTGCCGGCATCGAAAGAGACATAGTGCAGGCTATCTGCTCCTACCCGACTCCGCTGGGAGGAAAGCGTGATATTCCAAGGCTTGAGTGGAAAGAACTGCGCGCGAGCGGAAAAGTTGATATCACGGTGCCAAGCCGTCTTCTGCGCCGTGAGACCCGAACCATTAAAAAGGCCCGCATCCAGCATGACAAATGGACGCGAGCCCCCTTCTGAACCTCCCCTTTTTAAGGGAGACTTAGATGTGGGATAATACCACGTGTAGCCGGTCATGAGGCCGACATCACGAACATTCCCCACCTGCTTAGCGATGAAGGAGCGATTGGCAAAATACTGCTGATGCGGCGAACGATGCGCATCGATGGAGAACGGCACACGCATCTGACCTATCGTGAAATGGAGCGAACGAAAAGGGCGCACCTGTACGTAGGCATCCAGCATCTTGATGGCGCCTTCGTCCGAGAGGTCAATCTCGGCCTTGTAGCGGACGCCACGCTTGAGGACGAAACTGCCAATCGTATCGTTGTGCCCGAAAGGGATCTGTCCGTCCACACTCACGCGTGCGTTCCTTACTTCAAATCGCGTAGCCTGCAAACTGGGCTGGTACTCAAACTTACCTCGTACCGTTCCGTGAATGGCCGGTATCCAGTCTTCCCGCTCCGCCGCTTCCGCTGTGGTAGCCCAGAGGAGGAGCGAGCTGAGGAAGACGATAAGGATAATAGCCCGAGAGATGTTGTAGATACGAGTGATAATCTTGTTGCGACGTTCCGTTTCCATGATTTATTTGTTTATTTGGGGTTCCTTCGTTTATTCACCAATCTTAAAAAAAGTACATTTTTTGTGTCGAAAGGGGGGTGCTTGAGAGTGGCTCGAGAGTGGCTTGAGAGTGGCTGCAAGACCGCTGCAACACCTGTGTAAGGCAAATCTAAAAAAAGTACATTATTAAGGAATTGAAATCTGGGGCAAAGGTACGGCAATTTTGTTACAAACATATGTCATAGATGTGACAAAACAATGACAAATGCGAAAAACTGACGAAAAGATTTGCTCATGTACGAAAAAAGGTGTAATTTTGCAGAGCAAAAAAAACGACGCCCTACGGGCTAACGACGACGAAAACGAAAACGAAAACTATGCAGACTATACTGATAGTAGATGACGAGCAGGACTTACGCGAGATTCTGACATTCAACATAGAGCAGGCGGGGTATAACTGCCTGCAAGTGGCTAATGGCGGGCAAGCGTTGACTATATTGGCAGAACAGAAAGTTGATCTCATCCTTTTGGATGTGATGATGCCGGGAATGAGCGGGTTTGAAGTGGCTCAACAAATAAAAGATATCCCCATCATATTCTTAACCGCCCTTGGCGAGGAAGAAGATATCCTTCATGGTTTCTCGCTCGGGGCAGATGACTATATCAGCAAGCCCTTCCGAATAAAAGAAGTACTGGCGAGAGTAGAGGCGGTGCTGAGGAGAAAGACCCCCTCCTACTCCCCCTTAGGGGGAGAGATGCCTACAACGAGGAAAGACGATTGCGTAGGCTATGATGGTTTACGATTGGATAGTACCACCTATACCGGAACGATAGATGGCGTGGATATAGGACTGACGAAGATGGAATATGAATTGCTGTATTTTCTACTACAGCACCAGGGAGCCGTCTTCTGCAGAGCGGATTTGCTCGACCGGGTGTGGCCGGATAACGGACTCGTGCTGGAGCGAACGGTGGATGTGACCATCACGCGACTTCGCAAGAAAATAGGCAACTACAAAGAACATCTAAAAGCGAAAACAGGCTATGGATATTATTGGGAAAAGTAGGACCCCCTCCGACTCTCCCCTTAAAGGGGGAGAGAATGGAGCAGCGGGAAACAACAGATTTGGACTCGTGCTTTTTGGTACGATCAGCATGCTGTTTTTGGTGTATGTGTTGGTGTTTGCGTTCTATCAGTCGTATCGCGAGCGCGAGTATAAGAAGGAACTGGCGGGCGTGCGCGTGACGATTATCAATACGGACGGAACGGTACTCATGGACACGGAGAAAGATCCTGCCACCATGCCCAACCACCTGCAACGAGCTGAGGTACAGCAGGCCTTGCAGGATGGCTACGGATTTGATATCAGTCGTACCTCGGAGACCGATGGCGAACGCTATTTCTACTCGGCTACGTATTCGGAAGAGACGGGCAAGATCATTCGTTCGGCCGTACCGTATCCGGGCGAAGGAACGGGTGCGCCTATCACCAATCGCGGCTATATTGGTTTGTCGGTGCTGATTTTTCTGCTTCTTTCCTTGGTGCTGTATCTCTATACGCGCCGAGTGGGACGGCATGTGGAGACCACCATTGACGACTACCGCGAGCAGGTGAGGAAAGCGGAGGAGGAGAAGGTGCGCATCAAACATCAGTTGACGCAGAACACGGCGCACGAACTCAAGACGCCAGCCGCCAGCATTCAGGGCTATTTGGAGACGATACTCAACACGCCCAACCTGCCGGAGGATAAGCGCCAATATTTTCTAGAGCGCTGCTACAGCCAGTCGGAGCGCATGAATGCGCTATTGAAGGATATGGCGACGCTGACGAAACTAAGCCCCTTTCCCGCCGGCGAGGCCGGCACCCTTTCCCCTATAGAAGGGCAAGGGGACTATGCAGGTGCGTGGAAGTTTGAGGAAGTGGATCTGAGCGAGATTATTCGTTCGGTAGCAGAGGACGTGCAGTTGGCCGCACAAAAGAAAGGCATCCTGCTGGAAGTGGATATTCCAAGCAAGATGCCCATGCAAGGCGATACGTCCCTACTCTATTCAGCCTTTCGCAATGTGCTGGATAATGCCATCACCTATAGCGGTGGCACGACAGTAAAGATAGAGGCTAACGAAAACGATCCTTCAACAGGCTCTGGAGCCAACGAAAACGGAAACAGGGGCTACTGCGTCTCTATTGCCGATGATGGCGTGGGCGTAGCAGAGGAGCATTTGCCGCATTTGTTTGAACGGTTCTATCGCGTGGATAAGGGCCGGAGCCGCGAATTGGGTGGCACAGGTCTTGGTCTGGCTATTGTCAAGAACGCCATTGCTCTTCATGGCGGCACATGCTATGCAGAGAGCAACGCCCCTCATGGTCTGAAAATCACGATGGTCGTTTAAAGGAAAGATATTCCATACAAAGAGACACCCAGATGATGGATGTCTCTTTTTTGTGCTTAATGTCCGCGGACGAATTGGCCTTCGGGCTGGTCGGCAAGAAAGCAACGGTCGTCGGGTTGCTCTTCTTCGATGGCCTGCTGCTGTTGGGCGATGTACTCCTTATAGGTCATTGTATCACTCATTATTTTAACTTGTGCAAATTATTTCGTTATAAAGCCGAAAATATAGCCGTCCAGCCGCCGCCAGGTGCGAGATGAATATTGAGTTTCTCGGAAGGAGATACATTGCGGGCGGTACGCTTATAATCGGTAGCTTCCCGGGCAGCATTGACGCCATCGGCGAAGCTTTCCATCCGCATGCTGGTGGTGAGGAAGCGGGACAGATCGATAGTGAGATCGCAAGCGTTCCAATTGTTCATGGCGGCGACGTACCAGTTGTTTCCCTTGCGGCGTGCAATAGCCACGTATTCGCCCATTTCTCCTGCCAGCGGCACGGTTTCGTCGAAGGTGGTAGGTACGGCTGCAATGAAAGAGGTGCATTCCTGATTCTGCTCATAATGCGTAGGACAATCGGCCAACATCTGCAAGGGTGCTTCAAAGATGGTGTACATAGCCATTTGATGGACGCGTGTGCCCTGGCTCATTGGGTGACTATTGTTGCCAAAGAAATGGTCGCGAGTGGCGTTGAGCATTGCGCCCGGGGTGTAGTCAAGTGGTCCGGGAAGCATGCGCAGGAAAGGAACCGACACATCGTAGCGAGGCATATCGTGGACAGGACCATTGCCGTTACGCTGCTCCCATTTGCAGTTCTCCAAACCCTTGACGCCTTCGAAATTGACCACATTGGGGTACGCACGTTGCACGCCGTTAGGCTTCAGGCCGTGATAATCGACGAGAAGATGATGGCGAGCAGCAGCGGCAGCCATCTCATAGCAGGAATGGATCACTTCATAATCGTCGCGATCGAAGAAATCGATCTTGAAACCCCGTACGCCGATGGCAGCATAGTGGCTCATATTGCGCTCCATATCCTTGATGAGATTACGCCATGAGCTCCAAAGGATAACGCCCACGTTTCGCTCTTTGCCGTAGGTCACGAGTTCGGGGATGCTGAGCTCATCGTTGCTATACTGGAGCAGATCTTCCGGACTGCTCCACCCTTCGTCCACGATGATGTATTCCAGGCCGTTTTTATGCGCAAAATCGATATAATACTTATAGGTGCGAGTGTTGATGCCTGCCTGAAAATCCACGCCGAAGAGGTTCCAATCGTTCCACCAATCCCACGCCACTTTGCCGGGCTTGATCCAGGAGGTGTCGGTGAGGCGGCAGGCGGGAGCGAGGCAGTACGGCGTATCGGTATTGAGGAGGTCGGTATCGGCTGTTGAGACCAGCACCAATCGCCATGGCAACGCCTGACGGACAGCTATTTGAGCGATATAATCTGCACGCCTGACGGGCATGAGGTTCAGGCGATTGAACCCACCTACGACGGTTTCGAGCGGGAGCGGCGCGAACTCCGTTTGGAGGGTATTGGCAGGCGATTGGTGGTTGCGATAAAGGAACATGCCTGGATAGTCTTCCACAGCCGTCTCCATCACCACCGCTTTCATGCCATTGGGCAGACAAACAGCCAGGGGCGTGATGGCAATCGAATCGGCATACATGGCGGATAAGGGCTGCTCATCGTAGTAGGACTCAAAGCTGTAGCAATAGCGTTCGCCTCCGCGATTATCGTTGACGTACGGAACGAAAGCCTTGTAATCGCCCGTAAAAGCAAACTCAGAAGCCTCGGTTAGTACCGTCAGCCCTCGGTTGGCTTTGCTGACGAGGCGGTAGGCACAGCCGTCGTTGTAGGCACGCACGATGAGATTGAATTCGCCGCTGCACTCGAGCGTCAGTTCGTTGCATTGGTGCATTACCGTGGCACGCTTATACGCCACCGTGGGAATCGTTTCACGGATGCTGCGCAGGCGGGTTTTCTGCACACGCGTCTTCGTGCCCCAATCGCCCGTAGTGGTTTGAATACGGATGGCTGATGGAGCGAGGACGGTGGTGCCGTCGTGACGAATCGTCCATGCTATTCGGTCCTGATCGCTTACCGTGGCTTTCAAATGTCCGTCGGGAGAAGTAACCACATAATCTTTAGCCTGCAAGGCTAGGCAGAACAGCAGGCAGAGGATCAAAACGGTGCTTCGGGTAGTGTTTTTCATACGTGTTGGGAATTTAATATGCATTTGCGGTTGCAAAATTACTGAAAATTTCTGACATATGCAAAAAAACTGCATTTTTTTGGCGGGAGGAAATGTTTTAGACAAATAAATAGTAGCAGTGAACGCCAAAGGAGTTGAGAGAGAGTTCTGCTGAGCGATACGGACAGAAGCGGACAGTTCCGGACAGGTGTCCGGATGTCCGTTTCCCAGTAAATAAAGGGGTTTGCGGGCAGAAGGACAACGGACAGTGTCCGGACACATATTTGCTCGGGCGGGCACTTGAGGTGAAGCAGACTGCCAGTGACTCTCTGGGATGGCGAAGCGGAGAAATGAAAAGAATAGCCAAGGAGTGACGCAAGAGCTACCCAAGGAGAGCAAGCGGCAAGACTGACAAAAACCGAAATAAACCCCTTGAAGAGGATGAGTGCCAGGCACTTTGACGCAGAATGTTTGTGAAGATGCTGGTATGCAAGCATCCCGACATCCTCACCATCATTCATCCTCGCCCTCCTTTAGAGGGATCATCCTCTTCAAGGCGATAAACCGAAAACACACATTTTGGGTGCGCATAAGTGGTTGATTTATGAAAAATTATAATTTCAAGCATTCAATGTGCATTCAATGAGCATCCAATGAGCATTCAATAAAAACTTAGGGAAGAATTAGGGAAGAGTAAGGGCAGAGGGTACCGATTCTTACTGTAATGGGGGCGTTCTGAGGTATTCCAAGGGCAAGTCTCTAATGTTAGGCTGCTCTAAAGTGTGTGAAGAATGGCATTGGGGACAGTAAAATGCAGATATAACGTGAAAAATAGTTCTATTATATATGAACGTTCAATTAAAAGTGAACATATGGACGTGAGGAGGGAAAATCCACCGGCCTATCGGGATGATGGGGCGGTGGATTTGAATATTGCCGGATTTAATCCGGCGCAATGAACGGAACGTAATTTTCTATTTGGTGGTCGGCGGTAGATTAGAAATAAAATCTCACAAATCGTACTACTTGATAGAAAGAAAGCGCAAAAACAGCTAAGCGTATGGAAAAAAAGAGGTTTGATTAACGTGAACGAAAAAGGAGAGTACGTTAAAGCGTTAAAACGTGGAAACGCAAAAGTATGACATTACAATAACTTTTGGATAGACAGAGCAAGGGCATCCATAAGGGTGCCCCTGTTATATAGAAAAGAGTCTCAACAATACGTTTTTTATTCGGCGAGGTGAGTGAGGTCGTCGGTGGTGTAGGAATTGAGGAGAACGCCCTTGGCCCAATCGTAGTCGGGATAGGTGGTGCGGAGGAAATCCACAGCGCCATCAATAGAACTGCTGCCAGATGTAGCGAAGAGGATGATGCGCTTGCCGGCGAGATCGTTGTTCTCAATCCAAGATTGGATGATACGTGGGCAGATGCCCCACCAGATAGGGAAGCCGAGATAGATGGTGTCGTACGGACGGATATCGGTACACATCTTGATGACAGGACGCTCTTCAGGATCAGCCATTTCGAGCGATGAACGGCTCTCAGCGTTGCGCCAGTCGAGGTCTTCGGCCGTGTACGCCTCCATCGGTTCAATCTGCCAAAGTGCAGCACCCGTGGCAGCCACGATATCGTTCGCCACTTTCTCGGTGGTGCCGGTAGCAGAGAAATAAACTACGAGAGACTTGCTCTCAGATTTTGATTGGCAACTGATGCTCATGAGCGCAATTGCGCAGAAAAGAAGGAGTTTTTTCATACTATAATTAATGGGATGTTCTAAAAATTCCCCGTTTACATGTTTAACAATAAATGATAATTAATGATAAAATGATGCGCCCGGGGGCTAAATGATGAGATTAGCGCCCTAAAAGGGCTGATTAGTGATTACTTGCTGGAGGGCGGCTTCGGCGACGGCAGGATCGGCGTTATGGAAGAACGCGCAAACGAGCGTGAAATAGTCGGGCGTGAGGCCATCGGTGGACCACAGGATAGGCATGTGCAAGAGTTCTTCAGCCGTTTTGGTGATATCAAATCCCCAAGCCTCCAATGCAGGTCGCACCAGTTCGGGATGGCGGCATGGCAAGCCCAGCTGCTTAGCGCATGGCGCAACAGAAAGCTGCGGATCGGGTTGTGCTCCACAATAGGTGCATTGGCCCGCCAACCCCATGGCTCGGCCGTCCAGAGTGGTTTCCAATTCGCGAACGATCGTTTCCAATCTGAGGCGTGCCGGCAACAGGCATAGCATCCCTTCCGCCAAAGGCAAATGTGGCTGCTCAGGCGTTATTCGTGCCGCCACAAGCAGCACCTCACGATAGCGCAGCAGTTCATTCTCTACCGAATAATCGAAGGGCGGACAGCCCCAGCGTTGGCCATAATTATGACACTCGCGGCAGTAGCCCTCAATACGTTCCGCATCCCGGAAGCGATGGATATACTCCTCCATCCCAATCGAGGCAGAGCAGAATGATATGTGGTGCGGGGTACTCGGCATTCCTTATTTGGCCATGTGATAGATAGCGAGTACGTCTGCGCATGTGAGTTTCTTCAGGCCACCAACGGTGGCGGTATCGCCCGAGGTACATTTGCAAGCCATCTCTTGCATCTCTTCTTCCGTTACTTCGCGTCCAAGCAGGGTGTGGATATTAACAGGCATACCAATCGACTGGAAGAAGTGCTCCATGGCAGCAATACCAGCCTCAGCAGCCTCCAAATCAGTCATATTGGCCGTATCCACTTTCATCACATTGCGTGCAAAACGAGCGAAACGAGGCATATTTTCTTCGCGGCAATAGCGTGCCCAGCTGCCCCAAACAGCCGCCAGACCGGCACCATGACTCACATCAAAGAGTGCAGAAAGTTCGTGTTCAATCTTATGCGTAGCCCAATCCGAAGATGTGCCACATCCCGTCAGACCATTATGCGATAGCGAGCTTGCCCACATAATATTGGCGCGAGCTTCATAGTTCTGCGGATTGGCCATCACTTTCGTTCCTTCCGTGATGCAGGTACGTATAAGCGCCTCAGCAATGGAGTCGGTAATCTCCATATCATCATCGTGGCTGAAATAACGCTCCATGGTGTGCATAATGATATCCGTGATGCCACACGCGGTCTGCCAAGCCGGCAGGGTGTAGGTACGTTCCGGATCCATGATAGCAAATTTGGCCCGGCAGAGATTGCTGTTGGTACCCAATTTGAGATCGCCATCCTCATTGGTAATCACGCTGGAATCGCTCATTTCACTACCGGCAGCAGGAATAGTGAGTACGACACCAACTGGCAGACATGCCGTTGGCTTATGTTTACCCAGATAGATATCCCACACTTCGCCATCGTAAGGTACGCCATAACCGATCGCTTTGCACGAGTCGATTACGCTACCGCCACCCACAGCCAGAAGGAAATCCACACCTTCCTGACGGCAGAGTTCAATAGCACGATGCACGAGGCTCAGACGCGGATTAGGAACCACCCCACCCAGGGTGACATAAGCGATACCAGCTTCCTTGAGCTGGTTCTCCACCTTAGCGAGCAGACCAGAGCGAACAGCTGATTGTCCTCCATAATGAACGAGCACTTTCGTGCCACCATATTGCTTAACCATAGCGGCTACCTTATCCTCGGAGCCGCGTCCAAAAACCACCTGAGTGGGTGTGTAGAAATTGAAATTTTTCATATTATATACTTGTTTTCTCTGATTTATTCAGTTATAAAAACCGACACGAAGCTGTCGGCAGGCATATCCACGTCGAGACATCCGTCGTGCACGGCATAGATTGACGCCTCTCCATGTTGATACTGGTTTGTGATCAGAACTACGGCACTTTCAGTACCAGCGGGTATCCCCGTTATATGTGCTTTGCAGGAGGCGGCATTATTAACTATATGTACACAACTCTCCCCCGTGGCAGGCTTGACGAAGGCGGCCACGTTCACATTATCCTTGCTCACCTCAGCCGGTACAGCAAAAGCATCCGCCGGCGTCAAGCTCAGCTGCCTGATATTGAAGAATCTCTGTGTAGGTCGCATTGGTCCGTCGCTTCCGTAGATACCATCTCCCCAGAGAAGTGAATAATCGGAAGTGAGTTGCCATTGCAGAATACTCATCGGCTGACAGATGGCACAGAGACGCGTGTAGAGATTAATCTCATAGAGCGCGAAGGTTGTTTCGTTGAAGATTGCGGGATATCGATGTGCGGCAGCGTCTGTACTTCCCTCCCCCACGATAAGCGGCACATTCATCTGTCGCGCAGCTGCTGCCCACTTTTGCAAGGTTTCATCGTCGCAACCACGCCAAGAATGGAAGGAAACAGCGCCCACATACTTGTGCGCAGAAGGATCGTTGAGCGTAGGGAGAATAAAGTCGAACGTAGTGGCGTCGGAGTTATCGCCAAGCAGCATCAAGGTTTTCAAACCTTTATTGGCCATGTATTGGCCAAATTCCTTAATGAAATCGCGATGTTCCTCGGGCGTAAAAACCACATCTATGCCGAGATCGGACTCATTGAAAGAAAAGTAATCAGCCTCTACCCCATATTCGCGCTTGAGGAAGAGCAGATAATCGGTCATGGATTCAAAGATACGTTCTTTCTGATCCTGTCGTAGCGAATATGCGACTGCCGATCCGTCGGAACGAGTTGTCTTGACGCCAGCCCATTCAGGCGGAAACCAGCAACTAACGATAACCGGCATGCCCTGCGCCTTGAGCGTGCGTGCCATCTCTGCGCTACGACGGATATGATCGGCCTGAGCCCCCTCTTTATCCCAGCGTGCCCAAGGAAACTCCACACGTCCAAAAGCCACGCGCATATGACTGAGGCAGTAATCAATCACCTGCGGATCTTTCTTCACGTTCTGAATGCGGAAATTACCTCCAAACCCAGCAAACATCCGGCCTGGTTTGGAAGGGTTGATATGGATGGTTGCTTCCTCATGATCGGGCGTACAACCAACTTTCATCACAGCTGAGAGCGTGGATTCAGTTCCTTTTTTCAGTTCTTGAAGCAGGGTTACGTATACCACTTTATGTCCGTTCTCTTCGTTGATAAACATCTTCACCGAACGGCTAAACGTAATTTCAATTTTACGGCTGTTGGCTTTCACGGTAATTTTCTTTCCCGAAGCTGATATCTTTGCCGCTGCATAATTTTTCGGGGCAAAATCCATACAGAAATATGCCGTTTCCTTCAGGTTTTCTTTCGCTTCTACATGCCAATTGAGCAAAACCGTCTGCATATCCTGATCTGTGACTTGCTGCATAATCTGTGCCCCATGCATAGGGGTAACGGTAATCTGCGTATTCCCCTCTCGTTTGTATTGCAAAGGAGACTGCCTTTCACGTGCCGTTACCTCCATTTTGCCAGCCGGATTACCAATGCGGAGCGATGACTCAAAATCGACCAATTCGCCCTCCACTCGTACGCCAGTAATATTGCTCCATGCCATCACTTCCGAGTGCGTTGAAGGCCAACGCAGACGCATGGCCAGTTCGTAAGCCATGCGACTATTGTGGTAAGGGCAGTTCCAAAGACTCGCTTTAGGCTCGTTCACAGGCGTGGCATCATCTGCCAATATCATAAACCAACCTCCATTGGCGTGGTCTATAAAATGCTTGTTGATATAGTTCCAGGTGCGAACAGCCGCATCAAAGTATTTCTTTTTTCCCGTTATCTGCCATGCGTTGATGCAGCCTATTACGGTTTCACATTGCGGCCACCAAGAGAGTCGGCTGTTCATCACGCCGTCTACCTTCTCGTAGCGCATAAAGCCTTCCGCATCCATACCCTCTCGCAGAGCCGTTTCCACCATTTCTACGCTTTGCTTGCGGATGTTTTTGAGCATTTGTTCGTCTCCCAATGCCTCTGCGGCTTCCGTGAGGAGCCATGATGTTTCGATATCGTGACCATAAGAATCCACCTGTCCAATAGGAAGCCAATCGTTGTTGCAGAAAAGAATCAGATGCTTCGTATCGGGCGAATAGAGACGCGTCTGCAGGATATCTATCAGTTCGAGCAGATTGGCTCGGAGTTCAGCGTCCTGCCAAACCAGATAAAGCGTGGTGTATGCCTCCAGCAGATGGATATGCGTATTCATCGTCTTGGTGGCTCCTTCCTGCCCGTCCACACCTTTGATTGAGCCAGTAGTATAGTCACGCAGGAATGTTTCCTGATAGCCAAGACGTGCCTTATCGTGCACACGCTCCTCTATTGTGCGATAGATTGCCTTGGCAGCCTCCAAGCTTCTGACGTCACCTGTGGCGCGGAAATGCTCTGCCAGACCGTAGATACCAAACGATGCGGCATAGGTTTGCTTGGTCATATCTTTAGGATGGCCTTCAGCATCTACCGTCCAATAGACCCCTCCGTACTTCGGGTCGATAAAGTGTGCGATGAAATACTCAGCAGCACGATCGGCTTTTTCTTTATATTCCTCAAGCGGATTATAGCGATAAGCACGGGCATACGTCCAGAGAATGCGGGCGTTAAGGATGGAGCCCTTATCGGCTTCCGGTACGGGCTCATTCGCAACAGTAACCACGCCATAGAATCCGCCGTTGGGATCAACCGTCTTCCCCCAAAAGGGCAAGAGGTTATTAACAAGATCATCCTCAACTGCCGTTTTCAAAGCAGCTATTTCGGCCTGCGTTTGCGAGAAAGAGGAGACAGCCATCAACATGCTCGCCAAGAAGATTACCATTTTTTTCATACTTTATAGGGACGTTTCTTTAAGGATTACACGCAGAAAAGTATGCAAAGTTACAATTTATTTCTCAAATACACAAGAAAAGCACCATAATTTCCCACTTTTTTAGCGAAATGACCGGTTTTTACTTGGCTGATTGCAAAAAAAGTTGTATCTTTGCAGCAGAAATCAAAGAAGATAGTATGATTTTTGCAAGAACCAACAAAAAAAAATAACGCATGAAACGAATCGCTTTTTTGCTATCGTGCATAGCATTATATATCAGCTCTGCGTGGGCACTGAACGTTCCCACCCCCTCCGCACCAACCAATGGCGTAACGAATGCGTACAGCCGCCAGACTTTCCAATGGGCATCGGTCAGTGGGGCAGAAAGCTACGAATTGCAGCTGGATACCACCATCCGCTTCAACTCGCCTATGCTGGTGCAGGAGATATGCTGGGGAACCAGCCGAAAACTCTACGACCTATATTTCGGTACGCACTACTATTGGCGTGTGCGTGCCAAATCGTCTTCGAACGAAGTATCCGATTGGAGCCCCATTCGGGAATTTACTACGCTTACTAAAACAGCCCTCTCATCGCCCAACAACAGCGATCCAAATGGTCTGTACTACCCCCAGCAGAGCCTGAAATTCAAGAACAACATAGGCTGCGTGAGTTACCGCCTACAATGCGACACCACGCCCGATTTCACCTCGCCATTCTACGACATGCGATGGAGCTTCATTCGCAACGAAGATAGCGATGACCAAAGCAATGAAGTATCGGACATGCCGCTGGGTCGCTTCATCTATTGGCGCGTGAAGTTCTACAACCAGAACGACAGCAGCGATTGGTCCGATGTAGGTATGTTTCACACCCTGAAGAAGGCCAAGATCACTTCGCCCAAGAACCTGACCACTGCCTATACGCAGCAGACTTTCTACTGGGAATATCAACGCGGACTCAACAATGTCATCCTCGAGATAGACACCACCTCCCGCTTCAATTCTCCTGCACTTCGTCGCATATATGACAATGCCAGTTCGTCAGACTACGCCCATACATACGCTATCAGCAACCTCTATTTCGGCAAGACTCACTACTGGCGTCTGAAGGGCTATCACCAATGCGACACAACCGAGTGGTCGGACACGCTATCGTTTACCACCTACAACTACTGCACCCTATCTACGCCATCGGATAGCGCTACCAATAGGATTGTCAACAACGGCAAACTATCCTGGAAATACAGCAAAGGCATCAGTCGCTATCAGGTGCAGCTGGATACGGTGCCAACGTTCGATTCACCTTTCATGGTCAACGTGATGGAGTCGGCCAGCGATAATAGTTCGGCCTACTATTCCTATAGCGATCTCTATTTCGGTAAGACGTATTTCTGGCGTGTGCGTGAGTGTCACCAGCTCGATACCAGCCGTTGGTCGCCTACGCGTTGCTTTACTACTTACCGCCATTGTAATCTCAACACTGCTCCTTCGGATAGCGCTGTGGGTATCATCACATCGCCCAATGTCTATTTTAATTATACCAGCGGCATCAGCAGGTACCAGATGCAACTGGACACTACGCCCGAGTTCAATTCGCCGGAACTGCAAACGGTAATGGAATCGGCCAGCAGTAGCAGTAATGCGTACCACTACTACAACGATCTCCTCTTCGGTACAACCTACTACCGCCGCGTTCGCGAGTGCCACAGTCGCGACACCAGCGATTGGTCGCCCACACGCTGCTTCACCACCTACTATCGTGGTGGATTTGGCTCGACACCGGCAGATGGAGCCACGGGCATATCTGTCACGCCGCGTCTCTACTATGCGTATCGCAACTATATCAACTACTGCCGCATCCAGATTGACACCACCCTGTCGTTCGATTCGCCACTCCTCCAAACGCTGATAGAAAAGGAGAGTTCCAGTAGTTCGTACTGCTATCTGATTCCCACGCAACTGCTCTACGGCACCAAGTACTATTGGCGCACGCAGGATATCCACAGCCGCGACACCAGCGATTGGGCCATACCGCGCTCGTTCACCACGACCTATCAACTGCCTACGCCTACGCTGAGCGGACCAGACAACCATTTGGTGGTATGCACAGATAGTGCAGCCGTTTTCTCGTGGAACGCATGCGAGGATGCCAATACGTATATCCTGCAGATATCCATAGACGGTCAGTTCACACAGATTATCCATCAGGAGACGGTGGAGAACGCCACTTCAGCATCCGTCGTGCTCCTGCTCACAGGTCAGGTGCTCTATTGGCGAATCTGCGCCATCAACGAACAAGGACGCTCGCCATGGTCGCAAATATGGTCGATTGGTACTACAGGTAATGGCACAGCCACATCCGTTGACGTGCAGGAAGAGGCTTCTGCACCTCTTAAGTTCATCCACAACGGACAACTTTACATCCGACGCAATGGCGCAATCTACAACGTACAGGGCGTAAAAACAGAATTATAATGTTTCCACAAAGATAAGCAATAATCTTCCTACATGCAATACAACATCACATCTGAGAAAGACTACAATCTGGTGGAGTTTGTGAGCCTGATGGCAGGCATGCACAGCCGCCTGGAGCCAACGATTCATGAGGTGGCAGCAGAACTGCCAGAAGGAACCACCATCACAGCCGTATGTTATGAATACGACTCCATCGACCATCAGGGGAAAGCCGTGCGCCTATCATCCCTGATGCTCATTCCCCGGCTGGGCGGAGAATTCACAGCCCCTCGCCTCTTTATTGAGAACCGTGCCACCCAGGCTGCAGACAAAAGCGTGCCTACTCATCAATGGAATATTGGCGAAGCCCATGTGCTCACCAACAGCGTGCTCGTTTCGCCCGATCTGATCAGTTTTGGAGCATCCGTGCACTACCCCATTTGCTACGTGCATGCTCAGATGGCCGCCCGCCATACCGTGGATGCAGCCATAGCGGCTCAGATGATGTTGATGGAGTACTTCCGCCTGACGGAGAAGCCACTTCCCGTCTACAACTCAGGTCACTCACAAGGCGGTTTCGACGCGTTGGCCGTACATCGATATATGGAAACAGAAGCGACCGCAGAGGAGCGACGGATGTTGCCATTGGTGCAAAGCAATTGCGCAAGTGGTCCGTACGTGCCGGACGTGCTGATGGAGATTGTGGCCAAACGAGAGAAATATCTCTACGGAGCATATATGGTGCTGAACGCGATGAGTCATTTGCACTATCACGCGGAATGGTTTGATAAGGAGACGACGATTGCGGATTTTCTCACGCCAGCGGCTCAGGAGTCGGGACTCGTGGAGATGATAGCCTCCAAGGAACATTCCAATTCAGAACTCGTGAAGACGACTATTAATACATTAGGAACACGGACAGCCGCCCTTTTTCAGGAAGATGTATACAAAGAAGACGGACATATCTATGGCATGATGCAGAAAGCATCCGAGCAGGACCGCCTCATCGACCATTGGAAACCTACCCTGCCCATTTATTTCTATCACGCCACGCATGATGAATGTGTGCCGGTGGAATGCATGGACGCCGTACGAGAAGCATGGGGCGACCTGCCGAACGTATTCTTTGAATACGACGACTATCAGGATGACCCTATGGTGCACAGATATTCCGGTGGTGCTTTCGCGAGAAAAGTGTTACGATCGATCGTTAAAGCGTAAAATCGTGAAATCGCAAATTTGGAGATTAATCATCTGCACAGACGCAAGGATACTTAGGCGAGCGTTTGTGAGACGGAAGAGAGATGGCATACGAGAGTTTAAGACCGAAAGAGGCCTGTCCCAAACCGATGCCTGACGTGAGAGACGACCCCAGAAGCGGATGCAACTGTACGGGCGTGAACATGTCGTGGTAATCAAAAACGGACGGTACAGAAATCAGATTGCCATTTAGCACGACTTGGTCATCGGCATTTTTTCCACGTAACAGATTAAGAAACGCATAATCAGCAAAGAAAGCTATGCGAAGAAGGCGTTCCCGTTGTTGAGCAGCGGGTATCGCAATCGTGTAGCCTATTTCTGCCGTGGCAGAAACAGTCATGGAAAGCGTACCATTGGGCACATTGGCATACCTCTCAACTCGAGGACGTGCATCAAAATATTCATGCTCCGGCATGTCCGTGAATGGATCAAGGAACTGAGGATAATCGCCATACGTGGCTATATTCACAGACGATTGTCCCCACGAATATGGGATGAGATGGAAGGCTCCGCCAAGGAGAAAATACACATTATTGAACGTGCCACCAAAAGACAGAGAGAACTGAGAAGCAAGCGAGGAATGGCGGAAAGCATGTTTTGAGAACTGGTAGACATACGTGAAGGTATAGCCATCCTGATCAACAACATTAGGCAGTTTCGCCTCTGAATCCGGCAACCGGAAAGCAGCTGACCCTGTGGTAATACCCGCGCCCAAACCCATAAGGAAATGATTGGCCTGGAGGCGATATTCAAAGCCTGTTCCACCCATCCAACCCAAGCCGCTTGACGGATTATTCATCTCAGCAGGAGTGAACTGCAGATTATTTTTATTGAGCATCACCAAGCGTGCGCCACCTTCCACGTAGAAACCGGGTTGATGGAAGACTTCTGCGGAAACTGGAGACGTTCCGCAAAGCATTAAGAGCCAGCTTACAGCTAACAGATATTTAAGGAAGATATTCCGCATCATCTTACAAGCAATTTCTCAATTTTATCCTCCGTTATTTGAATATAGAAGCCCGACTTTGGCGCGGACTGGATTGGTCGACCCATCACATCATAGATGCCCGGGACGTTCTGTTGGTACACAGGTGGATGGGGGTAGAACGGACACGTGAGCATGGTGACGCCGTCGCTTAAACGCGTCACCCTGAGCTGATAATAATCCGCGTAATCAAACGTAGCAGCCTCCAGATGAAGATACGAACCCGTCTCGCCAGAGAGCGGCATGCCGTTTTTATACCATTGAAACTCTCCCGTCCAGGTGAGGCCATACGCCGAATAAGACGGCGAATAGATAGCCAGCACATTATCCCATTTTTGAGTAAAGACACCTTCCGGATCGTAGAGGACGTCTACAGGTATCGTAAATGACACTTTATAATCGTTCTGCTTATCATAGAAGACTATAGTCATATGAAGATTGGGCGTGAATGGGGTCAGGCGAAGCGCAAATTCCGGTGTTGCAATAAGTGGTATTTGCTGAATATTGATACCCTGATTATCCGGCAGATCCACCCACATTGTATCCGTATCAATGGATACAGACATACATTGCGCATTCCCCTCCTCTATCTGATATGACAACGTGAATTGATCATCACCATCGCAGAGCGAGACAGACTCGGTATAAAGACGTACAGTTAAACGCGGACGTGGAGGTTCAGGTGGATCCACATGAGGGGCTTCACAATGCTCAACTGTGAGATTAAGCGTATAATACACAGAATCACACTTCAAGCCATTGCTGAGCGTCGTATATAACGTATCGTAGTAGGTGCCCTGATGCATACAGGTATGTCCACGCCAACGGTATGGCAAAAGAGTATCACACACGGTAACATTCTCGTTCGCAGCATAAACAGGTTCAGGACACGTCGGTTCGGGTACAAGAGGTGGCACCACCTGAATATTTACCGACACATTATCCTGCAAGATAGGACATCCTTCCACGCTGGTGGCTGTCACCACATAATCGCCAGCATCTGCAGTAGACGTGATCGGAATAAACACGGGTGCTCCTGACAACGTAGTACCATTTGGACAGGTCCACGTTATATTGCCGAACTGATCCGGCATTTGTATACCCAATTCCAATGTATCACCCACGATAAGCATCGTGCTGGAAGCATACGGCTGCAACGTTACATAATTGTAGCCAGAGAAATATCCATACGAATTGGTGCCTCCACCGTAGTCCATAATGGAAGCATGGAAGAGCGCGTCCGCATTAGCAATACGGATGATTCCATTGGCATCAAAAGCCGGATTTCGAACATACGCATACGACCATGCGGGACTTCCAGGAACCGTTTGGAACGTATAGTTCACCGGCGTACCGTTAACCATGAAACTGCCCGTATAAGGAGTCTTCACCATGAGGGTGAGTATTTGAGAGCCGAAACGCTTCTTATAGGCCACCTCATAAGAGCCCGTACAATCCAAACGAGGAAGTACCGTAGCACCTAATTCGCCACCATCTGCCGTAATCTGAAAAGCCACAAACTCATCGGTAGCCATCACATAGGTGGCTCTGCTGGACAAAGCAATACGAGCAGACGCCCCAGCTGCCATCGTTTGGATGGGGCCACCATTCACGGTATACATGATAGGACGGCCTGGGAAGGTGAACAGATATAGGTACTCGTTCGGACTATCGTGCTTTATGGCAATATACTCCAAACCGGCCAACCCAGATGGAACCAATTGCTCGCCCACCAAGTCCTGGCCGGAAGAAGCCAACGAATCGTCGGAGGTGTTCACAGCTATGGGTTTATCGGAAGTGATAATGGTGCCGCCGAGGTGGCTTGCCGTAGAAGAATTGCTGGCACGGATAGTATACGTCTCACCTCGTTGGAGAGTGATTGTCCAATTGGTGGTGGATGATTTGGTATACGTTGTGACAGGCGTCGTAATGCTGACAGTCGTATTATTTTCGGTGGCCACGATTTCGATGGTTGGGCTGGCAGAGAAGGCATTTCCATAGTGCGACTGCTGAGGCACAAGGAACGATGTACCAAGAGCATTTCGCCCCTTGAGCGTATATATTTCGCTATTTTCGTTGACCTGAGCGAAATACGCAGATACCGGATAATCCGACTCAATATGTATACCAAAACGTCCCGAGCCACTTTGGTTGGCACGATTGATACTACCCTGACGTACATCAAAATCATGCGACGTATATGGCGGAAGGGTATACGTGATTGGGGCGAAATACTTCGGATCGGTAGTCTGCGTGATAGCCGGCTGCGAGATAGTGATATGGGTTGTATCTGCAAACGAGGTGATGCAAATCTTGCCTTTTCCGTCTGCCAGACTGGTGCTATGCGCATTGGTCAGATATGGTACAGCAAACCAAAAATCAGTATCCACCTGAGCGGACGCCGTATACAACCACGAAAAGCACAGCACACACAGAAGAGCTCTACGAGATACTATTTTCAACAGGTCGATCATGGGACAAGCAGTTTCTCTGCGTGGTCGGGATAGATGATGAAGTAAACGCCGGGAGCCACAGCATCTGCCACTACCTCACCACGAATATTGACGATGCGGAGAGGTGCTGCAGCCGCCATGGCAACAGGATAAAACGGACAGGTATAGTCGGTTGTGCCATCTTCCAAGACGAACTCAACGTGGTAATAATCCGTTGCATTTAATCCTTCAGGCACGTAGACGTACGAATGTGTTGCACCAGGTATCAACTCGCCGTTACGGAACCACTGGCAACTGAGGTAAGCCACCCCACCATAATTGGTGTTTTTGAGGCTCAGCACATCATTCCAACGCTGATATATCTGGTCGCTAATGCAGACGTGCTCAGGTTCACAATGCTCTACTGCGAGATTGAGCGTATAATAGACAGAATCGCAACTTACACCATTGCCAAGTGTGGTATAGAGCGTATCATAATAGGTGCCCTGCTCGCTGAATTGATTTCCTCGCCAAACGTATGGCAGGAGCGTATCACAGACAGTTATATTCTCCTCTGCAGCAAAAATCGGGTCTGGACAGGTTGGCTCTGGAGGACATAGTTTCATAACGAAACATGCCATCTCGTAGCAGGTTCCTCGCCATACGTAAACACAATATTTGCCTGGTCCTACAGCCTTGATGGTAGCCGTTGTATCTCCAGTTGACCATTGGTAATGCGTACCTTCCACGTCTACCGACAAGGTGATCGTATCGCCGAGGCAGATGGTGTCACGGCCCAAGATATGTGGTTCAAACTCCTGCGACACCTCTACTGTGATATTCTCCTCGCGATCCATAGTAGGACGGAGCGTCATATCAGCAATAGCCATGGAGCGATCTGCATTAGGAGAGATAGCGACCAAGCGGACACGTACAGGGCGGTTGGAACCGATGAAACGCATCTCGGCACGAGTGGTATCCGGGCCATTGTCAACTGCCACAATACCACTTGGCGTATCGTCCACATACAGCTGCACCTTAGGCGCAATCGCATTATTGCTGGGGGCCGTCAGGAACACTTCCCACCTATACTCAGCACCAGGAATGAGATGCGAGAACTGGTGGTCGTATAGCACCTGCGTGGGGGCGGCAGACGAGAAAGCTACTGGCGCATGGTCTTCCCACGCAATCATATCGCAACCTGTTACCTTTTCGCGAATCGTATAAACGGCGTCTTCTTCGGGGAAGAACTTATGACTACGCGTATTAATACCTTCCAGCGCGACTCCATTTTTGTACCACTCGTACGGGCCCACGCCAGATGCGCGTAAACGCAAAGAATCTCCCATACAGATAGTCTTTCGTCGATCCGTCAGTTTAGGGAACACATGCACGAAGAAAGTGTCTGGACTTACCTCACAGCCCTCCAGGTTGTCGGCCGTGACAATATACCTACCCGCATCAGCTTCCGTAATATTAGTAATTTCAGGGCTCGCCACGTTGGTTGCGAAGGAGCCATTAGGTCCCTGCCAATGGATATTATCAAGAACCGACGAACCAGTAAGAAGGAGACGAACATCATCACCTACCGAATAATAATATCGCTCCGGCTCGGCAAAAATAGAGACCTGACCGTAATTTGAGAAAAATCCATAGGAGCATGCTCCTCCACCATTATCAAGGATGCCAAGATGGAAAAGGCCCGTGGTGTTCTGAATGCGGAAAGAGGATTCGTTTCCTCCGAGCATAAGATTAAAACATGAAGCATAAGACCAGGCAGAATCTCCCGGAACAGGATTGAAAGCCTCCGCCTGAAGCTCATATTCGGAGCCATTCACGAGGAAAGACCCCACGTCTACTGTATGCACAAGGATGGTAACTTTGGCTTCAAGGGCAGAGAGTGAAGGACTATAATTAACCTCCTGCGAGCCAGAGCAATTGAGGCTTGGCATGATCGTTCCCGAGAGCTCATTACCATTTTCATTAGCCGTCATATGGAAAGCCACGAAAGGCATGTTGTTTTCGGAATAGAAAACATACGACTGGAGGTTGTTCAGCCTCTGCTGGAGGTGTCCTCCGGGATAGATAGTGCCTAAGATAGTGGAATCAAGCCTCATGGTGGCGGCATTATACGAAATCATATGAATCGTAGCAGAATCTTCTACCGTGAAGAAGGTGGCGTATTCGTGCTGTGCCGAATTATTGGCTGGCACAATACATCGATTTCCCGCCAAGTTGTTAGGTACCAATTGTTCGCCAATAAGATCCAGATCGCCACCGGCAGCTGCCGAGTCGTCGGTGGTATTGACAGCTATTGGCTTAGTAGAAGTGACAATCGTTCCGCCAAGATGCTGTGCCGCAGGCGTATTTGGATTAGCCGAGCGAATGGCATACGTTTCACCACGATTGAGGGTAATGGTGAACGTACCTGGCGTTGGATTTTCATTGGTAGGAACAAACGTGGTGAACGTTACCTGCGTATTGTTCTCAACAGCCACTACCTCAATACTGGAATAGGTATTGTGGCCACAAGCATTGGTAAACTGGGTAGGTACGACGAAGTCCGTACCCAAGCCATGACTCCCCTTGAGCGTATAGACTTCAGCATTGGGATCAGTTGTCACATAATAGGCCGTGATATTAGCTGACGACACCACATGAATACCTGTTTGCTGCACTTCCCCATTGGCATGGGTCTCTATACTCTGTTTATAACCAGATATGCCGGAAATAGAGAACTCAAACACACTATGACGCAACAGTTGACGCGAAGCCAAAAGCGTGCGTCCTGCAGCAGGCTGCTCTATCGTGACATAGGCATCTTCATCATAAGAAACGAGCACGAGTTTAACCGCATTGGGGTTATGTTCTGCAATCAGGTTTGGGGCTGCAAGCCAAAACTCACGGTCGATTTGAGCAAAGGCTGATATGCAAACAGCAAATAGCAGAGAGCAAATAACGAGTAATTTATATCGCAGTTTCATTGTAGTAGTGATTATCGGTTATTTAACGAGTTGACCAAGAACAGTAAAGATATGACCATTGCGGGAGATATACACCTGACCATGATAAATAAACTTGCCAAGAGGGATTTCCGTCACAATGTCTTCGAGTGCCACATCGTCAGGGAAAACAACCGGTGGATAAACCGGGTTATCCGGATTTTCTTCCCAAGAATCTTCTGATGTATCTGGAGTTTCTACGGTTCCATCATCCTGACGTGCCAAATAAGAAGGCACCCAGAGCACCTCATTTGACCAAAGAGAAGGACGATAAACATTATTATCCGCAGGTATAGCACGGACGGCCACATGATAGTGGAAATCTGCCAAAATGCTCATCTCTCTCTGCACGGTATCGCCAGACATGATTGGCAAAACCGACATCACATCACGCTCATCATCTTCCACTTTTACCTGATAACTGCCAGCATTCTCTACTGCCGAGAATGTCAATTCGCCGACGGGCGTAATGGCCAGATTGGCAGGCATAAAGAGACGTGTGAGCACAGGATTACAATCGGTACCGTACATATATTCAAATGCGAGATCCGTCACCCATCGGCTAATAGGTGCACCTGACGCATCAAGGACAGACCATTCACAATTGCCACTATATTTAATCATATCCCCCGTCACGATAACACCATGTGCTCCGGCCTTAGGAACAAGCGTCATAACGGAATCGCCCACAAAAGAAGCAGATTTGGTGAAATAATTGGTGATAGGATAGCCACATACTGTCATGATATCAGTCTGCATACCACCAGCACGCCATACCGGGTGTGAAGGACCTGTGATCTTAAAGATAATCGTGCCCACAGAATCAGTAGTTGCCGTAAGACGCACGCCGCCATCATTGGAAGAGATGATCTTTTGGCAAAGCGTTGACATAGGCTGCTCCTGTTCAGGTACTACACAATGCCAAAAATATGGTTCAGACTCTGCCGATGGAACGGTTCCACGTCCACCTACAGCTTGCGCAGTAACTGTGTAATTATACGTGATAACAGGATTAAATTCGAGAACATCACCGATTCCTGCAGTCATTGTATAGATAAGCAACTCGCCACGGTAGATACGAATGATATATCCCGTGGCACCTTCGACTTCGCCATCCATAATGAGCATACCATCCTCGCTTATATTACGAATAGCGGGCGTATCCAAATGAGGACATTGAGAGCCATAAGTATACGTGAAAGATTGTGTTCCATACGCATTCGAATTGCTCGCTGTGCGCCATTCAACAGTTCCACTATAACGAATTTTCGTGCCACGCGTCGGAACCATAGAAGCATTACGCAAATGCAGCACATACGTATTAGAGCCATTTCCTTCATACTGAACGGTGAAATATGTGGAAGCCGGGAGTGTGCCTACCGTGAAATTGCCAATAGAGCCCAAACCATTCGCACGGAAAGCAGCTCCATCTTCGTTGATAGAAATTTCCACATCACCATTGCTGAGCGTTTCCCACGTGATTCCCACACGCGAAGTACCAGACCCCATATTGGAGGTGCAATATTCGGATGGACCTACCTGGATTTCGGGTGCCGTGAGCTGCCAATCCACCGGTTCAGATTCCTCTGAACTGACATATCTATCAGCCTCAGCAGCAAGTGTCACCTGATAGGTAGCGGTTTCAGAAGGAGTAAAATGTATCGCAGCACCATGCTGGATCGTTTCCATATGCTTGAGTTCGCCATTCAAATATACACGTGCTACATATCGCGTCGCGTATTGCACAGGCGAAAAGCGAGGAATATCATTGGTGACAGACGTCAGGACAGGGGTAGCGAGTTGAATACAAATCGCGCCATAGGTGTAGGACATGGACTTATTCACGTATGCATTATTATTGCTTGCACACGTCCATTCTATATTGCCCGCATAAGATATCGTCTCTCCTCGTGCAGGACGTATAGAGGAGCTTTTCAAATGAAGGCGGAACGTATTGCTACCAGCCGTTAACTGGCGAGAGAAATAGAGGGAAGCATCAACGGTTCCTACCCGGAAACCAGACAACGTATTATTCGCCATACCATTAGCACGAAAAGCCGTACCTCCTTCACCGGTTATCGTGATCTCAACGTCGCCATTATCCAATGTTTCCCAACTAAGATATGCCAACGTGCCGTTGGAAGTGGAGGTGATCTGCGAATAGCAATACTCTGATGGTCCTATTTCAACAGGTGCTGCCGTCAATATCCAATCCACTTCATTGGATGGTTCTGAGGTCAGTTTGTTTGCTCCACGTGCTACCATCGACACTTTATAGGTACCGCTTTCCAGCGGAGTATAAGTGATGGCTTGCGCACCTGACATAGTTTGCGTATATTTAACTACGTTATTCAGCTTAACCGTTACCACGTATGAAGTAGCACCCGCCACTGGCGTGAAAACCGGTATATTATTGGCATTGACAGAGGTGAGTACGGGTGCAGGGAGTTGCTCACACGAAGTGCCATATGTATACGTAAAATTGAATGACTGCGTGTAGGCATTAGCATTTTGAGGTGTCATCCATTCCACGTAAGCCTGTTCACCATACTTATTGAATGTGATCTGCTTGCCGGCTTCTACTACTGCATCAGGCTTAGGGGTATAGATGATTTGCTTCTGATTTGCCACATTAGCAGGAGTACGATTGAAATACTCTGCCATATCCTGTCCATCGTACTTAAAGCCAGCAGGAGCCAATCCGGCAGCACGATATGTAGTGGCACTTTCATCACCACTATTGGGTGCACCAATCGTGAAAATGACACGACCTTGTGCATCCGTCTCGCAAGTTATGAAAGCAGCAGATGTGCCTGTTCCTAATGTTTTCTCACATAATTCCGAGCTCTGTGCCAAAGCCGTAGTTGCCCAGAAAGAGAACCATACAAAAGACAAAGTGGTTCGAAGGATGGTATTTGTTAAGGGACGTAAATGTAACATATTTCCACAAAATTATGTTTTGAAAGCATAGGCGGTAATCGGCCGCCTATGCCCGGGTTTAGTAGCCTATCTACCGGCTACCAGGAAAATACTCTCACGAGCACTTCCCCATCAACAATCACTTTACTAATTGGCCCATAGCGTTGTAGATCACGCCGTTCTTCATGATGAAGAGTTGACCGTCTTTCATATATTTAACAACGTTGATTGATTCTACGTTGTCAAGAGAAGTAGGAACAGCTACCCACTTAGCATAGAGAGTACCGGTAGCACCAGCTTCAAGCGTTGTTACAGCATCGCCGGTGAAGTTCTCGGTCCAATACCAGCCAGCGAAGGTGTAGCCCTCCTTAGCAGGCTCTGGCAAAGTAAACTCTACAGTAACGACCTCTGGCATAGCCACTGCAGGATGAGCAGCATCCCATGCAGCCTTCCATGCAGCAGGTTGACCAGCTTCGGTGAAGTCAGCTACCTCTACAAGTGCCGTATTAACGCAATTGAAGAACGCATGAACTTCCCAACGCCAGTTGCTCTCAGAGGTCAAAGGCATGCCAGCAGCCTCACAAACAGAAGCCACATAGTCGCCGAGCCACTTGTAGTCAGATGCCTCATCGGTCATAATCTCCTGCATTTTTGCAGAAGCGAAAGTAGAGACCTCAGTGATAGGTCGATCAGCACGAGCGAGTGAATAGTAGCTGTTGTAGTAAGGCTTGAATGCTTCCCAAAGTTCAGCGTTGGTAGGCTGAGCAGCAGGAGCAAGTGCGCCACCGTTGAGTTCATAGGTCATGTCAGGCTCTACAACAGAAGGTCTATAGAAGTATACATTATCGATGAAGCAGACTGCTGGCATACCGTCAAACTTAACCTGATATACATTAGCCAAGTTGATGCCAGGCCAAGTGGTAGTAAGTTCTGCGTCAATGGCATTCCAGCCAGCTTCAAGCGTGAAGGTATGAGCGGCCTCACCAACCCAAATTGGAGTAAACTTAATAGAGCTTGCTTCTCCTACATATACATCAAAGTGTACGTGTGTCATTTCTGAGAGATCCAAAGTAGCAAACTCCCAACCTTGATAGTTGCAATTGGTCATGTAGAGCGCATGCTCGCCTGCCGCCAAATCAAAATTCTCCTCGTGGGTAGACTGTCCCCAACCGCCAATCGTATAAGCTACGGTGGTGTAAGCGTCAGAATAGAGTGCAATTACGTCAGCTGCAGGTGCAGTAGGAGCCGTTGTAACGGTAGGAGCTGCCATGGTGGTAAGAGCCACATCAATCTTGTTGGCAGATACGTTTTCTGCTGCGTCAACTGCATATACTGAGAGATTGTAAGCCGTACCCATAGCGAGATTCTTTACCGTGATGTTGCCAGCTACAGCAGCATACTTGCCAAGCTCTACATCTCCATTCTTAACAAGGTACTGAGCCACCAATTCATTATCGGTTGCGTCAACTGCAATAACAGCAGAAGTAAAGGACGTGCTTACCAAAGAAGCAGAGGTCATAACTGGAGCTTCCGTGTCAGAAGGAGCCGTTTCGCGATAGAAATATACGTTGTTTACGTAGAATACAGAACCAGCAGCAAAACCATCAAGCTTCACCTGATAAATGTTGGTCCAGTTGTTGATTGTATTCCAGCTTGACATCTCAATATCAACAGCATTCCATTGGTTAGCCACGAGATTAACGGTATGAACGCCCTGTTCTGCACCACCCCAAATAGGTACAACGCGAATGATCATATCCTGCATTGGGAATACGTCCATATGGAATTTCTCCATAGCAGCACAGTTGAGAGCAAAGTCGATAAGGCCGAAATACGTACCGCCGATGTACTTCTTACCAGCTTCTGTTTGAGAGTATTGCGTTCCACTACCCCATTCGCCGAAGCCACAGTTTGCATCATACGTAGCAGAATAGATTGCTTTCACTTGGCTTGCTGGCCATGTTGGAGCAGCAGGAGCCACAATAGCACCAGCCACAGTAACTGCACAAGTAGCCGTAAAGTTGCCATCCTCAGTAGTAACAGTAATCGTAGCCTCACCAGCAGCAACAGCCGTAACGGTACCGTTTTCTACAGTAGCAACAGCCGTATTGCTTGACGTCCAAGTTACATTCTTGTTAGCCGTATTGCTTGGGGTGAAGATAGCGTTAAGCACAAGAGGAGAATCGCCAACGTAGATAGTAGCGGTAGTCTTGTTGAGAGCCACACCAGTAGCTGCGATGTCGTCTGGACAGGTAGAACCATACACATAGCCAAGGATGTTGTAGTTTGACCAGTCGTTACCATGAAGTGAAGAAGCAGCCTCAATCTGACCAGAGTAGTCGATAACAGAACCAATCTCAGGAGCGTTTTCAGTATCTACGAGAGAGAGCGTTACGATTTTCTTATCAGCAGAAAGAGATGCCGTGAAATAGGTAGCGAAATCAGCAGTAGAGCCATTGAGCTTGAAGGTTCCGTTCATACCGTTTGAGCCACGGAACTTCGCACCTTCTTCGGTACCTTCCGTAGGACGAATTTCAATAGTAACGTTGCCGTTTGGCAAAGTGTTGATGGTGAAAGCAGCATGGCTGCACTCGTTAGCTACAGTTACAACGCCAGGCGTTTCACACCAGATAGAAGCAGCCATATCAGATGCAGATGCATTCCATGTAGCAGGATCTGAATAAGCGGAAACAATGCCACCAGTCTTTGCTACGACCTTAACAGTAAGCGTCTTTGCCACATAAACTGCATAGTCGATTTGAGCGCCGCTAGTAACAGCACCATTGTATACTTCGCGTTCGCCATCGTATACGAAAACGAGATAAGACTCAGCACCTTCAACTGCATCAAAAGTGATGGTACCATCGTTAGCAACAGCCACATTAGCAGGAGCATCCAAAGAAGGACAAGTAGTACCATAAGTGTAGTTGAATTCAAGGCCACCATTCTGCCAACGGCTTGCGTTCTCAGCGCTTGACCATGCCAAAGTTGCAGTAGTTTTAATGGTGATAGTGCCTTCTGGAAGTGGCGTTTCATTCTTGCGGAGAATGTAATAGTTCTCAGCAGCAGAACGTTCACGAGTGAAATAAACACTTGCATTTTCTTCACCATTGCTGCTTACCACCTTGAAGAGGTCGAAACTACCTTCAAAGCAGTCGCCACGGAAAGAAACGTTCGTGTAACCGGTACCATCATGCGGACCATCAGCCAGGTTGATAACAACGTCACCAGCCGCATTGGTAGTCCATGTGATAGCACAATACTTGCCATCCTGACGGGTTTGTGGACCATAATAGTTGCAGTATTCAGAAACAGAAACAGCATCACTTCCGCAAGAGCCCCACTCGATATCGTCAGGCCATGTGAAAACGACCTCACCCGGCATCATCACGTAAAGAGGTGTATAGAGGCTTGGAGCGGTTGCTGCGGCAATGTCGCATACAATCTTAGTTGAAGTGTTAGAAGTGACTGTGGTACGCAAATCCGTTGCACCCGGGTTGAAGAATGAACCACCAAATCCGTTGAGGTTTTCACCCTCAACCGTGATTCGATAATTGCCTTCGCTGACTTGCTCGCAAGACAATTGAATGGTTTTGCTGCCATCGTTGCTGGAAATCGTTTCATGGCAATATTGCTTTGCCGAAACGCCCATAGCAAGGCATGCAACCATCAGAAAAGAAAAAATCTTTTTCATGATAAAAAGTTTTAAATTAATAATTGGTTGTTTGTTATTTAATTGTTGTTTTATAAAATTTATAATTGCGAGGATTCAATGAGCATTCAATGAGCATCCAATGAGCATTCAATAAAACCTTAGGGCAGTCATAGGGAAATACAATGGCAATATGCTGCAAATTCTACTATATTTGAACTAATTTTCTATTATATATGAACTATTGCTCAGTTATATGTGAACTATTGTTGGTTAAAAATGGGTTCGTGTTCAATTATATATGAACTATTTTTGCAGCGTGAAAGCTGCAGGAAGGCCGGCGTCAGCGTTTGGAGCTATGAATACCTGGAAATCGCCAGGCTCTGCTGAGCATACGTAGCCGCCATCGGCTCCAGGAGTGACACCATCAGCATAGTGCCAATAGGCAAGCATTTCCTCCGTAATCTCAAATTCAACCGTTCGGCTCTCGCCTGGCTGGAGTTCGAATTTCTCGTAGCCTTTAAGTTCGCGGATAGGACGGCAGATAGATCCAACCATATCGCGAATATAGAGCTGTGCAACCTCTTTGCCTGCGACCTTGCCGGTATTGGTGATGGTTGCGCGGGCAACGAGAGACCCCTTACCCCGGCCCTCTCCCCGTAGAGGGGCGAGGGAGAAGATTGTATCAGATAATGTGACGGGGCTATAGTCGAAAGTGGTGTATGAGAGTCCGTAGCCGAATGGGAAAGCACTTTCTAGACCATACTCAAGCCAATAGGTAGACGAGCCAATAGAGAACTGACCTGCGTTGACAGGTATATTCCAGAAGTTATGCTCTTTCGGTCCCCACGTAGGACGGCCTGTGTTCTTGCGATTGTAATAGAACGGAATCTGTCCGACGGCATGAGGGAAGGTGGTGGTGAGGTGGCCAGAAGGATTCGTCACGCCGGTAAGCACATTATAGAGAGCAGGTCCCTGCATCGTGCCGCCATGATACGCATACACAACAGCATCTGCCATTTCCATCTCTTTATCAAGACAGAGAGGACGCCCAGCCATCACGACCATCACGACGGGCTTGCCCGTGGACTTGAGAGCCTTGAGTTGCTCGGTCTGGTCGCCCGGAAGATCGAGGTGAGCACGTGTTTTAGCCTCACCTGAGATCATAGACTCCTCGCCTGCGAAGAAGAGAATAACGTCTGATTGCTGCGCCATGGCATGAAGTTTAGCCACATTATCCGCATTCACCTCACGAGACCAATGGAAGCCCGATTGAGCTGATAGTTGATAGTTGAAAGGTGAGAGGTTATAGCGCTCCGGATTCTGGAAAGCCATCATAGGCGTGACGGTCATAGAATCAATTGCATCGAAGCACCATGTACCATTTTGATCGTGCTGATTATTGGCCAACGGACCACAGATAAGCACCTTAGGTGCTGTTGAAGCGTTAAATCGTGAAATCGCTACATCGTTGAATAAAGGCAATACGCCGTTATTCTTGAGGAGTACAGCCGATTCTTCACATGCAGCTTGCGCTACGGCAAGCGCCTCGGGCGTAAAGTAAACAGGCTTATCTGCGCCATTCTGTGGTTCAACCGGATATGGGTTTTCAAAGAGACCTAAGCGATACTTCATGCGGAGAATCTCACGCACGCATACATCTACGTCCGACTCCTTAATTTTACCTGCGCGCACGAGGTCTACCAGGTTCTTCTGATAGTTGTAGCCCGCCATATCCATGCTGATTTGCGCGTTGATACCCATCGCAGTAGCTTCATCATTATCAGCAGCCACGCCATGAGCAATCAAATCGTGAATAGAGCCCCAGTCGCTTACCATCAGGCCGTCGTAGTTCCATTCGTTGCGGAGAATATCCACACAAAGGTGGCGATTGGCTGAAGGTGGCACTCCGTTGATGTCATTAAAAGAGCACATGATGCTGGCAGACCCCGCGTCACAACAAGCCTTGAATGGCGGCAAATAGGTGTCTCGGAGTTGCACTTCAGGAATCCAGGTGGTATTATAATCACGGCCACCTTCGCTCACACTATAACCGCAGAAATGCTTCACGCAAGCGGCTAACGAACGAGGGTTGGTAAGGTCGTTGCCCTGATAGCCCCGAACCGTAGCAGCTCCCATTACTTCGGCAAGATACGTATCCTCACCATAGCCTTCAGCAATACGGCCCCAACGTGGGTCACGAGAAATATCCACCATAGGAGAGAAGGTCCATCGAATACCGGTTTGCGTAGCCTCCAAAGCCGTTTGATGAGCCGCAGCCTCGATAAGATCGGTATTCCAAGTGGTGGACTGGCCCAGCGGAATAGGGAAAATGGTGTGGAATCCGTGAATAATATCGCGAGCAAAGAGCACAGGTATGCCCAAACGGCTCTCTTCTACAGCCAAACGTTGGAGTTCACGAACCTCTTCGGGGTCGAAATGATTGAGTACAGAACCAATCTTTCCTGCACGGATATCACCCTCCAGGTCGTCGGCCATCCAACGGCCATCAATTTGATTCATCTGTCCCACTTTCTCCTCGAGCGTCATCTGCTTGAGGAGAGACTCCACTTTAGCCTCTTCCTCCGTCATGTGCTTGCATGAAGAGAAAGAAACTAAAGTAATGATAAGAATAAAAATAACTTTTCTCATACGATTGATAGGTTTTTATTGGAAGATTACCAGATCTATCGGGAGTACATTAAAAATTAACACTTACTTTGCTGATTGCGCCATCACGAGCGAAGAGATGACGGCAGACCTTATTATTGAGGGTGTAGCCATCAAAATGCATGGTAGCGCCATCGGCAAACTCTACGTTGATGCCCTTCTTGCTCTCGCCGAGGAGATACTCAAATGGCGTAGCACAATAGGTGAAGCAAAGCTTATCGCCCTGGAACTCATCCTCGCGAAGCATCAGTTCGGAGATATGGAGCTCGCCATTCTTCACCTGCAAGCCCAATTCAAACCAGCGGTTGAGAATATCTTCCTTCACTTGGCCCGTCATACCCGGTTGCTGCACACCTGCCATAGATGGCGTATGCGAATAAGGATCGAATGGGAAGGAGCCATATTCAGCAGGCGACTTGTGCGCGCCAATACCAGCCTGTACAGCAAAATAATGCTTGCACATGGCACGGAGCGTATCCTCATCGGCTTCGTTTTCAAAGCGCTGGATATTCTCGCTTACGGCAAGGAGCAATTTACTAACCATGTGCCAATAAATACAGCCGAGACCTTCATATTTATAGAAGGTGCCAGAACGGCCGGTAAACTCACGATGGTTAAACACCTGCTCATAGAGATCGTTGAGACGCGAAATCGTAGAATCGCTAAACTGCTTAATGGCAGGCGCCATATGGTCGGCATTATTGAATGCAGGATTAAAGTGTACCCCACCCTCCAAGTCTTCACGGAGAACATCAGCCTTGAGAATTGATGTATATTCAGGCCATGTTTTCACCTCTGCCGGCACATTATTCTTCTCCATGAAAGAGAGGCGACGGCGTGCAGGATAGAGCATGTAGGAATTCTGATCTGGGCGATAGAGATCTGAAGCACGGAGATTTTCCATGAGGCTTACCACCTCGTTTGCGCTCAACGTGCCAGACGTAAGCACGGCCACCTGTCCTTCCAGCATAGCATAGAGATATGATACGGCAACGGTTTTATCGCCAAAAGTGACGATGTTATACGCATTATAAAGGCCATCCTCACGCTTGTTGGCGCGAATGGACTTATCAATATACTGCTTGAGCAAACGCAAGAATGCAAGGAGTTCGGCTTTCTTGAGGAAGACCTGCTTGCCAGTCATACCCTTATAAGCCTGCGTGCGATAATGTTCGCCAGCCAGACCAACCGCATCAATAAACTGACGACGTGTAGCCTCATTAAAGCCAGCCATCATATCGGCAGTTTGAGCCGTCAGGGCGTCGTTCATTTCAGAGAAGAAAGTATGAATTTCAGCGGTAAGCTGATAGGTGTCTTCAGGAGCAGCCTCCAGCATATTATGCAAGAAACGCACGTAACGACGCATATAGCAGAGCGTAACCATCGAAGCGCCATAGCCCACGAGAGCATTATTGGCATCATTCCATTCCGGGCGAAGCGTGTTCATCCAAATGCCGGCATCAGGGATGAAATTTGAAGCTTTCGTGAGAAGCGTGATAAGCGCTTTTTCCACGAACGTAACAAGGAGAGGCTCATTTCCCTTATTTGCAAGCACGAGGCGCGCATCCTGACCGTAGGCGGGGATGATATCAAAGATATGCTTATGCAGCGTATCATCGAAGAGAATAGAATTCTTTGGGTCTACTACGATTTCTGCATACGATTTGAGGCGATAAGGCACATTTGCATAGGCGAACAAACGTTCGTTGAGCAAAGCCTCCAAAGCCTTTGGATCATGCTGATATGAGAGTTCAAGCAATTTGAGGAGATAGATAATCTGATGGTCGCCCCAATAGCCGATATTCGACCATGGATCGTCTGGATTAATAACCTCCCAATCAATACCTTCAGAAGTTACTTTATACGGATTATATCCATCAATGGTGGTAGCATTAAAGAACTTGGCAATAATGCCATTTACGTAGTTTGGATACGTCATGGAGAGGGCTTCCCAGTTCTGGAAAATATCACGCCAGTTGCCCTGATATGAGATAAGACGCTTGCCGTTGGCATCATTCACACGGATAGAGAACAGATTCCATGGACGGCTTGGGTCGCCATGACGACGAGAGAACGTAAGTGGCAAATACTCCATGAAGAGGCGACGCAATTGCGCATTCTTCTGGCGAATCAACTGTGCTTCCAATTCTCCATATGCAATACTTTCAGGCAAGGAAGCCAGGAAATCCTTATATTGCTCAGCGAGGGCTTTATTGAAAAGAGCCACATGCTTTTGGAAAGCAGGACCATTGATCTGATAATTATCCACATAGAAACCGCCACGCATCGTATTGAAAAGCACATTGGCGAAATGGCGCGCATTAATATGCTCATCGGCAGAATGCTGCACACCATCATTTTGCGCCACAATAGCGCGCAGCGTATCGGTAGATTGCTGTACGGCATTCTCAATATCTTTGATAATCTGCTCGGCAGGAGAAGCAAGCTGGTGGATCAGGTCACGCACAGCTACGGCATCCTTCTCCACGTCTGCCACCATATACCACGATTTCTTGGCGCCTACCATCAGGGCCACGCGTCCTGTAGCAAACAAAGCGCCACGTACGCCCTTAGCCACAGGTTCTTCCTGCAGCACTTCGCCACGACGGAAAGCCGCCAACGAGCGCGAAGATGTAATATATTTGGCATTATTGAGGCCGACGCAATAGATGGTGTTGCAACGGAGCGATTCTGATGGTTCTGCACGGTCCACCATAATGGCTTCAAGTTGGAAAAGAGCCAACGAAGATGCCACGATTTCCGTCTTCTTATAGCCATCAATAAGTGTGCTATAAGTATTCTGCGTTTGACGATTCGTTCCGGCGGGGAGAACGTTCTGCAAACCATCAATAAATTCTATCTCTACTGCCGCGTTGCCTTTATTTTCAATCTCTGATTTGCGAATCCAGCCATATTTATCAGCCGACATCCAAATATAGGTGAAACGAACTTCCAGATCGCGATTCCATTCAGAGAAGATCAGTTTATTTCCCGTAACTGACTTCAGGATGCTGCGTTCTACATCATAGAGACCATCCACAGCAGGAGTGAAAGGTTCCCAAAGATAGGTTTGCTCATTTTTCTGCACACGCATGATGGTTTTAGGCCCGGTGTGCACGAAATTTTCCGTAATCTTATCATCCGTATAATAAGGGAAAAGCGCCTGATCTGGTGATTTACGGCCGCAAGTGAGTCCACCCGTGGAAGAAAGATACATCCATAGGTCGGTATCGCTGGCCAACGAGATAAAGAAAGGCTGCATGGCATCATAATCCGTAATTTCATAGAACATTTCGCCATTTACGGTTACGTATGCTCCTGTTGCTTCTTTCTTATCGGTACGTATATTTGTAGTTCCTATTAGCATAACATCTTAAAAAAAGTACATTTTTGAAAGTCTACGATGAGTCTACTGTAAGTCAACGTTAAGTCTACTGTGTGACTACGTGTGGACAACGTGTGGACAACGTATGAAAAAAGAGGCTCAATCTTAAAAATCGTACATTATTCTTCGCGGCGAGCTTTGAGTTCAGCTTCCATCGTTGCCTGAGTATTCTTATCGATATTGTAGTAAGCCATAATGATTGCGCATGAAGCGTAGAGCACACCCGGAATAACACTCACGAGGAGACGGATGCCCATGATGGCTGAGTCACTCTGCACGGCAGCATCTGCCACGTAATGGCAAGCCGACAAAACCCAACCGGCAGCTGCTGCACCAATTGCCCAACCGATTTTCTGCGAGAAGACCGCTGCTGAGAAGCAAAGACCGGTAGTGCGACGATTGAGTTTCCATTCGCCATAGTCGGCTGAATCGGCAATCATCGTCCAAAGCAAAGGAACTGCAGGAGCATAAGCCATCTTCGCGAGGATATTGAAGGTATATACCATAATCTGATTGGTGCCACCTATGAAAATGAGGCAGAAGAAAATACCCGACAGGATGGATGAGCCCATATAAACAGCCTTATTGCCAAAGCGCTTTGCGAGTGGTTTAGAAAGAGGCAAAGCCACGATCAAAGCAACCGTACCCAGCACATTGAAAAGCTGTACGCTCTCGGCATCGCCGATGAAATATTTGAAATAGAAAGCAATAGCCGCGTTCTGCATAGCAAACATAATAAAGCTTACCACACCTACCACGGTGAGCACAATCCATGGGCGATTCTGGAAGAGATATTTGAAATCTTTTGCAATGGAATTATCCTGCTTCTTTGGGGCTGGCACACGTTCTTTCGTAGTGAGGAACGTGATGAGGAAAAACACAAGACTGAGGATTGCAAAAAGAATAACAGTACGTTGATAACCCATAGCATTATCCACCGTCAGGCTATCGCGAGTGGCCTTATCGCGGATGATTTCCACAAAACCGGCTTCACTACCCTGCTGGCCAAAATACGTAACGAGATAAAGCGCCAGGCCTGTTACCACAAACTGGCCGATATAAGCGGCAATAAAGCGATACGTATTCAAAGAAGCACGCTCGCTGGAATCGTCGGTCATGACGGCAGACATGGATGAGTACGGCAGATTCACGAACGCATAGGCAGTACGAAGCAGCAAACACGTGATAGCCGCATACACGATAATGCCCGTAGGCGAAAAGGCTGGCGTAGAGAATGCCAATACAGCCAAAATAGCGTAAGGAATAGCGCCAAAGAGGAGATATGGGCGGAACTTACCCCAACGCGTATTGGTACGATCCGTAATAATGCCCACGATAGGATCTACTACAGCATCCCAGATACTTCCAGCAAACATAATCCAACCTGCTACCGCTGGCGAGATATGGAAGATGTCGGTATAGAAGATTAACAACCAAAAACCTACCAAGTCCCATACGAAATGCGACGCGGTATCACCTAGGGAATAACCCAGTTTTTCTTTAATACTCAGTTGCATAATAATAAATATAATAAAGTGTTGTTGTTGCTTTTATTGTTTTTGATAGACGCGAACGTAATCGACGTACATCTTGACCGGCGTTCCGTCAGCAGGAAGTGCCGTAACCGATTCAAGCAGTTCAGCAGGAATGATTTTTGAATACTTATCGGGGTTAGGCATACCCGGGAAGAAACCTCCAATCGAGAGATTGAAAAGGAGATAGAAATCATGATTGAAATAATGTCCCGGTTCGTTCACCTCTTTATTACGGAGCGACAAAGCGAAATATGGTTGTGCCATAGAAGCCGAATCCGTGGTTGCGAAATCATAGTTTGACTCCAAATCGAGATACATTGCCAACGTATCTTCTTCCCAAATGACGGTCCAGGTGTGGAAGTCTCCCTGCACAGAATAGTCGGTATTGATAAAGCCAGCAGTATTAGGATACTTGCCATTATTGAAGCTTTCGCCCCAATGTGCTGCTCCATTGAAACGGCGATCGGTTAAGCCCATCTCTATGCCACTGATGTGTCCCATTTCGCAGATATCAATCTCTCCACACTTAGGCCACACTACTCGACCCTGTTTTGCCAATTCTTCCACCATATCGTCCACAGAGTCGTCGTCACCAAGGTCGGTGGCGAGGTCATTGCCCAGCATCCAGAACGCAGGCCAAAGGCCGTTGCCCGTGTATGGGAAAGCTATACGTGCCTCTATTTTGCCATACGTGAAATGCACTTTATCCTGCGTATTCATGCGCACGGACGTAGCAGGACGATAGCCCTGTTCGCCATCAGCAGCCGTATAGTAGTAATCCTCACGTTGCGCATTCAGCACGAGGCAAGATTCACCCGTTGCAGGATGCTTCTCTATCGCCGCGTTCTTTGGCGTAAAATACTGCAACTCCGCATTACCGCCACCTCGAGCGTTATCCTCGAAATTCCAATAGTCGGCATTAATTTCAGTCCCATTAAATTCATCAGCCCATACCAACTTGTATTCTGGCTGCTTTTGGCATGATGTAAGCAATAGAAGCGTACACGAAGCAAAATAGATTAATTTTCTCATATTTTTATATTTTTATTAGAAAGTAGTGGGCGAGCCAACGCCCACTACCCAGTGGAGAAAGATGGGTCTCCGTCCCGTTCAATTAGAACTTAACGCCAAGCACGGTGTACTCTACGCCATCGCGACGGATGATAAGCTGACCATCACGCATGAACTTCTCTACGTTAACAACCTCAACGTTCTCAAGAGCGGTTGGGGTGTAAATAACCTTGAGAGGAGAAGAAGCACCACCTACCAAACTTGGAACATATACGAAGCGGCAGTCGGTAGCCAAAACTGGAGCATCTACTACCAAACCTGCCTCAGAAAGGAACTGGATGTCAGCAGTTGCATACCAAGCAGCATTGTTGCCCTCAGCATTGTCAGCGATGTTGCAACCAACGCCGCCCCACTTGCCATTGTATTCATATGCATCAAATACGGTATACTTGCATTCGGTCATTTCCTGCCAGGTCCAATCAGCATCTGCTCCGGTACCCCATGGGTGCTTGATATACATGTGCTTTTCAACTGGATCCGGAGCATCGCCTACTTCCGTGATGCGGATATTCTTGATGATTACGTCTTGGTTTGCATCAGACCAGCCAAAGCCAAATACCAGTGGTCCATGAGCTGTGTTGAGGTTTGCGTTAGGAATCACAGAATCGGTAGAGAAGTGGAAGGTGCCGCCACCGATATTTTGGTCGTAAATGCTTTGTGCAAAGAAATAATCAGCATCGCTATCGTTCACCTTAACAGTAATACAAACCTTACCAGCAGATTCAACGTCAAGTTCGTAGTGATACATCTTGCCAACTTCAAAAGCAAAGCCTGGGTCTACGAATACCTGTGCATTCCACATTTCAGCAGGAGCAACAGCGCCTATATGCAGAACGATATCAGCACCCACGAGAGTAGCGCTATAGTCTGCACCTGCATCAAGATTCCATCCTGGGCCGAAATAGGTATCGTTGATCACTGCAGTAGCCGGATTGTACAAGCCATGGTTGAAGGTATCAACAGGAGCCGTATACTCTTCGAATGCGAGAGGATAAACCTGAACGTTTGTCTTATACACAGCGTTAGCAGCCGTTACATTATAGGTCTTGTTAGGATCAAACGTTTGAGCAATCTTAAAGGTATTATAGAATACAATCGTATCGGTGCCAAATACACCATTGATTGAAGTCTTGCTGGCAGCAGTAAATGCTGCGGTTCCATCGAAATGTACGTTGTTGTAAACCACGTATTTGTTCTGATCTGCAACGGTAGGAGCAGCTGTGGCCTTTACAGGAGCGGGAGCTGGGCCAGCAGTTACTTCAAGATCAGCGAAAGCAGTAGTAGGTTTCAACTCATAGAGACCATTGAAAATATCAATGGTACCAACGAGACCCTTAGCCACCTTGTCACCTGCCTGCAAGCCATAGTTGTTTGCGTAGAGCAGAGCTGAGCCGGTAGCGTCCTTCACATAGATGTATGAGCCGTTTACGTACTGAACGGTGAAGTCCTTGAGCGTGAGAACAGAGTCCTTTGCTGCATTGTAGATTTCTGCACAAGTAGAATAAACGACGGCCTCACCAGTCTTCTCATAGAAATACACATTGTCGATAGCGAACTGTGGCAAGTTAACGCCATCAGCAAACTTGAACTGGAAGATAGAACTGAAGTCCAAGCCAGGGAAATCGGTAGCAAGGGTGAAATCAACAGCATTCCAGCCAGCAGCGAGGGTAACGGTCTTAGATACACGGTCGTTGGTAGAAAGACCAGCACCTCCGTAGATTGGATGTACGTTTACAGAGCCTGCCTCAGCAGCCCAGATGTCCATGTGGAGTTTGTTGTAGATAGAAGCGTCGATGGTTGCAGAGCAGCCCCAACCGAGATAGTTGAAGTTCTTGTAATAGAGAACGTGGTTGCCAGCAAGGTCAAGATTCTCAAGAGCAGTAGATTGGCCCCAACCTTCGCAGTAGCCCCAGCCAGGATTAACTGCATACGATTCAGAATAAACAGCCAATACATCAGAAGCCTCAGCAGTAGGAGTAGCTGGTGCAGCTTCTGGCTTTGGATCTTCTGCAACCTGCTCAGTGCTCTCGCGTACGTAGATGTCGCTGATAGTAACGGTTTGTGCAGGAGTCCAAGTGAAAGACCATACAATAACACCATTGCCTGCGCCATTGCCACGTACTACTTGACGGAAGTCCGTAACTGTAGTAGAATAGGTTTCAGTAGTAATGTCGAAGAGCATGTTGTTATCAAATGCCTTCACGTGAGAAACAGGGCAATCGTCGGTTGTAGCAACTGCCTTGAAGCCAATCTCGTAGTTCTTGGTGTCATCCAAGTTCAGTACCTCGGTGTGCAGTTTCACCTGGTTTCCCCAATCACCCCAAGAGGTGTGAGGTCCAGCGACGTTGATGGTAACATCACCAGTAGTGGTGTTGACAGTGGCGGTGGTTCCGACCTCAGTTGCCACCTCAATGGTAGCATTTGCAGGCACGTACAATCCGTGGTCAAAACCTTGAGCCATCAGAGTTGCAGCAGCGAAAAGCGCTACAATGAAAGTAAAGAATTTCTTCATACTTTTGTTTTTTTTGTTAATATAAGTGATTATTTATAATTATGTTCTATAGTTTTATGCCAAGAACGTTATACTCTTTATCTCCGCGAGTGATGATCAGTTGTCCGTTCACGATTCGCTTGATGGCAGTATTGGGGGTAATATTCTCCAAGGCGCTGGATCCCCACGAAGAATCCATTTCTTCAATATCATCAGAGGTGGTTCCGGCAGGTAAGTGGAAAGACTCATTGGCATCCCCTTTCTGATATACGCGCACCCAATCAATATACATTTTGGCAGGTCCACTGGATAGAGCTGTAATTTCATTGATGTTGAAAATACCAGGGAAATTGCCGCCGACAGCGAGGTTGAAGATAATAAACTGCTCCTTACCAAAGACAAGTTGACGATCATAGTTGGCATCACCGGAATTAGGCTCCAGATCGGCATGAAAATAAGGCTGTGCATTGGGATGCGTAGGCTTATCCACATACATATCAATAGAGTTAGGCGTCCATTCCATAGAGATAATATGGAAAGTGTCTTCTACTGAATAGGCATAAGTGGTGGATTGAGCTTCGCTCCATACTGAATTCCAAGCAGAACCAAGATGAAGAGCGCCGTTGAAATAGCGATCTTGCGTGCCTTTATTAAAAGCGTTTTGATGTCCCAACTCAATAATATCGGTCTCTCCGCACTTAGGCCAACCCACTCTGCCAAAATCGTTACCCATTTGCCAGAAAGCAGGCCACAGGCCATTGGCAGTATTAGGAAACTTGATACGTGCCTCTATCTTGCCAAACCTATAGTAGAGTTTCTCTTTAGAATTGACACGACCTGAAGTACATTTTTTCTTGTTGTAATCCTCCTTGGTAGCCGTAAGTACCAAGCAATATTTGCCATCTATAGGGTTGCGCTCAATCGTAACGGCTTTCTCGCAATAGTACTGGAGCTCATTGTTGCCGCCTCCATCACCATTGACTTCTATATTCCACACATTGCGGTCAAGTGCACCATCGGTGAAATCTTCGTTCCAAACGAGGGTGTAGTCTTGTGCCATGACAAACACAGCTGAACAGCATGCAAATATGACAGAAAGTATTTTTTTCATTAAGGGATATTATCTTTTACCGCTATCGCGCATTATTTTACGTAGAAACCAGACAAACTACATGATCCTTCCATCATGGAAATAGAAATCTCATGACCACCGTTTAAATGATTGAGCGGAACGATGGATTCAGCAAACGTGTCCATACTGCCAGTACGTGGCGCATCAGCAAAATTATACGACTTGCCATCTATAAACACTTCAAAAATGCAATTTGAATAACCGGCATATCGAATGACTAATTCAGAGGCATCTTTTGCCACTATTTGATACGAAGCACGTAAACCGGAAGATAAATTAGAGATCGTCAGACCTTTTCTTCCAGCTTGCGCAACTGCTACAGCATCCGTATTTGGACGCACCTGAATACTATTGTCGCTTATTTCCATATATTCACCTGCGTAAACATATTTCGAAGCGTCGAAATAGACAGACTTATCAAAGGTAGAGAAGAGGGTGAACATCTGGCCCAATTCTGTCAGTTCAGGAGCATTTCCGTTAGTAAGAAGTTGCATATATGGATAATCCCCCGGCTTCTTATAGCGAGGAATAAACCAAGCATAGCGTTCCACATCTGGATCCTGCTCAAAATAATTCAAAACCTGGCACATATAAGCCATTTGGCCTTCTACGCTTGAAAGATTTTCCCAAGCGCAGAACTCCGTCATCCAAATAGGTTTATTATACTTCTTGAAACGCTCTACATAACCAATGAGAGCGGAAGCCGAGCCCATATAACAATGGATAGAGATGGCATCAATATCGTCGATAGATACGCCCGGCTGCTTAAAGAATTCATCCAACCATTTGATAGGATCTGAATAGCCAGCCAACGTGCCATAATTCATAGCTGGAGAAACAAGCTTGAGATTGAGTTCTTTTGCCAACGCAACCACATCCGGCCACAATTCTGCTGCCTTAGAAGGCACCATATTAGCTTGGTCGGTAAGATTAGGCTCATTAAATGCCAGCAGATACTTGGTAGAAGGATGTGCTGCCACATAAGCTCGGATTTTATCCTTGCTATAATTCCCATTCCAACACATTGGGCAGAACTCCACATTATTGGCATCAAACCATAGGGCTGCATCTTCGGTAGGTGTATTTCCCCAATTGTAATCCCAAGAGATGGCATCTGTGAGGAGCGGCAAATCCATCGGGCTGGTGAAACTGAAGGCCACACCACGCTTAGGAGACTTATGCATATGGGAAGCCACCTGAACATTTTGTGGCAGACTATCATTTGGCTGTTGATTGCCGCCATGATCGTCTGTAGGACCTTGTACGGGTTCACATGCAATTGCAGCACACGCAAAAACTGCAAGAAGGAAAGTTTTTAAAGTTTTCATTATATTCATTATCATTTTCCAATTTCTTCACGTTGGTAAACGCGTACCCAATCAACGAGCATTTTGCGTTCCTGATTGAAAATATTATCATCCACTCGGCCACCCATGTTGCCACCAATAGCACAGTTGAAGATGATATAGTGAGGCTTAGTAAATGGCCAAGCGCTATTGCCATCCAAAGAAGAGCCCCATATTTCGCCATATACGACATCATCCACGTAGAATCGAATCACATCCTTGCCATTTTTTTCCTCTTGTGCCCATTCGCAACCATAGATATGGAAATCGGCTGCGAGATCGTAATCAAAGGTATGTGTTTTTGACCAATTGTTGCCCTTTGAGCCGTTCTTGTCGGTGGTATGCACAGCCGAAGAAGCTCGACGCGTAATATTTCCCACGTGTTCTTGAATATCAATCTCTCCGCAAGCAGGCCATCCGCCTTTATTTCCCATCATCCAGAAAGCAGGCCATGTGCCTCCTCCACCTGGGAATTTAATACGTGCTTCTACCTTGCCATAAAGAAACTCTTTCTTACCTCTTGATTGCATACGTGCAGAGGTATATTCACGATTTTGATAGGTTTCCTTGCGTGCTTCAATCACCAGATTGCCATTTTCCACACGAAGGTTTTCCGGACGATCTGTATAGTATTGGAGCTCGTTGTTGCCCCAACCGCCGCCACCTTTTTCAATATTCCAGGTGTTGATATCCAATTCGGTACCATCAAATTCGTCGCTCCAAACGAGCTTATATTCTCCCCAATGGTGAGCCACCGACACGATAGCTTTCACTTCCTCCATCTCTGTTTTCAGCGTAATATATGCCACTCCCGGTTTATTAGCAGTAAGCAACCCATTTTGGTCGACTGCAATTGCTTCTTCATTTGAAGAAGTCCAAGTCATCTCCAGATCGTAGGTATTAAATGCCTGCATTTGGAAAGTTTCTCCAGCTTCCATGTCTACCACAAGTGGTGCAATACGCAAAGAAGCGCCATTTGAACCCGTCACAAAAACCACACATGATGCTTTTTCTTCTCCAGATTGTGCTGTGATAACGGCTTTGCCGATCGCCTCTGCTGTTACCACTCCGGCATATACCGTAGCAACCGATTCATCGCTGGATGTCCAAACCACGTTTCGAGCCGCACCTGCATCAATAGTGGCATATTCTCCCACCTTCAACGTGATGGATGTATTATCAAGTGTGATAGGGGTAGACTGAGTGCTGCCACCAGATGGATTATCAGGCGTTGGTTGCTGGCATGCGCCCAGCACCAAAGCGGTAAAGAGAACCATGAAGATTTTTGCTTTCATATATCTAATCTCGTTTCTTGAAAAACTTAGTGCTAAGAGGGGGTAATCAGCCCCCTCAAAGCTATGGGATGTATCCCGGAATTACTTCTTATAGAAATAAACTGCATCAAGGTTGAGCTGAGTACCAGTAGTACCACCAGACAAAACTACAAAGTAGTTGGTGTATGGTGCATCTACATTTGCCAAAGCGGAAGCCCAATCAGACATTTCAATATCGAAATCGTGCCATGCACCATCACGCTTGAAGTCACCGATTGAAACACCACCATCAAATGGAGTACCAAGAACGAACTTTGTCTTATCGGTTCCAAGGAAGTAGATAGTGTGTGCCTGATTGTCAGTAGACTTGATAGCGAAGTGGAGAGCATACTGATCTGGATTAGCTTTAATAGCTTCCAAGAGGTCAACAAATGGTTTACCTGCTGTTGCTACAGACTCAGCCTTTACGCAATAGCCCATGCCAGACCAACCTATAGTGCTAACAGTAAGTGAAGTATAGCCAAAGTTACCCAAAGAGTTGATACCTTCGCCATCGCCAGCAATATAAGTTTGATCCCATACGTAGAGGAAACGATCTACATCATCTGGTTGGAAAGAAGCCACGATTTTAGACTCGTTAGCGGTGTAAGCATCGCCATCGAGAATGATAGGCCAAACCTGTGAACCCTTGAGAGCAGCCGCAGGCTGATTTGGGTCTTCTTTCTTAGCTACCTTAACAACACAGGTCTTAGACTGCCCCCCCTTGGTGGTAGCGGTAATGATAACACTACCTTCAGCTACACCTTTAACGTTAACGGATTTGCCATCGTTAGCAGGAGTAAGGGCAACAAAACCCTCTTTGTTTACTGCGAATTCTGCAGCTACAGTAGCGGTGAGATCAAATGCTTCGCCAACTTCGATAGTCTTAGAAGTTTCAGAGAGCGCGAGCTCAACTTCCTGACCTGGCTGATCTGGATCTTGGCCATTGTTTCCACCAGGGTTGTCACTACCACCAGTCTCACCAGGCTTGCAAGCTACCAATGCGAGAGCAGCCATTGCTACTGCAAAAAATTTGTTTGCTTTCATAATGAAATAAATTTAAATTAATAAAAAGGTTAATTATAAATAGTTGTAAAATTAATAACCAGGATTTTGCTCCATTGGAGTAGAGTTGAGCTGTATTTCTTCTTGTGGGATAGGGAACAACTCATGCTTGTTAGCAATAAACTCGGTCATATGAAACTTAGCCTCTTCGCTTTCCTGAGCTGCATAGGCATCCATATGTGCTTTAAGTCCATTGCCATCCACACCTTCCCAACGAACAAGATCGAACCAACGGTGGCCTTCCATAGCCAACTCCACGCGACGTTCGTGGCGTAGAGCTTTATCGTCAGCAGAATCAATGTCATCTAAGCCCGCACGTGAACGAACCTCGTTGATCTTATCCTTAGCCGTTGCAGGATCATTCTGCCCAAGTGCAGCCTCAGCATAGAAGAGGAGGACCTCTGCATATCGGATTTGCTTATTATTGAGCGGACCGCGTGAAGCATGAAGCGTCCAACCGCCAAAACCACCGCCAATGTCAGCTGGGTCGCGGTACATGCCATACTTATTATTCAAATAACGGCTACCCAAATAGATCTCTACTGCAGGCGTTTGGATTTGATCATCCGTAGGATTGAGGATTGCCACATCACGACGTGGGTCGCCAGCCTCAAACTCATCATAAAGGTTCTGCGTTGGGTGATTGAAACCCCAGCCGCCACCTATCAATTCAGAGCGTGAACGACACAGAATCTGAGTGAATGAACCTGCGGTAAAGCCAAAGCCCTCGCCATAGTCGCCCCAACCTACTTCTGCATATTGAATTTCGAATACGGATTCTTGACCATTCTCGCCTGCTACAGTAAAGTTGTCTTCGTATACAGGACAGAGTGAATATTCATTAGATGCGATGATGAGGTCGCCATACTTGATAACATCTGCATAACAATCGGCTGGCGTTTTTTCAACACCTTTCTTCTGCCAGAAAGGGGAAGCCATATAGAGATTCACTTTCATGAGCATAGCCTGAGCAGCGCCCTTAGTAGCGCGACCGAGGTCTGCTGGAGAATATTCCTTCTTCAGCCAAAGATGCTCTTCGGCAAAGGTGAGGTCGGTAAGAATCTGATTATAGATATCATTTACGGAAGCACGTGGTTGTCCCCACTCTTCTGAAGAATAAATCACCTTTGTAACCAATGGTACGCCTCCATATACACGTACGAGACGGAAATAATAGTATGCTCGAAGATAATGTACTTCCGCCAAGAGACGATTCTTCATTTTCTCGGTAAAGAGCGAATCCAAACCCGTTTCAAGTTGCCCAATCTGCTCAATCGCCATATTGCAACGGCCAATACCTTGAAATTGCGCGCGATAGAACTGAAGAAGAAGACCATTATTGGACGTGGTACGCCAGTTTTCCATATCGTAGGCGTCGCCCATATCGGAAGTGGAGCCACCCCCCTTGAGTGCATCATCGCTGACAACATCACCAATGAACCACTCTGGCAGATATGTGCCCTGATATTCCCACATCAAAGGGGTATAGCATGCCGTAACGTTTTGAACGGCTGCATCGGTAGATACATAGAAATCAGCAAGCAGCGTCTTGCTCGGCTCTATCTCTGTGAGATAATCGCGGCAACTGGTAAAAGAGAATGCTGCAAGCGCAATCATTAAATATTTATATATAGCTTTCATATTGTTCCAGTTTTTAGAAGTTAGCATTTACACCAAAGGTGAAGGTGCGTGACTGAGGATAGTTGCCGTAATCCACACCAGAACCTACTTCAGGATCGAAGCCTGAATATTTGGTAATGGTGAAGAGGTTTGAAGCCGTAGCATAGAAGCGCATGCGGCTGCAATGGAACTTCTGAGTTACATTCTTAGGCAAGGTGTAGCCAATCTGCATATTCTTGAGACGGAGATAACTGCCAGACTCAAGGAAACGAGTTGATGTCTCAGAGTTGGTAGGAGAGCCCATGGGGTTAGGGATAGTACCTTTGCGATTCTCCAATTCGAAGCAATTGATACCTGCATCAATAAGAGCTTCCTGTACAGCTGGTTTATAGCCTACCCATGCTTCATCCTTCATATATGAAGCAAGTGCATATGAGGCACCTGAGCCTTCCAAAGACTGACGTTGTGCATTATAAATGCTATTGCCGGCAACACCCTGGAAGAAGAGCTGAATATCTACGCCATAGAAATCTGCGCCAAGATTGAAGCCATAGCTTACTTTAGGGAATGGATTGCCAAGAACTGTCTTGTCATCCTCATCCAGCTTGCCATCACCATTTCGGTCGGTATAGCGAGCATCACCTGCATGTACACCAATGGACTCAGAGGTATACGTATAGAGCTGATCAAGCGCCTCCTGATCCGTTTGATAAATACCTTCATAGGTGTAGCCCCAGAAAGAATTGAGGGCATAGCCTTCGTCGGATTTGGTGCGATCGCCCCAAAGTGGAGAACCGCCATTCACCTTGGTAAGAGTGTTATTCAAGAACGAAACATTACCGCCGATGTTGTAATGAACCTTGCCCACCTGATTATCATGATTGAGGGTGATTTCCACACCTTCGTTACGAATATTACCCACGTTTCTCACGAGCGAATGCATATTACCCACGTACGCGGGCGTGTTTACATAAAGGAGTGCATCTTTGGTATCACGGCGGAAATAGTCGATTGTACCAGAGAGTTTACCATTCCAGAAGCCAAAGTCGATACCGGCATCCCATTGCTGATTGGTTTCCCACTTACCATTATCGTCAATAAGGGTAAGAACTGCAGCACCTGCGGCAGCCTCCTTATTGGTGGTTTGTTCAGCACCGAATGGGTAGCCTACAAAGACGTTGGTAGCAGAGAACATCGTCATCTGGAATGCAGAAGAAGGCACACCATCGTTACCTACCTGACCAAAGCCCGCACGAATCTTAATATTATCAAGCCATGAGAGCTCCAAATCTTTGAGGAAATGCTCTTCGCTCAAACGCCAAGCAAGTGCCACAGAAGGGAAATAACCCCAAGGTTCCTTGGTAAACTTGGAAGAAGCATCCGCACGGAAATTGGCCGTAATCATGTAACGGCTATCATAGTTATAGAACACGCGGCCGAGGAAAGAGAGACGACGAGTACGGCCAACACTATCAGAAGGTGGGTTTGGATAGTCGTTAGCGCGGTTGATATACCAGTTCGACTCAACTGGATTAAGAATATCACGTCCACCGCCACTAAGGCTATAGCCATTGTATTCCGACCAGGTTTGGCCCAACATTACGGAAAAGTTGTGCTTGCCGATTTCCTTTGCGTAGGTAAGCGTGGTTTCTTCCAATAATGTGCAATAGCGTCCCATGCTTGCGCCTACGTAGTTGTGCGCATCATAGTTGTAAGAAGAATAGATGCGAGGATAGGTGTAGGTGCGAGAACTATTCAAAGAATAGTCGGCAGAAAGAGCAGTCTTCCATACGAGACCCTTGATTGGAGTAATTTCAAAATAGATATCACCTACGGCACGTTCGTTCTTATCATGTGGTTCAGCACCAAAAGCCATATTGAATGGATTGGTTACGTTTCTGAAATTAGAACCTGCTGCAGGATGACCGCCCAGCGAAATAGGTTCACCATTGGCATCCTTATGATTGGTGTTAATGGCATCCTCAGGATAATACGTAGGGTCCCATGGCGCCATAGAAAGAGCTGCAGCAATCATAGAAGAACCAGCAGAAGAGCTATTATGCATAGCATTACGGCCACCGCTGGTTACGATAGAGAGGTGTTCACCAATTTTCAACCACTTACGAATTTCGTAGTCAGAGTTGAGACGCAGGGTGAATCGATGATAATCGGAACCAACGATAGTACCTTCCTGAGAGAAATAGCTGCCAGAGAAAGCATAATGGCCCTTATCATTGCCACCGTCGAAAGAAATATTATAGTTGTGCATGAAAGCGTTCTTCTTAAACACTTCATCCTGCCAATCTGTATTTTGAGCGCTATAATCGAAGTTGGTTGGATAGAACTTCGAAGGTCCCAAACGGAACATTTTCAACCATTTATCGAATCCATTATTCAAATAATAGCTAATTTCCGTTGCGCCATCCTGCATGGCACGAATACGGAGCTGTGTATCTACAAAATCCTGAGCGCCGAGCACGTCCAGTTTCTTCCAACGATTCTGGAAGCCCCAGTATGCATCAACAGAGATATTCACCTTGCCGGAACCACCAGACTTGGTAGTAAGAAGGATGACACCATTGGCACCACGAGAACCATAGATAGCCGTAGCAGAAGCGTCTTTCAAGATTTCCATGGATGAGATATCGTTAGGCGAAACCCAGGAAATATCGCCAGTAATCACACCATCAACAACGTAAAGAGGGTCGTTACCACCGATGGCCGAACCGATACCACGAATACGAATGGTGGCAGCCTGACCTGGCTGTCCTGAGCCGGTAGTAACCGTTACACCAGCAGCACGACCTTGCAAGGCCTGATCCAAGCCTGCAACAGGAGCTTTCACCAACTCTTCTGCCTTAACAGAAGTTACGGCACCAGTCAAGTCTGACTTCTTCATCGTACCATAACCAATGGCCACGACTTCGTCGAGCATCTTGCTGTCGGATTTAAGAGTAATACGAAGTGGTCCAGCAGAAGCAACCGTAATTTCCTGCGTTTCATAACCCATGTAGGAGATAACGAGGACAGCTCCTTTCTTTGCAGAAATAGCAAAGTTGCCATCAAAATCGGTGATTGTACCTGTCGAAGTACCCTTCACCATTACGTTTGCGCCGATAACAGGATCGGGCTCACCTTCTGCCATAACGACACCCGTCACGTTCAGTTCCTGAGCAAAGGCCAAGAGCGACGCCATGAGCAGACAAAAAATTGGAAGAATCCTTTTCATGTTTTTAGTATTTTGTTGAGTTATTTTCAATTCGGGTGCAAAGATAATATAAATAAATAAGGTGTGCAAATTCGAAACATATGTTATAAAACATAATTTCAAATCTTGCACACCCTTGCAAATTACTTCACAAACCGTATAAGTCGTTGATTATCAAGCAGATTTAAACACACAAAATTACTTCACAACACACCAAATAAATTTTATTTTTAAAAGAATTGATGTAGTAGTGCGGAACACATTTTTTTACACTACTTCTGCAATATTTCCTCAAAATGGGCCTTCAAATTAAGCTGCGGACCCACCTCCATTTTCTGGCGAAGACGATACCTCATCATCTCTACGCCACGCGTTGAAAGACCAAGCAACGGAGCAATTTCTTTCGTTTGCAAACCCATATAAATATATATACAGAGTTTCTTTTCCTGCTTGCTCATCCAAGGATAGTGCTGGGAGAGTTTATTAATGAATCGATCATTCACGAAATCAAAATTCTCTTCAAAGCGTTTCCAATCTTTATCTTCGTGATTTCCGTGGGCCAAACGTGCTTCCAATTGCTGCAGATACTTTCGTGCCGTTTCCACTTCTCCATGCGCAAGCACATCCATAATTCGGCGTACGTCCTCATGCAAGGCCGACACCATTTCATTTCTATTCACCTGATTCAGCAATACAGAGTTGAGTTCACGACTCTTGGATTTGAGATCGAATTGCGCATGCTCCTGTTCCAGCTGCAGAATGCGCACTTCCTGCTTATGTATTTCCGCCTCTTTTTCTGCCGCAATCAATTGCTGGGAATGGCGAATACGGCGTTTAGCATACCACACAGCCAGATAAATAATGCCCGCAAAAACCAGCAAGAAGAGCAAGATTGCCCACCATTGTGCATACCAAGGATATGCCACATTAATGATTAATGACGTTTCTGCGTCAGGCGCTCCCGTTATGTGCATACGCACTTCCAGAGTGTGTCGGCCAGAGGAGAGCAGAGCAAGGTCGCGATATGGATCAGACGTCCATGGAGAAAACTCTTTCTCATCGGGCAAGAGACGCGTTTGAAACATCATGCCCTGCCGATTGACATGATTACTTGCAAAGGTTACGTGAAGAATATAATCATCGTGTGGCAAGGATATAGATGGCGTTCTACTGCTACCACCCCGTTCTCCATATATCGTACCCAAATCGGCATTTTTTATGCTCCTTATGTATACAACTGACGTATCAGATGGCAAATCTTTCTCGCTGACCGTGAGCGAATAGAAGCCATCCACACCACCAACAATGGCATCTCCATGCTGATTGAAAGAAAGATTGGCAAAACCGCCAACAAAGAAACGAGGATAATTCAGTACCTCCACAGCCGCCTTATACGTGAGCTCATCGAGATCTGGCTGAGATGTCGCTGAGATGTCGCTGAGGTCTCGCGGAAGTCTCGCGTTTGACTTACGATAACAAAGACGTCCATTGGTCATGTAAACCAGACTACCATCCGGTGCCTGTTTAAGAATAGGATACAGATGTTTGCCTGCCAGTTCATTAGCCAATTCATCATCCTCCACCAGTGAGCCATCTTCCGCAACCCTAGCCATATAATTTTCTCCCGTAACGATCACTTCCTCGCCCAAAGCAGAAAGGAGATAGCGTGTGCGCGATTCGTCGGCCAATACCAGTTTTGCATCGGCCAGAGTATTGTCGCTTGAAATCGTAATAACCTCTATGCCTCGAGGCGAAATAGTCCATAGGCGATGCCATTTATCCATGCATGCATACAAAGCCGTAGCATCATAGCCTTTCAGATGCACGGGCGACGTATTGGTTTTGCCAAACAAATAAAACCCAGCATAGGTGCAGGCAATATAATGCGAATCATCATATGGCAACACATTCCATACACCTTCGGGAATGTTCATGTTATAGATTTGCGAGCCAACCACCTTAAATAAGCCGCGATTATGGCAGCAGAAAAGCGTGTTATCCAGCTCCACCAAACGCCATACCTGACCAGAAGAACCTTCAATCAGCATTGGGCTGGCAGCATCTTTTGAACGATGGCAATAAAGGCCCTGATTGGTAGCATAATAGGCATATCCGCCATATTCAGCAAACGAGTATCCCGTGCCAATATTCTGGTCGTTGAAATGAAGGAAACGAAGCGGCGTATTCATCAAAGCGAGCGAGACACCCTGATCCAAACCCGTCCAAAGATTATAGTCTTCATCAAAATATACCGACAGGGCTGTTACGTTTTGCAAACCTTTTGAACGACTGATGAAATATGGATTTGCACCTTGACGATCAGTCAGTACCAAGCCATCCTGCACCGTACCAAATGCCAAATGCGTGGGGCTGACTGCCACAGAAAATATTTGATTACGTCGCAAAAAAGCATCTACCGACGTTTTGAATGGTTTAATACTGATGCCATCGTAAAGAAAAACACCTCCAAAATCAGTAGCAATCAAGAAAGAATGATCATCATACGGCGTCATGGCAGAAACCTCGTTACCCCCAATGGCATTCCCGCCGCTGAGCGGATGCAAACGGCTGCCAGAATAGATGGACAAGCCATTTGAAGTGGCTACATAAAGCGTGTGATTTTGCACCAATGCCGAATAAACGACAGCAGCCGGATCAATCACGTCCACCCGATTATCCTGAGGATGGCAGACAAACACGTAATGACGAGTTTGAAGATAAATAATATGGTCATCGTAAAAAATACGCCATATTTCGCCAAACTTTCTATAAGCAGTTGGCAACGAATCGGTCAGCGACACATATTTCATATGTCCGGTGGCTGTAGGAACATACTTGCCAAATTCGTTTGAGCCGCCCGCATACACTTCTCCATTTTCACCCAAAGCTATGCTATATAATGGCGAAGAATACCACATGCCGTAGAGATGCCACGCACAGCCGTCGTATTCGAGCAGCCCTTCATGATTGGCCACATACATCCAGCCATTGGGAGCCTGCAACACCTGCCAGTTTTGCGTACCGGCACTATATTCGTGGGCCGCAAAATTGCGTACAATGGGCTGCCATTCTGCAGAAACAATATTCGTGAGGCAAAGCACGAAAGAGAGAAGAACGATTCGCTTCATAAAACACAAATTTGACTGCAAAGATAATCAAATAATTTGATTTGTGCAAATTTTTTGAAGAAAAATTATCTGCGCGCGCCCAAATGCTTGCGTATATGAAATAAAATATGTACCTTTGCAGAGCAAATTATGATTATTGGGGACATACAGGAATTAATGTCACGCCATCCTGAAGTGGATGCGATAGCAAGTGCATTAAAGAAAAAAGGCGAGAATCACATTCTTGCCCGCATGCTTTGTGGTAGTGCCCAATCATTGATTTTGGCGGCTTTGCACGAGCGCCTGAAGCGTCCGTTGCTGATGATGACAGATACGCATGAAACGGCAAGCTATCTGCAACACGATTTGCAAACCATCCTCGGGCAGGAAGAAAAAATATTCGTATTCCCCACTTCGCATCGTGTTCGCCAAAAGGGGCAAGACGAAAGCTACACGATTCAACGAACGGAAGTGCTATCTCATTTGAGCAACCGATCCGACAACATTATCATTGTATCTTACCCGGAGGCCATTGAGGAAGCTACCGATACGCAGGAAGCGCTGATGTCACGAAGTGTTACAATACGCGTGGGACAGGCTATTCGCGAATCGGATTTAGCTGCACAACTGACTGATTTGGGGTTCAATCGCGTAGATTTCGTATATGAGCCCGGCCAATTTGCCATTCGTGGCGGCATTTTTGACATCTATTCCTTTGCATATGATGCCCCATATCGCTTGGATTTCTTTGGTGATGAGATCGATTCCATCCGTATTTTTGATATAGAGACGCAACTCTCCAAGACGAAAGTGGAAACAGCCGAAGTGGTGGGAAAAAGTCGGTCCTCCTCAGGCACTCAGCACTCTACCCTCATTGATTATCTGCCAGCTAACACATGGACGGCCAGCACCGATTTCAGTTTCGTGTATCGCACTATAGATGCACATGGTTTGGAGGATTTGAGCCATCGTTTGCAGGCATTCAGTAGTGTGGAGATGGCGCAAAAATCATACTTCCGAAACTATAGTGCCGTTGATTTTCAAACGATTCCTCAGCCTATTTTTCATAAGAATTTCGACCTGCTCTATAGCGAGATTATGGGGCGAATGGAAGAGGGACACAAGATTTATATCCTATCGGATTCGCGCAAACAAACCGACCGCCTCGGCACCATTCTCGACACGCTCCGTGGAATTGAAGTGGACCTAAATGGAGAAACAACGAATGGAGAAATGGCAGATGGGCAGATATTTCGTGCCGTCTACCCCACTCTACACGAAGGTTTTATCGATCATGAACTGAAAGCATGCTTCTTCACCGATCATCAGATCTTTGAGCGCTATCATAAGGTGGAACAAAAAGCCGAAAAAGCGCGTCAGGGCAAGGTGCTGATCACGCTCAAAGAACTCAACCAATTGCAGATTGGCGACTACGTGGTGCATGTGGATCATGGTATAGGTCAGTTTGGCGGATTGGTTCGGACTACTATTAATGGTAAGCCACAAGAGATGATTAAACTCACCTACCGAGGCGGCGACACCATTTTTGTGAGCATTCATTCGCTACACAGAATATCGAAATATAAAGGCAAGGAAGGTGGTGCACCCACCATTTCCAAACTGGGAAGCGGACAATGGGAACGACTCAAAGAGCGTACCAAAGAAAAGGTAAAAGATATAGCTCGCGACCTGATTAAACTATACGCCGCACGCAAGGCAGAGAAGGGATTTGCCTTCTCGCCCGACAGCTATATGCAGCACGAATTGGAGGCGTCCTTCATTTATGAAGACACACCCGATCAGGCAAAAGCTACGCTTGATTTGAAGCACGATATGGAGAGCGCCATGCCAATGGATCGACTTATCTGTGGCGACGTGGGTTTTGGCAAGACGGAACTGGCGATGCGTGCAGCATTCAAAGCCGCAGCCGACGGCAAGCAAACCGCCGTTCTCGTGCCTACCACAGTGCTCGCGCTTCAACATTACAATTCGTTCCGTGAACGATTTAAGGATTTTCCGGTACGCGTCGAATACCTCAGCCGTGCCAAGACGCCCAAGCAAACCAAAGAGATTCTCGCAGATCTTGCCGACGGAAAGATTGACATCATCATCGGTACCCATAAACTGGTTGGCAAGACTGTCAAATTCCACGATATTGGACTGCTTATCATTGATGAGGAGCAGAAGTTCGGCGTAGCCGTGAAGGAGAAACTGCGCTCTCTCAAAGTGAACATCGACACGCTGACACTGACAGCTACTCCTATTCCAAGAACGCTGCAATTCTCGCTGCTTGGAGCACGTGACCTGAGCGTAATGACCACGCCTCCGCAAAACCGCTACCCCATACAAACCACCGTCATCACACCTACCGATGAGGACATCCTGCAAGAGGCTATACGATTGGAATTGGGACGTGGTGGACAGGTGTTTTACATTCACAACCGAGTATCCACGCTACCAATGGTAGCGCATCAGTTGCAGAAGCTCTGTCCGGAAGCCCGTATCGTGCAGGCAAACGGTCAAATGCCGCCTGAGGAAGTGGAAACCATCCTGACTGATTTTATCAACTACGAATACGATATTCTCGTGGCTACGTCAATTATTGAGAACGGTATTGACGTGCCTAATGCGAATACGATTATCATTGGCAATGCGCAGCATTTCGGTCTCTCCGACCTGCACCAGATGCGTGGTCGCGTAGGCCGAAGCAATCGCAGAGCATATTGCTATCTGGTGGCTCCAACACCAGAATTACTTACACCCGAAGCACGACGTCGTCTTACGGCATTGGAGACGTTTGCCGACCTTGGCAGCGGCTTCCAATTGGCGATGCAGGATCTTGATATTCGTGGTGCGGGCAATATGTTGGGCGCGGAACAAAGTGGCTTCATTGCAGATCTTGGCTACGAAACATACCAAAAGATTCTCACCGAGGCGGTACACGAGTTGAAGGAAGAAGAATTTCAAGATCTATTCGAGGATGCCATTGGTGGCGAGCAGACCAGTGGAGGCAAATACTATGTCAACGATACCCAACTCGAATCCGACCTCGAGATTGGCTTCCCGTCAACCTACATTGAGAATATCTCCGAACGCATCAGCCTCTATCGCGAACTGGATTCCATCCAAAATGAGGATGCACTTATAGCCTTCAAGAAACGCCTGATTGACCGCTTTGGCGTGCTTCCAGAGGCAGGCGAGGAATTGCTACAGGTGGTACGTTTGCGCTGGTTGTGCATGCGTCTCGGCATTGAGAAAATCATCCTCAAGCAAGAGCGACTCACCATCTATTTTCCAAGCAACATGCAGTCGCCATACTATAAATCCGACACTTTCGGCAAGGTACTGCAGTTCATCGTGACGAGGCCACAACGTTGCAAATTGCGTGAACTTCCTGTACGCGAAGGAAGCAACGAAAAGAAGAGAAGTGCCGTGATTGAACAGGTGAAAACCGTGAACGGCGCGTTCACACTGTTAAGCAAAATAGAAAACCAAGAATAAATGAACTTTATTGGCATTATTCCGGCGCGATATGCGTCAACGAGATTCCCGGGAAAACCATTGGCAATAATAGGCGGCAAGCCCATGATCCAACGCGTATATGAGCAAGCAAAAAAAGCATTGGAGCACGTGGTTGTTGCCACTGATGACGAGCGTATTTTCAATTGTGTCACCTCCTTCGGCGGGCAAGCCGTAATGACCTCGCCTGACCATCCATGCGGCACCAACCGCTGCTTTGAAGCATACGAAAAATGCGGTACCTCAGCAGATGTCGTTATCAACATTCAGGGCGATGAGCCGTTCATCCAACCCGAGCAGATTGAGCTTTTGAAGGGTTGTTTTCCCACCGATATTGCCACACTGGTGAAGCCATTTTCTCCTGCTGATGGTATGGAAGCGCTTCGCAATCCAAATAGCCCGAAAGTGGTAATTGGTAATGGGCGTGCTTTATATTTCTCCCGATCTGTTATTCCGTATTTACGCGGCATAAACGAAGAAGAATGGCTCAACGAGGCGGAGCGCCGTGGTATGCCATTTCACAAGCATATTGGCCTCTACGCCTATCGTGCAGACGTGCTGAGAGAATTAGTGCAGCTGCCACAATCCCCTTTGGAAAAAGCCGAGAGTTTGGAGCAGTTGCGATGGCTGGAAGCTGGATATGAAATACGCGTGGCACAAACCCACACACAAACGATTGGTATAGATACGCCCGAAGATTTGGCGGCTGCAGAGAAGTTTTTAGAATTAGGGGTGTTTTAATAATTGCTTTTTGAATGCCTTTTGGAATTTTACTTAGTAGATTGCTGTGCAGAAGGAAGGAGCTATGCGGGCATAGTGACTGACTGAAAAGACCGATTAAGCGAGAGGAGAATATGCTTGCATGTTATCCCGAGCGTAAGGTCTTTGGCAACATGAGCCAGCGAATGTTGATAATCAGCAAGATACAAGCAAAAAACAAAAAGCAGCAGAAAAGTGGAGAACTACCCAATAAAATTGTTTAACATGTAAACGGGGAATTTTTAGAATACCCCCTTAAACAGAGGATGAGGAAAATCAGCATTTTTCTGTTGCTCCTGTTCTCATTGGCGGCAGTTGCACAGGAACAAACGACGGAAGCGGAAAAATCCACAGAAGAGCGCACCGGTGTATTTCACGGATATGCTGGAGGCATGATGTTACATATGGGGTACCAATACGGACAAGGTGTTGGTTTTCCTGACGCTGCAGGCAACGAAACCACGCTTCGCAGCGTGACGTATGGCATTGGTGGTGCACTCAAAATACACCTGTTTAAGCATTGGAAAGTGGGAGCAGAAGGCTATGTAAGCACGATGCCGGTGAAGAGCCAGGGCGACGGCAGCAACATCCGTACGGGATGGGGTGGTCTTCTCAACGAATATTATCTTACGTGGGGGAAAATACAACCTTTCATTGGCGGCACCATCGGTGGTGGCGCACAGCGCGCCACACACGTCTACAGCAACGATGCCACCACTCAGCATCCCACCATTAAAGACGCATGGGAAAGTTTTAAAGATTATGCATCTTCGGAAGCTACCTACCCTGCGCAATACACCAAGCGCGGCATGTTTGTGCTTGATCCTTGCATTGGAGCCGATATTGCAGCCACTCGCAAACTTCACGTGGTTGTGAAAGCAGATTGGCTCATCGCCATTCATCAAAAACAGATGCTCACACCCACTGGCCCACGTTTGTACATCGGCTTAATGTTCACACATTAAAATACCGACACGATTTCGCGATTGACACGCTTCGTCATCTCGCTGGTTTTCATTGGAGTGGCATTAGGTTTAACGGAGGTTACGCGCTGCATAGCTTTCACATCTACTGGAATCGTTCTGTCTTTGCCCTCCATTTTGGCTTTCGTACGCAGATTCTTCTCTTGCGGATATATTTTGCCATCTACACGCTGATATATCGTATTGAGTGTAATCTTGGCATCGGCTTTCTTCAAACGGAAGTTGTTGATTTTTGCGTCGTCCATATTCAGCAAATTGAGCAACGCCAAATCATCTTTACTAAACTTATAGCCAAACGGAACCTTGAGTGCCATCGTCAATTCCTCGGCAAAACGTTTTACACTCAGCGTTTCTGAGTCAACAATGTAGTGTCGCACGAAAGTGTACTTGAATATTCCCAAATAATTTTTCTTTTCCGTATAGGTAAGCACGGTTTCCGTTTCACTCTCGGTGGAAACACACCAATGACGAACGTCTTCCATCGTGCGCTCAAAATCGTAGCGTATATTACCCATCGCCCAAAGCGATTTATGCACCACTACCCCTGAATCCACTTCGTTGGCAGCTTTTCGCATGTTCTTATCCAAGCGATTTCCGGCTAAAATAGTATCTGCACGATCACGTATTTCCTGCTGGAAGAAACGCTTGCAATATGTAGCGGCGAACTGAATAGAATCACTTCCTTCCCTACCCTGATGAGGCATATTCACCACATCCGCAATCATCTGCTCCATCCCCCAAGGCGATTGCTCTGCCGTCATACGCACATCGGAAACGATACGATAGCGAGCAGGCGCTTCGGCAAAATCTTCTTGCATTCGCAAGTAGACGCGTTCCAGCAGATATGCCATCATCTTGCGCTTATTCTTCTGCTTGGGTGCAGCTGCCGACACCACCATTTCCTGCAAGGCTACGGGTTGCTCTTTGAGCGTTATAACTCGTTGATTATCAGCAGTTAACTCAGCCAGACGGCAACGCTGTATCTCATATCCGATAAAGGAAATCAGCACCACCGAAGAAGGCGATTCATTCGTGTTGAGCACAAACACACCTTCGCTGCCGGTGGCCGTTCCTACCTCTGGTTTAGCCTCCAAATAGACCGTTGCAAATGGCAATGGTTCACCATTATTGTCCACCACACGGCCCGTATACTCTTCTGCCCAAAGAGACGTGAGCGAAAGTAAGAAAGTCAGTATTGTTGCAAATTTACGCATATTCTTTGGTTTTCAGATCAACTCCGGGTGATGGACTTCACGCCACGTACACCCATCATTTTCTTTTGCACGGCATCGAGCTGTGACGTGTCCGACACCATCAGTGTCAGCTGTCCTTCAAAAATACCATCGTGCGAATCAATGGAAATCGTACGCAGCAATACGCCACTCTCTTTATTGATCAACGACGTTAGACCACTCACGATACCGATATCATCATTGCCAACCACGCGAAGCGTGATTGGATATTGCGAACCAATCGCTTTTCCCGACCAGCGAGCAGGCACCACACGATATGGGAAACGCGCTTTCATATCTGCCGCGTTGGGGCAATCGATACGGTGAATCTTGATGCCTTGCGTCACGCTCACGAAACCATAAATCTGGTCGCCGTAGATTGGATTGCAGCATTTAGCCAACTTATATTCCACGCCACGAAGATTCTGATCGATCACGAGTTCATCCTGACGCAAACGATCATCTTCGGTTGGCATACGCACAAACTCCTGCGCAGAAGTGATGGCTGTTGGCTGCACTGCGGCAGCAGCTTCCTGCTGTGCCTCAAATCGCTCGCGAACGAGAGCCATATCCAATTTGCCGAGCGCGATCGCCTGATAGAAATCGGATACTGCTTTGAAGCCAAGTTTTTTTGCCAAATGCGACACTTCACCTTCGGTGGCTTCCAGTTTCCAATTCTTGAATCTACGCTCGAAGAGCTCTCGTCCTTCAGCCGCCTGGCGGTACTCCACTTCCTTGATTGCCTGGCGAATCTTATTCTTTGCTTTGCCCGTTTTTACGATCTTAAGCCATGCTTCGGTTGGCTTTTGGGTTGGCGACGTGAGAATCTCCACCTGATCGCCATTGCGCAGCACATGTTTGATTGGCACGTTCTTGCCGCCAATCTTGCCGCCCATACATTTGCAGCCAAGTCCCGAATGAATGGCAAAAGCGAAATCCAAAACGGTAGCTCCCTTAGGAAGCTTGTGCAAATCGCCGTTTGGAGTAAACACAAACACTTCCTCATCATAGAGATTGAGCTTAAAATCCGACATGGCCTCGCGTTGATCCACCTGCTCGCTCTCCAGCATTTCTCTTACGCCACGCAGGAAATCGTCCAAACCCGTCTCAGCCTTACCACCTTTGTACATCCAATGGGCGGCCACACCTTTCTCTGCCACTTCATTCATGCGTTCGGTACGAATTTGCACCTCCACCCATTTCTGCTCCGGACCAAGCACAGTGGTATGTAACGATTCATAACCATTCGATTTAGGGATGGAGAGCCAATCGCGCAAGCGCTTAGGATTAGGCTGATACATATCTGCCACCACGGAATACACCTGCCAGCACTCCGCCTTCTCCTTTTCCGGCTCGGAATCGAGGATGACGCGAATAGCAAAGAGATCGTAGATGCCATCCACTCCACATTGCTGCTTTTGCATCTTGTTATAGATACTATGGATGGATTTTGTACGGCCTTTGATATGGAATTTCAGTCCCATTGCCAGCAGTTTCTCTTCCACCGGTTTGATGAAGGCAGCTATATATGCATCTCGTTGCGCTTTCTTCTCATTGAGCGCATGAGCAATCTCCTTGTAGGTCTCATAATTAACGAACTTCAGCGATAGATCTTCCAACTCGGTTTTCACCTGATAAAGGCCCAAACGATGAGCCAACGGAGCATAAAGGAACGACGTTTCTTTCGCTATTTCCTGTGCTTCTGCCGTATAGCTGCCGTCTTCATTACGCGAGCGCTCTGCCGTATTAAGATAACGCATCAGCGCAGTACGCTCGGCAATAATAATGAGCACTACGCGTACATCCTCTGCCAATGCAAGCAGCAATTTGCGGAAATTCTCCGTTTCCAGCGACATATTCTTGCGATACAGTTCATCTACGCGGTGTAGTCCGCGCACGATGGTGAGGGCCTGCTCGCCTCCGGCGGCCAGGATTGCGTCCTCGTCCTCGTCCTGCATCATGATGGCAGACACTACTGTCTGACCCAAACCAATTTCCTGTTGCGCAATCGTTGCTGTCGACTTGCGCAATTCCTGCAATTCTATATTTGATAATACGATCATATGTTATTTCCCTCAAAAACCGTGCAAAACGATGCAAAGGTACTACTTTTTTATGGAAAAAACAAAAAAAATGCAAATTTCTTTACAAAACTATTTCATATATGAAAAAAAATTAGTAACTTTGCACCCGATTTATACAACTTAGCGCTAATTAAGCATATAAATTTAAAAATACCATAAAAATGAAAACAACTGTTCGTGTATTACTCGCAATTGCAATTTGCTTTTTGTCCTACATCCTCGTGGACAGCGTAGTAACTCCTATCAATTTTGAAAACACGCGTCTTGACCGCGAAACTCCTGTTGTTGAGAAGCTCGTTGACCTTCGTGTTGCATTCAATGAGTATCGTTTGCAGCATGGACGCTACACCGCCAGCATGGACTCTGTAATTCTTTGGCTCCAAACTGGTACCAAGAAAGAGGTAGTGAAGGAAGGCGCACTCACCGATAAGCAGCTTGAGGCTGGCCTGACCGAACTCAAAGCTGTTCGAATGATCGAGAAGGCACAAAAAACCGGCAACTGGAAGGAAGTAGAAGCTAATGGCTTGACCGGCTTCCGCCGTGATACCATCTCTACCCCACTCATCGAGGCTCTCTATCATGGCAAGTATACCAATGAAAACATCGCAGAGATGGCTGTTATTCCTTTCACCGATGGCCTGAAATATGAGGTGGTTGTGAACGATAACTACACCACCAGCCAAGGCATCCACGTGCCATTGGTTATGGTTCGCGCACACTACAACACCTATCTTAGCGATCAGGACGCACAAGAACGCGTAAACCTCATTGATATGGAAGAAAAGCTTGGTCACTATCCAGGCCTTTGCTTCGGTGATGAATACGAACCAAACAACAACGCTGGTAACTGGGAGTAATGCCCAATTCAAACGACATACAAGAATCAGTTAAATCCACCGGCCCTGAAGCGGGTGGATTTAATTTTATCTGGTCGGTTTTTACCGTAGTACCTGAGCAGCTTTTAAATGAGGAAAATCCCGACTTGTGGCTCAATTTTCTGCGTGAGCGCATTCCTCGCGACCAGCAAATTGCGCAGGAGGCCATTCCCGAGCAGCGCTGCGTATGCCTGATAGAAACCCGTCCAAATACGGAACATCGCCCGCACGTGATACCTTTTCTTATTCGCGCGTGCGTGCGAACTGGTTTGGCAGACGTGGTAACGGCTATTCGCCAAGGAGATAAACTGGCTGTGGCAGTATTCAAAGAGGGACATTTGCAATTGGCCAACATCTATGATTCGTCCACCAAAGAGCAGACACTCTATTGGTTGCTTTCTATCTATGAGCAGCTCCGCCTGCCCAACGGAACGCCACTGCATATCCAATGCGGCGTTTCTACCCGCAAACTGATGGATGCCCACTTGAACACCTTTGATTTATAACTTTGCGTATCATCTCTGGCACATATAAAGGTCGCCGCTTGAATCCGCCTAAGAATATCACGGCTCGTCCTACCACCGACTTCGCCAAGGAGTCGCTCTTCAATCTGCTGCAAAACAGAATGGATTTTGAAGGTGTGGACATGTTGGATCTTTTTGCTGGAACAGGTGGTATCGGCATAGAGTTCGTATCCAGAGGAGCACGCAGCGTTACGTCGGTTGAAATGGCGCATGTGCAGCAGAATTTTATCATTTCTGCCTGCAAGCAATTGGGCATCCAAAACTTGTCGCTCGTGCGCGGAGACGTGTTTAAATATCTCGCAGCTTGCCGTGCACAATACGATTTCATCTATGCAGATCCCCCTTACGCATTGGAGAAATTGCCCACCATTCCCGATTTGATCTTCCAGCACAACGTGCTTAAAGAGGGCGGAATTTTCGTGCTTGAGCATTCAAAAGCCGACGATTTTTCGCAACATCCACATTTCGTGGAGCATCGCACATATGGTAATGTAAATTTCACTTTCTTCCAATAATATGCTCCAGCACCTCATTATTAGTCTGTATTTCTTCCCGGAACTTGTCTGCACAGCGTTCATTGTGTACTTTTTGTTCACATGGCGCAAGTTGGCCATCTATCAGCGCCTCTTTTGTGGCATTCTGATGTGCATTAAGCCATATGGCTATATGCTGGCAGGTTGGCTTGTTGGCGATAAAAGCATCTATTACAAGTTGCTTCCGCTGGACGCATTCGTGATGCCGTTACTCTTGATTTTCGTGGCGTTTTTCCTATATACGCAGTTGCGTTCCACCACGATTAAGCCCTGGCATCGCTCCATTTTCATTGCTCCTCCCGCCATGCTGGGCACCTATTTCATCACGCTAGATCATCCGCATGCTTATCAGGCTATTTATACATCAGTCGTGGTTGTGAGCAATCTTTTCCTGATAAGTTACGCATCCATCCGCATTTATACGTATTTTCGCGACATTCCCAAGTATATGGTGAATGGCGATTTCCTCGTGTTGCAGTTGCGCAAACTGCTGTTGGCTTTTGGCGGTGTGCTCCTTCTTTTCGTTGCGCCTACGCCCATTTTGGCATTTACCAATTTGCCACCAAGTTCTTGGGTCTTCCCTTGCTATTTCCTGCTTCTGACTTCCGCTGGAATCTACTTATGCCACCTGATAGTGCAGGATATCGAACGCCCGGCTGTTCAGGGCATTGATATTAGCCGTGCCGAGGCGAGAGAATTGGCCACCAAGCAGGAGCAGAAAGTAATGGATGCAAAACCCAAAACTGCTGAAACGAGCAAAATAGCGGCCGAAGTGAGTACGAAGGCAACCGAAGTGAGCACAATGGCAACAGAAGTGAGCACGAAGGCGGCTGGTGCGTATGCCATTGATAAAGGTATTGGCGAGCAGCTCACTATCCTTATGGATGAGAAGAAGCTCTATATGAAGCAAGGCATCACGCTTTCAGAGGTGGCCGACACGCTGGGAACCAACCAAACATATCTCTCCGTATATCTCAATGATGTACTGCATCAAACGTTCTCCGACTACATCAACGCACTACGCATTCATCGAGAAGTGATTCCTATGCTGGAGAAAAATCCTTCCATACCAACTCAGGATGTGGTGTATGCTGGCGGTTTCAACCATCCCACCACGTTCTATCGAGCTTTCCAAAAAATCACGGGTACGTCCTTCACCGACTACCGCAACGCACTCAAAAAGAAGGCTTAACCATATTGGCAATAGCGCAATTAGCGCATGCTAAAAATTACCAATCTTGCAATTTACGCATAAAAGTAAACTTTTTATCAATTGCGGATTGCATAAAATTATCGATTTTTGGCGAAAAATTAACTTCAAAAATCGACTTTTTATAAAATTTGCAATCAATTTTAAGATTTGCAATATGTTTTACGTAAAACGCAATACAATTTTTATATAACGCAACAGCGGTCTTCAAAAATAGCAGTAATTTTGCACCAGCTTTTCCGGAAGAGGATTTGGGAAGGGCTACAACATCGCAAATTACCATCTTAATACCTACATATTATGAAGACCTTATTTACCAATTGGATTGCAACGAGCATCCTCCTCGTAGCATTTGCCACACAAGCTTTGGCAGTTGATTTTGCAGAACGCAAAAAGTCAGAAACCGGAGTAACCATCCGCGTAGCAGGAAAAAGTGCCGATTGGGACAATATGTATTTATACGCATGGGGAGAGAATGGAGGCAGTAGCATCACTCGCATGCGTAATTGCGGCACAGAAGGCGACTACACATGGTTCTCTATCGTAGTGCCAGAAGGTTGCGAGAAGATCATCTTCATCAATGGCGACTCTCTCCTTCCCCACGCAATGCCTTCAGCACGTATGGATGCGCCTACGCACGATATTCATTGTCAACTCACGCCTACGCGCAAAGACCCCGTCACGATTCTCAAAAACGGACATTTAATTAAATAAAAAGGGGCATCCTGATTAACTTACCCCTTAGATACAATCAAGCCGTGAGGTTCATTCTAATCAGGCCGTGAAGGTCGCAAAAACAAAGTCGTTGGACACAGCTTCAAAATCAAATAATCATCAATCATCATCATAGTGTTTTCTTCTTCGCTGCGTCCCCGCGCATAGCCCCGAGCCACAAGCTCGGGGTTTTGTTTTGCGTATACATAGAGCCGCAAATGCGTAAAATCTTAAAAATCGTACATTTTTGCTCCACTTCCCCACACGTAGGTGTTGATAAGTAGTAGATAAGTACCTGATAAGTCTCCCAAAGGGATCTCAAAAAACCACCAAATCTTAAAAATCGTACATTTTTAAACCGGGAATAAGGACAGAAGCGGACAGTTCCGGACAGGTGTCCGGATGTCCGTTTCCCAGTAAATAAAGGGGTTTGCGGGCAAAAGGACAACGGACAGTGTCCGGACACATATTTGCTTGGGCAAACGCTTGAGCTAATAACCAAGAGAAAAAAGATTAGGAATAGCCCATGTCTGACACAAGAGCCACCCAAGGAGAGAGGCTTCTCCACGGCTCCTATACCTGCGCTGTACACGCAGTGTCCCTTATCAGGAAGGCTTGTGAACAAGAGTAATGCGGCATAAGGCCGCCCTCGATACTACTACGTCACTACCCTATACCCTTGTCGTAGGGAAACAACAGCCCCACCGATTCTTGAAGAACCGATGGGACTTGAATATATACTGCCGGATAGTATCCGGAACTATAGACGAAATTACTTCTCTACTCGCCGCCCGGTGGCATCGAAGGTGCCGTCAGGCGTGATGATATAGAGTACACCATCGCGGAGAATCTTCTGAATCTGCATGCCGCTGGGCTGCACATCTTCCAATGCAGTTGCGCCATTCGTATGAAATGTACCGGAATAAGAAGCCACAACCTGAGCTGCTGCATCTTTGGCATACAGCGAGAAAGCGTAGTTCGTTGCGTAATCCAGACCGGTAACCGTGAACTGATAGCCGTTCTCCGTGAGTGCAGCTGCAGGAGCATGCTGATTGCCGTTGCGTGAAGGAGCAAAGGCGATATTCGTGAGTTGACCATTGGCGTTGAAGGTCAGCGTGCAGAACGCTATGCCATTTTTGGTGATGGTAAGTGAGTAGGTAGATGCACCATCGCTCATCGGCCAAGTGAAAATGGCCTCATTGTCGGATGGCTCAACCAATACACCATTGCCCGTCACCGTAATGGAGTCTGCACCAATCTCATGAATGTCAAACACGCCCCAATTAGAATCAATCATATATGCACGAACAGAACCTGCTGGCACATAGAGGTAAGCCATCCTGCTGATACCTTCGAAAGTGTGCTTATATGCATCAGGAGTCACTCTCGCATAACAAGTTATTTCGCTGATGCGTTTGCAATCGTAGAATGCATAATCACCAACTTCGGTTAAGGAAGGACCCAAGGTTATCATCTGAAGATTAGTGCAACCCATGAAAGCTGTATACCCAATGCTCGTCACGGAGTTAGGAATCGTTACAGATGTCAAGCCGGAGCAACCGCTGAAAGCACTTCTACCAATGCTCGTCACGGAGTTAGGAATCGTTACAGATGTCAAGCCGGAGCAACCGCAGAAAGCATACTCTCCAATGCTTGTCACGGAATTTGGAATCGTTACGGAAGTCAAGCCGGAGCAACCGCTGAAAGCATAATCTCCAATGCTCGTTACGCTATTCCCAATCGTCACAGAGGTCAATCTAGAGCAATCAAAGAAAGCAAACACACCAATGCTCGTCACGGAATTAGGAATGGTGATGGAGGTCAAAGCAGAGCAACCATAGAAAGCAGAAGTACCAATGTTCGTCACGGAGTTAGGAATCGTTACGGAAATCAATCCGGAGCAACCGCTGAAAGCATAATATCCAATGCTCGTCACAGAATTAGGAATGACTAAATCCGTGATTTGTACAGAATCAATAAGGAGGTGGTGTGCATAATATGTCGGGTTAGATTCATATGAGCCAAAAGTAATATTACACCAATCAGCTATTGTTCCGGTATAGTTCACGGATGTCAAGCCGGAGCAGTCCTCGAAAGCCCTGAACCCAATGCTCGTCACGCTATTAGGGATTGTCACAGAAGTAAGTTTAGTCATCCCAGAACAGAGATATTTAGGAATTGTTTCTACTTCGTCTCCTATTGTAAAGTTGGTGATGTTTGCGCGAATGCCATAGAACGGAGATGCTGATTCTGAAGAAGGCGAAGCACAATTGACGGCATTCCAAACGACCGAAGTGATACCGGACTTATCGAAAGCTTGGTACCCGATGCTCGTCACGGATTCAGGAATCGTCACGGAGGTCAAGCCTGAGCAACCTGAGAAAGCTTCGTACCCAATGCTCGTCACGCTATTCCCAATCGTTACGGAAGTCAAGCCGTAGCAACTGCGGAAAGCATAATCTCCAATGCTCGTCACGGAATTAGGGATTGTCACTGAAGTAAGTTTTTCCATCCAGTAGCAAAGATATTTAGGAATTGTTTCTACTTCGTCTCCTATTGTAAAGCTGGTTATTTGTGACCTAATGTCAGAGAACGGTTCATCGAAAGATGAGTTTGAAACATAGTTTACTGCGTTCCATATTACAGATGTCAAGCCTGAGCAACCGCTGAAAGCTTCGTACCCGATGCTCGTCACGGATTCAGGAATCGTCACGGAGGTCAAGCCTGAGCAACCTGAGAAAGCTCTGTACCCAATGCTCGTCACATCACCAGAAAAAGTGATTGTACCTGTGCCGTTAGAGAAAGTATGACTGGTGATACTCACATTGAAAGCATTTTCGTAGAGGCCGTAGAAGGCGGAACTTGTCGTTTCGGTTAACTTTGAAGATGCCGTGTAGGTAATGACATTGCTTGCCCATATTGTGCAAGTAAGCAGTGAGGCAATAAGTAGTGTTAAAAATCTTGTTTTCATAAATTTTTGTTATTAATTAAGCATTCATATTATTATTTGCAGGAGGTGCATGAGCACGAAGTCTATACTGAAGCTCTTGTAATTGTTCGTGCCAGTATTGTCCGTAATGGTTTATAACGTGCAGAAGGAAAAAACGAACCAAAAGTGAAACTAATATTCTTAGTAGATTATGCGGAATGGCAATATTGAAAGCCAAGTCAGGAAGAATCTCTTCTAGAACTTCTGTTGTAAAGTCTGAGATAGGAGTATTTAGTCCTCTTGCTAAATGTTGCAGCACCTCGGGTTCCGTCAGTTTTATGCCAATAGTAAGCAAAATGTCGTACATTTTGTCTTTAATCGTATCGTATGGTACATCCTCTTCTAAATCGAACGCATCGCGTACTGCATGATAAACATCGATTATCGATCGTATCTTATTTGCAATCTGCCCGACTCGGCTGGCTATTGGACGGAGATGATTGGATTTTTGATAGGCTTTAACAAACCAATCGGTAACATCATCCCACTCCGGGAACTGCTCTGGCGCGTGCAAATGACAGAATTGTAGTGCGGTTTGGACTGAAATATCGGATAAATCAGATTGGCCTTGTTGTGTTGAAACTACACATGCAACATCTTCAACGAGTTGATAATCACCATCGCGTAACCGAGTATCAATATTAGTAATTTGCGAGATGTTTTGGGCCTGCTCTTTCAAATGGGGAACATAAGTTCGTCCTCGTAGACCATAGAGTAGCTGAAGTTTGTGCGACACTTCATCTCTGGAGATACAAGATGAATTGTGCGCAAACTCATCTTGTAAATGCAATGCATGCTCTTTCTTGCCATGGTATTGTTCAAGATACCTCACAAAACTGGAAGCCTTCCTTTGTGAATAAGTCTGTGGCATAGATCGTTAAATTACTTTCACCCCAAATTCCCTGAAGATGAGTTGTATACATACAAAAAGCGTGGGAATCTGACTTGCAGTTCTCACAACCTGAGGTTTTCGCGGACCTATACTGTTGAGAGGCAAACAGAAACCCACGCCATGTATATATGATCGCCAACAGTTGGAATACACCAACGCACACTTCGAACTATCGTCCAAAGGTGCGGGCGAGTGAATATACACTCGTGAGCATCTACTTTGTCTTGCTCGGAACAGTATATTGAAAGTTGCGAAATTTCAGGTTGTCCAAACAAGCGAGTAAACGCTTTTTTTCAATACAAATTAGCCGCCACTGCGGCTGGATGCCCGCTTCGCTGTTTAGAACTTCGGCGAGGCTTTGCTTGCATTTCACGTCCGCAAGCAGGGACAACCTCTTATTTTCAGTCCAGGAGGTGGAGACTATGTTTTATGCAGCGATTCCGTACTCGTAAATGCTATCACTTGGGAGATCGATTTCATCCGACCAAGTCACACACGTACGACTGGCATCTAACTCAAACTGATTGAAAAGTCCGTACTCTTCTTTCAAACTACGGAAAGACGGCAACTGTTCGATATCTTCTTTGACATCATAATACACCTTGTACCCATCGTCGAAAATAACGAAAAGCACAAAATTCTCAAGCGCTTTTACTTCCTTTATTCGTGGTATCATAATGGTGGTAATTTTACGATAACTTGACTCTGCCACATTTGATTCAACTGGTCTTTGTTGATGATAAGCCATTCCCTAACCAATTGCTGAGCACGTTGTGGCAAATCTCCATCTATCATTTCAAAAGTTTTAATATCAAAAATACCCACATATTCATTATATATTGCATGAATATGCGCAGGCTCATGCTCTTTGGGTTTAAAGAACATCTTAATGATAATTCCGTAAAATCTTGTTATTTCTGGCATAATATCAATGTTTTACTTTCTCTCTACAAAAATTATACCAACGTTCGTAAACGCTTTCTTAATATGCAGTTGTCACCGCTGCAGCTGGGTGCCCGCTTCGCTGTTTAGAGTTTCGGCAAGGCTTGCACATTATTTTATTACGCGTGCATGCGTAAGTTCCTCTATTTGAAGTCACGAAGGAAGACTTTGCGGATGCAAAGTTAGTGATTTTTTTTGAAACTGCCAAACTTTTGAGAGAAATACGCATAAAAAATAAACAGAAATCAGCAAATCTCATTCTGGCGTTAGGCGAAATGGAGGGTTAGCACAAAAAAAGCAGTCCGAAGACTGCTTTTTTAATGTCCTTATATAAGGGGAATTATTCTTGGTTGAGGGTAACACGCTTGAAGTCGAGGCAAACCTTTACTTATCTTTCTTGTTTCTGTCTTCATCAAAAGGCAGAGCCTCCGTTTCTTCAGCAGGAAGAATATAGTCTGAAGCCTTCTCGGGAGAGACTATGCTGCGACCGGTTTGGGCTTCAATCTGGGCACGAGTTTGAGCCGCAATCTTGCCACCTTTATGTGCCACTTTCGCACTCTGCACAAAGCCCTTTGGATTCTCTGCCTTGGAAATCTCAACCGTTGCAGCCTCTGCCACCATGTTGAGTGCGAGCTCCATCGTGGTCTTATTATCACGGAGCGACTCTTTTTTCAGCCCTTTGAAAGCCTTATACTGTCGTGTTGTCGCCTGACCATTCCTTGGTTATAATATCCGTTAACGCCGCATACTGCTGCTTTTCCGCGCGACAAACCGCTTGTGTAGATAGACGATATAGTGCTTGGTTGTAATTTACGATTCTATCTTCTTTACTTCATATTCCAGGACCCAATCGCCATCTTCGTAAGCATAGTCTTTTTGCGCGATGATGATGTTGTCACCCTTGGTCAATTCACCTTTCTGCACGGCAACCCATTCCTCGCCATGTTTGGAATACAGCGTCCACGTCTCCTTTGAACCATCTTTCTCAATAATGGTTTTCTCCTTCTCTTCCCAATCTCCTAATCCAGAGCCGTCTTCGGTCAGGCCCATTCTACTGGTGACTATTGTCTCTCTATAGAGGCCAGCGGCTATTTCGTAGGAATAGGTTTTATACTCATCATTCCACTCAGCATAAAATTTGCCATCTTGCAGTTCTCGGGAATGTTGCTTGCGTGAGATGATCTTTTGCTCTACATAATGCTCCGTGTATTGAGACACCTTGCGCCAAGAGTTGTCGTTCCACTTTTCTTCAGATATCCTCACGAAGCCATTTCCATCATTGTCCAAATGATAGTCATAAACAGACCTTTCCTCAGGAGTATTATCTTCATCCAATTGAACCTCCTCTATCTTGCGACCACGCCTATCATACTGATAATTAATCTTGCAAATAGATTGCCAACCTTCACCTTGGGGAACAAAATCATGAATAGTAAGCGGCTGGTTGTCTTCGTTATACACGGTTTCGGTCTTATATCCCTCCTGCCACTTGTCATCTTCTCGCCAATCGAAAAATATTTCCGTTTGCAGGAAACCAGCACAAATCACTTTGCTGCGATGTTTATCATTCTTTCTCGTACCTTTTAGATAACCCATTTCAAAATCGTAGATCTTACTTGTTTCCATTTTGTTATTTGTTATTAATCTCGCTTACTTTCGCGTATATGCGTGCATTTATGATTTACGGTGCAAAGATATAAAAAAAACCGCATAGTAAAAAATAATTTGGCAACTTTTTGTAGAGAAAAATCGGAAAACAACTTTGCAGTCAGTTTTATTCAGCGTCACTAAATAAATATGGGCACAAAAAAAGCAGCCCGGAAGGCTGCTTTTTTGCGATAGAATCAGGATAAGGATTACTCCTGGTTGAGGGTAACACGCTTGAAGTCAAGGCAAACTGCCTTATTCTTAGCGAGGAACTCTTTAACTGGTTGCTTATCGTCATTACCAACGTAGATCTGATCCATAAGCGTATTCTCCTTGAAGTACTTCTGGAGACGGCCCTGAGAAATCATCTCAATCTTCTTAGCCTGCTTCTCGAGGTTAGCCTCAGCTTCTGCAGCTGCAGAAACCTTGATTTCGCGAGCGAGCTGAGCCTGCTCAGCGGTCAACCAACCCTTAGCCTGGTTAGACTCGATATGGTCGTCGGTATCAACGTGTGCAGGATTAATGCCAGCCTTACGGATAGCCTGCTCTACAGCCTTAGCGATTTCGTCAGCCTTCGTCTTGTCGATAGCTACAGCGAGCTCGCGAGCCTTCACCTCTTCTGCAATGTGGTCAGCATCAAGAGCCATTGGGTTCATTGCAGCGATGTGCATTGCTACGCCGTGAGCAACTTCCTGGTCAGCTTCTGAGAATACAACAACAGTAGAGAGCTTATTGCCGAGGTGATTGTATGCGTCAACGCAAGCACCTTCTACGAAAGCGTAGTCTGAGAGCTCCATCTTCTCGCCAGTTACACCAGAACGCTCGGTAACGAGCTCAGCAACGGTGAGGTTATCCACCTTGATTGCCAAGAGAGCAGCGAGATCAGCTGGCTTGTTAGCAATAGCGAGGTCAAGGATCTTCTTGGTAAGTGCTACGAAGTCAGCATTCTTAGCCACGAAGTCCGTTTCGCACTTAAGCGCTACGATAGCAGCGAAACCATTCTCAGCCTTTGCGAGTACGCAACCCTCAGAAGCCTCACGATCGGAACGCTTAGCAGCGATAGCCTGACCACGCTTACGGAGCAAGTCCTTAGCGGTTTCAAAGTCGCCATTAGCCTCCTCAAGAGCCTTCTTAACGTCCATCATACCTGCGCCAGTGATGTCGCGCAATTTCTTAATATCTGCAAGTGTTACAGCCATAGTTGTAAGATTAAATGTAAATTCGTTAAATCGTTAAATTGTTGATTAAAAAAATTGTGAGGGGGCTTTGCTCGCCCCCTACAATCTTATTACTCTGCCTCAGGAGTAGCTTCTGCTACCTTCTCAGCTGCGCTTTCGCTTTTCTCAGCAGCAGCCTTGCGAACGCGCTGACGGCGCTCTTTTGGTGCTGGAGCCTCTGCGTCAGCTTCTGCTGCAGCAGCGGTTTCGTCTGCCTTCTCTACCTTACGCTCCTCAAGACCTTCCTTGATTGCTCCGCATACAGCTGCGAGGATTGCTTCGATTGAAGAAGAAGCATCGTCGTTTGCTGGGATTACGAAATCAACGTCGTTAGGATTAGAGTTGGTATCAACAATAGCGAATACTGGAATACCAAGACGCTGTGCCTCAGCCACTGCAATGTGCTCCTTCATTACGTCTACTACGAAAAGTGCAGAAGGGAGACGGGTAAGATCAGCGATAGAACCAAGGTTCTTCTCGAGCTTCTCACGCTGACGAGTGATCTGAAGTTTCTCACGCTTAGAGATGTTATCAAACGTGCCGTCGGTCATCATCTTATCGATAGAACCCATCTTCTTAACAGCCTTGCGGATGGTTGGGAAGTTGGTGAGCATACCGCCAGCCCAACGCTCAGAGATGTAAGGCATGCCTACTTCCTGTGCTGCTGCTGCGATAACTTCCTTACCCTGCTTCTTGGTAGAAACGAAAAGGATCTTGCGGCCAGACTTAGCAATGTTCTTCAAAGCTTCAGCAGCTTCGTCGATCTTTACTACAGTCTTGTTGAGGTCGATAATGTGGATACCATTGCGCTCCATGAAGATGTAAGGAGCCATAGCTGGATTCCATTTGCGCCTGAGGTGACCGAAGTGGCAACCTGCTTCAAGCAATTGTTCAAAATTGGTACGTGCCATAATTTGAAATAAATGAGAATTAGCGCCCTATGTGGGCAAATTGATAAATAATTAGTTGATAAATTCCGTAGTTGTGAACTGATAATTTCACGCTTGCCTTTCTCATTCTCAGGCATACGCAAGCACGCACGGGCGCGCTTTTTTATAGTCACAACAATTGCCAGGTAGGCCACAAGGGCATCCTGGCAATTTGGAGTATTCGATGGATTAACGCTTTGAGAACTGGAAGTGCTTGCGAGCCTTTGGCTGACCTGGCTTCTTACGTTCTACCTCACGAGCGTCACGAGTCAAGAAGCCTTCTGCCTTGAGTGCAGTCTTGTCTTCTGGGTTGATCTTTACGAGAGCACGTGCGATAGCAAGACGAAGAGCCTCTGCCTGGCCTTTGAAGCCACCACCATCGAGGTTAACCTTGATATCATACTTTTCTGCAACACCGAGCTTGCTCAATGGTTGCTTTACGATAAATTGAAGGATTGACGATGGGAAATAAACAGCGAGATCACGCTTGTTGATTGTAATCGTACCATTACCTTCAGTGACGAATACGCGAGCAACTGCTGCTTTGCGTCGTCCGAGTGCGTTTACTACTTCCATTGATGTGATTATTTAAGAGTGTTGAGATCAATAACTTTTGGTTGCTGAGCCTGCATATTGTGCTCTGCACCAGCGAAAACATGAAGATTGGTGATGAGGCGGTCACCGAGACGGTTCTTAGGAAGCATACCCTTAACAACCTTGGTGATGAGCTTCTCTGGGTTCTTATTCAATTCGAACTCAGGAGTAGAGAAGCGCTGACCACCTGGATAACCCGTGTAGCGAATGTACACGCGATCGGTCATCTTCTTGCCGGTCAACTCAACCTTTGCTGCGTTGATGATAATTACATTGTCACCACAATCTTGATTTGGGGTGAAACATGGCTTGTACTTGCCGCGGAGAATCTTGGCAACTTTCGAGCACATACGACCCATTACCTGGCCTTCTGCGTCGATCACAACCCACTCTTTCTGTGCGAAGGCAGCTTCCTTGCTTACAGAAACGGTTTTCTGACTTAAAGTATTCACTTTGTTTGATGTTTAGAGCCCAGCCTACAGACATCTTTACACTGCACAACTGAGCGAAGTTAATAAAAAAATATATAATCGAATAATCGAATTATCCTTGTAATATCACACAAAAAACGGCCCTAAATTCGGGCATAATTAGGTCTTTTGAGCAAAATCGGCTGCAAAATTACTATTTTTTTTCCGATTGTGCAAATTTTTCGGCAAGAAAATTGAACAAATCGAGTGTTTTTACTATTTTGATGCAATTTTTTCGGCAAGGAAATGGCACTTTTCCTTAATTTTCCGCTACGGACGTGCTATCTGCTACGGCAATTGCCTCAATCGTATCCGTGCAAAGAGGGAATACGAGCGGTTGATACAGTTTTCGAGGATAGCCCTGACGGAACAGCGTCTCTTGCGTTGCCAATGCCGGGTCCATACGCAAACCGGAAGGATTATAATATGCAACGGAATCGCCTCGCTCATACACACCATCCTGCAGATAATACCGCTCCACAGAAAAAGCAGACTCCGCCATGGAAATGCTATCTGCCTGTGCCGCCAAGAGTGACTTCAATTCAGCATCCTGCGCCGCCAACAACGCCGTTTCTGCATCATAACGTTCCTGCAAACGCTTCACCACTTTTGGATAAACACGTTGAAAGAACTGCGGATGAATGGTATACCACACGATCGATGAATCAAACTCGGCCTGCGTCACGCCATGTTGCTCCAAGATTACGGCATAATAACCATTCACATCGTCGTCATGGCCATAATTGTAGCCGCCTGCCTGCAAAACGCCTTCCGCCGTATGCAAATCCACCAAAATGTTGACCATCTTGCGATTCGACAACACGGAACTCGGGCGCATCGTACATGACGAGAACAGTAGGGTCAACCCTACCGACAGCATGAATACGATATGACCAATATGGTTATTTTTCTTCATGTTTCTCGGACTGCAACGTTTCGTTCAGTTCCTTATGGAAGAACAAAATGATTACAATTACCGCCACCGTAATGGCAGAATCGGCAATATTGAATACCGGACGGAAGAATAATGTCTCGCCAGCACCATTGGTAATCAGCGGGAAATACAGCATATCCACCACTCTGCCGTAGAAGAAATCGGCATAGCCCTGCCCAAACGGAACGAGTGAAGCCGTTTCTGCAAACGTGGAAGGAGAAAAAATCAATCCATAGAACAGGCAATCAATAATATTGCCCAGCGCCCCAGCTGCCACCAAAGCGATGGTAGAGATATATCCCATGCCCATCTTTTTCTGAATAAGCGTATGGATATACCAGCCCAACAGGCCTACTGCCACCAGGCGGAATAGCGTGAGGAACAATTTATCAAACCATTCTATGCCAAACGCCATGCCGTTGTTTTCCACAAAGCAGATTTGCCACCACGGAAAAATTTCAACAGCTTCACCCAAACGGAAATTCAGTTTTACATAGAATTTCAAAGCCTGGTCGAGCACTATCACCAAAGCGATAATGCCGACCACGATCCACGATTTCTGTTTATTGTTCATAGATAAAAACGGGAATTTTTAGAGCACCCCGAAAGCCTTCTTGATTTCATCTACACGGTTCAAATTCTCCCAAGTAAACAAATCCACTTCCATGGTAAATTCCTTACCATTGCCATCTTTGAACGTTTTCTTTACGCCCGGCTGATAGGCACGACCAACATGTCCGTACGAAGCCGTCTCTTCATAGATTGGCTGACGGAGCTTCAGTTCCTGCTCGATTGCACCCGGACGAAGGTCAAACAACGGCTTGAGCGTTTCTGCAATTTCGCTATCCGTCATTTTCACGTTTGCCGTACCATAGGTATTCACATTCAGGCTGACCGGTTCTGCCACGCCAATGGCGTAACTTACCTGCACCAGCGCTTCACGAGCCACTCCGGCTGCCACCAGATTCTTCGCCATCCAACGTGCTGCATAAGCAGCCGAACGATCCACTTTTGATGGGTCTTTTCCTGAGAACGCACCACCGCCGTGAGCTCCACGACCGCCATACGTATCCACGATAATCTTTCTGCCCGTCAGACCGGTATCGCCGTGAGGACCTCCCACCACAAACTTGCCCGTCGGATTCACGAAAAGTTTTGCTTTACCCGTTGCCACTTCCTGCAGGAACTGCGAGAAAAGTTGCTCATAACGGCTGTCACGCTTCAACACGCGAGGGAATAATACCTCAATCATGTCTTTGCGTATCAACTCCTGCATAGCTTTTTCGTCGTCGATCAGATTATCATGCTGGGTAGACACAACAATCGTATCAATTCGGAGTGGTTTGCCATCTTCGGAATACTCAATCGTCACCTGTGATTTGCTGTCCGGACGGAGATACGTCATCTCTTTCCCCTCTTTACGTATGCGAGCGAGCGTATACATTAAGGTGTGGGCAATATCCAGGGTCAACGGCATATAGATATCCGTTTCATTCGTTGCATAGCCAAACATCATGCCCTGATCACCTGCGCCTTGCTTCAGCGCCTCGCCACGGCTCACGCCCTGATTGATATCGGGTGACTGACCATGAATAGCCGTCAGAATGCCACACGATTCTGCATCAAATTTGTACTCTGCCTTCGTATAACCAATCTTTGTGATGGTATTGCGAACCACATCCTGCACATCGATGTATGAATTACTGGTTATTTCGCCTGCTACAACCACCTGACCTGTCGTTACGAGTGTTTCGCATGCCACGTGCGTTGCGTTTGCCCCATCTTCACCATGTGCACGAAGATCATTTGCCAGGAAACTGTCGAGAATTGCGTCGGATATCTGATCCGCCACTTTGTCTGGGTGTCCTTCCGACACCGATTCAGAAGTAAATAAATACGCCATAAAAACTTTAAACTTTAAACCTTAAACTTTAAACTTACTTATGGAACCTTTTAGCATGTTTTTAGAGGGGTTGCAAGCCGTTCCAAATCTATCCCCTTATCATTTAGTGCAATATCTTATACACCAATTCTTTCCAAAGATCAGCCTCACTCACCATTGCCCCACCGAAACCTTTCGATTTGGCATCTGTTTCGCGGATATATCCAATGATGGAGAACACCTTACCTTTTGTATATACGCGCGAAGCTGCCGCATAATCTTTCACCGTAAACGGCGCCACACCCAAATCGCGAGCAACCGCCTGAGGCGTCTTGTCCGGCAAATAGTGATATACCATCAGATTGGAGAAAAATGTAAATACCGACATCAGCTCTTTCTGAATGGCATGTTCTTTCTTATTGGCCGCGAAATATTGTGTGATTCGATTGGCTTTCAGCACATCTTTGCGAACAAAAGCATCCTGCAATTCAAATACATTATAATCTTTGCTGATACCCACATTTCGCTCCACGAGATCCATTCCAATCACATTCACGCCTTCGGGACGACCATCTATCAACTTCTGCAACTCAAGTGTGATACGCGTTAGATCCGTACCAATGGAATCGGCCAATATTTGCACCACTTTTTCGTCGATCTGCACCTGATTGGTGGCTTGAGCACGTTGATTCCAATCGCGAATGTAGTCCAAAATCCATTTGTTGATTTGATAATCACGAAGAGGCGAAGATTCCATCGCATAATCGCTGGAGGCCAAATCTTTAAAAGCTTTCAGTCGCTTATCCAATTTGCCTTTATAGCACACCACTAAAATCGTTTTTTCAAACGGTTGTTTGCAGTATATATCGAAATTTTCCCACTTCTTCAAAGCTTGAGCTTCCTTGAGAATAATCACCTGATATGATGCCATCATCGGATAGCGACGAGCTGCCGAAATTACGGGCGTGATATCGGCTATATCACAGCCATAAAACACCTGCTGATCAAATGCTTTATCTTCTTCGCTAAGCACATATTTCTCAATAAAATCCGATACCTTATCAATATAATAAGGCTCTTCCCCATGCAGGAAATACACGGGCGAATACTGCTGTTTACGCAGTTCGGACACTATTTGATCGTATGTTTTTGCCACAATTATTCGAATTTCAAGTGACGGATAGTGCGACTGTCATGCTGGAGCGACATAAGCGATTTAATGCCGATTCGAAGATGATCTTCCGCATAGGTTGCTGTAGTTACTTTATCTTTCTCAGCGGTTTTGATACCATCATCCTCCAAAGGCATATCGCTTATCAAAAGCAAAGCACCCGTAGGAATGGAATTATGGAATCCCACCGTGAACAGCGTTGCTGTCTCCATCTCTACGGCCTGCGCACGAGTAGAACGCAGATAGTTGCAAAAAGCCAAATCATGCTCCCAAACGCGACGATTGGTTGTGTACACCGTACCCGTCCAATAATCGTAATGGAAGTCACGTATGGCCGATGAAGTGGAACGTTGCAACTGGAACGCAGGCAAAGCTGGCACTTCGGGTGGGAAATAATCGTTAGACGTACCTTCGCCTCGAATGGCGGCTATTGGCAGCACAAAATCTCCTATTTTATTTTTATCGCGCAAACCACCACATTTGCCCAAGAAAAGCACAGCCTTTGGCTGAATGGCAGTTAGCATATCCATGATCAACGCGGCTGCTGGCGAACCCAGGCCAAAATTGATGATCGTTATATTATTCGCAGTTGCCGAAATCATGGCTGCATCACGTCCCAACACTTCCACCTCGTGCATTTCGGCAAATTTCTCCACATAATTATTGAAATTGGTAAGCAAAATATACTCCCCAAAATCCTCCAACTGGCGATGTGTATAGCGAGGAAGCCAGTTCTTCACAATTGTTTCTTTCGTTCTTTCCATAGTCGTCATGGGGTTTTTCAACGTTCTATTGCCAGTACCCCTAATTTAATATACATTAAAAAATCGCTGCAAAATTACTACTTTTTTTGCACATATCAAAATTTTTTACTAATTTTGCAGCAAAATTTGTGCTTTATGAAGAAATTTGTGCTTTCCATACTGCTTTTACTCTCCGTTGCAAGCATTTTTGCATGCACCTCTGTCATCATTTCGGGCAATCGTACTGAAAGTGGAATCCCACTGATGATCAAAAATCGCGACACGGATTGCCTCGATAATCGCCTGCAATGGTTTCAGGTGGGGGACGTTTCGTTCATCGGTTTGGTGAACGCACCTGTTGATTCCGGAGAAGTATGGGCTGGCACAAACAGCCTCGGCCTCAGCATCATGAACACGGCCACCTATAATTTCTATGAGGACAGCATCACAGCGGTTTACAACAGCGAGCTCTATTGGCTGGAGCAGGATACTCTTTTGCATGCAGCACAACTCAGTAAACGATACGCCGACTCGCTCAACCTCAAGAAAGAGAAAGATCAGATTTATGCCGATACGCTTCGCGTTCATTACGGCGCAGAAATGGCAACACTCAGAAGTATGCTCGCCTATGAACGCCATGCTATGGATTCAATCCAGCAGGCACGAGACATGTGGCTCTACACCGTAAAGATTGATCCTTCTCTCTCGCCACGTCCTGACGTAGCGGACTTGGAGGGACAGGTTATGTTCAAGGCATTGGCTACTTGCGCCACCGTTGCCGATTTCCTTAAGTTGCTTGACACCCTGCCAAAGCCTATCGGTATTGAAACCAACTTCGGCGTTATCGACAATCAGGGCGGAGCTGTTTATGTGGAAGCCAACAACTGGCGATACGTCGTCTACGACGTCAATCAGGAGCCGATGGGCTATCGCGTACAAACCAATTTCGCTTTTGCCGGACGAGTGGAAGAATATAAAGGATACGAGCGCTACCTGACCGCAGAAGCGGCCATGAAAGACCTCAGCGATCACTTCTCACGCCAACCTATTGGCGTAAACCACTCATGGCTCTTCAATCATCTCAGCCGTTCGTATCGCCACGAGATTCTCGGCTATCCGGAAGGCTATTGCCCACATTCCGGCATCCTAGTCGATCAGGATTTTATCCCACGCCGTAGCACCTCTGCTTCCGTCGTGTTTGAAGGACCTGTTATGTGGACGCTTCTTGGCTATCCGGCCTGTGGTGTGGCCATGCCGGCCATGGTGCTTGATCGCGACCGTCTGCCTTCTGAAATGAAGCGTACGGCACAGGATTCTACGGCCGTTCTTTCCAATCTGGCTATGCAAATCAAGATGAATTACGTCTTCCCTACCCCTTATAGCAACGGACGTTACTATGTCAACATCGGTACCGTCATGAATGGTCAACCTAAGAAGCCATCGCTCCTTTCATGCTGCTACAAAGCGGAAGATCAAATCAATAAGCAATTCTATAGTCTGTTTAATAAATGGCAACGCGGAAAGATGTCGGATAAGCAATTCTATGCGCAATACGAATCACTCCTTGAGCGATTCCCTACCATCTATAACCGAAATTTCCGTAAATACCTCGAACCCGCAAATAAATGATGCGTAAATTCTCATATATTTTGGCACTCGTATGTTGGATGGCCACGTCTGCAGCTTTTGCCGCTAACAACAATACGATCACACATTCCAAAGGACGCCCTTATAGCCTCGCCGTGATTGGTGATTATGGATATAATCGCACGTTCCAGCACTATGGAGGTGGCGAACTAAGAGCCTTTCTTCCGGTCAATCAAAACGTGGAGATTTTTCTCAACGCCGCTGGATGGTCGAATAACGTGTACGCCGGATCGTTCACTATTCGTCCAAAGATGCCTGTGCCCGTTGGCGAATTGTTCTTTGATGCGTCTGTGCAGTATACTTCAGTAACCCGCTCTGAGATTCACGACATCAATTTCGCCCTCAGTTTTGGCTACAAAATGGACTATTTCCAAGCGCAAATCGGTAATTTCTCACGCACGATGGGGCAATACCAGCGCACTTGGAATAATGAAGAATCATTCATCAGCGAGCCGTTTAATATTCTTTATCGCATCTCTGCCAATGTGCAGCCGCTATGCGAGAGATGGAATATTTTCTTTGGTCTCACCAATTTCAACGAGTTTCAGTACGAACGCCATTGGCAACCACTCTTCTTCACGTCCTTCTACTACGACTTCCCGCCTGACAATAGTTTTGAATACAACTATAATGCAGCTTCACATTTCCGCCTGATTGGAGAAATCTACGTAAAGCCAACCGGCATGTTCCACCTCGACGCTTCTTTCTATGGAGCACAGGTTAAATTCGGTTTTGCTTACAAATTTTAGGGATGTCACAACAATTGGCGCTTGAAGTTTTGCGTAGCTGATCTTTGTAAAATTCACACTCCACCAAAAGCTCCACGAGTCTTCCACGAGAGTTGGACGAGGGTTGGACGAGAGTTGGGCGACACCTCACAAACGCCTTAAAAGCACAAAAACACGTAAAAAAACGACTTTTTTATTGTAAAAATGACAAGAAAACTTCCACATACCATTCTCCTGTTTTTGGCCATCTTCCTTCTTGGATGTAGTGGCAAGAAGGGAAATCTTGATATTCTCGGCATGTTCTATACGCTCAGCGAAAATTCCGACCAGCGTTTTGCCGAGTCCATGGAATGGAATTCCACGCATGGATACGACACCGTTTTCGTCAGCTCCGACGACTACCGTGTATACGTCATGACCGATATTCACGTCGACACCACCACTTTCAATCTCGACACCTTCACCACCAATTATCTCGCCGATTCCGACGTTGCACCATTTTGCCTCTGCCTTGGAGATATTGTTAATGCATACGGAAACTATCCAAAATTCATGGCTTACGTGGATAAGATTCAGGATGCGGGACGCAAGGTGTATGGCATTCCCGGCAACCACGACATCTACTACGACCAATGGCAAACCTATCGCGAATATTGGAAAACCTCCTCATACTATTTCACGGTGGTTACCCCATCCGGCTATCGGGATTTCTTCCTCATGATCGACACTTCCGATGGTACGTTTGGCACCAGCCTCAAGAAATGGGTAGAGTCAACACTCCGCGAAGCGAAGGCTGCTGGCTATCGCCACACTACGGTGTGCACGCACACACATTTCTGGAAGATTGATCAATCGCAGGGACACACCTCCAATTATGCTATGGAAGAAACCTACGAAATGGCAGGTATCTTCGCTAAATACGGAGTGGAATACGTGCTTCAGGGACATTCCCACCAGCGCCATACCGATATTTTTAAAGGCGTCACATATCTTCGCCTCGACAAAATGGAAGACCACTATTATAATTCCTTCTATAATATCTTCACCTATGGTGAAAACGTTTCCTGGAAACCTGTGCTCGTAGGTCCATACGAACAGTACGCCAACGAGAAACGAATTGAAGGCAGATAAAACACAACTATCGTACATCTGTAAGGCAACTGCCCTTCCATTAATAAGGTAAAAACCTTTCATAATAGGGCAACACCCCTTTCATTAATAACGCAATAACCTTTCATCAATAACGCAATAACCTTTCATTATATACTATAAACTCGATATGAGACACATTATTCCAACTCTGCTGGCAGCCGCATGCTTAACCATTCTTCCCGCATGCCAAAATACTATGCGCACCTACATTGATCAACTTTGCAAAACAGAATTTCCTTCCGACGATGAGCCTGGTGCTATGGTGATGGTTATCCACAATGGCGAAGTCGTCTTCGCACATGGATACGGCACAGCCGACCTTTCTACCGGCGAACCTATTGACGCGCACACTTCATTTAATATTGCGTCCTGCAGCAAGCAGTTCACGGCATATGCCATGCTCCATCTCATCGCTGAAGGTAAAGCCACACTCGACGATCCTGTCAGCATGTATTTCCCGCAATACAAGCAGCCGTTCTGGCAGCAGATCACGATTCGCCACCTGCTTTCCCATACTTCTGGTATTCCTGACGCACGAGGTTATCTCACGCGCGAACGGAAAATTTATGCCGACGAAGAACTCTCAATGGAATACTTCAATTTCCTCCCGGAACTGCATTTCGAACCGGGAACGGCTTACGAATACATGAATCCTACCTATTGCCTGATAGGAAAGATCATAGAAAAGGTAAGCGGAATGTCGTACGACCTCTATATGCAGCAACTCATCTTCGATCCAATTGAGATGCATCACACATTCTGCTTCCGCCCCAAATCAAAGTTAGCACAAAAGCCTACATCTCACGGCTATGAATATATCAGTCCGGATGCGCCGGGCAAACCTTCCTTGGCGGTTTCCGACACATGGGAGAAAGATGGCTGGCGCGAATACGATTATGGAGAAGAAACCTTCTTCGCTACTGTTCCTGATGGTGGCATATATAGTTGCATGGAAGATGTGTATCGATGGGAAATGCACCTGCAAAAAGTGCTCAAAGAAGACACTCCTTTTGCGGCTCTGCTTCACGAAGCCATGTCTTCACAAATAGAAGTAACTGGTAGCCAATGGAGCACGTATCAGAATCGAGAAGATACGCATTACGGCTATGGCTGGTTCTGGGAGCCTTCAAAAGGCTGCAACTATCACCCTGGCGACAATGGCGGTTATAAGATTCTCTTCGCCCGTTACCCGGAATCCAATAGTGCTATTTTCATTCTCGCCAACCGAGACGATTGGGATCGCTACGAAGTAAAAACCTGCATCGAAAATATCCTTGGCCTCACGAAATATTAAAACGTATGAAACGACTCTTCTTTTGCCTATTCGCTGCATTTGCAAGCCTCAGTCTCTCTGCGCAATTTATCGTTGATGAGAACGACATGAATATAATTGCCGTCGACGAAGACGAAACCACATTAATTGGTTCCGTAAAAACGTGGTATGCAGAGAATATGAACTATGCCAGCATCACGGCATTGATGGCGGTTGAGTCCAGCTTCATTCCTTTCCCAAGTGAGATTGTTGTACCACCTGCTGCTTTCGTAGCTGCTGAAGCAGATAGTCCGCTCAACACTACCAGCAGTTATCCTCTCAACGTGATCATTATCGTGCTGTTTGCTTCGCTGGGAGCCATGATTGGAGCAATTATCAATTATTGCCTCAGCATTTGGCTTGGCCGACCTATTATTTATAAATTTGCGGACTCCAAGTTGGGCCATATGTGTCTGCTTTCTGGCGAGAAATTGGAGAAAGCTGAAGCTTACTTCAATGCGCATGGCAAAGTTTCCACATTTGTTGGACGCCTTATTCCCGGCATTCGTCAGTTGATTTCCATTCCAGCTGGCTTGGCTCGCATGAATTTCGGCATTTTCCTGCTCTACACATTCTTAGGAGCTTTCATTTGGAATATGGTGTTGGCATTCCTTGGATATCTCGCACATGGTCAGGCCGATCTTATCGACAAGTACAATCACGAACTCTCGCTCATTATTGTTGGCTTCGTTGCTCTTGCAATCCTTGCTTTCATAGCCAAGAAGATTCTCTCTCGCCAACACTCTGATCCCGAAGATTAACAGACCGAATCTTTCTAGAACTCTCTAACTGCCTTCTATTCACGAGTATTTGTCCCTTCTATTCACGAGTATTTGTCCCGCAAATATATTCTCACAGAGTTATGGCAAAACAAAGAGGAGACCGCATTACCGATCTCCTCTTTTGTCTTATATTATAATTGTATCTGCTCTTATTTCAGTCCTTTCTTGGCCAAATGAGCATGACGGAAAGCAAGTGGCGTCAAGCCTTCTGGATTATGTTCTGCACGCTTGAAAGCACGTATAAAAGTAGACGTATCAGAAAAGCCACAACTCGTTGCCACACTTTCTACGGAACGGGTTGAATTTTGCAACAAATCGATTGCCATGATCATGCGATGGTGCATCACGTAATCTGTGAAAGACATACCAAATTCAGAGCGCATCATTCTTGATACATACGTACGATTAGAACCAAGCATGGCAGCAAAATCATCCATAGAGAATCCCGGCTGAAGATAATATTGCTTATCAATTAAAATCATACGAGCTCTCTCTGCCATCTCATGCACACCCGATACCACATCTTCTACACGAGTGGCATTACCCTCTTCGTCCTGCAAAGGATGCATATCTATGCCTCTGAGAAGCATAATAAATATGCCATTCACCACAATAAAGAAGCTTCCGTTGTACAACCAACTGCCTACTGGAGCTGCAATTGCTGACATTGGTACTGCCGCAGAACCAATGGCTACTATCAGAATGAGCAGCAACCATAGCATAAAAGTACGGCCTTTTGCAGACACTTGTAACCCGTAACGACTCAGAGTTTTAAACACAGAAGAAATGCGGGATGCGCATACAATAACCTGAGCCAGAATGATCAAACTGGATATTGCTATGCCATATACGAGTACATTATTGCTGTATACGTATAGATACATAGGCTCAGATGCCTTACGGATATTCACCAAATCGCCTGCATCTGGCGTGAGGTTCATAATCAAACTTGGAATAAAATTAAGAACCAACAGGCCAAACATCGTAGATAGAGCGGGACGATGAGGCGACATACCAAGCCAATTGCACAATGCCAAATAAATCACAGGCAATACAAATGTCAAACTCACCAGATTGGTTGCCGTTATCCACGACGGAATTTTCACGAACGGCTGGAATATATGTACATTCACCACCACGCTGTTAAATGCCAATGCCAATCCTACCACAAAGACATACAAAGCGATATCGTAGTTCTTTTTACGAATTTCACGGCCTATCACCAGAAAACCGATAACTACCGATATCAAATTGATTAACGCCTGCGGATGCGAAAACGCTTCGACCAGGTGTTCTATGAAGTGGAGTTGCTGCATATGATCGTGCTTTTGTAGTGTACGTTAATTAGCTTAACAGGAATTTTGAAGTTAGTTTAAACCTGCAAAAATCATGCCATATCAGTTCTTTCGAGCAGGGTCGCACGTAAGACCTACACCAAGCTTGCGGAAGATCTTGCGGTCGACTTCAGAGAGCATAACCGTCGAATGCACCTGACATCCATCCAACATTGGCAAGCACTCCAATGCCTTGCGGCAATTCTCATCATGAGAGGACAGAACCGACAATGCGATAAGTACTTCATCCGTATGCAAACGAGGATTATGACCTTTCAGGAATTCAACCTTGGTATGCTGAACAGGCTCAATGAACTCTTGAGGAATGAGTTTCACCTCATGATCGATACCTGCCAAATATTTTGTGGCATTAAGCAACAAAGCTGCAGAAGAGCCCAACAAATCAGAAGCCTTTGCCGTGATGATTGTGCCGTCTTGAAGTTCGATGGCAGACGCTGGCTTACCCAATGTTTGCTCCATCTTCTCGCGAGCGGCTGTAGTAGTTCTGCGATATGCGCTGTTAATACCCGCCTGTTTGAAAAGAAGAGCTATTTTGCTCACTTCTGTATCGGCTGATTTGCCAGCGGCGAGATCATTAAGCGAATTATAGTAGCGACGGATAATTTCCTGCTTTGATGCTTCGCAACATACCTCATCGTCGCTGATACAGAAACCCACCATATTCACACCCATATCGGTTGGCGACTTATATGGATTATAGCCATAAATGCCTTCAAAAAGGGCATTGAGCACAGGATAAATTTCTATATCGCGATTATAGTTAATTGCCGTCTTGCCATACGCTTCCAAATGGAATGGGTCGATCATATTCACGTCGTTGAGATCGGCGGTTGCAGCCTCATAAGCAATATTAACCGGGTGTTTCAATGGGAGATTCCATACTGGGAAAGTCTCAAATTTGGCATAACCGGCATCATTGCCACGACGATGTTCATTATAAAGCTGTGAAAGGCATACGGCCATTTTGCCCGAACCGGGACCTGGAGCTGTTACCACCACCAACGGACGGCTGGTTTCTACATAATCATTCTTGCCATAACCCTCATCGCTATCGATCAGTTCCACGTTGTGTGGGTAGCCTTCAATTACGTAATGATAATAGGTAGTAATGCCCAAGCGTTCCAAACGCTGGCGATATGCGTCTGCCGATTTCTGACCATTGTAATGAGTAATCACCACTGAGCCAACCATGAAACCACGTTTCTGAAATTCTTCACGCAAACGCAAAACGTCCATGTCATAGGTAATACCCAAATCCTGACGTACCTTGTTTTTCTCAATATCCGTTGCCGAAATTACGATTACAATCTCCATTTGGTCGCGAAGTTGGGTAAGCATGGAAAGCTTACTATCTGGCTTAAAACCTGGTAACACGCGGCTTGCATGATAATCATCGAAAAGTTTACCACCCAATTCCAAATAGAGTTTGTTGCCAAATTGCGCTATGCGCTCTTTGATGTGCTCCGATTGAATGCGGATATATTTATCGTTGTCAAAACCAATCATAATGGATAATTCAGAGTTAAGAATTAGAGATTAACCTCATTAAGTGTGTAAGCACTTGAACCATCGAAACAATGGGTGCAAACATGTTCTTTGGGCAACCCGATTGCCTTAATAAGCGTTTCAAGACGAGTAAACTTGAGCGAATTGAGGCCAAAACGATCTGCAATTGCAGCCACCATACGCTTATATTCTGCCGAATCGGTTACGGCATAAGCAGCGATTCGCTCCGGATCATTGGCTGCTGCTTCGCCTTCAAACTCTGCAATAAAACGACGCGTAATCAGTTCCATATCTGATTTGGATGCCGTGAAATTGATGAATGGACAACCATAGAACAATGGTGGTGAAGCGATACGCATATGCACTTCCGTTGCACCTGCGTCGAACAAACATTTGGTATTATCGCGAAGCTGTGTACCACGTACGATTGAATCGTCGCAGAAGAGCACTTTCTTATTTTTCAGTACTGATTGATTGTGAATCAATTTCATTTTTGCCACCAGTTCACGCATCTCCTGACGAGATGGGGTGAACGAACGTGGCCAAGTTGGCGTATATTTGCAGATTGCACGACGATAAGGCACTTTTGCGCCTTCTGCATAACCTACTGCCATACCAATACCTGAATCTGGAATACCGCATACGTAATCCACTCCGGCATTGTCATCCTCACCCATCACGCGGCCGCAATCGTTACGCACTTCTTCGGCGTTTCGGCCTTCGTAATTGCTGTTTGGGAAACCGTAGTACACCCAAAGGAAAGAGCAAATCTGCATTTTCTTGCTTGGCTTACGAAGCTGCTCCATACGATCTGCTGTGATGCGAATAATCTCGCCAGGACCCACATAATAATGAATATCGTAACCCAAATTGCAGAATGCAGATGATTCGCTTGCGAATGCAAAAGCACCATCTTTGTGTCCCACAATAATAGGCGTTCTGCCCCATGAGTCACGAGCTGCGATGATTCCGTCCTCGGTAAGAATGAGCATGCTGCAAGAGCCTTTCACGTTCTTATACACATTCTCAATACCTTCCACGAACGTCTTGCCTGTGATAATCAGCAGACCCACCAATTCGGTTGGATTAATCTTGCCGCTTGAGAATTCGGAAAGATGCACTCCTTCTTTCAGCAAGTGATCCACCAGTTCTTCTGCGTTCAAGATCTTGCCCACCGTAGAAATGGCAAAACGGCCAAGATGGGAATTGAATAACAATGGTTGTGCATCGGTATCGGAGATAATGCCGATACCTGCATTGCCGCTAAAGCCGTCCAATTCCTCCTCAAATTTCGTGCGGAATGGAGCATTCTGAATGCTGTGAATAACGCGGCGGAAGCCTTTCTCTGCGCTATACGTTGCCATACCTGCTCGATGTGTACCGAGGTGACTGTGGTAATCCGTACCGTAAAAAACGTCCGCCAAGCAAGATGACTTGCTAATAGAACCAAAAAATCCAGCCATAGATCTTTTTGTGTTTAACTAAAACCTATTAATACCTTATTTTAAATAAGACGGGCAACCCATGCAGGGTCACCCCGTCTGTCAGTTTCTCTTTGATTTCTTGCGCAACTCAGGCAGATATTCGTTTTTCAAATAGGTGAACGATGGATACTCGCGCAAGAGTTTCTCTCCCAATTGGAGAGCACGTTGGGTATTGCCAATTTTCTCTTCACATTGCACGATGCAGAGACGTGTTGCCACGTAATTCCAATTATCCGTCGTTCTGCCCTGTCGCTCAAATATAGCGGCAGCCTTATAGAAATACCCTAATGCACGGCGTTTATTGCCGCCGAATGCTTTGGGCGCATAGAAATCCACATTACCTTTGAGGCTGAGCGTCATTGGATTGAGCGAGTCCACCTCGTAGGCGTCTTTGATGAGGTTGAATGATTCCAACCCCTTTGAAATAAATTGCATCTTGTTCATCAGCGCCTGATACGCCAACAAACTTGAGCGATATGTAAGTACAGTTGCCGAATCCAGCACCGGTCTCAGCGCGTTGATATGTGATTCGAAGTCCTGCAAATGCTGCTTTGCATCTGGAGCCTTCTCGTCTATGGCAGTTGCCACGTAGCCATACTCATAATTGAGATAGCGCAATTGCTCCTGTTTGCTCAGTTTGCCAAACGAAGTGGAATGAAGATATGCGTCCCACGTTTTCATATCGGCTGCCTGATAGGCCAGGCACATCACATCATCAGTAAACTGCGAATAATCTTTATACTGCGCCTGCACCGTAGCGCAAACGCAGTATAAAAATAGACATATGCTGAATTTTCGTAGCATTAATTAGCAACCTTTTTCCAGTTTCAACGTACGGGTTGGCTGATCGCAAACCTCGGTTGGACCGTAGTACTGGATTGGACCAGGATAAACGTAGCTGGTGTTTGGATCTGCCCATTCGTCACGATGAGCTACCAAATACTTATATGGAGCGCCGTTGAGGTCTACCAATGCCTTCTGGATTACTGGTTTCATCTTGCCGTTACGCTTCTCCATGTTCATCATCATCGTGATAGGCACACCACCTGCGATCCATTCTGAAGCAGGAGCGGTGAGATTCTGCACAAGTGACATATAGCCGGTCTTGCCGTTAGCGATCAACCAGGTTGCGGTTACGCCGAGGCTGTAGCAATAATCTGCGTCGAAGTTTGAAGGGATTGCGCAACGACCTTCGTAACCGAAGAAGTGGCCGAGAGCTGAGAACTTGCCCTTATAAGTACCTTCTGCCTTGAGTACTGCCAATTTCTTGGCAATCATTTCGATGAGCAACTTCTCGGTTTCAATCTGCGACACCTGTACGTTTCCGTGTGGGTCACGATCAAGCATGAGCTGGCGTGCGATACCCTTTGGAAGATCACGGAAGAGTGCGCATGAGTCTGGAGTGAGGCAAGCCTTCACAAACTGGCGCTTCTCGTCGTCGGTAGCCAATGCGTTGAACTCCTCTGCGTTGTTTGCGAGCAAATCGTTGAGTTCTGCGATAAGACGCTTCATTGCTGGGATAAACTCAATCAAACCTTCTGGAATAAGAACGGTACCGAAGTTCAAACCGTGGCTTGCGCGGTCTACGATCACCTTCACGATCTGATCAACAATCTCCTGGAGAGTCATGTTGTTAGCCTCCACTTCCTCAGAAATAAGGCAAACGTTTGGCTGAGCCTGCAAAGCACATTCCAATGCGATATGTGATGCAGAACGGCCCATCAAACGGATGAAGTGCCAATATTTCTTAGCAGAGTTGGCATCACGCTGGATATTGCCGATGAGCTCTGAATATACCTTACAAGCGGTATCAAAACCGAATGAGGTCTCAATCTGCTCGTTCTTCAAGTCGCCGTCGATGGTCTTTGGGCAACCGATTACCTGGATGCCGCAATTCTTCTGGATATAATACTCTGCCAATACGCAAGCGTTGGTATTTGAGTCGTCGCCACCGATGATCACAACTGCCTTAATGCCCAGTTCCTTGCAGATTTCGATACCCTTATCAAACTGCCAAGGCTCTTCCAATTTGGTACGACCAGAACCGATGATGTCGAAACCGCCCGTGTTGCGATATTCGTCGATGATTTCGCCGGTAAGTTCTACATACTTATGCTCAATCAAACCGCTTGGGCCACCGAGGAAACCATAAAGCTTGTTTTCTGAATTCAACTGCTTCAAACCATCATACAAACCAGAAATCACATTATGACCGCCAGGAGCCTGACCACCTGACAAGATTACGCCGATGTTCATAGCTTCAAAGTTCTTCTTCTCGCCCTTCACCATCTTCAGCACTGGCATGCCATAGGTGTTGGGGAAGAGAGCTTTGATTTCTTCCTGATCAGCAACAGACTGGGTAGCTTGGCCTTCTTCAATAACCACATTACCCTTCAACGCTACTGGCAACTTTGGTTGATAGCTGCCACGCGCAATTTGGAGAGGAGATTTTTGCATAATTTTATCTTTTTTTAATAACTTACAAAAATGTACTTTTTTTAAGATTTGGGGGTGTACGAGAGTTCCACGAGGGTTGGACGAGAGTTGGACGAGAGTTGAAGCCACTCTCCGACATCTATAAATTCACAAAAAAATGTACGATTTTTAAGATTTCGTCATTCCCTGTTATCTATGTACCTTATTTAAAAAAACAAATCCGGTACAAAATTACTACTTTTTCACGAGATATGCAAGAAAAAAACGTTTTTCCTTATTTTTGTAATCTTACCTTTGCAAAATCAGGTCCACTTGCCGTCTGCCTTTATCAGTTCTATCAGTTTTTCCACAGCCTCTTCCTGTGGAATATTCTTCACCACACACTCTTTTTGGCGATACAACGAGATCTTGCCACGAGCAGCTCCCACATAGCCATAATCCGCATCAGCCATCTCGCCGGGGCCATTCACAATACAGCCCATTATACCAATCTTCAGACCTTTCAAATGGCCTGTTGCCTGACGAACCTCGCGAATCACCTCTTCTATATTAAATAGCGTGCGCCCGCACGAAGGACAGCTCACATACTCCGTTTTATAGCGAATCAAACCTGCCGCCTGCTTAATATCCAACGCCAGTTTGTCCAACGCTTCACGGCTGAAATGCTCGTTTACCAATACCAACTTGCAATCTGGCTTCATGCCCCATAAGAATCTACCACATTCAGCCGCAGCCTGCAACTGCATCAACGCCCAATCCGTCTGCCCCGAAACATAGCGAACACACTCATCACCAGTCATTCCCGAAGCGCCCGCTTCGGGCTCTTGCTTCACGCCCCCCGTTTCCGTTCCCGAAGCGCTCACTTCGGTCACTTCCAGCTCCACGCCATGATAGCGAATACTTTCCGGATCAGCAAAATAATCGCGAAGAGCTCTTGCCACAGGAATCTCAGCCTCTGGCGCTTCGCTCAACGATACACGAATCGTATCGCCTATACCATCTGCCAGCAAAGCACCTATTCCCACGGCTGATTTCACACGACCATCTTCACCCTCGCCGGCTTCCGTCACACCCAGATGCAATGGGAAATGCATATCTTCGGCATCCATTCGCTCCACCAGCAAACGAACCGTTTCCACCATTATCTTGGTGTTGGATGCTTTGATACTGAGCACTATATCATGGAAATTCTCCGCTACTGCCACACGCAAAAACTCAAGACAGGATTCCACCATTCCCGCTGGCGTATCGCCATAACGCGACATGATTCGATCGCTCAAAGAACCGTGGTTCACGCCAATACGAATGGCCGTATGGTGCGCCTTGCAAATATCCAAAAGCTGCACAAAACGTGCACGCAAACGCTTCAATTCCTCGGCATATTCTTCGTCGGTATATTCCAAATGCTTAAACTGGCGAGCCGGATCTATATAATTGCCGGGATTGATACGCACTTTCTCCACGTATTGAGCCGCCAAATCTGCCACATTCGGATTAAAATGAATATCTGCCACCAACGGCACCACCCTTTCCCCGCTCACGTCCTTCACGTCTTCCACATTCAACTTTCCAGATGCAACTTCCTCACGCCCCATCCCTTCAAGAGAGGCCGAGAGGGTCTTTTCCCCAAGGGAGGCTGACAAGGTCTTTTCCCAAAGGGAGGCTGGGAGTGTTTTTTCTCTAATCACTTTCAAACTTTCCGCTTCACGGCTGCCCTGAGTAGTGTATCGAAGCAACTCTGCCCCTGCTGCAAAACAACGTTTCGCCTGCTCCACCGATCTTTCGATATCATTCGTATCGGTATTGGCCATAGTTTGAATACGGATAGGTACTTCCGAACCTATCAGCAGATCTCCTACGCGCGTCATGCTCGTCGCGCGTCGCGCATATAATAAAGGTGTTTTCATTCGCAAAATTCACTTTTGATGTGCAAAGGTACTACAAAATGATGAAATATGCAAGAAAACATGCATTTTTTTGCAAAAATATTTGGTCATGTCAAAAAAAAGCAGTAATTTTGCAGCCGCTTTCGTTTAAAACTCCACTCGCGAGAGGGAGAGAACGACGACGAGCCCAGGTGGCGGAATAGGTAGACGCGCTGGTCTCAAACACCAGTGCCGCGAGGCATACCGGTTCGATCCCGGTCCTGGGTACTCAAAAAGGTTGGGTAATACCGACCTTTTTTATCGTATAACTTAAAGGTCATGCCTAAGACTTAAACAAGGGCTATTACTCCAAGTCCGTAAATCGGGCAGAGAGCACAAAGAAGGAGGTGTAAACGCATGATTATCGTACCAGTTAAGGAAGGCGAAAACATCGAACGCGCGTTGAAGAAGTTCAAGCGTAAGTTTGAGAAGACCGGTGCCATCAAAGAGCTCCGTCGTCGTCAGCAATTCCAGGCACCAAGCGAATTGAAGCGCTTGAAGATGGAGCATGCTATCTACGTACAGCAGCTTCACGCAGCTGAGGAGAACTAATGCTACATGCCTTCTCCAAAGAATAAGAGCTACACGAATTTCGTGCAGCTCTTTTTTGTGTGTTCTACTTTCAAAAATAAGGTCGCATTTGCATCAAACTGACACAAATGCGACATCAATTCATTATTTGATACGACGGCCAGTTGTATCGTAAATGCGAGAATTGTGATAGATAATCACTTGGCCATCATGATAGAACTTCTGTGCATCACGCATCTCGGCTGGAGTAAGCTCATCATAGAGATTGCCGCTACCGGAAAGCGATTCGAGTGAGGTCGGATTTTCCGGCGCAGGAGCAATCGTGAAAGCCTGCATAGCCACGGTGGTTGGAAGATAATTATTATTGCCAAGATGGAAAGCAATCACGAGAACAGACTCGCCATCGGCAGTTGGCTCTGTACCAACAATCTGCGTTTGATCTTCGTTGACATAAGCAGCACAAGCCGTGAAAGCATACGTAAGAGGCAAACCACTTGAAAGTTCGGCTGTAAGTGCCGTTGGCTGATTCTCCACGAGAGCCGTATCCTGATTTAACCAAGTAATGGTTTGCTGTGCCTTGTCAACTGTAAGCCATACGCTTGCATTTGCCGTATAGTAAGACGTCGTATCCTCTGGTATGAAAAGAAGGTTCAGGTTATACTCACCCGCATCAAGAATCGTATTGTCAGCATAATCCACGAAGCTGAATATGCCTGGCACCTTGCCCAATTCGTCGGTAATAACGGCTTCTGCGAGCGTTTGGCCATACGTAAGATTGGCCACTTGTGGAGCCACCTGAGGATGCGCTTTCTCTGTATCACCTGACACGTGAACGCGAACCTCACGACCCTCCCCTGCAATAACGATATCGCCGGTATGATGGCCTGCTTTGGCATGAAGATACGAAATAGTGATAGCCGTCTGCTGATTGGTAGCCGCTGCCTCGTTGCCAGCTTGTGCTTTGGCGCCAATCGTTTCTGTTGAAACGGCAAACTGAGGATTGGTGGAAGAAACAGAAGCCACAATGGAAGTCCAGGTTACGATCACCTGTTTCGTTTCTGGCTGGTCGCCCACAATAGCGTTTGCGAATGTGCGTTCGTCGGTATTGATGGAAAGAGCCGTCATTTCTGAAATAGAAATCTCTTTGTAGGTCGCTTCTGCTTTTCCGGTTGCAGCAAACTTAACGTAACGGGTATTGTGAGCCAATGGCATTTTCACGGTACCACTTCCTCCCACTATACTTCCTGAGCCTGCGCCTGTCCAAACGCCTGTCCAATTATTATGGTCAACCGATTGATACACAGAGAACGTGATGCTCTCCGTACCAGACCACGTAAACGTGATGGAATCGGCCAAACCGGTACGTGGAAGAGCAATTACGGCTTCTTCATTGTAAGGGTCTGGATTTGGATTGACAACAGGAATTGCCACTATAGTCTTACCCATCTTAAGTCCACCTCCAAGTCCAACAAGTCCGTCCGAATACTTAACGTTTGAGGATTTGGAGATAAGGGTTTGTGCATCGTTGAAAGCCGTCTTATTGAAAGGCGTATTCCAATCAAGCTGTGCAAAAGAAGTGAAAGAAAAAATGGTTAACAACAAAAAGATGGATATTTTTCTCATATTCTTCAAAATTAATCAGTTCCCACAAATGATAAATATCTCAAAAAGATATGCAAAATTAGTAATTTTAATCGTGATAGGCAAATTTGGCATAAAAAATGAAAATAAAATCATAAGAATAGAGCCTTTTTTTTAAAGTATGCCAAAATCTTTTTAATATTTATTAAAAATAATTTGGTGGAATGAGAAATTTTTACTAACTTTGCAGCGATTATGCCAAAGAATGGCAAAACGATTATGAACTATAAATATATTCAACACATAAATTCACCGAAAGATCTGAAGAACTTGCGCGTAGAAGAGTTGCCTGCTGTTTGCGACGAAGTGCGCGATTTTATTATTCAGGCGTTGAGCAAGAACCCGGGGCATCTGGGCTCTTCATTGGGAGCGATTGAATTGACGGTGGCATTGCACTATGTGCTGGACACGCCAGAAGATAAATTGGTATGGGACGTTGGCCATCAGGCATATGCTCATAAGATTCTAACGGGCAGACGCGATCAGTTCTGCACCAATCGTCAGTTTAAAGGCCTTGCCCCATTCCCTACTCCTTTTGAAAGCGAGTACGACACGTGCGTATGCGGGCACGCCAGCAACTCAATTAGTGTAGCGTTGGGTATGGCGGTGGCGGAAGAGGCCAAAGGCGAAGAGAAACAGAGACGAGTGGTAGCCGTGATTGGAGATGGCGCGATGACGGGTGGTTTGGCATATGAAGGACTGAACAACGCGTCCATGACGAAGAGTAATCTGCTGATTGTGCTGAACGACAACAACATGGCGATTGATCCTATTCGTGGCGGCATGACGCAGTATCTCGTGGACATCACCACGTCGGAACGATACAATCGCGTACGCTATCGCCTTTATAAGGGCATGCAAAAATTGGGGCTGATGGACGAAGTGAGAAAGAATAAGGTGCAACGCTTCAACAATAATTTGAAAGCCATCCTCACCAAGCAGCACAGAAATATCTTCTCCGGCCTGAATTTGCGCTATTTTGGTCCTGCTGACGGACATGACGTAGTGACGTTGGTGCGTATTCTGCAGGAAATAAAGGACTATTCCGGACCTAAGGTATTGCATCTGATCACGCAGAAAGGTAAAGGTTTTGCACCAGCTGAAGCCAACCAGACGATATGGCATGCGCCTGGCAAGTTCGACCCGGAAACTGGCGAACGAATGAGCAAAAAAGGAGGCAAACTGTGGCAGGAAGTGTTTGGCGAAGAACTGCTTCGTTTGGCAAAAGAAGACGACCGAATCATAGGCATCACGCCAGCTATGCCAAGTGGATGCTCGATGACAATCATGCAGAAAGAGATGCCGGAGAGAGTGTTTGACGTGGGTATTGCAGAAGAGCACGCCGTCACCTTCTCTGCCGGTTTGGCAAAAGGCGGGAAAGTGCCAGTTTGCAATATTTACTCAAGTTTCCTCCAGCGAGCTTATGATAATATTGTGCACGACGTAGCCTTACCTAATCTGCACGTTGTATTGTGTATTGATCGGGCGGGCATCGTGGGGCAGGATGGCGCCACCCACCATGGCCTGCTGGATATTGCTATGCTTCGAGCTGTGCCAAACATGACAATACTGAGTCCGCGCACAGCAGACGACTTGCGCAATATGATGGATTGGGCCGTGAAAAAAGCCACTGGACCTGTGGCTATACGTTACCCAAGAGGAGGTGCTGCTCTTTCACAATATCAAGCCCAACCGCAGCCTTTAGAGCACGCCAAAGAGGGCGGATTCTTCGCAGAACAAATCAAAGAAGGCAAGAAAACGGCCTTGCTGTGCTTTGGTCCGCTGGGCAATACGGCATTGGAAGCGGCAGAAGGATTGGACGTAGCTGTTTACGACATGAAGGCCATCAAACCGCTGGATAATGAGACGTTGGATATGGTAGGGAAGACGTATGAGCGCGTCATCACCATAGAAGATGGCATGCTGCAAGGCGGAGCAGGAAGTGCCGTACTGGAATATCTGGCAGATAAGGGTTACAACTGCAAGGTGACAAGATTGGGCGTGGATAATCAGTTTGTGGAACATGGCCAGCCGGATGAATTATACCACATGCTAAAACTTGACGCAGAAGGAATAAGAATAAAGATATGCGAATAATTATTGTAGGTGCGGGAGAAGTTGGTCGCCATCTGGCGAAACTGCTGAGCCGCGAAAACATGGACATCTGCTTGATGGATACCAACGCATCGAAATTAGGCACGTTGGATAGCAACTACGACTTGCTCACGAGAGTGGGTTCGCCTACGTCATTACGTGATTTGAAAGAGATTGGCGTACATAATGCCGACCTTTTCATCGCCGTTACGCCTCTGGAATCAGACAATATAACCGCCTGCATCATGGCGCACAAATTAGGGGCGAAGCGCACGCTGGCTCGAATTGATAATTCCGAATATCTGAAGCCCGAAAACAAAGCCTTCTTTGAGAGTTTGGGCATTAATCACCTGATTTATCCGGAAATGCTGGCAGCCAAAGAGGTGAGCGAATCGTTGCACACCAATTGGATGCGCTATAATTATCAGCTCTCAAGCGGCGGATTGGAATTGTGCGTGGTGAAAGTGAGAGAAAATGCGGAAATGCTGGAGAAACGCTTCAGCAGCGGCTATTTCTCACACGGAAAGTACAGAATCGTGGCCATTAAGCGCAATAAAGAAACCATCATCCCTCGCGGAAATGATCAGGTAGAGGCTAACGATCTGGTATTCATCATCTGCAAAAAAGGTGGTCGAGAGATGATTTTGGAGCAAGCGGGCAAGAACAAACATGAGCTCAGAAATATTATCGTGTTTGGCGGTACTCGTATTGCACAAAAGGCATTGGATATGCTGCCTGGCGACTTGAACATCAGATTGGTAGAAGCCGATTTGGAAAAATGCAATCGACTCTCCGAAAGTGTCACTAACGCCATGATCGTGAATGGCAATGGAAATGATTTTGAGTTCCTTAAAGAAGTCGGCATTGAAGATGCAGACGCTTTTGTTGCCCTCACAGAGAATTCAGAGACGAATATTTTTGCCTGCTTGACAGCCAAAACTTTCAGCGTGAGAAAAACCATCGCCGAAGTGGAGAACTTGGACTACATTCAAATGGCGGAAGGTTTGGACATCGGCACCGTACTCAATAAAAAGACCATTACCGCAAGCTATATTTACCAATTATTGCTTGATCATGCAGAGGTTCGCGATGTGCAAAACATCACATCTGCCGATGCTCAACTGATTGAATTTGTAGCAACCGAGAACAGCCTCGTCACGAAACATAAGGTGAAAGATTTGGATCTTCCTGGCGATGCAAATATTGGTGCGTTGGTACGAGCAGGCGTAGGAATATTAGTGAATGGCGACACACAAATCATGAAAGACGATGTGGTCGTTGTTTTCTGCAAGAGCGATGCCATCCGTAAACTGGAAACGTTCTTCGAATAAAAGCGGTTTCATTAAAGGGCGGCTCTAATTATCCGCAAAAAGAATTGTTAACGTGACAAAAACATTTAACACCAAAATAGTATTCAAAACCCTCGGCGCTTTGCTGCTGATTGAGGCATTCTTCATGGCATGGCCTGCGGGTGTGGCGTATTGGTATGAGGAGAGCGATTTATTTGCCTTTCTCGTATCTGACGCAATTACGGTATTGTTTGGCCTGCTGGGTTTGATTGTGGGCCGACGAGCACCCAAGCGAGTGACGGAACGAGAAGGCTATCTGATTGTGGGTCTGGTATGGATAGTATTCTCCATCTTTGGCATGCTGCCATTCTATTTGAGCGGCAGTCTCCACACCATCACAGATGCTTTCTTCGAAACGATGGCGGGATTCTCCACCTTTGGCGGCACAGTATATTCTGACGTAGAGAGCCTGACGCATGGCATTTTATTCTGGCGAAGTCTGATGCAATGGATTGGCGGCATGGGTATTATCGTGCTGAGTATTGCCATCTTGCCAATGTTTGGCTTGGGCGGCATGCAGCTTTATGCCGCAGAAGTAACGGGCGTGAGTTACGAGAAACTCGGCCCGAGAATTTCCGGCACAGCTAAAGTGATGTGGATATTCTATATCGCATTAACAGCTATTGAAGGTGTGCTGCTGTGGATATTCGGCATGGGCGGATTTGAATCAGTTTGCCACTCCATGAGTACGATTGCCACAGGCGGTTTTTCCACAAGAAACGATAGCGTAATGACGTTTAATCCAGCCATTCAATATACGATTGCTGTGTTTATGCTGCTCTCGGGCATCAACTTTACGATATTGATTTTGGGCTTGCGCGGTAAGGTTTCGCGCCTTTGGAAAGACGAAGAAACCAGATGGTATTTAACCGCCATTCTGTTATTTACACTCTTCCTCTTTGTGGGTTTATTTATTCATTACGGATGGGTTGAACCTGCAGAGCCACTACAAACCACATCAGACTATCTTCACTTTGGCGAAACAGCATTCAGAAAGGCCTTCTTTATGGTGTGCGCAGCAATAACCAGTACAGGTTTTGCGGCTTCTGATTATATGACCTGGCCACGCCTGTTGTGGGTAGTGGTGTTTATCATTATGCTGCTTGGCGGCTGTGCTGGCTCTACGTCTGGCGGCATGAAGCAGATACGTGTGGTACTTCTTTTGAAGAACAGTTTGGCCGAATGTAAACGCCGTATTCACCCCAACGCCATTATCCCAGCCAAGCTGAATGGCAAGCCCGTCACGCAACAAACGATGAGCAACGTGACTGCCTTTTTCTTCTGGTACATGCTTATTACCGTGGTGACGGTAATCATCTTCTCTGCGACGGGTCTGTCGTTTGAAAATGCTGTCGGTACAGCCTTTTCTGCAATTGGAAATGTGGGCATCACGATTGGCGATTATGGTCCTTCTGGCTGTTATGTTGACTTTCCTGTTGTGGCTAAATGGTGGGCTTCGCTGGTAATGGTTGTGGGTCGTTTGGAAATCTTTACCGTCTTATTGCTATTCAGCCCTACTCTTTGGAAGAAATAATCCAGCTAGAGACAGAATCTGCCAGTACTTAAATTGATTAGAACACAGTTTAAATGAAATAAAAAATGCGTAACCGATTGGCTACGCATTTTTTATCATGTCTACAAATATTTTGTTGTTTCAACAACTTAATATTTCCTTCGAGTCCAATATTACCAGGTTTCAAGCGTATGGGTAAGATCGTCAAAGCCATGCACTTTAGCCGTGGCCTGAATATTTTCGATTTGCTCGTGTACAGCCTGATCGTAAGTTGGAGCTTCTACGTTGCGAATCACGCCAAGAGCGATAGGAAGTTCTGAACCATTAGCTTCCATATCAGCCTTTGCCTCTACCGTGTCAGGCTGGCCCATGAGAGCCAACATGCGATGGAGAGTTGGATCAACAGTAGTAGCATCATGAACGAGAATATCTTCCTCCTCGTGCACGTAGCCTTTCTTATCAACCCAGTCGCCATTCTCATTCTTGCAGAGAACAGCAAGCGAAGGAATAAGACCCGTGGTGTAATCAAGAATGAGTGCCTTATCCTGATTCTTGCCATAGATCATTGGTTTGCCATGCTCAAGAACGATGGTACGATCGGCACGCGTTTCACGATCTACAATAAAATTGTGCGTACCATTGTTGAAGATAACACAGTTAACAAGGCATTCAATAAGAGATGCACCTTTATGTGCGTTAGCTTCTACCATACATTTCACCGTGGTTGGCATATCCACATCCAACGTGCGAGCAAAGAATGTACCACGCGCGCCGAAGCAGAGTTCTGCAGGAATGAATGGACGCTCAACCGTACCGAAAGGAGAAGATTTAGAAACGAATCCCTTCGGTGAAGTTGGCGAATACTGACCTTTGGTGAGGCCATAGATACGGTTATTGAAAAGGCAGATATTGAGATCGACGTTTCGACGCATGGAATGGATGAAATGGTTGCCACCAATAGCGAGACAGTCGCCATCTCCCGTCATTTGCCAAACAGTAAGTTCCGGATGAGAGGTTTTAACGCCCGTTGCGATAGCCGCACCACGACCATGGATAGTGTTAAAGCCATAAGGCGAGAGGTAGTGAGGCATACGTGAAGAGCAGCCAATACCAGAAATGACAGCTACCATGTGAGGTGGAACGCCAATCTCAGCCATAGCCTTTTGAAGCGCCATAGCAATGGCATGATCGCCACAACCAGGACAGAAACGTACGTATTGATCGGATTTAAAATCTTTTGCTTCCATAATGTTTACTTCTTAAGATTTTCAGAACACATCTTACTTCTTAACAAAATTGACGATGTCTGCCACCTGGAAAGGTTGACCTTCCATGCGGTTGAATTGCTCAAATTTAATGTCTGGGAATTGGCTGCGGAGATATGAAACGAACTGACCACAATTGATTTCACAAACCACGATACGCTTATAGCGTTCAAGCACCTGACGCGTGTTGCGCGGTAGCGGATTAATGAAATTGAAGTGCGCAAGTGAGCAACCGAGCTCCGTAGCAGCAGCCTTGAGGTGACCTTCAGTAGAGCCCCAACCTACAAGGAGGGTTTCAGAAGGTTTAAACGTTTCAGAAGCTGCAGAGGTTGTAGTTGCAGGAGTCCAGACGTTGAGATATGGAATGCGGTTTTCTACCTGCTTGATTTTAGCAGCACGAGTAAGCGTCATCTTCTCGTGGTTCTGAGGATTGGTGGAAATTGTACCCTTCTCAGCATCACGTTCAAGACCAATGTTACGATGGTTGTAGCCCTCCATACCAGGGAAGGCCCAATAGCGAACACCATTCTCGTCGCGGATAGCAGGATTATATTGCCCTTTGAGAGATTCTGGAACCGATTGCGGATGAATCTCAGGAAGCATATTGAGCGCAGGAATCGTCCAAACAGACGTACCGTTCGCCAGATAAGTATCGGTAAGAAGAATGACTGGCGTCATGTTCTCAAGTGCAATCTTAGCAGCCATGAAAGCGAAATCGAAGCAGTTGGCAGGCGTAGAAGCTGCCATTACGACTGCTGGACATTCGCCATTTCGACCATAAAGAGCCTGGAGAAGATCCGTCTGCTCTGTTTTGGTAGGAAGACCAGTAGAAGGGCCGCCACGTTGCACGTCTACCACCACGATTGGGAGTTCGGCCATAACGGCAAGACCAAGAGCTTCACCCTTGAGCGAGAGACCTGGGCCAGAGGTTGATGTAACGGCCAAATCACCAGCAAAAGCAGCACCTATGGCGGTACAAACACCGGCAATTTCGTCTTCAGCCTGAACCGTGATTACGCCACAATCTTTACGTTGAGAAAGTTCGTGAAGAATATCGGTAGCAGGCGTGATAGGATAAGAGCCGAGGAAAAGTTGCTTGCCTGCTCTTTCTGCTGCAGCAATAAGACCAAAAGCTGAAGCTTTATTGCCGGCGATAGAGGTGTGACGAGCATTCTTATCGTCCTCCGTTTTTTCATTTGCCTCTATACGAATCTGATTGATATTGAGGGCAAGATTCTGGCCATAATTGTAGCCATCGGTAAGAACCTTCACGTTAGGTGCGATAAGCGCAGGCTTTTTCTTGAACTTATCCTCAAGGAAAGCGATGGCGTGATCGATAGGACGATCAAAGAGCCAGCAAACGAGGCCAAGAGCGAACATGTTCTTTGAGCGAACAATGGCTTTCTGATCAAGGCCGGAGTCTTTGAGGGACTCTTTCGTGAGCGAAGTAAGCGCAACAGGAACCACCTGAACCGATTCAGGGAGATTCAGCTCCGTGAACGGATTATCGGTGGTGTAAAGCGCCTTTTCGAGATCTTTCGCCGTGAAAGAGTCGGTATCGCAAATAATAACAGAATGTGGATGGATGTGGGAAACATTCACCTTGAGTGCAGCCGCATTCATTGCAACGAGGACATCTGCTTTGTCGCCAGGCGTGTAAACTCCTTTACCGAGGTGCACCTGGAAACCGCTGACGCCGCCGAGCGTGCCTTGCGGAGCACGAATCTCTGCTGGAAAATCTGGGAAGGTAGAGATCTCATCTCCAAGAATAGCGGAGAGAGAAGAAAAGAGGTTACCGGTGAGCTGCATGCCGTCTCCGGAGTCGCCTACAAATCGAACTACTACTGATTGCATGATGTATAAATTAAGATTCTTAAGGGATGTTCTAATAATTGCTTTTTGAATAATTTTTGGATTTTTACGAAGTAGATTGCTGATTAGAAAGAAGGCGTAGTGCGGGCACTATAACTGAATGATAATCAGTAAGATACAAGCAAAAAACAAAAAGAATCAAAAAAGTATAAAAGCATCCAATTTAATTGTTAAACATGTTTAACGGGGAATTTTTAGAATATCCCTTTATTATTGTCTTGGACAGGAATTATTTTGAAGTGATTCACCATGCTGTTTTTGGGGCAAATCTTAAAAAAAGTACGTTTTTTGTATTTGGGGAGGCGTCTGAGATACCGTCGAGATACCGTCCAACTGTCGTCCAACTGTCGTGATGTGTCCGTCCAGCCCCAAATCTTAAAAAAAGTACACTTTTAAGGAAGGTGTCAACATGGTATATTTATGCTTTTGCATAACAGGGTGCAAAGGTACTACTTTTTTTTGAAATGACCAAATAAAAACGTAAAAAAAGCATCCAACCGATTGGATGGATGCCTTTGAGATTTCTCGGTCTGCATTTCTGCACTTCTGCAGATTTGCATATTATCTTACCTCTACGCCAAGAGCGTTATAGTGCTTGCCGTTCTTGAGGATAAAGAGTTGACCGTCCTGGATGAACTTAGCAGCCTTCGCAGCCTCTACATCTTCAAGCGCGGTTTCTGGTATAATTACCGTAGGCGTGTCAACGGTCACATTAATCGTTTTTCCATTGGAATTGGTAGCAGCAATTACGATATGGAGATTGCCGTTATTGTTGGAAACAGTAGCCGTACCTGAAACGAAGAACCACACATTCTGCACGTAGCCCTCAGCATTCGCCAATCCCACAGCAGAACCATCAATATAGCCGTCTGAGTCTACACCTTCCGAAGCCCAAACTGTACCAACTGAATTGGTATAGTCGATTGGATAAGTGCCGGCAGGAATAGTAATCGTTGGGTCGAGCGCAGAGCCAGACTGAACATAGAGTTGCAGGAAGTCGGCACCATCCTCGGCATAGAGCATCACAACACCATATTGCTCTGCATAGCGGGTATTGAGTTCCGCAGAGGTGAAAGTATGGCTATAGTTGGCAGATGCTTCATCATACTGAAGTGCAGTTGTGGTGCCAGGATTAGTACCTGGGTTCGTGCCTGGATTGGTGCCTGGATTGGTGCTAGCCACATCTTCAAGGTCGATATACATATAGTCGCAACCATAGCTATACTCATAGCAATACTCAGCCCAGAGGTAATCGTAAGCTTCCACGTCCAAATTGCCATCAAAATTATAGGTATTCACGCCATCACTAAGTGCAACGGTAAAGTGATAATTGGTGGCAGTATTGGCAGCAACTATGATTGAGCCACTAACGATATCAACCGTGTCGCCAGGAGCTTTCACCACGAAAGCATCGTAGATAGACTGGTCGGCAAGCGTATAGGTACCATTGATATGAGTAGCATCTGCTGCGCCATAGATATCGGCATAAACGACCAAATTATTTGAAGCAGACACGAAATACAACACCCAATCTGACTCTTCATAGGTGCATGAACCCCAATAATCAGCCTCCACAAATGAAGCCGTGAGATTGTAGCTGGCATTTGTGGTTTTAGCAGGTGCGTTGAACGACGCAACTGGTGCTTCCTGCAAGAAACGAGGATTTGCTTTTTTCTCGAGAGATGGCTTGGCAGGGAAATACTGTTTAGCCAGTTTCAAAGGGGCTGCAGACGCGAAAGTCGCAACAGCCAAGAGAGAAAGAATGATGGAAAGTTTCTTCATAATATCGTGTTGTTTTGATTTGTAAAATTAAAAATATGAAAAGCCGCTTTGTAGGCGGCTTTTCAAGAATTATTTTAGAAGATAAATTACTTCTTGATAGCACGCTTAGCTGCTGGAGTAAAGGTGTTATTTTTCATAAACTTAGGAGCCTGTACATTGGCCGTTTTCTTTGCCAAAACTGGACGAGCAGGTGCCTGAAGTTGACCTTCTTCGAAGGCGATCGCGCCTGAATAATTGATATTCATAGTGCTTCCATAGTAAGACTTGAGAGTACCCTTAAGGGTATAAGTGCCATTACCGTTAACGGTCAAAGTGCCTTTCTGAATCCACCAAATTTCAGAATTAGTCTGGTAATATGAGCCACAATAATACTGATACATACCCAAATCGCCAGCGATAACTGCATTACCGCTTTCATAGTTTTCGAAGTCTACAACAGGGTACTCACCTGCAGGAAGAGTAGTAAGACCAGCGCCTACTGCATTCAAATCCAATTGGCAAGCAAAATTTGCGCCATCGGTAAAATACATGGAGAAATTGGTAGTTGCTTCTGCATAGAACTCATTATAGTAAACGCCCTCTGCTTCAGCTCCCTGTAAAGGAACATCAAAGGTAGTAGCCGTTTGTGGTTCATATGCATAATAATCGTCCTCTGATGGTTCTGATGGTTCTGGATCAGTTTTTTCTGCACCTTCACCTGTTGTAAACGCAACTTTCTCATGAGGGCCAACTGCAGCAACCGTTGCCAAATCAACTTCAATTGCAATAAAATAGTAATTCGTGAATGGATCGAGGTCTTCCACCTCTTGATGATCAATTACGCCATGCATCAACACGTCTTCCAAGGTATAATCTGCAGGCATGCCAAACATTCCCATGAGCGCGTTGTAGTAGTCTACCGTTTTCTTTGCATTATCCAAAAGAGCCTCACCGATAGCTTCATCTGTTGCAAACTCTTTGAGCTCTTCATCAGTCATGAACGTTGCAATATACAACATATTCGTGTCTGCTGGGTTAATTGAAACTGTTACGGTGGTACCATCTACGGCGTCTACCGACAAATTGAATTTCTTCACTTCTGGCTCTGGCTTATCACACGAAGTGAACGCAAAAGCTGCAATGGCAGCAAAAGCAATAAACAAATACTTTTTCATAATTTAATCTTTTTTGTATATAATTAAAACATTTTGTTCGCAAAAACGGGTGCAAAGGTAGCAAAAAGTTACGACATGAGCAAATATTTAGTGAAAATAGTAGCGTTTTTGGCATATTTTTGCATAAAAATGGCAAATTTGCATAAAAATACGTTAAAATAACGGTTATTCATAAAAAAAAGCCGATAAATTTGCACATGTCAAAAAAATGTAGTACCTTTGCATCCAATTTTCTTGCGCGCATACGCATGTGCATAATTTTTTAAGGTAGCAAATGAAGGAAAAGATTTCTAATATACGCAATTTTTGCATCATAGCCCATATCGACCACGGCAAATCGACCATCGCGGACCGTTTGCTGGAGTATACCAAAACTGTAGACCAACGCCAGATGGAGAATCAGGTGCTGGACGATATGGATCTGGAAAAGGAAAGAGGTATCACGATCAAGAGTCACGCCATCCAGATGCAATACAAGGGCTACACGCTCAATCTGATTGACACGCCGGGGCACGTGGACTTCTCCTATGAAGTGAGCCGCAGTATTGCTGCTTGCGAAGGTGCCTTGCTGATTGTAGATGCCAGCCAAGGCGTGCAGGCACAAACCATTTCCAATCTGTACATGGCTTTGGAGCATGACCTGGAGATTATTCCGGTAATGAACAAATGCGATATGGATAGCGCCATGCCGGACATGGTGGAGGATGAAATTGTGGACTTATTGGGCTGCAAACCGGAGGAAATCATTCGTGCAAGCGGCAAGACCGGCATGGGCGTAGAGGAAATTCTGGAGGCAATCATAGAACGTATTCCTGCTCCGGAAGGCGATCCGCAAGCTCCATTGCAGGCCCTGATTTTCGACTCTGTCTTCAATTCGTTCCGCGGCATTATTGCGTATTTCAAGATTGAAAACGGCACACTTCGCGCCGGCGAGAAGGTGAAATTCTATAACACAGGCAAGGAATATGACGCCGACGAGATTGGTATTTTGAAGTTGGACATGCAGCCGACAAAAGAACTCTCTGCCGGCAATGTAGGCTATATCATCTCGGGCATTAAGACATCCACGGAGGTGAAAGTGGGCGATACGATTACCCACGTGAATCGCCCATGCGAGAAGGCTATTGAAGGATTCGAGGAAGTGAAGCCAATGGTGTTTGCCGGCGTGTATCCTATCGAAACGGAAGACTTTGAGAACCTGCGTGCATCCCTGGAAAAACTCCAGTTGAACGATGCTTCGCTCACGTTTACCCCGGAAAGCTCGGTAGCACTGGGATTTGGTTTCCGATGCGGATTCCTGGGGTTGCTCCACATGGAGATTGTGCAGGAACGTTTGGACCGAGAATTTGATATGGACGTGATCACCACCGTACCGAACGTTAGTTATCACGTGTTCACCAAAGATGGTCAGATGATGGAAGTGCACAACCCCGCCGGCATGCCTGATCCAACGATGATCGACCACGTGGAAGAGCCATATATTCGTGCCAGCATCATCACTACCACCAATTATATCGGCCCGATCATGACGCTCTGCCTGGACAAGCGAGGCGAACTGATCAAGCAGGAATACATCAGCGGCAACCGCGTGGAGATTTATTTCGACCTGCCACTTGGCGAGATCGTGATTGATTTCTACGATAAGCTGAAATCCATTTCCAAGGGCTATGCTTCATTTGATTATCACGCCAATGGTTTCCGCCAATCTGATTTGGTGAAACTCGATATTCTTCTCAACGGCGAACAAGTGGATGCACTCTCTACCCTTACCCATCGCGCCAATTCAGTTGATTTTGGTCGACGCATGTGCGAGAAACTGAAGGAGCTCCTGCCTCGCCAGCAATTTGACATCGCCATTCAGGCGGCTATTGGCGCCAAGATTATTGCTCGCGAGACGGTCAAGCAGGTCCGTAAAGATGTCTTGGCCAAGTGCTACGGTGGCGACGTCAGCCGTAAGCGCAAACTGCTCGAAAAGCAAAAGCGAGGCAAGAAAAGAATGAAGCAAATCGGCAACGTGGAGGTTCCGCAGAAGGCGTTCCTTGCTGTGCTGAAATTGGACTAATTTTCAGCACAAGCAACCCTGATGTGGAGGTTCTGCTGTGCTGAAGCTTGATTAAGATTTAGCACAAGCAACACCCAACAACACCCAACAAATTGACTTTTTTATCAATTTTGCCCGCTATTTTCCCTAAGATTGCCCTAAGGGTTTTAGCAAACCTCCAGCAAACCTCCTGCAAACCTCCTGCAAAGAAATTGACTTTTTTGTCAACTGAACATAAGAATATATTTTTTATCAACTATCAATTAACATTATTATGGAACTTATTATTCCGGCATGGATGCTCATTCCTTTCGTAGTGATGCTGCTTTGCATCGCTGTGTTGCCGCTTATTCCTCACGTAGGCGAGTGGTGGGAAGAGAATCTCCACAAATTATTCGTGTCCCTGATTTTGGGTTCACCAGTTGCTTTGTGGCTCTGCTTGAACGGCGGCAGTCATGAGTTGATTCACCAGATGGTATATGATTACGTGCCATTCATTCTGCTTTTGATGGCTCTGTTTGTAACCACCGGCGGCATCTGCATTCGTGGCGACCTTGTAGCTAAGCCATCCACGAACACGATCATCATGGCGATTGGTTGGGCGTTGGCTTCGTTTATGGGTACAACCGGCGCAGCTATGTTGCTCATCCGCTTGCTCATTTCTACGATTTCACAGCGTAAACACAAGGTGCACACTATCCTGTTCTTTATCGCAATCGTAGCCAACTGCGGTGGTTTGCTTTCACCTCTTGGTGATCCTCCTTTGTTCCTGCTCTTCCAGAAAGGTGCAAGCTTCACCTGGTGGATGCAGAATATGTTTGGCGAATGGCTCGTAACGGGCATTCTGCTGCTGGCAATCTACTATGCTGTGGATTCTTATTTCTACAAGAAAGAGCCCGTAGAAAACCTGATGGCCGATGTGCACGAAAGAGCAAAATTGCAGGTTAGCGGCCTGATCAACATCTTCTGGTTGCTCTGCGTTATCGCATCCACCATGTTCATCAATGGCACGTACATCCCTGCTATGGCTGAGCACGATGCACCATTCTACCTGAAGCTTCTCCGCGAATGGGTATTCATTTTGATCATCTTAGGTTCTTGGGTAACCACGAAGATGGAAGTACGCGTAAAAAACAACTACTCATGGACCCCTATTTTGGAAGTGGCTTGCGTCTTCCTCGGCATTTTTGCCACAATGACCCCTGCCCTCCTTTTCCTCGAAGGCATGAAGGAAACCATCCAGCAGTTCCTTTCTGAATCATGGCAATACGTATATTGCACGGGTGTACTCTCTGCCTTCCTTGATAACGCTCCAACAGCCATGGTATTCAATTCAATGGCTCCTGGCGTAGATGGTTTGGCAACTGACCCATTCCTCAAGGCAATCTCTTTGGGTGCCGTCTTCTTTGGCGCACTCACTTATATTGGCAATGGACCTAACTTCATGGTGAAGTCCATCGCAGAACAAGAGGGCATCAAAATGCCAAGCTTCTTTGGCTACATGATCAAATTCTCCCTCATCGTCTGCTTGCCTGTATACATTATCGTACAATTGATTTTCATCTAATATGACTTTATTTGATCAAATATCAGAAGACATCAAGAAGGCTATGCTTGCCAAGGACAAGGTAGCCCTTGATGCGCTTCGTGGCGTCAAGAAAGAGTTTCTTGAGGCAAAGACCGCCAAAGGCGGTGACGGCGAACTGCATGACGATCAGGCGCTCAAAATCATCCAAAAACTGGTGAAGCAACGCAAGGAATCTGCTGAAATGTTCATTGGCGCTGGCCGTCAGGAATTGGCAGACGACGAGTTGGCACAAATGGCCATTCTGGAAAAGTACCTCCCTGCTATGCTTTCTGAGGCAGAACTGACCGAAGTGCTCAAAACCATTATTGCTCAGGTAGGCGCAGCCGGCCCGCAAGACATGGGCAAAGTGATGGGTACTGCCACCAAGCAATTGGCTGGCAAGGCCGACGGAAAAATGATTAACCAAATCGTTCGTCAGTTATTAGCACAATAATGGCAGACAAACCAGATACAGTCGTACATTACGAAGCTCTCATTGCCAGTGGTGAATCCATCTATTTCGACCCTGTTGAATTGGACGAGATTTATCATTACTACGCAGAGAACAACGAAATAGGCGAGGTGGAGAAAGTACTCCACCTTGCCCTTCAATTGCATCCTGATGATCCGTTGGTAAAGCAATTGGATGCTGAATATACGCTCAATTGCGGAGACAGCAATGAGGCCTTGGAAAAACTGGATGTCATCTTTACGCCTGACCATCCGTTCCAATGTATTCTCCGCTCTGCAGCTTTGGCCAAACTGGGAAGAATAGCAGAGGCGGTAGAAATGGCAGAGCGAGCATTGGTAGATGAAGATCCCAATGAATATGTGGCTTACGACCTTGGCCTTGGATTCATGAATGCAGGTCAAACGACGTTGGCACTTCATTATTTTGAGCGTTCTGCAAGCCAACATCCTGACGACATAAGAACGCTTTCCGGTATCCTATACTGCAAGGCTCGGAATTTTGACACATCCGACATACTGGAACTATCAGAACGCATCTTGCAGTTGGATCCATTCAATTATGACGCATGGATTGGCAAAGCCAATGCATTGCTGGCAAAAGAACTCTATGCAGAAACGATTGACGCTTGCGATTATGCAATAGCTATTGCTCCAGACGAGGCTGATCCTTATATCGTAAAAGCCAAATGTGCAACGGCATTGGATCATCAAGAGGAAGCTCTTTCGCTAATGCAAGAAGCGGCAGATAGAGCTTACGACGAACAGCGTGCTTCGATATACTGCCTAATGTCGAACATGCTGGATGAGATGGGGAAACGAGATGAGGCTATTAAATGTTGCTGGAAAAGCATTGACGTGGAAGATCTCAACGATAAGATTCTGATGCAGGCAGCCTACTCTTTTCAATTTCTTGATGCACTCTCAGAGGCATGTGTCCTGATGAAAGCGGCAAGAGAAAAGGCACCAGAAGATCCATCCATTCTGCAACCGCTGGGCGATCTGCTCAATCGTCTTGAGAAATACGACGAGGCCGCTGAAGTATATGAAGCCCTGTTCAAGGTTTCGCCTCACGCCGCTGTGATGGCATTATGGGGCGGCACGCTGCTTTCGCTTGGCAAATATGGCGAAGCGCTGAAGAAATTCAAGAAGGCGAATGAAATGGACGAAATGTGGCAGACGTATGTGCTTATGGCCACATGCGATATTGAGCTCAAGCATTTCAAAAAGATGGAAGAGCACTTCCGCATGGCTTATGCCATGTGCCCTGACGAGGCTTTGAAATTGATGGAAACCATCTCCCCGGAAATTGTGAAGACCATGCGAGAGAATGGTTTTATCGATATGCTTGCCAAAGAAAGAGAAAAATGGATTCAAGAAAACGAAAAACGACTGCGAATCCTTGCGGAAGAACGTAAAGACAAAGAAACAGATATCCTTAACTTAAGCGATTTACTTGGCACCGAAAATAACGAATAACTATGATTTTTACGATTATTGTTTCATTACTCTCCTTTGTGATAGGTCTTGGCCTATGCCTTATCATCAACAAAACAAAATCAAAAGGCCAGATTGAAATCATGTCGCGCCTGCAAGCCGACAACGATTTTTTATCCAAATCCGTAAAGGAAAAGCAAGAGGAATGCAAAGATTTGCAGACCAAGGTGAACGTGCTGACTGGCGATTTGGCGGCAGCCAATAAAGAGGTGGAATTAGCCATCAAAAGCAAGGAAGACGTAGAATTGCGCTATGCCAAGCAACGCGAAGAGGATAATCAAACGATGAGAGACCAATTCAAAGTGCTTTCAGAGAATATTCTCAAAGAACGTTCCGATGAATTCAATCAGAAAAGCAGCCAGCACATTGAACATATTTTAGCACCACTTCAGGAGAATTTCAAGAAGATGGAAGAGGCCGTGGAAAAAGCAAAGATGGAGCAGGCTCGCTCTTCCCAAATCTTTTCTTCTCAAATAGAAAGCCTGAAAGAACAAGCTCAGAAAATGGCCACATCTGCTGATGGTCTCACCAAAGCCTTATCGGCAGAATCAAAAGTGCAAGGCAATTGGGGAGAATTGGTATTGAGCAAAATGCTTGAGTTGCAGGGACTTCATGAAGGCATTGAGTTCACCACCCAAACCGCCATGAAAGATGCTGATGGGCAAACTATACATTCGGAAGAGAACGGACAAGTGCTTATTCCCGACGTTGTGCTGCATTTGGATAATCAGAAAGAATTGGTAATTGATGCAAAAACCTCTTTAACCGCCTACCTTGCTTATCAAAACGCAGAAACAGAAGAAGCGAAAGCTCAATTCCTGAAAGAACATGTGCAAAGCCTCAAAAAACACGTGGATGAACTGGCAAAAAAAGACTATTCGCACTATATTCAAGCGCCTAAGAAATCGGTAGATTTCGTGATGATGTTTGTGCCAAACGAGTCTGCCTATCAGTTAGCCATGCAGCAGGACTCAGATTTATGGCGATACGCCATGGGCAAAAAAGTATTCATGGTGAGCGAGCAAAACCTCTATACGGCCTTGCGAGTGGTAGCCGTTACATGGTCCAATATTCGTCAGGCCGAGAACCAGCAGAAAGTATATGAACTGGCTAACGAACTGATTAGTCGCGTGGGAGATTTTCTGAATCAATACGTAGATATTGGCAAGAAAATCGAAAACCTGCAAAGCGCTTATGAGAAAACCGAAAAGAAACTAACCACCGGACAAAGTGTACTGAGTTCTGCCAACAAACTGCTCAAGCTTGGGGCCAAGGAAGATCCACGCCACCAGCTACCATATCGCGATATTTACACCGAAGAAGGAGAAAAGCAATAAAAAATTGGTGCTTCTTGCACATTTATTTCCAAAAATTTGGTCATATCAAAAAAAAGTAGTAATTTTGCATGCTTTTTCCGCGAGTATGCACGCGCGATGCGCGTATACTATAAGGAAAGAGGCTAATCATTTGTTTAACTATTAACGCGGCGATAGTGATGGCCAAGCGCCTGATCGAGTCCCGCACAATTCTCCATTATGGCAGAAAATTCTGATCTCCAGAACTTCGACTGGGAAGCTTATGAGAATGGTTCAACCGACAACTCAGGCAAAACAAAAGAAGAACTTACCGCACTTTACGACAACACCCTCTCAGCTGTTAAGGCAGGCGAGGTAGTAAAGGGCATCGTTAAAGGCATCAACAAGCGCGAGGTTATCGTATCAGTTGGTTTCAAGAGCGACGGCGTCGTTCCTGCTGCTGAGTTCCGTTACAACGAGGACCTCAAGATTGGTGACGAAGTAGAGGTTTACGTAGTTAACCCAGAAGACAAGAAGGGTCAGCTCGAACTTTCTCACAAGCAGGCTCGTGCAGCTCAGAGCTGGGAGCGTGTTAACGAAGCACTTGCAAACGAAGAAATCGTTAAGGGCTACATTAAGTGCAAGACCAAGGGTGGTATGATTGTTGACGTACTCGGTACTGAAGCATTCCTCCCAGGTTCACAGATCGACGTGAAGCCTATTCGCGATTACGATGTATTCGTAGGCAAAACCATGGAATTCAAGATTGTTAAGATCAATCAGGAATACCGCAATGTAGTTGTTTCTCACAAGGCTCTCGTTGAGGCTGAGTTGGAAGCACAGAAGAAGGAAATCGTATCTAAGCTCGAGAAGGGTCAGGTACTTGAAGGTACCGTTAAGAACATCACCAACTATGGTGTATTCATCGACCTCGGCGGCGTTGACGGTCTTATCCACATCACCGACCTCTCATGGGGCCGTGTTAACGATCCTAAGACCATCGTTGCTCTCGATCAGAAGATCAACGTTGTTATCCTTGACTTCGATGAGGATAAGAAGCGTATCGCTCTCGGCTTGAAGCAGCTCACTCCTCACCCATGGGATACCCTCGACGCTAACCTCAAGGCTGGCGACAAGGTAACCGGTAAGGTAGCAGTTATGGCTGATTACGGCGCATTCGTTGAAGTTGCTCCTGGCGTAGAAGGTTTGATCCACGTTTCAGAAATGAGCTGGAGCCAGCACCTTCGTTCAGCAAACGACTTCCTCAAGGTTGGTCAGGAATTGGAGGCAGTTATCCTCACCCTCGACCGCGAAGAGCGCAAGATGTCTCTCGGCTTGAAGCAGCTTAAGGCTGATCCTTGGGAGACCATCGACGAGAAGTATGCAGTTGGTTCAAAGCACGCAGCTCGCGTTCGTAACTTCACCAACTTCGGCGTATTCGTAGAGATTGAAGAAGGCGTTGATGGTCTTATCCACATCTCTGACCTCAGCTGGACCAAGAAAGTTAAGCATCCTAACGAGTTTACTCAGATTGGTGCTACTATCGACGTTGTCGTTCTCGAAATCGATAAGGAGAACCGTCGTCTCTCTCTCGGCCACAAGCAGCTTGAGGATAATCCTTGGAACGCACTTGAAGCTAAGTATGGTGTGGACAACATCATCGAAGGCAAGATCGCTGAACTCACCGACAAGGGCGCAGTTATCGCTCTTGAGGACGGCGTAGAAGGCTTCTGCACCACCCGTCACCTCGCTAAGGAGGATAAGGGTAACGTAGCTGCTGGCGACACCCTCAACTTCAAAGTTATTGAGTTCAACAAGGACGCTAAGCGCATCCTTCTCTCTCACCTCCGCACTTGGGAAGCTCCTAAGGAGGAAGCTGAGAAGCCTGCTCGCAAGGCAAAGAAGGCTCAAGAGCCAGCTATGCCTCAGCAGCAGCTTGAGAAGACCACCCTTGGTGATCTCTCTGCTCTCGCAGAACTCAAGGCTCAGATGGAAGGCAAGAAGTAATACCTGCGCAACTTGCGCAAGTAATTCTACTGAAGCTAAAAAAGAGACGTTCCCAATCGGGAGCGTCTCTCTTTTATGTGTAAGCAGAAATAGCAATTAAGGAATCATCAGCGGTACGGCATGGAGGTTGCCATCCAAACGAAGGGCGAGAGTATCGGCTTGCAATTGCGTAGAAAGAACCGACTTGCGAGGGTCGTATTGGGGAATGGACACGCCTCCCATATCTAGTAGCGAATGATATACATTCATGGTGCTTATTTGCTTACTGCTATTGGCTTGCATATTTGCCCAACGTTCAGGGTAGCGCTGCCTATAGGAATCCGAAGCCCATACGAACATTGGCACGTGATACTCCCAAATGGATGTAGATTCCTGCCCGTGCAAGATCTTATGCATTTCATCGTCCAGCAGGTTTTCGCCATGATCAGCAACGTAAAGCACAATCGCAGGACGACCGGTTTGCTCAATCGTTGTAATAACAGAATCCAGAAAATAATCCGTATAACGAATAGCATTATCGTAGGAATTGGTCAAGATCGTTCGTGCTACGTTGGCAAACGAAGACTTTGGCTGATGACGATCAATCGTCAAGCCATCCCAATCGCGCAAAGAAAAGACATCTCTGGCAGATACATCATTCAAGTCCGGAGCAAAATATCGCATCTCTATAGGATAACGGGACGAATATTTGAAATGGCAGCCCAACGAATGCATTACGATAATCTGCTTTTGAGGTTGCATACATTCGCGCAAAGGGCTCAACAAATCCATATCATAAAATTTGAACGTGCTGTGATCGCGATAAAACAGGAAATCGCATTGACCACTCATTCCCATCAAAAAAGGATTATTGAACGACTGATCGGCAATCCATGCAGTATGAAAACCTGCTTCATGAAAAGCTTGGAGCACAGAAGGTTCCTCATAGAAGATTTTAAGGCTATCAGGAGTGGCTCGCGAAAGGATCAAAGGAACAGACTCCGTCGTCAAATTAGCTACAGTATAGCAACTATCATACGTGATGAGTTGGTTTGCACGCGCCATCATTCGAGGAGACGTTTCCCGCTTGTAACCATTGATTTGCCAATTGCCATATCTACCCGTTTCGCCAATCACAAAAACGACCAACTCATCATCTTCGGATGCTGATGTAGCCCCGAACTGATAATTCACAAAATGCGTTCTGGAGTGATGGAGTGTCGCACGAATTTGAACGATTCGACGAAGATTATCGATATCGTTGATTGGGCTGACAGAGGCAACCGTACGGAAGGGCATACCAAACCCCGTAAAGTGGGCAATCACATTCATTACCAACGCCAATCCCAACCATCCGGCAGACACGCTTCCCATGATGAGGCGCACTTTTCTGTTGGCAAAATAGCGTTTCTGCGAATATCGATACGCCAACAGAATATATAAACCCCACAATGAGGCTACGATAAGACACAAGGGGAAATAGGTGGATATTAACTCGGATGTTTCCCCACCCTCTGCACACACCGCAGTATATGTCCACATCAAATCAGCTGTACGTCCATACATCAACGTATATACCGCATCATAGAGATAGATAGGCAACATTGGAAGCGACGTCCAAAGCAGATGACGACGCTTCAAAAAACTTGCCCCAAGCGTATATAAAGATATGTTGGTCAGCAAAAAAATAAGACGGCCAAAGAAACCACCCAAATCGTTAGCTGCGATGGTGGTATATAATGGCACCAACAATAATATTCCCCCACAAAACGCCATGGTGATGATTTCACGACGGCGACTATATATTGACTTTTTCATTTTATTTAAATCTGTAGCCCACCATTAAAGCAAGTTTTTGCGGGTACATTCCCACTTTGTCCAGCGAAGCCTGTTCATGCGTGGCATAGAAAGTTGCCACATCCGACAAGCTGATTCCGTACGTAAAATTCAGTTGCACGCCCAACGGGAATTCATATCCCACTAAGGCCTGCAATCCAGAGTGATTTTCAAGCAGGCTTACGTATTTTTCCGTTTCATCAGCAGTTCTGGCGATTAGTTCCTGCCGTCCCAGATTACTTGCAAACACATTATGCGTATACGGCCCCGCTCCAAAACGAACATATCCTTTCTGCATATTGCCAAATTGCCCCATGAAATACACCGGTATATTAAATCCCAGCGACCAAAGTTTATAGCCATATTGAGGGTAGTTTGGATCATTTTGGAATAGATTTTGAGCCGTTGTAAAGAGCAGTTCTCCCTGAATTGCAAAATGCTGCGTCACCTGAAAATGCAAGAACCCACCCACATCAAAACCTGCCATCATACGCGAAGAAGCATAATGCTGATCCTGATGCATGATATAGTTAGAAAAATTGCCGGCGAGGAGCACACCTCCAGTCACTTTCTTGGGTAATCGTTCCTGGTCAAGCGAATCGAGCAGCGCCTCCGTATCAAAATCCTTCAATTTCTGTTGAGTTTGCGCCATAAGTTCAATCGTTTTTTCATGACGCGCATCTTTTCTCTCCTGGCGCTCTTCGTCATCCATTGGACGTGCAGGTACGATCTGCGCAATGGCCATCGCGCACGTGCACACGCACATTATATATAAGGTCAGTATTTTTTTCATGATTTCATATACTTGATTACAACGCAAAACGCACAGACACTTTCACGCCATTTCTGCCCCACTTACCTACCGTTCGCGTGTTTCCATCGGGCAACGTATATTCATTATAAGTGAGGCGGCGTACATAGTCGATACGCACAAATTTGAAAATATTTTCCAAACCTGCGGTCAGCTCCATATAGGGTAATTTGCCGATAGGCGTGGACGTATAGCCCGACAGATATTCGCCTTTATCGTTGAATTCAGCAGCATTGGGGAACGCGTATAAGCCTTCACCCGTGCTCAGATATGGATTGTTTTTTGCAGAAAGCGAACCATAAATACCCGAAAAACTTAGCACTCCACGTAATTTCAGCTTGTTGATGCCGGGAATGCGATTCAGTATCCATCCCTTGAAATAATAGGTGGCATACAGAGCCACATATTGATCCATCAGGAATTCCATAGGTTGCATCTGGTTAAACGCATTTTGCGCCAGAAAAATACTGGTTGACGTGGCTGGGATATAGATCTTCGTGAATGGCACTTTATTCCATATGATACCGGTTTGAATACGGGCATCTATATGACCAAAAGAAGACAACCAAAAACGTTTTTCTGCCGTCAATTCAGTACGATTATAGAAGAAGCCTTCGCCACCGGTATATCGGTCGTCCAGATAGCCAATATAATGGCTTAAACGAATAAGAGGCGCATCATTTTCCATCGTAAATGTGGATTCGCGACCTACGCGATCCAATACAGCAAAAGCCCCCGGCGAATACCGCAATTCCAGCAGCCCCTCATAGCATCTATAATCTTTCACTCGTTGCGTAACACCTATCTCTCCCAGCGCGTTATAAGCAACGGCACGATCATATCGAAGCGCTCCGGCTGCTTCATTATTGGAAAAATCAAATGAGGTATGGAGCGATAATTTATTCTTCCATTCTTTCAGATAATCCAATTTCGCGTGAAAAACGTACTGATAGTTCTTCATCACCGGCTTGCTCAGAGGTATCGACATCAAGAGGTTATCCCGATCAATCACGCCTATCAACTGGCCCGGCTCCTCCACATCGTATTGCACCGTCAGCGAGAGATTATTGCGGAGCAACTCGTAAGGATGATATTTCTTTGGATTAAAGGAATAGAGCATCGTAGCGCTATACTTAGGCCGTAAATCATTCGTGCCAAAAGCGGCATAGCCCAGAAAGAACAGATTAGGATTTACGTTTGCCGTAGTGTGCCCACCTATGCGCAAACGAACGCCCTCCAAGGGATTCCAACTGGCAAAATTATAAATTGGACCAAAATCCCATTTGCTATCTTCAAAATGATTGGGATCGGCACATGGCACAAACTCACTGGAGAAGGCATTAACGGCCATCACCATGCTTCGGAATTTGGGCGTTTCCAGAAATTCCTGCACCAAATCATATACCGAACTTTCATAGAATGTGAGCGGTTCCGGACGCAGATCGTCCCAATACTCCGACGACAGGCGAACTGACGTCGTATCATCCAAATCCATATCGCCTGTGCCAGCGTTGAATGTTTCTTTATCAATAGAACTATCAAAATCCCAGCCGGTATAGATTTTTGTTTGACGCGCTAGCAACGTTTTTTTATTGTTAAACACGCAGAACTTGGCATACGTTATCGTTCTATCGGGCGTCCACAAACCATTTTCGAGACGTTTATATTGATGCTCTATCGCGTAATCACTCACGAAATTCAGATTGATATGAGGCGGAATATTGATTGCATATTTCCTGAGTTTATAGCTGCCATCATTCATAATATATAGGTGACCCGTAAACGAAAACGACTCGCTATTGACAGGAACAAACGCCAGATCAATGCAGGAATCGCCTTCCACGAGCACCGTGTCCATTATGTAATACTGATAGTAGCTGACGGCCAACGACGATGATAATGGCGATACAAATCGATTGAACAGCAATTTCATGTTATCGTCGTTAATATCGACATCCTGGAAGATATCGTTCACGTTTTTGCGAAACGTTGCACTTCCCACCTGATCTTCCAAGCCAAACACACGATGGTGCTTGATGATTCGCTTCTCGCGATGAGGTTTCTTTTGAAAATACTCATTGGCCACATTCTCGCGAATGCTGACGGTCAGATGGTCGTACACCCCGGCCGTATCAATATATTTCTCAGCAAACTGAAAACTTTTCCAGAATCCTTTTTGGAAATTAGGATGGAAATTCTCCAGCGCAAATGACATACGCGAATAGGTATCGGCCGTGTATTGGTTCGCCGTTTTCATCGTAGCCGAATCCTTGTGGGCAATCACTTCTTTGATCAGTTCCACGGCTGGATTTCCTTTTCTTTTATACTTTTGCTTACGATTCTTCGGCGTCACCACAATATCCTGCAAGGCATACACATCCGGCTCCATTTTCACCTTTGCATGGTTGCGTTGCTGCCCAGCGCGAAGCGTCAGCAGCTCGCTTTTATATCCCATCATCTGGAACATAATAGTGGTGTAGCCTTCCGTGTTTCCTATTGAGAACACACCGTCCATATCCGACGTGGTACCAATGGTGGTAGGCGTCACACCTTCCGTGCCATTTTTGATAAAATAGATTTGCACAAACGGCAACGTTTCTCCCGTTTGCGCATCTATTACCGTACCGGCTATAGACGTCATTTGCTGCGCCCACCCTATCAGCGGACACAGCAAAACCAATACCAACAGACTATATTTCAATAACCCAATCTTCACCCAAATAGTACTTTTTTACATTCTTTCTGGCACTTCTATTCCCAGCAAAGCCATTGCCTCACCAATCGTGCGGGCAATCACCTTGCTCAGCAGGATACGGAATGCACGCTTATCCTCGTTCTCTTCATTCAGGATGGAGAAATCGTGATAGAATGAATTGAAATCCTGGGCCAACGCATATGCGTAATTGCAGATAACGGCTGGGGAGAAATCGTCGCCGGCTTGCTTAATCACGGCTGGGAATTCCGTCAGTTTCTGCACCAGTGCCACTTCTTTTTCCTGCAATTCCAATCCGCTTGCAGGGATTTTGCCATAGCCTGATTGCTCTGCCTTGCGGAGCACAGACTGGATGCGGGCATAGGTATACTGGATGAACGGACCGGTATTGCCATTAAAATCGATGGATTCTTCAGGATTGAAGAGCATATTCTTTCTTGGATCCACCTTCAAAATGAAATATTTCAACGCACCCAATCCCACTTTTCGAGCAATCTCGTTCTGCTCCTCTTCGGTTATGCCGCTCAGGCGGAGCACCTTATCCTTGCTCACTTCCTTGGCATCGTTGATCATGGCAGCCATCAGATCATCGGCATCCACAACCGTTCCTTCGCGGCTCTTCATCTTGCCGTTTGGAAGCTCTACCATGCCGTAGCTGAAGTGCACCAATTCCTTGCCGAATGGGAAGCCGAGGCGGTCAAGCAGAATGCTGAGCACCTTGAAATGATATTCCTGCTCGTTGCCTACCACGTACACCATCTTATCGATTGGATAATCCTGAAAACGCAGTTTCGCCGTGCCGATATCCTGAGTCATATATACCGACGTGCCATCCGTGCGAAGCAGCAGTTTCTCATCCAGGCCATCCTTGGTGAGATCTGCCCAGACGGAATTATCTTCGCGGCGATAGAACTGACCGGCTGCCAGACCTTTTTCCACTTCGCTTTTGCCTTCCAAATAGGTATTGGATTCATAATAGATCTTATCAAATCCAACGCCCATCATTTTGTACGTTTCATCAAATCCGGCATATACCCACTCGTTCATTTTGGCCCACAACGCACGAATCTCAGGATCATTCTGTTCCCATTTCAGCAACATTGCCTGCGCTTCTTTCATCAGCGGAGCCTCACGTTTTGCCGTATCTTCATCCATGCCCTGCGCCATCAGTTCTTTCACCTCTGCGCGGTATTCTTTATCGAAACGAACATAGTAATCGCCAATCAGATGGTCGCCCTTCTTGCCAGATGATTCCGGCGTTTCGCCATTGCCAAAACGCAACCATGCCAACATCGATTTGCAGATATGAATACCTCTATCGTTGACGATATTGGTTTTCACCACTTTCCATCCGTTGGCTGCCTGAATTTTTGCAATACTTGCGCCAAGCAGATTGTTTCTCACGTGGCCCAGGTGCAAAGGCTTATTCGTGTTTGGCGACGAATATTCCACCATCATCAGTTTGCTATCTTCGGTTACGGGCACGAAGCCATATTTTTCATCAGCAGCAATCTGCTCCAACTGTTTCAGCCAGAAGCCCTGACCAATCACCATATTCAGGAATCCCTGTACTGCATTGAATCGCTCCACCAGTTCGCCCTGCAGCTTTTCGCCAATCTCCTGAGCCACTTGTGCAGGAGCCTTGCGAGCCAGTTTAACGAAGGGGAAAACCACCAGCGTGAGATTGCCTTCAAATTCAGGACGGGTCTTCTGCAGCTGGATCATCTTATCGTCAGCTTCCAATCCGTATAGTTCTTTTACAGCTTCTTTTATTTGCGTTTTTAACGTTTCTTCCAGAGTCATATATCTTTTGTTTTTATAATGCTTTACACTTATCGGCGAGGTATGCTGCCTCTTCTTTCGTCAGCAAAGGAGCGGTGAGCTCGTAGACTTTCTTGTGATACTCATTCATCCAGTTGATTTCTTCTTTCGTCATGAGCGAGAAATCAATAAGGTTCGTATCATAGAAGCAGAGGGTCAACGTTTCCCATGTGAGCCATTCATCGTCGGTTGTTGCCTCATGGGTGGTGGCACATGGCACCACCGTGAAGATGTTCTCCGTACGAATACCCCATTCTCCCGTGCGGTAGATGCCCGGCTCGTTGGAGCACACGTGGCCTACTTCCAACACCGTAGGGTTATTATCGCGACGAATATTCTGCGGACCTTCGTGGTCTCCCAGGAAATGGCCCATACCATGACCCGTGCCATGACCAAACGTGATGCCTGACTGCCACATATATTGCTTTGCCAACGCATCCAACTGGTTGCCTCGCGTGCCTCGTGGGAAACGAACCATGCTCAGCGCCAGATGGCCTTTGAGCACATAGGTGTAATCCAATTTTGCTTGAGCCGGAATCTCACCTCCAAGCCAAACCGTACGGGTTATATCCGTCGTGCCATCCAAATATTGCGCACCACTATCCAGCAGCAGCATGCCTTCCGGATATACTGTGGCGCAATTATCCTTGCTGGCCGCATAGTGCACAATGGCGCCATTGCCCTTGTAGCCGGCTATCGTGCCGAATGATTCGTCCGTAAAGTTCTCTCTTTCCAAACGATACGCATGCAACTGCTCCATCAAATCCCATTCGGTTATTTTGCCGGCCGCCATTTCTTTGCGAACTGCCTCCGATTCGAGCCACATGAAGAACTTCGTCAGCGCCACTGAATCCTGCAGCATGGCCTTTCGTTCGCCTTCTATCTCTACCGCATTTTTCTTGGCTTTGGCCACGGTAATTGGCGATTGCGCATTCACGCTGTCGCAACGAACGGCTTCATATAGCGCCTCGTTCACCTTGGTGCCGTCGTACAGGATAGTACCGTTCAAATGGCTGATGTAGGCAAATACATCTTCATAATCACGCACCTCTACACCTGCTCGTTGAAGATAAGCCGCAGCTTTCTCATCCACTTTCTCTGCCTTAACGAACAGCGTAATTCTCTCCATTTCCACCACCACGTATGCGATCACCACAGGGGTGCATTCTACGTCTTTACCGCGGATATTCAGCAGCCAGGCAATCTCATCCAGGGCAGAAACCACCATGGAATCGGCTTTCTTCTGCGCCATACGCTCGCGAATAGTGGTCAGCTTGGAGGCTACCGATTCGCCAGCATATTTCTCTTCATATTCGTAGAGCACATGCTGCGGAATCTCTGGTCTGGTGCAATCAATTCCCTCCAAAGGAGAGTTGGAAACGGTCTTCCATAACGGACGAATCAGATCAATACTTTTCACGCCCAGGCAGGCATCCGCCATTTCGTCTTCCAGAGCTGCGTAATCATTCACGCTCCACATCTCCGGGTTAACGCCCACGAGCACTTCGTCCATGTTTTCTTCATCATCCATCTGTGCTGCCAATGCATCTATGATCCATTGGTTTACGCTTGGACAATCAATATCGTCGGCACGCATCAGGTCGATTCCCGTACCGGCCAATTGCACATCAGCCTGCAGATAGTAGCGGCTGTCGGTAAAGAGTTTTGCCTCCTGCGCCGTCACTACCACTGTGCCGGCCTCGCCCGTAAAACCGCTTAGCCATTGCATTTCCTGCCAATGAGCTGCCATATATTCGCTTGCATGAGGGTCGTTGCTTGGCACGATATACGCTGCCAAACCCTGCTCACGCATTTGCGCTCTAAGCGCCGCTATCTTTTCTGTTACTTCCATAAGAATTATCCTTTGTACGCTTTAAAACTCATATCCAGGCACTTGAATGAGTGGGTCAGAGCGCCTACCGAAATGAAATCCACGCCGCATTCTGCGTAGTCGCGAAGCGTTTCTTTCGTGATGCCGCCCGAACTCTCAATCTCAATAAAGCCCGGCTCCTGCTTCTTCCAGTTAGGCACCTTATCTTCCCAATTCACAGCACCCTTAGGACTATGCTCGCGGATATACTTAACCGCATCTACCGTAGCCGCTGGCGAATAGTTATCCAGCATAATGCGATCCACGCCACCCTCTGCCAGCGCCGCTTCTATTTCGGCTTGGTTTCTCACCTCAATCTCAATCTTCAGATCCTTGCCATTGGTCTTGCAATACTCTTTCGCACGACGAATAGCGGCTGCCGTACCACCGGCAAAATCCACGTGATTATCCTTGAGCAGGATCATATCGAAGAGACCGATACGATGGTTGTGAGCGCCACCTATGCGAACGGCTTCTTTCTCCAACATGCGCAGGCCCGGAGTGGTTTTTCTCGTGTCCAGAATGGTGCAACCCGTGCCAGCTACCAATTGCTGATAATAGTTCGACATCGTGGCAATACCCGACATACGCTGCATGATATTCAGCATCGTACGCTCCACCTGAAGCAGACTGCGCACTTTGCCGTATACGCGGAAAGCGATATCGCCCGGCTTCACTTTCGCGCCGTCCTGCAGGAACCATTCCACGCGAAGACTTGGATCGAAATATTCAATCACTTCCTTAGCCACTTCCACACCGGCCAAAATACCTTCAGCCTTCACGATCAACTGCTGGCAACCTTCTGCCTCAGCTGGTATGCTACTGAGCGACGTATGATCGCCATCGCCAATATCTTCGCGGAACCATTGTCCTATCAGTTCGCGCAATTCGTCTCTTGTAATGTATTCCATATATCTTATTTTTTATTTTTTCTCTAAAAAGTTTGCAAAGTTACGAATTTTTTATTAATTTTGCAAGCGATTTCCAAGAAAACTGCCAAAAAGTATGAAAATTACCCTTCTTGTGGTAGGAAAAACTACCGACTCGCATATTATTTCACTCATCGACGACTACAGAAAGCGTCTCACGCACTATATTCCGTTCGAACTTCAGGTTATACCTGAACTTAAGAATGCCAAGTCGCTCAGCGAGGCGCAGCAGAAGACGCAGGAAGGCGAACTTATCCTCAAGGCTGTTGGCCCCACGTCTCACGTTATTCTCCTCGATGAGCACGGAAAAGAATACCGCTCTATTGAATTTGCCGACTACCTGCAAAAACGCATGTCATCCGGGCTCGACCTTACATTCGTCGTGGGCGGCCCTTACGGTTTTTCTCCCGAAGTGTATGCTCGCGCCAACGGCAAAATCAGTCTTTCCCAGATGACATTCTCCCATCAGATGATTCGTTTCATCTTTGTGGAGCAGATCTATCGCGCCATGACTATCCTTCGTGGTGAACCTTACCACCACGAGTAAGTTTATTCTTCTTCCGTCACTTCCAAAACGCCTTCACTATAGTCCTTTTCCATCGCTTTAGCAGCATTCACGCTATCGAGGACATGGCCAAGTGAATCGGCTTTTTCTATCACAAATTCCATATTCTTTCCCAGCACGTTGGCCATTGAGTCCACGCGCTCAGCCCAGTTATCCCAGTCCACATTTGCGGCTGATTTCACGGCATTTCTGCCGCCCCATGCCATGCCAAACAGAGAGGCAAGCCAGAGTATCAGCATCACAATCAGGAAGGTCTTGCTGAGCGGATGGTTGCTATCTTTTCTACGTACCAGCCACACCAGAAGAATAATGATTGGCACCAGGATGAAGAGCAGGCCGGAAAGGGCGCTGACCAATCCTCCTTTCAGCAACATGGCAGGTACGCCCAGAAAGGCAGCGTTCATCGCGCCACTCACGGCACCAAAGGCCGTCAGAAGCGTGAAAGCCACAATCAGCAAAGGGAAACCTATCAGCAGCGCCAACATGATCAGGCAACCGCTCGCCACCAGGCAACCGCCTCGCCCGCTATCGGAGCCCGAGGCACCATATGCATACTTCTGCGGACTGCTTTCTACTTCCGTTTTTATGGCATCAACCGATGGCTCAATACCACGCATTTCCAATCGTCTTGCTGCCGTATTGGCCGCCGGAACGATGACCCATAACAACAAATACGTGAGCACGCCTACACCCTGAAAAACCAGCAGTACCAGCATCACCAATCGCACCCATACCGTATCTATTCCTATCCATTTGCTCAGGCCTGCGCAGACGCCACCAATCGTGGCATTATCCACGTCGCGGTAGAGCTTTTTCTTGCACGTGCCCTGCTGCTTGGTTTGCTGCTCGTCGTGCGGAGTGGAATCTATCACTTCCGCCTCCTGCACGCCATCCTCCTCACTCTCGCCTTCAGGGGTGTTAGAGGGGGTCTCTTCCTTGGAGTTAGAGGGGGTTTCTTCCCCTCCGATGGCTTCTGCCGAACCCAATTGCTTTTCCACGTCTTCCACCATCATCAGCGTCACCACGTCCATGTGGCTGTATTTCTTGTGCTGGTCGAAAAGTTCTGCTATTCGAGCCTCAATATCCTGCATGATTTCCTGCACAGAATCGCTGCCCAGGTGGGCGCGAATGTCGTTTAAATACGCATCCAATTCCTGGTAGGCATTCTCATCTATTGAGAATACCATTCCGCCCAAATTCACATTCACCGTTTGTGTCATAATCCTTTTATTTTCGTAACCGACTCAGTAATCGCCTGCCATTCCTGCTCCAAACTCTGCAGCAGTTCCTGACCTTCATTTGTTATGCAAAAGTATTTGCGTGGTGGTCCGCTGGTAGACTCCTGCCATCGGTAGCTCAAGAGCCCCGCATTTTTCATGCGCGTCAGAATGGGGTACAATGTTCCTTCCACCACCAGCAGATCGGCCTCGCGCAAATGGCTCAATATATCCGTTGCATACGATTCCTTTCGCCTGATAATTTCCAGAATGCAGTACTCCAACATTCCTTTTCGCATCTGGCTTTTTATATTATCCAACATAATCGCCCGCTTTAGCTATTTCACGATTTCTCGCTTTACGCCTCAGCCTCCGGCATGACCAGAGCCAAAACGATATAGAGCAGCAAACCGGGGAAGCCCGTAGTAAAGAGACTTAAAGCTGCGTAACCTACGCGCACCAGCGTTGGATCTACATCAAAATACTCTGCGATACCTGAACATACGCCTGCCAATTTCTTGTCGTTTGATTTTCTTAATTTCTTCTGTTCCATAATTGTATTATTTAGGGATTAATTATTTTCGACTGCAAAATTAATACTTTTTTCAGAACTATGCAATACAAAGTACTAAAATTCTGCAAGTATTGGGCCATGTTTTTTACTTTTGCCATCTTCACCTTGCAAAAACCTGCAAAATATTTGCGTATTCAAAAAAATTGTAGTAATTTTAGGCGGTGCTTCGCAAAACGCTCGCAGAGCTCCACCGTTGCGTGGCGGAGCTCAATTATCATGTACATTACGACGTGGTGGGCCCAATCTGCGAGTCGAGCGATGTTTTTGTGGAGAACTATAATCTCCGGCCCATTACATCGTAGGCCACGCCATCGCGAAGAATAATGATTACGCCGTTGCGCAACTCTTTGGAAGCCGTGGGCGCGGTGGTTACGTCCTCTATCGAGGCGGTTTCGTCGAAAAAGAATGCCTGTCCTTTCTTGTTTCCCCAGATATATTCGGCCAATTCGGGATAATCGATATAGGGGTTGCGGTTGTGCTGGAAATCGGATACGGCATCCGCACGATTGATTTCTTTGCTGGATACCGGGTCCTGGCGATGCCATGCCAGCAACACCTCTATTTCCCAGTCCTGAAACTCCAAATAACTATCGTTGCGCATAGCGTAGAATGAACCTACGTCCTTATTGTCGGTACGCCAACCCGGATAGTTCTTCTTGCTGCTGGCTTTCAGATCCGGGCAATCGCCTTGTGCGTCATGGCCATAGCATGTGGCCATGTAGAAGTACGCACGTGCAAAATCACCTTTGTATTCATCTTTTGGTTCAAACACCCAATGTGCTTCCGTCAGGCGGCTGCCGTCCGGACGAATGATCGTATGCGTGGCTTTGCCCACGCGGAGCGAACCCGTGCCACTGGTTTTGAGATCCTGCGTAGGTACGCCTAACGGATAATTACTGCGCGAACCATTGGCATTGCTGTTGGAAGGATTAAGATGGTAGCAATCTTTATATTGGTCGTACTCGCCTCCACCCCACCATGATTTGGCAAAACTGTGCTCTATATTGCATCCGGAAGCCACCTGACCGGGAGTTGTTACCACCTTCCAATCGTCGCAATACATATCCATTATTTCGCCACTTACCGGGTCGCGGTCGCTATAGAAGAACACCTCCCACGTGCTGTTCGTACCTGAGCCGTACGGAATCACCGTGTGCGGACGAATAACGCTGCGAAGAGCATCCTTGAGTGCTGCATCATGTTTGCCTTCAATGGTGGCGTAATATCCAGTTGGCATCTGCTCTGCCATCATCGATATCGCGGCAAGCAGCATGATGGATGTAAATATCTTTCTCATTGATTCATGGTATTTTAGAGGAACATTTTCGTCTGCAAAATTACTGCTTTTTTTTGATATATGCAAGTTATATCGCAAATTCGTTCAATAATGTACGATTTTTAAGATTGCTCCGCTTTTTGAGATACCGATGAGAGACTTATCAGGTACTTATGAAGGACTTATCAACACCTACATGTGGGGATAAGGGCAAAAAATGTACGATTTTTAAGATTCAGGGGATGTTTTTGAAACGCAAATTACCGCAAATTAGACGTGAATGATCGTAAATAAGGACAGAAACGGACAGTTCCGGACAGGTGTCCGGATGTCCGTTTCCCAGTAAATAAAGGGGTTTGCGAGCAAAAGGACAGCAAACCTGTCCGGATACATATATTTGCTCAAGCGAAGGGTTGAGTAACCGTAACTACGAGTGCGTGATTCAAGAATAGGCCAAGAGTGACGCAAGAGTTACCCAAGGAGAGCAGGCTGTAAGATTGACCTAAGCCATAGGGTTGAGTGCCGGAGAAATATATGTTGCTTTTTCAGATAAAGGCAGCGTCGTGCTGTGGGCGCAATTACATATTAGGAGTATAATACGGCTTTTTGGTCTTCTCGCCATATACCTTCTGATAGCTGGTCAGCTCCATCTGGCCATTCTCCTGCAACGAATAGTAATTTATACGAACCAGCGAACCATTGTCGTACACATGCTCAGTTTTGCTGGTATTCTTATTGTCGCTATTATACCACTCTTCCAGCAACGGCATGTTGTCGTTGTAGGTATAGTTGGCATACGACTCAAGCGTCCAAGTGGTTTCGCTAACCAGTTTAGAGTATTGTTTTTGGGTCTCAAGCAGGCCATTTGCATTGTAGGTGCACTCAGTCTTCCATGTATCAGAAGCGCTGGAGATCAACTGGTTCTTCTGGTTGTAGGTCTCTACGTAATCGCTACCTTCCATCTTACGAGTATAGCCATCAGCAGTCTCCGTGATGATATACTTCTCCTCGCGAATATACTTGTCAGGACCGTATGGGTCGTAGGTATCTACTATATTAGTCAAACGGTTTTTGCTATCGTAGGTATATTCGATAAAGTTCTGCCAATAGACCTCAAGACCTGTGTCTTCAGGAGAATTGTTATGACCTCTCTTCTCGGTAAGCATCTGATGATTATTGTTGTATGTCCATTCGTCCACATGCGCAATATGGAAGATATTCTGCTCCTCCCAATAAAATTTCATCTCACGATAATTGGCGTTACAGTTCTGGTCATAACGATAGGTCAGACGACTATTCAGTTTCAGTCCTTCGCTGCCATAGTAGCTGTAATAACTGTCGATGCTGTCAATACGAAAATTCATTCCACCGGGTTCGTTCGGAGTGTTACCATTCTTGGTGCAAGCTACAAGAGCCAATGCCATGATAGGCAATAAAAAAAGTTTCTTCATTGTTTGTTGTTGTTTTGATTGATATTGTGATTTGTTTTTTTACTTAAATTGAAATCGAACGCAAAATTAGTATAAATTTTGAATGCATTCGCTCACAACATGCACAAAAAAACTAACAAATCGTACAAAACTATTGCATACATCAGGAAAAAGTCGTAATTTTGCATCGAATTTGATAAAAAAAACGCCAACTATGCTATACACCATCTTCTGCATATTGCCTTGTATGACCTGCCTGTTGTGGCTTGTCATTTTCCTATTAGGGTTTCGACAGCACGACTCCGCAAAGCGGCAGTTGACGCTTTTTGTGGCGGTTTGTACGGTGCTGTATGGTTGTCATGCCGCCTTCTTCTCGGGCGTGGAGTCACGATGGCTGGAGGGCATTTGGGTGTTGTGTTCGATGAATGTGTATCCGTTGTACTACCTCTATATTTGCCGGTTGACGGGTTCTCCTATCCGCCCTGCGACCAAGGTGTGCATTGCATTGGGAATCATGGTAGCACTATGGTATGCGTTGCTGCCGAGTGCTGTATCGGGCTGGGCTCGGCAGATTGTTTTTGCCGTGCAGGTAGTGACGGTGGTGTATTTAGGATGGAGACGATTGCATCGCTTTGACGAGCAGCTGCACGAGACATATGCAGATATGGAGAACAAGAGCACTTCGCCCGTGCGCGTATTGCTTGCGTGTTTCCTATTTACATCCCTATGTTCGGCTGTAGCGAATGCGCTGGGACGCGAGTTCTTTGTGGGCGGACTGATAGCTATTCCGTCGCTGCTGTTCAGCGTGATGCTGTTTGCGATATGCTATATCGGCTATCTAAGGCAGTTCTCATCAGAACAATTCTGCCGCGATCTACAAACGGATGTGGTGGTGGAGAGCAGCAAAGAGAACTATCCGGAGGAGTTGCCCGCCCAGCTAAAGAAACTGATGGAGGAGAAGAAACTGTATCTGCAATATGACCTGAAGATAGTGGATGTGGCACGTGAACTCGGCGTCTGCCGTACGTATATATCCGCCTGCATCAATCAGACCTATAAGTGCAGTTTTTCCGAGTATATCAATCGCATGCGCATCGAATATGCATCCGCACTCATGCACCAATACCCGGAGAAAAAGATGGTAGAAATAGCGGAAGCTTCGGGCTATCAGAACGAGCAGTCCTTCTACCGAAACTTCCGCAAATACACGGGCTCAACACCCAATAAGGATAGTAGTCGTACATTTTTGCCTTAACGTGTAGTTTTATTGTAAATTGACCTCTGTGCCGATGATAGAGGCGTCAGTCCGGAATCGTTATAAAAACACATTGCTGCAGATGAGTGGCTGCATCTATGCTCCGTAACTCTCGTCCAAGTGTCGCGATGCTCTCGCGCATGACAGGTGGGACAAGACGAGTATACTAGCAAGAAGGCGAAAATGTTTTTGAAGAAAATCGTTAAATCGTTAAATCGGCCGTGGCACTTTTGCAGATTTGCAGATTTGCATTTTTTAGAAGGCGATTCTGGATGTATCGCTTGATTGTGTTATGGTGTAGAAAATTGGGGAAAATCGTTTTTCTTGAACGCAAGTACAGGTAGTTGAAGGCATAAGAGGCGTTACCTACTAATTACCTAATTAGCCTATACCCTTGTCGAAGGGGTGAAAGAAGAAAGAAAGTTTGATTTATATCTTAGTCTGAAGTTCCGTGACTGCCAGTTTAAGAGGGGCCAAATCCTCTCTAATCACAGAAAAAACAAAATCAGCGTCGATTTCAAAATAGCCATGAGCGATATGATTGCGCATAGCCATTATCTCGCGCCATGGCATATCCCCAGAACATTGATTCAACCAGTCTAAACCGGCTCGCTTCTCTATTTGCTTTACGGCCTCTCCAATTGCTTCTATCAACATGCAATTAGCAGCCAAAGTCCGCATTCCTGCCGATGATAAGCGCCACTCATCCGCAGTTTTTACGTTACGATTCCAGTCCTCTAATTGAGCAATGGCCGTTAATATATTTTGAAGGGTTTCCGCAATTATCTCGCGCTGTTCAATAGATAATGATTCCATCTCTCTCTACTTGTTTTCTAAAAAATGAAGATAGATGACTATGATTGCGGATTAGATCAACAGAACCGCCTAACATGTTTTCCAAATACACTTGTGCGCCACACACAGAACGTAGATTCGCGGGCATTTCCACAAGAATATCCACGTCACTATTCTCTGTTTGTTCGCCACGAGCCACGGAGCCGAATAATCTCATAGAAACAATGCCAAACTGCGAGCGCAGTTCAGTAGAATGTTCTGATAATAAACGTATGTACTCAGCCGTAGTTTTCATAATATTTAGGAACATTTTGCGCTTGCAAAATTACTACTTTTTTTTTATACGTGCAAGTTTTTTTGCGAAAAAATCAAATTGTCCGTAAGATTTATGCGAAAAATCATTCAGTTGCAACTGAGTGAATTATTTAGTGAGTGATTTTATAAAACGTTGATAATCATAGAGTTATGAACTATTTTATGCGCACATTTCACAAATTCACTCAGTTTCAAGTGAATGGTTTTTCTCGGATTTTGATGTAAAAGCGTTGAATCGCTAAATCGTAAAATCGTTTTTTATATCTTATATTATAATTGTATCGTCCGGAGATTGATATTACCCTGAAAACGTTGAATAAAAAACAACATTTTCAGGGTAATACTTGTCTTCGTTTTTTCAGGCGTATTGCGTTCGCTTATCGAATGTCCATCTCCACTCGGCGGTTCTTGGCGCGACCTTCTTCGGTGCTGTTGTCGGCGATAGGTTGGGTCTGGCCCTTGCTCTCGGTGAAGATACGTGCGGCATCAACGCCTTGCTTCACGAGTGCATTCTTATAGGCATCGGCACGCTTCTGTCCATATCGCATATTGCCATCGGCCGAACCGGTGTTATCGGTATGACCGGTCAGATAGACATTCTTATCTGGGTTCTCGGCGAGGTACTGCTTGAGTGCATCCAGTGTTTCCAAAGCGCCTTTGCTGAAGATAGGTTCTACTGATCCCGACTTGAAATTGGCGCCGCCTTGGATACTCGCAATCATAGCACGCTGCTTGGCTTCCTCTGCAGCCTTTTTGGCAGCCTCTTCAGCAGCGGCTTTTTCTGCAGCCTCGCGTGCTGCTTTCTCGCGTGCCAGACGCTCGGCCTCAGCCTTGGCTGCAGCCTCACGAGCGAGACGGTCTTGTTCAGCCTTCTCAGCTGCGATACGCGCTGCCTCTTCGTCGGCCAGACGCTGTTGCTGCTGTTGCTCAGCCAGATATGCGGCATATGCCTTGGTAGGTTTCTTTTCGCCCACGCCAAATGAGAGGCCCACCTTGACGCCGAGCTCGATAGGATGAACGGCATCCACGTTCACCGAGTGCATGGTAGCGGTATAGGTAAGCGTGTTGGCGTCGATATGCTGCTTCTCGCAGTCGCAGGCCTCGATGGTGTTCAGCATCTGGCCATCCAGATAGAGACCACAGTAAAGAGCCATATTATCGCGAAGTTGGTAGTTGACACCAAAATCACCCTGGATACCTACGTTCATTGCATTGTGATTGATCTGCCCCTTCTCACCTGCTTCAATTTGGGTAAAACCATGGTTCTCCAGGTTTTGTACCATACCATGAATAGACTCAAAGTAACCTGCCAGGCCATACGAGCCACTCTTGAGCTTGTACTGCAACCACACGGGCATATTCAGCGATACTCCCAGTCCTGCTTCCAATCCCCATTGGTTGGTGAGTTGGTGACGCCAAATGGCTTGTACAGGAATGTCGATGGAGATCATGTTCTGCACCTCACGGAGGTTATTCATTGTTGTGTAAGGCGTATATTTCTCTCCGTTGTCGGGATGTATAGCCTCCAGACCGGCCTGATCCTTATAGTTAAAGAGCGCGGAACTGTTGAGGCTTGAAAGTCCGGCACCAACGCCCACGCCCCAATGCTCGGAGAACATATATTCATATTTCACCTGCAAGAGAGCACCGCCGCCCAGCTTGGCTTTGCCGTCGGTCGGCTGATAGAGCATGGTGTTCATGCCGCCACCGATGGTGACTTGCAAGTTGTGATTGTAGATACTATCCTGCGCCATGGCGCTCACCGTGAGGAGCGCCGCAGCAGCGATTATCATTATCTTTTTCATAATTTTTGCTTCTTATTTCATGATTCTTACTTAATCACCTGTCCCTTAGCACTGTACTCATGGCCTTCCGGCGTGATGATGATCAGTTCGTTGGAGCGGATGATCTTCTGCGCAGCAGGTGCGTTGTGTGGGCCATCGAACTCCTCAACGCAAGAGACAGCGTTGTATTCCAGTCCCTCTACGGTTACCTCTACGTAGTAGCTTCCGGTGAGTCCGCCTTTCTCCTGGTAGTACTGATTGGTTGCGCCAGGAATGAGTTCTCCATTGTGGTACCACTGGTATGAGGTATAGAGGCCCTCGTTGTTGTCGATGGCGACTACGTCATTAAAGAGCGCCTTGATATCCACAACAGGGATATTAACCATGAAGACCACAGGTTCCTTGATAGGCTCGATGTCCAATGCGTTGTGGAAATATACATCGGCTGTATACTTACCAAAGTGGCAGTTTTCCGGAATCACGATATCAAGAGTCTTGGTTTCGCCTGCAGGAATAGCTTTCTTCTCTACATCCTTGAAGCCCTGCTCTTTTGCCTTTGAACCGAATACTATGCTATAAGCAATAGGATTACCGGCTTTAATATCGTAGAGAATACCAGCCTCATCGCCATGGCAGTAGCCAGCTGCTGATACTGAGAAGAACTCGTTTTCCTCAGAGCCATATTCCTCATCCAAAGCCATCTGGGAAATGGTGAGTAAGCCGGTCTCAAAACTGAGGTTGTAGTTATTATTGATATAGAACTCTTCAGCACGCGCAGGAGCACTTGTTGGAGCGTTTTCGTGAGCCGTAATAACGTAAGTGCCTATTGTTTCGCCTGCTGCACGTGTCAACTCAATATTGAGCAGCACGTCCTCGCCTACCAGACCGGTGGCGGTGTAAGTGAACTCTGGATCCAAATCGCCATAGGTCTTAGATGCATCATTTGCCTTTACGGTAGCGGCCTTCTTGTTGATGGTGAAGGTAGCCGGTACAAAGGTCAGCTCGTAGTTGGGGTTAGAAGCCTCTTCTGCCGTAGCCTGGATGGCGTATGTGTCTACATTCTCGCCCTCGGCGCGACTAATCGAGATACCGGTCAGCACATCGCCTGCTACCAGACCGGTAGTATCCATCGCAAAGGTGGGGTCTGTGTCGCCGTAAATCTTGCTGTTGTCCTGTGCCGTGACGGTAGCGGCCTTCTTATTGATCGTGAAAGGAGCCTCGGCTACGTTGCCGTCATAACTCAAAAGTGCCTTGTAGCTTCCGGCTGCTATGGCATAATCTACAGCAGCATCGTTGGCGTCGACATATGAGATAGTCAGGTCGCTCTCGCTCAATGGGAAGTCGGCTTGCAACGACATGGTAGCCTTGGCGGTGTCGCCACAGTAGGTGAAGTCAGATTGCGCGATGGTTGCGTATTTAACGAGCGCATTCGCTCCGGTGCCAAACTCTGCATAGAGCGTATCATTGGATGCACGATATTCCCAAGTGCCAAGCGTCAAATCCATCTTATAAATGGCCTTGATAGCGTTGTCCGGATAGCGCAGCGTATCGGCATATACGCCCGACTCTGTCAGTGTCTTTCCTCGCCAAACGAACGAAGTTCCCAATATGGTTGTATCTTCCTCGAAAATAAATGGACGAGTCTTACACCATATATTATATATGTACGCGCGATCTTCGCCGGAAGCCACACTACCATCCTTAGAGTAATTCAGCGCGATCTTCGTGATGCCTGAGATAGAGTCGGGTGAGGCGAATGAACCACTATTCACACCACTCACGTTATTGACAATCACGTTATCTCCGACGGCGACCGTATACTTATCGCAGCCACCCTCGCTGGATACTGCCCAATCGAAGAAGAGCATGTATGGGTATTCGTACTGCGGAGTGAGCGTAAGGGTATCGATGGCAGAGCTGCTATTCATTCCCATCGTGTACGAGGCGAAGCTTACACCCGGCTTGCCAGAATATTTGCCCCACGGGTGCGCCAGAGCCATGTTGTGCGTACCATCTACAAATCCGTTGGCATCAAATTCGGGTACCTCGTCCTTTAGAATCGGGAAGATGACAATGTCTTCAGACGATAAGTACACGTTCAGCGGATTGTCGGTCGAGATGGTGTCGCCTTGCGCATTCACCCAGCACTCAAATTCCTTGCCCATAGGGCAGGCTGCCTGAATGACGATAGTCGTATCGGCGGGATACCCGTTATCATTCAGATCTACCAGCGTCTGGTCGGCGGTGACCACCTTCACATTATAAGCCGATGGTACAAAGACGATATGGTCGCCCGGCAGAGTAACTGACGGAATGAGCATCATGTCCTCGGAAATCGTTATGCTATAGGTGGGGGAGGTAGAAACCAACTCACCCGTCTCGCAGTTGCGCCAACCATTGACAACATATCCGTCGTCGGCAGTAGCGCTGATGACCACCTCTTCGCCCTCCAGATACGAGTCGCCGAAAATGGTCAGTCCGTTCACATGCGAGTGCTGGATGTTGTGGTCGAGCTTGAGCGTCCAATAGGAGCGGAGATCAATAGCCGAAGCGCCAATCGTGCCATCTACGCGGGTCGTACCCTCGTAGTAGGTGGTAATCTTCTTGCCGGCCTCCGGCGCAGTCAGTTCACCCAGCGGAGTGATCGCTCCTGCCAGGTCAAAGCCCATCTTCACCACGGTCAGGGTGCTGTCGTATTCGGCGTAGCAAGCCGTACCTCCGGTGGCACACAGCGTACGCAAAGGTGCATAGAGGCTGAAGGGACTGCCGGACTTGGCGGTCAGAATAGAGTGCTTGAATCCCTGTGTCTGGTCGGTCTCAAACGCCAGGACACCATCGTGACGATAAGCCGTATAGACAGGGTCGGTTTCTGTGGCCTTCACATAATTGGCGCCCGAGAAGGTACGCTCCTCATCGTTATCGGTCACCGAACCATAAATCGTGTTGTAGAGATAGAGCGATGTCTCGCTGGCGCTCCACATACCAAAGTCCGAACGACTCTTCTCTCCGGTCAGGTTGGGGAAATGATAGTTGTCCATTACCACCGAGTTGGCAGAGAAGACGCGTCCACCATTGATGCCTATAGCACCACCGGTGGTTTTACCATCGCCCGATACCGATGTGTTTCCGGATACGGTACATGCCAAAAGGTAAGCATGGCCATTATTGAGATTGATGGCACCACCTATCTCCGAGGAGCAGTTGTTGGCAATAATCGTATTGATGCCATAGAACGCACATCCGTACTGAACCTCCATGGCACCACCGCCACCACTGGAACTGAGCGAACGGTTCTCACTGAGAGAGCAGCCGTCCATCAGTACTTTCGATGCGCCCCCAAGCAGCATTCCTCCACCATACTCGCACACATTGCGAACGACATTGCAGTTCTTCAGTACCGCAGAGGACCCATAGAAAGAAACACCTCGGTAGGCACGGGAGAATTGTACGTTCTCTGCATACAGATACGACGAATTTACCTCCAGACAGCCGGCATCACTACTGCGACCACCCAGCAGCGTCATGTTCTTGAGCACCACATGTGCGCCGGAACTGATATGGAAAATCGTAAATTCAGAATAGCCAGTGCCATGTGCACGACCATCCGCATCCATGTAAGGAACGGGAACCATGATCACTTTTCCCGAACCGTCCAGTGTGGTACCGTCGAGAAGTACAATTGTGCTGTCCACAATAATGGTATCAGCAGAAGTGGCAATTGCCGATTGCAAATCCGTAAAGCTTGCCACGTGTGTCGAAGTTGCCTGCGCCATTCCCCAACAGAGCAACGCGGCAAAAAGGTAAGTTAGTTTTTTCATTGGATATATTTATTGAATAGTGCTTTTTATCTGATTGGATAGTGTTTTCCACTTCCCGATTTTACGATAAATAAACTCGGTTTTATATCTTTATTATACTTGTATCGCTCCAGTTTTATTGCTTCTATCCTTTTCTGCCCCTTTTCAAAATCCCACAAGATTTCTCGCAGACTCAGTTGCGAGAGCGAGCGCGATGCTCAAAAACTAGCGAGGACGAGGAGAGATTGGGGAGAGATAAGTTGACTCTGCATCACGACAATCTTCTCCTGCACATAACGAGTATTGGCCGGTTCGCAGGGGAGCTCGGAAAGCGAACCTACCACGCGAACACGACCGTCTTTTTTAACATCGATGACGAGCTCTTTGCGGAGCTCACCATCGATTTCTATTTGCGGAGAAAGGAAGCGCATTTTGAATTTGCAATTAATAAATTAACAATTAATAATTAACAATTAACATGCGCTGGAAATGGGAATGAGATCATCAATAATTAACAATTAATAATTAGCATTCCGACATTTGCTCGGCAACGATGCCGTTGATCATTTCAGCAAAAGCTTCCATGGTCATCTGGCCCTTTTCTTCAGCACCCTGCTGACGAACAGATACGAGTCCCTGCTCTGCTTCCTTCTCGCCCACGATGAGCATGTAAGGAATGTGCTTGAGCTCGTTATCACGGATCTTACGACCAATCTTCTCGTTGCGGTTGTCCACGATTGCGCGAACACCCTTCTCATAGAGATACTGCTGCACCTTATCGGCGTACTCGTTGCTCTTCTCTGAGATTGGCAGAATAGCCACCTGATCAGGCGTCAACCACAATGGGAAACGACCTGCGGTATGCTCGATGAGCACAGCCACGAAGCGTTCCATAGAACCGAATGGTGCACGGTGTACCATCACTGGACGACGCTTGGTGTTATCCTCTGCCACGTATTCGAGTTGGAAACGCTGTGGCAACTGATAATCCACCTGAATGGTACCCAACTGCCAACGACGACCAATAGCATCCTTGACCATGAAATCGAGCTTAGGACCATAGAAAGCTGCCTCGCCCGTTTCCATACGAGCCTTCATGCCCTTCTCCTGGCAAGCCTCGATGATGGCGTTCTCTGCCGTTGCCCAATCCTCATCTGAACCGATATACTTCTCGTGGTTGTTAGGATCACGGAGAGAAATCTGTACCTCGACGTTGTCTTCGGTGAAGTTGAAGGTTTTGAATACTCGCTGAATAATCTCCATTACCTTAATGAACTCGCCTTTCACCTGATCCGGACGGCAGAAGATATGTGCATCATCCTGCGTGAATGAACGAACACGGGTAAGACCATGAAGCTCACCTGATTGCTCGTAGCGATAAACGGTACCGAACTCTGCGCAACGGAAAGGCAACTCTTTGTATGAACGTGGCTTGGATGCATATACCTCACAGTGGTGAGGGCAGTTCATAGGCTTGAGCATGTAGAGTTCGTCTTCTTCCGGGGTTTCGATTGGCTGGAAGCTATCCTTACCATAGTGATCCCAGTGGCCTGAAGTGATATAGAGGTTCTTGGAACCGATATGTGGGGTGATTACCTCCTGATAGCCATATTGCTTTTGGATGCGACGGAGCATATCCTGCAAACGGAGACGGAGATCCGTACCCTTTGGCAACCAAATAGGCAAACCTTTACCTACACGATCGGAGAACATGAAGAGTTCCATCTCTTTACCAATCTTACGGTGGTCGCGCTTCTTGGCCTCTTCGAGGAGGGTGAGATACTCATCCAGCATCTTCTTCTTTGGGAACGTGATGGCATAGATACGCGTCATCATTGGACGGCTGGCATCACCACGCCAATAAGCCGCAGCACAAGAGAGCACCTTGATGGCCTTGATTGGTTCGGTAGAAAGGATATGCGGACCACGGCAAAGATCCGTGAAAGCACCCTGAGTGTATGTTGAGATATGACCGTCTTCAAGGTCGGCAATCAGTTCGCACTTGAACTCCTGACCTTTTGCCTTGAAAGCAGCGAGGGCATCAGCCTTGGCGATGGACTCACGAACGAGCACCTCTTTCTTCTGTGCCAATTCGAGCATCTTCTTCTCAATCTCCGGGAAAGCTTCTGGTGTGATCACCTGACCTTCTGCAGGATACACGTCGTAGTAGAAACCATTCTCAATGGCAGGTCCAATACCAAACTGGATGCCAGGATACAACTCCTGCAAGGCCTCTGCCATGAGGTGAGATGAGGTGTGCCAGAAAGCATGCTTGCCTTCCACATCATCAAATTTAAACAATTTAATAGCGGCGTCTTCTGAAATAGGGAGAGAGAGATCAATGGTCTCAAACTCGGCAGCACCTGCCTTTTTAACGCCAATAGCGAGCACTTCCTGTGCCAAACGTTGTGAGATTGACTCTGCAATCTGGAGACCGTTTACGCCAGTCTCATACTGACGGACTGAGCCGTCTGGGAAAGTAATGTTAATCATAAAAATGTATTTAGTAAACCTACAAATGTTTACCTCCTTGCAGCATACAAGTGCTGCGCAGAGAATATAGAGTTTTTTAATGTTTTAATGATTTAATGATGCGCCCTAAATCAACTCCAGACGATGGAAGACTTCCTGCAATTGCGTTTCGTCCTGAATGAGAACGTCACGACCCTTGGGGCCTTTTGGAGCAGAGACGATGCCAGCAGCTTCGAGTTGGTCGGTAAGTTTACCGGCACGATTGTAGCCAATCTCAAAACGACGCTGGAGCACAGATGTGGAGCCCTGCTGATTCATCACCACGTAACGCGCCACTTCCATAAACATGGAATCGAGTTTCTTCAAATCCACAGCTCCCGGAGCCAATGGTTCGTTATCTCCACCCTCTCCCACGTATTCAGGCAGTTCGTATGGCGCAAAATAATGTTGTTGCTCTTCAATGTGCTCCACGATAGCATCCACCTCGGGCGTGTCCACAAACGCACATTGCACACGCGTCACTTCGCCAGAGCCAGCGTAGAGCAAATCTCCACGACCAATCAACTGCTCAGCGCCCTTGGTATCGAGCACGGTACGGGAATCGATAAGCGATTGGGTACGAAGTGCGATACGCGTAGGAATATTGGCCTTGATCACACCCGTAACGATGTTCACGGACGGACGCTGGGTTGCCAAAATCATGTGCATACCCACGGCACGAGCTTTCTGCGTGATACGCGCAATAGGCGTCTCCACCTGTTTGCCAGCCTGCATAATAAAATCGCCGTACTCATCAATAACGATGACGATATATGGCAGATACTGATGATGGAGCGTGTCTGCCACCACTTTCTCCGGATTGAGGCGACGATTGACGAATTTATCGTTGTAGTCTTCCAGATTACGAACGCCGGCATCCATGAGGAGCTTATAGCGGTTCTCCATCTCAATCACGAGTGAATTGAGCGTGTCGATCACCTTGGAGCAGTCCGTAATGATAATATCATTCTCTTCCGTATCCGGCATAGCTGCGAGATAATGGCGAATGAGCGGTTTATATGGCGCAAACTCCACCATCTTTGGGTCAACCATCACCAGTTTCATCTCAGCCGGGTGTTTCTTATAAAGCAACGACGTGATGATGGCGTTGATGGCAACTGATTTACCCTGACCCGTGGCACCAGCCACGAGAAGGTGAGGCGTCTTGGCCAAGTCGAACATGAAAATATCGTTGGTGATGGTACGTCCAAGCGCAATAGGCAGACGCATTTTTTTCTCCTCCTGGAAACGCTTGGAAGCGATGACAGAGTGCATGGAGACGGTCTGTGGTTTCTCGTTTGGCACTTCTATACCTACCGTACCTTTGCCCGGCATTGGGGCAATAATACGAATACCCTTGGCCGCCAACGTCATCATGATGTCGGCTTCCAGATTCTGAATCTTCGAGATCTTCACGCCCGCTTTTGGTACTACCTCATAGAGCGTAACGGTAGGGCCAACCGTGGCGCTAATCTTCTCGATCTCCACTCCATAATTGCGAAGAGCCGTTACGATGCGATTGGCATTCGCACGTTGTTCGTCCTCATTGATGATTGGCGCATTCTCATTATCGTACACCTTGAGGAGATCCAATGAAGGGAACTTGAAGTTCTCCAAATCCTTGCGTGGATCATATGGTCCTGCGGCTTTGAGCCAAGCCTCCGGGTCGCTCTTATCAATCGTTTCCACCGTGGCCGACTCCGCTATCTCCAAATCGTCGGCGGGGTTGGCAGAGGAGGCGGAGGTTTCAGGTTCAAGAGTTTCAGGTTTCAGAGTTTCAGGTTCCAATGCAGCAGAGCTGCTGGTTTCAGAAGGTTCCAAAGTTTCAGGTTCCTGAGGTTCTGGTTCATGAGGAATATTCTCTATTTGCAATTCCAGATCACCGTTGGAGGCTGGTTTTTCTTCCTGTTTATCGCCGAGCACGTCGCCCAAATCGATGATGTTTTCAGCCGCAGCCTTCTGCTCCTCGGCGGCCTTTTCCATGCCGTCAATCACGATCTCAATATCGTTCTGACCATCGCCGTCGATATCAATAAATGCACCGCCTTCATCCAATGGTGCGCCCTCCTCTTTCTTGCGAGAGAAGAGACCAACCACCCATGCGTAGAAACGTTGCACAACAGGTATCGTATTGCGGTTCACACCAATCATGTACACCACCAAAACAGCCAAGATAATGAGCAAAGCGCCCAACCAATCCACGGCGTTGAGGAGGAGATTATTCAGGAATTCTCCATGCGAACCACCCCAGCGGAAGAACGAACCTTCCGCGTGTGCTACCTTTTGAATAAATGCACACGTGACGGAGCCCCAAATCAGCCAAAAGGCCGAATGGAAGAACACTTTCCAAACGCGAACGAGTGTTGGTTTCATCAGCGCTACCGCACAATAAGCCAGCAGCACGAGGAGCGAAAGAGCCGGTACGCCAAAGGCGCGATCCACGAAGAAATCCTGCAGGCGGGCTCCCATCACGCCACCACGATTCTGAATGGCGTTGCGGAGTTCGCTTCCCGAAAGGTCGCTATTGAGCATCGAATAATCTTCGGCTCCGGAGAAAAAGTAACTGAAATATGATACGGCAGCATACACCACAAAGCACATCAGCACCACGCCGCAGGCAATACGGAAACGCGTACTGCGGAGAATGGTGTTGGTTTCGTGCCAAAACGCTGCAAACTGACTGTTCGACTGTTTTTTCTTCGTTTTTTCAGCAGCAGGTTCGGTATCGGCTGATTTTGTAGGTCTCTTTGGCATTGTTGTTGTTAAATCGTAAAATCGTTAAATCGACGAAGCGGGCAAATCTTAAAAAAAATACATTTTTGCGTATTTTTCAACCCTCGTCCAACTCTCGCGCAACTCTCGTGCAACACTCGTGCAACACTCGTGTAGCGGTTTTGAGGGCTGAATCTTAAAAAAAGTACATTTTGAGCACACTCTGCGCACAAAAAGTGTGCAAAGGTAGTCATTTTTTCTGAAATATCCTAATTTTTCGTAGAAAAACAACACATTTTATTCATTTTTCTTGCGTATTTCAAAGAAATTTACTAACTTTGCAAGCAAAATTATTATGCTTCATTGGCAAAAATGGCAGAACTGATTTCACATGAAGGCGTTGTAGAGTGCGTGACCGATGGTCGCGTGCGCGTTCGCATTATCCAAACGGCCGCATGCGCCGGATGCAAGGCGAAGAGCATGTGCACAGCTGGCGAGACAATGGTGAAGGAGATTGATGCGACGCCATTGGAGCCCATGCAGACTGGCGATCAGGTGATCGTGGAAGTAGCCAAGAAACTGGGCTGGAAAGCCGTATTGCTGGCTTTCGTTCTTCCGTTCAGCATCATGCTTCTCTGCGTGGGGATTTTGCCCAAGTGGATTAATAGCGAAGCTATAGTAGGCACGATAGCCATAGTGGCCATCGCGCCTTATTATGTGGTGCTGCACCTCTTCTCCGGCAAATTTGAACAGGAATATCAATTTACGGCAAAAAGGAAGTGAAGCGCGGCTTATACATATTGATTCTTGGCATTTTGGCTTCATGCAAGCCAATCGTGTACACTTGTCTTCCTATCAACGGAGGAGCAAGTGAATATCAAGATTGGGCATCGTTTCCGAATGACGAGAAGGAGCCTGTCCGGAATAGACGTGTTTTTCTCGGCATATATCACCAAGACATACGCAACTCCGTTTTTTGCACGCAATTCGATTCCGCGTCAATTCGATTAGATGGAGACACCAATCTATCGCTACGTTTTTATGCATCTTCTCCAATTGACACCATTCAATACTTCATTTCGCGAGACACCATTCATATAACAACCATTAATCCTTTCACAGAGGGGCCAAAGAAACAAGCAACAAACTATTATAAGTTACCGACCATAAAGAACAAGGACCACTTTATTTTGCGAATCAATAATGCGTACTCCATTCCAATATTCATGCCACAGTTTAAGGGAAGAACGTATGTGTACCCATTAATCAAGCAGTCTTATCAAGAAGGGGTAAAGAACGATATTATTGGAGTATGGAATAGTGAAAAACCAGTAAAAAAGGGTCCCATATATAATGCCAATGAATGGGGTCGCCTAAGTACGCCAAACGTACTAATATTTCATGAGGATGCTACCTATGAGCATTATGCAAACAAGCAGTTAGTACACACTGGTGTTTATTGGATTTGCAAGCCACAAGGCATATATTGGACTATTCACAAAGATTCTACCGGCAAATGGGAAGACCCTATATACTATTTTTATGACATTAGGTAAGGATCCCACTTTTCACAAAGAAGAATATCACGATGTATTTGACATAACGTATGGTGATGGGCGTCGTTCAATAGAAATGTGGCCGGGAGAACGCATGTTTGAATGCTCAGAGAGTACATTGCTTTCAAGTAGAAACGAAAATAAAATCCAAATAAATCATATAAAATTCGTTTACAAGAAAAAAAAACATAAAAAATGAACATTCCTAACAAACACATCACTTTTTTACTTTGGGGAATATTCTCCAAATAATTAAGGAATTAACTTCAAATAAATAATCACAATAAACAAACATTTTATGAACATCATTCTGATTTCTTTAATCGTTCTGGGATGTACAGGTTTGATAGCCGCCGTGCTGCTGTACGTGATTGCCCAGAAGTTTAAGGTGGAGGAAGACCCACGCATCGACGAGGTCCAGGAGGTATTGCCTGGTGCTAACTGTGGTGGTTGCGGCAACGCAGGTTGTCGTGCCTTTGCAGAAGCGTGCGTAAAAGCGACGTCTTTGGATGGTCTTCTCTGCCCAGTAGGTGGTGCCCCCACCATGGCGAAAGTAGGTGAGATTCTTGGCATGGCAGCAGCAGCTGGCGAGCCAAAGGTTGCCGTTGTTCGTTGTAATGGTACGTGTGAAGCACGTCCAAAAACCAGCGAATACAATGGAACTCGCACCTGTGCTATTATGAGCAGCCTTTACATTGGCGAGACCGATTGCGGTTTCGGTTGCTTGGGCTGTGGCGACTGCGTAGCAGCATGCCAGTTTGATGCCATCCACATGGATGAGAAGACGGGTCTGCCAGTGGTTGACGAAGAGAAGTGTACGTCATGTGGCGCATGTGCCAAGGCTTGTCCACGCAACATTATCGAGATTCGCAAGAAGGGCGAAGCCGGTATTCGTATGGTGGTTGAGTGCGTCAACAAAGACAAGGGTGCTGCTGCAAAGAAAGCTTGTGCCAACGCATGCATCGCCTGCGGCAAATGTAAGCAGGTATGTGGTGCAGAATCTATTACGATTGAGAATAACGTGGCTTATATTGATGCCGATAAGTGTATCCTCTGCCGCGATTGCGAAAGCGCATGTCCTACGGGTGCTATCTGGGCTCAGAATGCTCCAGACCGCAAGTTTGGTGGTGCAAAGAAAGCAGCCGCAGTAGCAGAAGAAGCTCCAGCCAACGGCGAGAAAGTGACGTTTGATCCAGCTTGTGCTGCCATCATCAAATCACTCCCTACCCCACAGGCTGCAGGTATGGCATTACTGCGTAGAGCACAGAATAAGTAAGTTTAAGGGTTTAAGGGTTTAAAGTTAAGCTTATGAAGACATTTAAAATTGGTGGTGTACATCCACACGACAATAAGGAATTTTCGGCACACAAGCAGATTACTGCTGTGCCATTGCCAAAGCAGGCAATTATTCCGCTGGTTCAGCACATTGGTGCTCCTACCAAGCCAGTCGTACAGAAAGGCGACAAGGTAAAAGTAGGTCAGTTGCTGGCTGAAGCAGGCGGTTTTGTATCTGCACCTATTCACAGCCCTGTAAGCGGTACGGTAAACAAGATCGACACCGCACTCGACGCTCAGGGCATGAAGATGCAATGTATTTTTATCGACGTGGAAGGCGACGAATGGTTGCCTGAAATCGATCGTACCGACACGCTCATCACGAGCTGCCAGTTGGAACCAAAAGAGATTATCGCAAAGATTCAGAATGCTGGCATCGTAGGTTTGGGCGGCGCATGCTTCCCTACTCACGTGAAGCTCATGCCACCTCCAGGCAAGACGGCTGAGGTGCTCGTGGTAAACGGCGTTGAATGTGAGCCATACCTCACCTGCGACCACCAGCTCATGCTGGAGCGCGGCGAGCAGATCATCGTAGGTATTCAGCTCGTAATGAAGGCTCTGGGTATTCAGAAAGCCGTTATCGGCATTGAGAAGAACAAGCCAGACGCCATCGAGCATATGACGAAATTGGCTTCCCGCCATCTCGGCATCAGCGTAGAGCCATTGAAACTGAAATACCCACAGGGCGGCGAGAAGCAGCTGATTGATGCCTGCATCGGTCGTCAGGTGCCTTCAGGTTGCCTGCCAATCGAGGTAGGTGCTGTGGTTGACAACGTGGCTACTCTGTATGCTATCTACGAGGCTGTTCAAAAGAATAAGCCATTGATCTCCCGCGTAATGACCGTTACGGGCAAGGATTTGAAGAATGCCGGCAACTATGAAGTTCGCTTCGGTACTCCTCTCGCTGACGTTATCGCTCTCGCTGGCGGCGTTCCAGAGTCAACCGGCAAGGTGATTGGCGGTGGTCCGATGATGGGTCGCGCCATGCAAAACCTCGACATGCCTTGCAACAAGCGTATGTCTGGCGCATTATTCATGACCAAAGAGGAGAGTGTACGCAAAGAGCCAGAAAACTGCATCCGCTGCGCTAAGTGCGTAAGCGCCTGCCCAATGGGCTTGGAGCCATACATGCTCGCCAAACTCTCAGCTGCTCAGAATTGGGAAAAGATGGAAGAGTTGGCCGTAATGGATTGTATTGACTGCGGCTGCTGCCTCTTCACCTGTCCTTCTCATCGTCCATTGCTCGACTACATCCGTTTGGGCAAAGGCAAAGTAGGCGGAATCATCCGTGCACGCCAAATGGCCGCTCAGGCAGCCAAGTAAGCGCGAAGCTGGTTAAAAGTTTAAAGTTTAAAGGTTTAAAAGTTTAAAGGTTTAAGAAATATGAATTTGATCGTATCTCCAGCACCTCACGCCCATAGCGGTGATTCGGTGCGCAAGAATATGCTCAATGTGATTATTGCCCTTGTGCCAGCCCTTATCGTAGCTACGATAGCTTTCGGCATGAGCGCCATCATCACAACGGCTATTTCGGTGGCGAGCTGTATTCTTTTTGAGTGGCTTATCACGAAGTTCCTCTTGAAGCAGAACGCCCATATTTGTGACTTGTCGGCCGTTTTGACCGGTCTTCTTTTGGCATTCAACCTGCCAAGCAACTTGCCTTGGTGGATTGTGGTTATTGGTGCGTTGGTGGCTATCGGCGTCGGCAAAATGGCGTTTGGTGGTCTCGGCCAGAACCCATTCAACCCTGCTCTGGTGGGTCGTGTATTCCTTTTGATTTCATTCCCTGTACAGATGACCACCTGGCCTCGTCCTCTTGGTTTTGCCACCTCTTATCTGGATGCAGAAACGGGTGCAACCCCATTGGCATTGATGAAGCAGGCAGTAAAAGCAGGCGAGCAATTTAACCTGAGCGACGTAATGACCGCATTCCTCGGTTGTGGCGGCGAAGGCATTGGCGGCTCACTTGGCGAGATCTCTGCTGTGGCTCTTCTTCTCGGCGGTATCTACCTCATCTGCACGAAGACCATCACCTGGCATATTCCAGTTGTCACCCTCGGCACCGTAGCCATCTTCACGGCTATCCTGGCTGCATTTGGCATTGGTTCAGGCCCAGTTACTCACCTCCTCACCGGTGGTGTGATGCTCGGCGCTATCTTCATGGCAACCGATTATGTTACCAGTCCGATGACGGCACTTGGCCAGATTATTTATGCATTTGGTATCGGCATTATCGTAGTGATTATCCGTACCTGGGGTGCTTACCCTGAAGGTATGTCGTTCGCTATCCTGATCATGAACGCCGTAACACCTCTGCTCAATACGTATATTCACCCAAAGCGCTTCGGCGAGAAGAAAAAATAAGGAGGACTATACTATGGCAAAACTTGAATCAAGTTTAAAGAATATGCTGCTCTCGCTCACGCTGATTGCGCTTGTAGCAGCTGGTCTCTTGGCAGGTGTGTACACCCTCACCAAGGACACTATTGATGCTACCAACGCCAAGATCAAAGCAGAGGCTAAGGTGGCTGTGCTTCCTCAAATTGAAGGAATGACCGTAGCAGAAGAGGCTGTAGAAGCCAACGGCATCCTTATATATAACGCATACGCGGGCGAAGAACTCGTAGGTGCAGCTGTTGAGGTAAATGAAAACGGCTTCGGCGGCAATTTCCGCACGATGGTAGGTTTCGATAAGGAAGGCACCATCACCGGCTTCCAGGTGCTTGAGCATCAGGAAACTCCGGGTCTTGGCAGCAAGATGCAGGAATGGTTTACCACCGATAAAAATCGCCAGAACGTAGTGGGCGTTAATCCTGGTAAGGTGAATTTCACCGTATCTAAGGATGGTGGCGACGTAGACGCCATCACCGCAGCCACCATCTCTTCTCGCGCATTCCTGCTCGCAGTTACCAAAGCATACAACGCTTATATGAACGGCGAAGTAGAAGGCGTATCTGGCGCTACTCAACTCATCAGCGAAGTTGCTGAAGAGTGCGAAGCAGCCATCCTTGAAGGCGGCGAAGAAGCAAATGTTGAACCAGCTAATGAGGAGGAATAAACTATGGCAAACAAAGCATTAAATACTTTTACTAACGGTCTCCTCAAAGAGAACCCAACCATTGCCCTTGTGCTTGGTATGTGCCCTACCCTGGCCACCACTACCAGCGCTCTCAATGGTATGTCAATGGGCTTGGCTACCACCTTCGTGCTCCTCTGCTCCAATGTGGTAATCTCGCTCTTGAAGAACGTCATTCCTGATAAGGTGCGTATCCCAGCATTCATCGTGGTGATCGCATCTTTCGTAACGATCGTGCAGCTCTGCATGCAGGCTTATTTGCCTGCTCTCTACGCATCCCTTGGTTTGTTTATTCCATTGATCGTAGTAAACTGCATCGTGCTCGGTCGTGCAGAAGCTTTTGCCGCTAAGAATAATGCAGGTCTCTCTGCATTGGACGGTCTTGGCATGGGCTTCGGTTTCACCATCTCACTCACCATCCTCGGTGCTATTCGCGAATTGCTTGGTACTGGTAAGATCTTCGATTTCACCATCTATAGCGACAATTTTGGCATGCTGATCTTCGTATTGGCTCCTGGCGCATTCATCGCATTGGCGTTTGTTATGGCATTGGTTAATCACATTAAAAACAAATAATCTATGGTATTCTTTCTGATTTTCGTAAGTGCTATTTTTGTAAACAATGTAGTACTTTCCCAGTTCTTGGGAATCTGCCCTTTCCTTGGCGTATCGAAGAAGATTGATACCGCCCTTGGTATGGGTGCAGCCGTTACTTTCGTATTGGTTTTGGCCACTATCATCACCTATTTGCTTCAGCTTCTTTTGAACAAATTTGGCTTGGGTTTCCTCCAGACCATCGTGTTCATTCTTGTGATTGCGGCACTGGTACAGATGATTGAGATTATCCTCAAGAAGATCTCTCCATCTCTTTATCAGGCGTTGGGCGTATTCCTGCCACTTATCACTACCAACTGTTGTATTCTTGGTGTGGCTATTCTCGTAGCAAACGGCACGTACAAATTGCCTGCAGGTTGCGAACCTGGTTTGGGTACAGGCGTATGGTATGCCTTCTGCACCGCTATCGGTTTTGCTCTGGCATTGGTACTCTTTGCCGGCATCCGTGAGCAGCTTGAGCTTTCCGACACTCCTAAGGCTATGAAAGGCACTCCTATCGCCCTTCTCACCGCAGGTTTGCTCGCTATGGCTTTCATGGGCTTCTCAGGCGTTTGCTAATCGTCGTTCTTCGACATAAAATCACAATTGCATCTCTCGCCATGCGGCGGGAGGTGCTTTTTTTTATTAAAATAGCAAAAAAAAAGGATTTTTCTTGCGTATTCCAAAAAAAAGCAGTACCTTTGCACACGAATTGTGTGCACGCGCATGCATAATGAGAGCACGCACACGAGCACGAAAGCGAACTTTATTATTAATTTGCGGAGTGAAGCAAACGGCTGAGCTCCTATGACGAAAACAATATAAAACAAAAACGATGAATGTAGTAACAAAAAAAATCGCCTTACCAGATGGTCGCGTGATCACTCTCGAGACTGGCAAGTTGGCTAAACAGGCTGACGGCGCGGTAATGGCAACCCTCGGCAACACCATGGTGCTTGCCACTGTATGTTCAGCTAAGCAGGCTGTTCCTGGCACGGATTTCATGCCATTGACTGTAGAGTACAAAGAGAAATTTTCGGCAAACGGCCGTTTTCCTGGTGGTTTCACCCGTCGCGAAGGCAAAGCTTCTGATTATGAGATCCTTATTGCCCGCCTGATCGACCGTGCACTCCGTCCTTTGTTCCCAAGCAACTATCACGCAGAAACGTTCGTAAACGTAACCATGTATTCTGCTGATGGCGTCGACATGCCAGAATCAATTGCAGGTTTGGCAGCATCTGCAGCTCTTATGTGCTCAGATATTCCATGGGAAGGTCCTATCTCAGAAGTTCGCGTTGCTCGTGTAGATGGCAAGATGGTTATCAACCCAACTTTTGAAGAATGCGAAAAGGCCGACATTGAACTGATGGTAGCAGCCACCGAAGATAACATCAACATGGTGGAAGGCGAGATGAAGGAAGTGTCAGAGGCTGAAATGCTCGAGGCTATCAAGGCAGCTCACGAAGCAATCAAGCCACAGTGCCGCGCCCAGATTGAGATGATGAAGGAGTTTGGCAAGGAAGTAAAGCGCGAATATTGCCACGAGATTAACGATGACGAATTGAAGCAAGCCGTTCATGATGGTTGCTATGAAGGCGCTTACAAGCAAGCTGCTGCTGAGGATACCGATAAGCATCATCGCGAGGAGATGTTCACCGCCGTTCGCGAATCGTTCAAGGAAAGCTACGACGTTGCTGCCAAGGCTGAGCAATTGGGCGTTAGCGAGGATGAAGTGATTGCCCTCATCGATCGTTACTACCACGATGTAGAGAAAGAGGCTATGCGCCGCGTTGTATTGGACGAAGGCAAGCGTCTGGATGGTCGTAAGACTGATGAGATTCGCCCTATCTGGTGCGAAGTTTCTCCACTTCCTGGACCTCACGGCTCTGCTATCTTCACCCGCGGCGAGACGCAATCGTTGGCAACCGTTACCCTCGGCACCAAGCGCGACGAGAAGATGATCGACGAAGCTTTGATTCAAGGCAGCGAGAAATTCCTTCTCCACTATAATTTCCCTCCATTCTCAACCGGCGAAGCAAAAGCACAGCGTGGCGTAGGTCGTCGTGAGATTGGTCATGGCAACTTGGCTTGCCGTGGTTTGAAATACATGATTCCAGAAGACTTCCCTTACACCGTTCGCGTAGTGAGCGATATTCTTGAATCAAATGGTTCATCATCCATGGCCTCTGTATGCGGCGGCTGCTTGGCTTTGATGGACGCCGGTGTACCTATGAAACGTCCTGTTTCCGGTATCGCTATGGGTATGATTTCAGAATTCGTAGATGGCAAGCTCAACTATAAGATTCTTTCCGACATCCTTGGTGATGAGGATCACCTTGGTGATATGGACTTCAAGACTACCGGTACCGTAAAGGGTTTGACCGCTACGCAGATGGACTTGAAGGTAGAAGGCTTGAGCTACGAGGCTTTGGAGAAGGCACTTCAGCAGGCACACGAGGGTCGTATGCACATCCTCGGCAAAATGCTTGAGACGTTGGGTGGCCCACGCGAGGACTTGAAGCCACATGCTCCACGTATCGTATCATTCATGGTACCTAAAGAGTTCATTGGTGCAATCATTGGCCCTGGCGGCAAGATTATCCAAGGCATTCAGGCAGAAACGGGTGCTACCGTTTCAATCGAAGAGATTGCAGAAGGTGGCAAGGTGGATGTAGCATCCAATTGCAAGGAGAGCCTCGACGCAGCTGTAGCTAAGATCAAAGCTATCGTGGCTATTCCTGAGGTAGGCGAAGTTTATGAATCAACCGTTAAGAGCATCATGCCTTATGGTTGCTTCGTAGAGTTCATGCCTGGCAAGGAAGGTTTGCTCCACATCTCTGAGATTGATTGGAAGCGCTACGAAACCATGGAAGAGACCGGCATCAAAGAAGGCGATAAGATCACAATCAAGCTGCTTGAAGTTGATCCTAAAACCGGCAAGTTCCGTCTCTCAGCCAAGGCTCTCAAAGAGAAGCCAGAAGGTTATGTAGAGCCAGAGCGTCGACCTCGTCCAGAACGTGGTGACAGACCACGTCACGAAGGGGATCGCGGCCCACGTCCAGAACGTCATTAATATGCAAAAAACGCGGATTGACGAAATGAATCGCCTGAGCGTGGAGGAATTTCACGCTTCAGGAAAGATTCCTCTCATCGTGGTGTTGGACAACGTACGCTCCATGCACAACGTCGGAGCCGTCTTTCGCACGGCAGACGCCTTCCTCTTGGAGGGCGTTTACCTTTGTGGAATAACAAGCAAACCCGGTGCTGCGGAAATTCATAAAACAGCTCTTGGTGCAGAAGAAACGGTGGATTGGCTGTATTTTGATGACACCCAAGAGGCCGTAAGCAAGTTGCAGCAATCCGGCTATACCGTCTATGCTATTGAGCAGGCCCACGGAAGCACCATGCTTCATGATGTGCAACTCAAACCCGATGGCAAATATGCAATCGTAATGGGGCACGAAGTATTTGGCGTGCAGCAGGAAGTGGTTGACATGGCTGATGGGTGCATTGAGATTCCACAATATGGCACCAAACATTCACTCAATGTCAGCGTAACAGCAGGCATCGTGATGTATCAGTTAGCCAATCAACTGAGATAATAATATTATTTACACACTTTCAAATGGATAAAGTAAGTTACGCAATTGGTCTTTCTTTTGGCCAGAACATGAAAAGCTCTGGCGTTAAGACCATGAATTACGACGATTTGGTAGCTGGCATGAAGGCTATCATGAATAACGAAAAGCCAGCTATTGGCTTTGAAGAGGCACAGCAGGTGCTCAACACCTTCTTCTCTGAATTAGAAGCAAAGGCTGCTGGTGCAGCGAAAGCCGACGGCGAGGCTTTCCTTGCAGAAAACGCCAAGCGTGAAGGCATTAAGACTACCGCCTCGGGCCTGCAGTATGAAGTAATAACGGAAGGCAATGGGCCTAGGCCAAAAGCAACCGACACCGTTGAGGTGCACTATGAAGGCACCCTCATCGATGGCACAGTTTTTGATAGCAGCTATAAGCGTGGTGAAAAGATCTCTTTTGGTTTGAATCAAGTAATCAAAGGCTGGACCGAGGGCTTGCAATTGATGAGCGTTGGCTCAAAATACAAACTCTATATTCCTTATCAGTTGGGATACGGCGAGCGTGGTGCAGGTGCAAGCATTCCTCCATACGCAGCCCTTATTTTCACCGTTGAGCTCTTCGCTATCAAATAAGACAATCAAATTATTAAACATATGAAAAAAATGGGTATTATTCTTGTAGCTGCCGCAGCCTTGGCATCATGTGGCAACTCCTACACGGCTAAGCAGGCCGAGTTGACCAATACAAACGACTCTGTAAACTACGCACTGGGTCTGATCAACGGTTCACAGATTAAGCAGCAGTATTTCCGCGAGATGGACGAGAAGGCCGAAACGGTTGCTGTAACTGAATTTATGGATGCTCTCCAGAATGGTTGGGACGGCAAGGTGGAAGATCTCGGCGAGAATGCACGTATTGCACAGAACATCGCTGGCGCAATCAAGTCGTTTGAGAAAAAAGGTCTTGCTGAGAATCCAGCTTGGACTGTAAACGAAAAAATTCTTCTTCAGGGTCTCGTAAATGGTTTATACCTCGACACCAACAGCGTGATGAAGGCAGAAGAAGCACGCGTTTATTTCCAGACGCAGTTCCAAAGCAATCGCGACAACGATTCTATCAAGCCAGGCAAGCCTGTAAAGGCGAAGTGTCCTACCAAGGTTAAGGAAGTTAAACTGAAAAACCAAAACGACTCCATCAACTATGCGTTCGGCATGTTCAACGGCGACGAGATTGGTCGTTACGTATTGGCTGCTGACACCGATGGTTCTGAGCACAAGGAATTTGTAGAGGCAATCAATAAGACACTCAAGGCTAACGTAGAGAACCCTCAGTTGGTGGCTATGGCACAGCAAATTGGCCAAACTATCAAAGAGCAATCTGCACAAGGTTTGATTGGTGTGGAGCAACTCACCACCGATTTTGAGCTCATCAAGCAAGGTTTCGTGAATGGTATGCTTGCATTTGAGGGTTGGGACGCTATGGAAGCTGGTCGTTATATCCAAACGGCGATCGACCAAATCAAGTATGGCAACGTAAAAGAAGAAGGCGAAGCTTTCCTGGCTGCCAACAAGATGAAGGATGGTGTCATCACTACCGAAAGCGGTCTCCAATATGAAGTTATCACCGAGGGCAAAGGCGCACATCCAAGTGCTACCGACCGCGTAAAGGTTCATTATCACGGCACGTTGATCAACGGTACCGTTTTTGACTCATCTGTTGAGCGTGGTGAACCTATCGTATTCGGTTTGAATCAGGTTATCGCAGGTTGGACCGAAGGCGTACAGCTCATGTCGGTTGGTTCAAAGTATCGCTTCTTCATCCCTCAGGAATTGGGCTATGGCAGCCGTGCTGCTGGCAGCATTCCTCCATACTCATGCCTCATCTTCGAGGTAGAACTCTTGGGTATTGAATAATCAGCGGCTTCGCAGGAAGCCTGCAACACATGCGATATTTTATTGAGTTTGAATACAACGGCGCTGCCTATCATGGTTGGCAGATACAGCCGAATGCAATATCGGTTCAGGGAGTGCTTGACAAAGCACTCTCTACCATTTTGCGCACACCTATATATACTACGGGCGCGGGACGCACGGATACGGGCGTGCATGCACGCGTGATGGTCGCACATTTCGATATTGACACGGATGTTCAATTAGATACCGAGAAACTAGCTTTCAAACTCAACAGTATTCTCCCTGCCGACATTGCAGTACATTGGGTACGTCTCGTTCGCGATGATGCTCATGCACGATTCGATGCCACCTCGCGTGCATATGAATATTGGGTGACGGAGCACAAGTCGGCATTCACACGCGGACTCGTAACCCGCCTCCCCTATTCGCTCAACTACCAAGCCATGAACGAGGCTGCTGCTATTCTCCTTGAAGAGAAAGATTTTGCATCATTCTGCAAAGCGCATGCCGACAGCAAAACCACTTTTTGCGATGTTCGCCAGGCTTCGTGGGAGCAACGTGGCGACTGCTGGGTATTCACCATTGAAGCCGACCGTTTCCTTCGCAACATGGTACGTGCCACCGTTGGAACCCTCGTAGAAATAGGTAGGGGACGAATGTCAAGGGACGAACTTCGACTAGTACTTCACGATAAAAATCGCTCTTCCGCAGGCGAATCAATGCCGGCAGATGGGCTATATTTGGTCAAAATCACCTATCCTGATGATATTTTTTTGTAGAATTACACTAATTGCGTCAATTTTTACACAGATTTATAAATTAATTATAGTAATTTTGCAGCAGATATTAATTGAATATTAACTATTTTGAACCAAAATAAAATGAAAACACTCCCAGTTCTCCTTTTGGCAGCAACGCTTTCTCTTGCAGCATGCTCCCAGAAAAGCCAATTCCAAACCACATGTCCAAAGCACATCAATGAAATTGCATCTTCTGCTGAATTTGCAATGCCTGAGATAACGCTCCCTTCCATTTCTGACAAGGTGTACAACATCTTGGACTATGGTGCCGACAAAACGGGTATGGAACTCTGCACAGAAGCCATTCAAAATGCCATTGATGCAGCAAATGCTGCAGGCGGCGGCACAGTACTCATTCCTGCGGGTGTATACACCACAGGTCCTATTGTGCTCAAATCCAATGTACGCCTTTATGCCGACTATCAGTCGCTGGTATATTTTAGCGACGATTTCACTCTCTATCCTATCAAAGATGCGTTCTTTGAAGGCCTAAACACCAAGCGCTGCCAATCGCCGATCTCTGCTTTCGAAGCAGAAAACATCGCTATCTGTGGTCATGGCACATTTGATGGCAATGGGTATGCATGGCGTCCTTTGAAAAAAGGAAAAGTGACCAGCTCACAATGGAAACAGAAAATCCAAACAGGTATCGTGGATGAAGAGAAAAACATTTGGTACCCAGACTCGGCATCCTTCTATGCTCAGCCATATTGTTTGGACCAGAATGTTCCAGTTCTCCCTGAAGGCGCTACCGATGCCGATTGGGAAGCATTCCGCTCTTTCCTCCGTCCTGTAATGCTGGAATTTGAGAGCTGCAAAAACGTATTGCTTGAAGGAGTATGCTTTGAGAATTCACCAGCATGGAACCTCCATCCATTCAAGTGCGAGAATCTTGTTTTATCAAATCTGACAGTTCGCAATCCGTGGTTCTCACAGAATGGCGATGGTGTGGATATCGAGTGCTGCAAAAATGTAGTGATAGATCGCTGCTCATTTGACGTGGGCGACGATGCTATCTGCATGAAATCCGGCAAAAACGAAGATGGTCGCAAGCTCGGCATTCCTTCTGAAAATATTGTTGTCACCAATTGTGTTGTATATCACGGACATGGCGGATTTGTGGTTGGTTCCGAAATGTCGGGTGGCATCAAGAACGTCAGTGTAAAGGGTTGCACATTCATCGGTACTGATGTAGGCTTACGCTTCAAATCAACCCGTGGTCGCGGCGGCGTTGTGGAAAATATCTGGGTAAAAGATATCACCATGGCAAACATTCCTAATGAAGGCCTCATCTTCGATCTCTTCTACGGTGGCAAAGGCGCTGGTGAAGAAACGGAGGAAGAAATAGCAGCACGTATGAATGCCGCTATTCCACAGGCGGATGAAACGACTCCTGCATTCAAGAATATCACCATTGAAGATATTACGTGCAAAGGTGCTAAACGATGCATATATTTCAATGGTTTGCCTGAGCAGAAAATTGAAAATGTAACGCTCAATAACATCAATATGACGGGCATTGAAGGCGCAATCTTCAATCAAACGAATGGTCTCGTCGTAAATGGACTCAATATTCAATGCGAGAAAGGCGATCCTCTTCAGCTTTCGTCTACCGTTGAGAATGTTACGATCAAATAAATATGAATAAACATATTGCCCTTATCACCTTCCTTTTTGGCGGCTTAGCATGCTATGCCGCCAAAAGTGTGCATATAGGTATCGGACCTTTTATGGTGGATCACACCGACTACCCTATCGTTCTTTACCTAAATGACTACCCTGAATTTTCACCTAATGATCTCAACAAGTTAGCAGTATATGATGCTGGGAAGGAGATCGTTTCGCAACTGGATGATTTGAATGGAGATGGCATTCCTGAGCAACTTGCATTCATGATTAACATTGCAGCTGGGGAAAAACGAACACTCACCATAAAACCATCAAAACACCATAAAGAGATTGAGGCAGAGGTGTTTGCTGAGATGTACATAAAAAGCAAAACACCTCAAAATGGCTACACCTACCACGAGGCAGAAGGGAAGCAATTTTATATTGCGCCTGTTACCGAGCAGACCTTCTTGCCTGAAGAAGACAGTTACCACTCCATGCACCATCATGGCGTAGCTTTCGAATCTGCATTAATGGCCTATCGTATCTATTTTGATAAGAAACAAACCATCGATGTTTATGCCAAGAAAACGCCACGATTGGAACTGGATGCCTGCAAATGGTACCCAAACGACCAGCAGTTGGAAGAAGGTTTTGGGGATGACATTCTGCGCGTCAGTGGATATATTGGCGTAGGCGCATGCAAGCCTTTCAATGGAGAAAAAATGATTCATTTCGACGATGTTGAATATCGTACGGAACGCATTGTCTCGCAAGGTCCTCTACGCACAATCTGCGAGATAGAAGACAAAGGATGGCTGCTTAATAATGGTCGTCGCATCAATGTTATCTCCCGATACACCCTATATGCACGCCACCGCGATGTTCTCGTGGAAATATTCTTCTCAGAACCGGTAGATGGCATGTGTACTGGTGTTCAGAAGATCGGCACACCTAATTATTTTCAAGCTATTCCGGCGAGAATCGCCAGCAGAAACAATGCAACGGACACAGCAATCTGCCCTACAGGCGGTATTGTTGCATCGTGGGGAACTGCATGGCCTGTGAACGATACCATCAAATACGCAAAAGAAACCTGCGGATTGGCGGTATATGTTCCAGAAATTGATTTTCAGGAAGTGGTAACAGATAAGAATAACAATCTTATACTTCTCCAACCGGGAAACTACATCCGCTATTGGTTCACGTGTGTTTCTCTCAAAGAAAACAACCCGCCGGCCAAGAACGATGAAGAATTTTTTGAATACGTGCAACAATGGACTAAATCATTAGAAGAATGAAAAGATATCTAAAACCTCTACGCATTACCTTCGCCACCATCATGTTCTTTGGTATCACGTTGATGCTAATGGACATCACAGGTGGTGCGCTTGCAGAAAAAGGTCTCCTCGCGCCTTATCTGGGATGGATGGCTAAACTTCAGTTCTTTCCTGCCGTACTTTCCATTGCCAGCGGGGCTGTCCTTTCTGGTATTGCCATTGTGGCAATCATTGCCTTGATTACCCTTTGCGTTGGACGTGTTTATTGCTCCGTTATCTGTCCTTTGGGTATTATGCAGGACGTTTATTCATGGCTGGCAGGACGCAAAATCTTTAAGCGTTTCAAAAACTTCGGTCCTAATCGCTTCCGCTACGAACCGGAGCGAAAAATATTGCGCCGTATTGTTTTGGCACTCTTTGGCATTCTTTGCCTCATCCCGTCAACGGCAGTATACGCACATATCATTGCGCCATATTCTGCATATGCCCGAATGGTGCAGACTTTTGTTGCACCTCACCATGTTGCAATGATTGTTATTTCATTGACGCTCTTCCTTGTTATTGCCTTTATGGCATGTTTGGCAGGACGTCAATGGTGCAATACGATTTGCCCTGTCGGCACTTTCTTAGGATTTATTTCCCGTTACGCATGGTTGCGCCCAACGGTTGATTCCAACCTCTGTAATCATTGCGGCAAGTGCGAAAGAAACTGCAAGGCACGATGCATCAATTCAAAAGAAGGCACAATTGACACCAGCCGCTGTGTGGACTGCTTTGATTGCATCAGCAATTGTCCTCATGGGGCTATCAGTTGGCAACCAAAGGCCAAGGCACAAACCATTACGGCTCCATCAGCTGAGCCTGTCGACCAATCCAAACGCAATTTTTTAGGTATAGTAGGAGGACTTGCAGTTACATCCACTTTTTCTGCTGCAGCCAAAACGGGTGATGGCGGCCTCGCCACCATTGAAAAAAAAATCGTTCCTGAGCGTGCTACTGCACTCAAGCCTGCTGGTTCCAAGAGTTTACGCCATTTTGCGATGCATTGCACATCTTGCCAATTATGCGTATCTGCATGTCCAAATGAGGTGCTCTGTCCTTCCTCAAATTGGCAGACACTTATGCAGCCCGAGATGCAATTCGACAAGGGGTATTGCCCTCCAAGTTGCCATAAGTGCGCCGATATCTGCCCTGCTGGGGCTATACATTTGACTGATGCTACAGAAAAAAGCAGCATTCAAATCGGTCACGCCGTATGGATAAAGGAAAATTGCGTTGTTCTGCGTGACGAAGTCGCTTGCGGCAATTGCGCCCGTCACTGTCCTACGGGAGCCATCCAAATGGTAGAAGTAGATGGGAAACAAATCCCTGCCGTAGATACAGAACGTTGCATTGGTTGTGGACATTGCGAATATGTATGTCCTTCCCGTCCATTCTCTGCTATTTACGTAGAAGGCCACGAACAACATAGAAATATCTAAGCAAACCCGCACATTATAGAAGTATGAACAGACGCGAATTTATAGTATCATCAGCAGCTGCTACGGCTGCAACAGCAGCTGCACTTGAAGGTTGCTCCACACGCAAGGTTGAGGCTGCTGAAGATGCCGCTTTGGGAGAAATACCCACCGATCAAATGACCTATCGCCAGGGCACACATGGAGAACAGGTTTCGCTGCTTGGATATGGCTGCATGCGATGGCCTTCTCTGCCTGATTCCAAATCATTACCCAACGGCAACGATATTGATCAGGAGCAGGTGAATCGTCTTGTTGATTACGCCATGGCACATGGTATCAACTACTACGACACGTCCCCCGTTTACTGCAAAGGGTTCTCAGAGCAAGCCACAGGTATTGCTTTGGCACGGCACCCTCGCAACTCATATTTTATTGCCACAAAAGCTTCCAATTTTGACCCTTCAACATGGCCTTTCCAGGAGTCTGTAAAGATGTACCATCGCTCTTTGGAGTATCTGCAAACCGACTATCTGGATTTCTATCTGCTCCACTCTATCGGTGGAGGCGGTATGGACAACCTGCGCGGACGATACCTCGACAATGGTTTTCTTGAATACCTGCTCAAAGAGCGAGAGGAAGGTCGTATCAAAAATCTCGGATTCTCCTACCACGGAGACATTGAATGCTTTGATTATCTCCTGGCTCATCACGACTACTACCACTGGGATTTTGTGCAGATTCAGCTCAACTACGTAGATTGGACCAATGCAAAAACCATTAACCCTCGCAATACCAATGCCGATTATTTGTTGAACGAACTGAAAAAGCGCAATATTCCGGCAGTTATTATGGAGCCATTGCTTGGTGGACGATTGGCATCCTTGCCAGCACATGCAACAGCGATGCTCAAGCAGCGAGAGCCGCAGCAATCAGTCGCATCATGGGCATTCCGTTTCGCGGGTCAGGACCCTGCTACGCTTACCGTTCTATCCGGCATGACATATATGGAGCACCTCCAGGATAATCTCCGTACATACGCTCCTTTCAAGCCTCTCTCTCAAGATGAACTTGACATGCTGGAGCAGATTGCACACGAATATGCTACCTTCCCGCTCATTCCTTGTACGCAATGCCAATATTGTATGCCTTGCCCTTATGGTATCGATATCCCTGGCAATTTTACGCACTATAATAAATGTCTTAACGAAGGTCTCATTCAGGATAACACGCATGCCAACGACTATAGGCAACTGCGCCGCAAATATCTGATGAGCTATGCCAAGCAAATTGAACGCGAACGTCAGGCTGACCACTGCATCGCTTGTGGTCAATGCCTCGGTCATTGCCCTCAACACATCAATATTCCCGCCCAACTCCAGCGAATAGATAAGTTTGTGGAGAATCTGCGCCTTAATTAACGCGCATACATAACCATAAAAAGAGACGGCCCGCTTTATTGCGAGTCGTCTCTTTTTGATTTTTCATTCATGGCTGTCCATAAGCTGTATCTGGCCTCAGGATTTAGCGATTCCAACTCATGGAAAACTCGAGTCATATCAGTCCGACGAGTTGCAGTTTCATACGGACAGAGACGCTTCAGCTTCTTAAAATCTTCCAGTTCTGCCACCTCACGTATCCATTCCTCATGAATAAGACACATGGGACGAATCAATTGAAGTGGAAAATTACGCATCTGAACTTTGGGTTCCATGCCAAAATTACTGCCCTCAAACGTAATATTCATCAACCATGTCACCAAAATATCGTCCTGATGATGTCCCAACGCGATCTTATTAAAGCCGTTTTCTACTGCATATGTAAATAAGGCCTTGCGGCGATTCCATGCGCAAAGGAAACATTTTGTTTTTCGCGTATCGGTCGATTCATCGAAGGAAGTATGCAACGTATGCAACTGAATTCCCAGCTCGTCGCAAAACGCCTGCAGATAATTTTCTTCTGTTTTATAAGGAATATTATCCATCACCACATGGGCGGCTTCCACCTGAATAGAAGGCTTATGGATACGTACCTGCGCAGCCATCAGGCGTGTTAACATCAGTGAGTCCTTACCGCCTGATAATGCAATGAGGATTTTGTCTCCGTCCTCCAATAGCACATAATCAGCGCAACCTTGATGAAACTTCTTTTCTATACGTTGTGCGGTGGTCATTGGGATACACTATGCAATTTATTGCTAAAAATTATGTATATGATTGTTGCGGTTGTTATTCCAATTACTGACCCGACGCACACATCCAACAAGAAATGTTGCGAAAGATAGATTCGCGAATAGCCACCTGCCAATGCACAAATCAGGCACGATACTGCAAGAATATTTGACCAGAATTTATTATCTGCCTTTCCCCTGGATAGAAAAAGAAAAGACATTGTGAAAAACACAAAAAACGTACTCGTATGGCCTGAGGGGAAACTCATCCACTCCCTCATCGCCACGCCTTCTACCAGAATTGTGTGAATATCGTAGTTCACATACTCAGGATAGCCATACTCTGCCAAATGAGAAAAAAACGTGATCGGACGAGGCATATCAACCCATATTTTCACGATTCTTACCACTATCGCAGCCGTGATTTCAGCCATCGCATACATCGCCACCATCCATTCGCATCTGCGTTTCTCGATCGTTGGCATTCTCCATATGCCGATCAAAGGCCACAGCATCAATACGTATAGAGGCCATTCCGCCAGCATCGATACCACACGCCAAAACACGTCAGCCAATGGCGTATGACATGCGTTCAGGCTCATGTGCAACACTGGTTTCGGTACTGTCGCCAAAGCCCATAGCATGCAGGCAAGCGCTATTGCATACAAGCCATAATAGATTATATAGTGTGCTCGATTTTTCACTTAATAGCGCATTGTTTTTCTATATCCTGTATCACCAATCCGGCTAAAGAAAACCCAAATATGGCCACCACATGTGCCGCCGTTCCATTGCCTTGATCTTTATTTGAAAGCAGATTATCCAAAGCTGACACGTTCTTATTCTGGCGTGCAGGCTCTATGCTATACACACAATGGAACTTTTTCGCCGGGAATGTTTTATTTCTCTTAAATCGATTACGAAGCGCACGCGCCAACGGGTCGCCTGCCACGTTCCAAAACTCTGCTTCCTGCACCTTAAAAGGATTCATTCGTAATGCCGCTCCCATGGAAGAAAAGAGTTTTGGACCTTTGGCCTCCATGCCTGTAACGTGCAATATCAAATGTGCCTTATGCTCTATACTGTCGATTGCGTCAATCACGTAATCGTACGTTTCCAAAGCAAACGAATCTGCCGTCTCTGCCGTATATTTTTGATGGACGGTCACTATCTCCGCATCTGGATTGATTTTCAGCAAACGTTCTCGCAGAACATCCACTTTCACATGTCCTATACACTCTGACGTTGCTACCAATTGTCGATTGCAATTAGATGCCGCCACAGTATCAAAATCCACTATCGTTAGATGGCATACACCCGACCGAACAAGCGATTCCGCGCACCATCCTCCCACGCCACCTACACCGAAAATAATCACACGTTTGGTAGTGATTTGCTGAAATACATCTTCGCCAAGAAGACGTATCTCACGAGCAAATATGGATTGTTGTAGTTCTGTCATTCTCTTTCATTTTAGCAGCAAAGCGCATCTCATGGGAGGTGCGCCTTGCTATATTCTGCGAAGCATGTTTGGCATGCCACGAGTGCTTTAAGCTTCTTCGCTCGTCTTCTTTGAGTGATGATGATGGAAGCGATGCTTCTTCTTTTTATTTTCTTCATCACCATAGCCATAGCCGTAACCATAGCCGTATCCGTAGCCATAACCCTTGCCATAGCCGTAACCGTAGCCATAACCATAGCCGTAGCCATAACGAGCCTGCTCTATATCAAGGTCGTTCAGCACGAAGAATGGACGATGGAGAGGTTTCTCTTCACTATGAAGGATATTGTTTACTTCTGGAAGAAGGCTAAGTGGTGTCTTATCTGCACGAACCACATATAACGTGGCATCAGCATAAGAGTTTACTAGGAAGGAGTCGGATACTGGCAAATATGGCGTAGTATCCAGCACCACATAGTCGTAATTCTCGCGAGCCCATGCAATCAGATCGCCAACGTTAGTCTGCGAGAGCATTTCGGTTGGATCAGGTGGCACGAAGCCTGAGAATGCCAAATCAAGATTATCCATGATGTTCGATTTCGAAATCATATCTTCTGGCTTCTCCACCATGCCCAAGAGATAACCTACCACAGATTTTTCCTTATCAAATGGAGCCTGTGGGAAGAACTTAGGCAAAGATGGCTTACGAAGGTCAAGACCCATCAGCAACACTCTCTTCTTCATGTTGGCCAAACTGAGTGCCACATTGGAAGCCACATATGATTTACCCTCACCAGGAACAGAAGACGTTACTTGAATCACCTTGGTATCTGGCAGATACAGAAGGTTAGAACGCAACATACGGAAACTTTCCGCCGTACGGCTCGTACCACGTACTGCCAATGGCTTATCTGCATTACCACGAGGCAACACGGAAATCACGTTTGCGCCCTGAATCTTATCGGTAATATCCTTCTTTGTTTCTACCGTTGAACGGAGGAACATTCGCACGAACACGATTCCTGGAGGGATACACAAGCCAAGTACAAGCGCCATCAGCATAATACGTCCACGACGTGGGCTGACTGGATATGGAGAACCGAATGCTGCCTCTATCACGCGGAAGTTATCGGTCATGCCATACATAGCGATTTGCGCTTCCTCACGTTTCTTCTGAAGCAAGAGATACAATGGCTCAATGATGTTGATCTGACGAGAAAGCTGCTGTACTTCAAACTGCTTCTTTGGAATATTGGTCAATGTTGACTGCGAATGTGCAACTGTTTTCTGCAATTCACGTTCGCGAATAGAGTATACGCGACGGAGGTTCTCAATAGAAGACAAAATAGAGCGACGACCGTCAGCCAACTCTGAATTTGCGGAGAGCACACGAGGGTTCGTCTCTGAAGAGTTGGCGGCCATACGGTTACGCTGTGCCAACAACATATCAAACTGAGTAATCAACGAAGCCAAAGTAGCATCCGTAATACCGATATTGGAAGGAATCACCTGGAATTCATTCTCTCCCTGGCGGGAAATTTCTTCTGCCACCATTTCAAGAATGCGCAATTGCAATTGCACGTCTGTCAACTCGTTGCGATATTTCATATCCGTGCTAACCGCCAAATTGCCTTGCGACTGAAGATCAACCACCGTGTTGTTCGACTGATACTGACGGAAATCATTCTCTGCACCCTGCAAATCCTCATTGAGCGCAGCTATTCGCTGGTCGATAAACTCAATAGTGCGAATGGTTGCCTGATTGCGATAATCCTTTGCATCCTGGTTCGTCACGTACACGATTGTATTCAAAATGTCTTCTGCACGGCGAGGTATATTGTCGCGGAACGTAAGGATAGCCACATCAAGGAATTCGGTTGATTTTCCCTGCTTGGCTGCCGTCAAAGCCTTCACAAACGCCTCTGCGCTGGCACGAGGTGTCGACCACGTGCAAAGGTATGAAGCACCCTCACGAAGAGAATCGGTCGTGGTGATATATACGTCCACACCTTCCAATTTGATTGGATTACCATAGCGATACACCTGCTTTGCCACCTCTGGCACCTTCTTGCCATTTACCGCCAATGTTCTTATCTTGAATTCATTATCATTCAAGTGGGTAAACTTCACGGCAAGACCACGAACTGGCTCTACGGCTACGCTATCAAAATCCAAATCCATATGGAGTGGATTGCCTTGACCATACATTTCCACCGTCTTGCGGGCGAGCAGATTACGACCCACGTTGATACGGTCACCTACCGGCACCTGATAGTAGAAATAGCGGGTATTCAGGCCCAGCAAACGTACGGTACGCTCCATCGTGGATGGCGAGCGGAGAGCAAAAAGCTCGTTATCCAATTGCTTGGCATACGTACGGCCCGTGAACTCCGACAAAAGCGACATGTCAGTATTCGAACCGTCGTTCGTATTCAGCATAACCCATGAATTGCGCTCAAAGATTGGAGTCTGATTGCGTACATAGAAAAACGCAAAACAAAGCGCAATGAAACCCGTTGCCGCCATCCAATAGCGAAGACGCCATACGAAGTTAAGCATCTCACGGTAATCCAATGCATCCTGCAATTGCTGGCCCTGAGCCGGCTGCTTATGCATTTCTTGAACCGATTGTGCAGACTGTTGTGTTGTCATATTTGTTCTGTATAAAATTTGCTAAATTAGTCCTTCATCTTCGAAATCGTCATGGCCAACGTAACCACAGTTGCCAATGTGCTGACTGAAGACAAACCTACCGACCAAATGCCCGTTGCTGCGGTTGCGGTCATCACGCGGGTTGCGGATGCAGGCACATAAATAATGTCGTTCTGCTGAAGGTAGAAATAAGGTTCCTCGAGCAATTTTGCTGATTTCAAATCAATCGTATAGTGAACCTCCTTGCCGTTTTCTTCACGAATAAGGAGAATACCATCGCGCTTTGCGGTCAGGTTCAAGTCACCTGCGCGGCCCAAAGCCTGAAGGATATTGATCTTCTCGCAGTCCATCGTATACGTGCCCGGCACGCGAACTTCACCCAAAACCGTGATTTTGTAGTTTCGAATGGATACGTACACGATTGGATCTTTTACGTCCTTTCCAATTTCCGTCTTCAAATAACTCATCAATTCGTTACGAGTCATGCCCTCCACGTGAATCTTGCCCAAAATAGGGAAGTCGATATCGCCATTCTTGTCCACAAGATATGAAAGTGCAGCACGCTCTGGATCAGTCACGCTTGAACTTACGGTCATGTCGCCCAAAGTCAGGTTGTAAGGAGAGGTCACCTGCTTATCCGGACCTGACACCAGAATCGTCAAACGATCATCTTTCTTGATTACTGCCTCATAGTCAGCAGGAAGTTCATGCAACTCAACTTCGTTGATGTCTTGCATGTACAAGATTTGCTTTGATGTTGCACAAGATGCCAGCAAAAAGGCAAAACCGGCAACAAACGAAATGATAGATATCTTCTTCATATTTCTTTGGATTTTTCTAATAAAGCGTGCAAAGTTACTAAAAAAAACGCAAAGTACCAAACTTTTCCATAAAAAACTTGCGCATTCAAATAAAAAAAAGTAATTTTGCACTCAAATTAAGCGCAATCATGGCAAAATCCACATCCAATACAGCCTCCAAGACAGTCTCCAAGACAGTCTCTAAGACGAACGTCTGCCGCTTGCTTGACCAGGCCGGAATCAACTACGAACTTATCCCTTACGAAGTGGACGAGAACGATCTTTCTGCTATTCACGTAGCGGCTCAACTCAACGAAGATATCGACTGTGTTTTCAAAACGCTTGTCCTACAGGGCGACAAGGTTCCACACTTTGTGTGCGTCATTCCGGGAGCTATGGAAGTAGACCTCAAAAAAGCCGCCAAAGTGAGCGGAAATAAATCGTGCAGCCTCATTCCGATGAAAGAGCTCCTGCCTCTCACGGGCTATATCCGCGGAGGATGCTGCCCTATTGGCATGAAAAAACCATTCCCAACTTATATCGACGAAACCTGCGAACTTTGGGATTACATCTACATTTCTGCCGGCCAACGCGGCTTGCAGGTAAAACTCTCACCCCAAGACCTCATCAACTACCTCTCCCAAGTCACCCTCTCTGGTTCAACCCCGGTCGGCATCAACACCGCCGACCTGACCTTATAGCCTCTTTTGCTCACTTTTACCACAAGATTAGCACAGCATTAGCACAGCATTAGCACAGCATTAGCACAGCATTAGCACAGCATTAGCACAGCATTAGCACAGCATTAGCACAAGATAGAGCCATTCATCAGCCATTCAATAGCCATTTATTCCCTACTCTATTCTCCCCCCATTTCTCTTCAACACATATAAAAAAAGTGCCCTATTTGGACACTTTTTCTAATTCTTCCTGCATCATCTGCATCTCATCACGCAAACGCGCTGCTTCCAGAAACTCAAGTTCTTTGGCGGCTTTGAGCATCGCCTTGCGAGTTTGCTCGATGCTTTTCTCCAATTGCTTGGGCGTCATTGCCTGAATAATTGGGATTTGCACAGCTTCTATCAGTTGCTTCACCTCATATTGCTTTTGCTGCTCGTTGGCTTTCTTCGACATACCTGCCAATGGATTGGCCGTTGTGGCTCCGCCCACAGCATGTGGCGTAATGCCGTGCTCTTCGTTATAAGCCATTTGAATACCTCGACGACGGGCCGTTTCGGTGATGGTTTGCTGCATGGCTGGAGTCATTCTGTCGGCATACATAATCACTTTTCCATGCACATGTCGGGCGGCACGTCCTGCTGTCTGGGTCAGACTTCGTGCATCACGAAGAAAACCATTCGCATCGGCATCCAGAATGGCCACCAACGATACTTGCGGCAAATCCAAACCTTCACGCAGAAGATTCACGCCTACAAGCACATCATATACGCCTGCACGCAAATCTTCCATGATCTGAATACGTTCTATCGTGTCAACATCGCTATGAATATAAGCACATTTAACGTCGTATTTGCGCAAATATGCATCTAATTCTTCCGCCATTCGCTTGGTCAACGTTGTTATCAACACGCGCTCTCCAACCTCTATTCGACGTTGTATTTCCTCCATCAAATCGTCCACCTGATTATCTTTTTTGCGGACTTCTATTTCTGGATCCAACAAGCCGGTTGGGCGAATCACCTGCTCCACAATAATGCCTTCCGATTTCTGCAACTCATACTCTGCCGGCGTCGCCGAAACGAAGATCACGTTTCGCTCAGAATTATCGCTATAATCATCACTTACGCGTTCTCCTACGGCAATTCGCACATGCTCTTCCGAGGTCCAATGTGACGCCTCCGAAGCATGTCGTGGCGCGTCTGGCACTTGCTGAGCGGGTACATACACGTCTGCATCTTTCACCAATCCGGCGGCCACCTCCCATTCCGTAAACTTCATCGGTCGGTTATCCCTTGTCGCCGGCAATCGGAAACCATATTCCACGAGGTTATTTTTTCGTGCGGCATCGCCGCCTGCCATACCATTAATCTGCGGAACCGTCTGGTGACTTTCATCCACCAGCATCAGCATATCTTTCGGAAAATAATCCAACAAGCAATATGGTCTCGTACCCGGCTCGCGACCGTCAAAATAGCGGCTGTAATTCTCCACACCGGAGCAATAACCCACTTCTTTGATCATCTCCATGTCGTAGTTGACACGTTGCTCTATTCGTTGGGCAAATAAATCCTGACCTTGTTCCGTGAAATATACCACCTGACGACCCATATCCTGCTTAATTTGCTCAAGTGCATTATGGACTCGGTCGGTTGTCGTGCAGAAGATGGAAGCCGGGAAAATATTGTAGTAATCAAACGAGTCAATCATGTGGCCATCCTGCGGGTCGAACGTATAAATCTCTTCTATTTCCGTTCCCCAAAACACAATACGGAGGCACTCGTCGGAGTATGCCAAATGAATATCCACCGTATCGCCTTTCACGCGAAAACGACCTCGCGCCAATTCCACATCATTACGCGTATATTGCGAAGAAACAAGCGCCTTGAGCAATTCGTCTCGGTCCGTTGGAATTGCCTTATCTACACTAATGGCACACGACGAAAAATCTTGCGGATTTCCAATTCCATATAAACAACTCACAGAACTAACCACAATCACATCTCTTCGTCCGCTCAGCAACGATGAAATGGCCGACAGTCGCAGTCGGTCTATTTCCATATTCACCATCAAATCCTTCTCTATATACGTATCTGTGGCAGGAATATAGGCTTCTGGCTGGTAGTAATCGTAATATGACACAAAATATTCAACCGCATTTTCCGGAAAGAATGCTTTCATTTCCGCATAGAGCTGTGCGGCAAGTGTTTTATTGTGCGAGAGAATGAGTGTAGGGCGATTGAGTTGGTTTATCACATTTGCCATTGTGAACGTCTTTCCCGAACCCGTCACGCCTAGCAAGGTTTGTGCCGTAGCACCACAACGTACCCCTTCCACCAATTGGCGGATGGCTTCTGGTTGGTCACCTGTTGGCTTGTATTTACTATGTAGATGAAATTCTTTTTGCATAGACGAAAACGGAGCACCCTAAGGCGCTCCGTAAATGGGTAAGTACTATCAGATTACTTCTTGATAATACGCTCTGGAATACGAGCTTTCTTACCGGTGAGATTGCGCAAGTAGTAGAGCTTAGCGCGACGAACCTTACCGTACTTGTTAACGGTGATTGATTCGATAAATGGGCTCTCGAGAGGGAAGATACGCTCAACGCCTACGTTACCAGACATCTTGCGAACGGTGAAGCGCTTCATGCCTTCGCCACCAGAAACCTTGATGACATCACCACGGAACTCCTGGATACGCTCCTTGTTACCTTCCTTAATACGATAAGCTACAGTTACAGTGTCACCTGCTTTGAATGCTGGCAACTCTTTCTTTTCACCAGCGAATGCTTGTTCAGCAATCTTAATCAAATCCATTTTATAAAACGTTTTATATGCCTCTCACGAGGCGGTTAAGCAATACGCATCGCCTACTTAACTTACGTTAACTGTCGCGTTGTCTTCCATCGAAGAATCGCTCAGTGAGAGGCGTACTACCACAAATCGGCTGCAAAATTACTGCTTTTTTCTGACATACGCAAGAAAAATCATCTTTTTTTGCATATTTCCTCCACTTTTACTCCCTCTACACGTCAAATACTTCTCTTCCCACAAAAAAAGAGGCAAGAACATGCACTTCTCGCCTCTTTTCTGCATTTATTTGTCTGATTGGGTAAATTCACCACAATCGACTTATAGATTATTGGAGTTTTACGCCAAGAGCAGCTCTTAAAGTTTTACACCAAGAGCAGCTCTTAGAGTTTCACGCCAAGAGCGTTGTAGCGAACGCCGTCCTTTTCAATAACGAGTACACCATTCTGGAAGTACTTCGTCACAGCAGCTTTTTCTACGATGTTCTCAACAGCCGTATTTGGTGAAGGGAAATCTACATAGTTGCGTGCAGGTGACCAACCATCACGGAAGAAGTGGGTATAGCTTTTGGCCTCAGCTGCTTCATAGTTGATGATGGTTTCCATGGTCTTGTTGCCAGTCGTATGAGTGAAGGTTATGTTGTTCGATTCTGGCGAAACCACATTACCATCCATATCCATGGTATTGTACTCAGCAAATTCGTAAGCACAAACATTCATACCTGCGATAGTCCAGCGATTGATCTTGTCGTTAGAAAGGGTGAAATTATATACGCTATAATCCAATTTCGTAAGCAGGTAAGCCGTCATCGGCTGATCGTTCCATGCACGACCCAACGAAACAATAGGACATGCGCTCTGGATTGTACAACGGTCAAACACATAGCCCTTATCGCCTTGTGCAGTCTGCGAGTTGTTAGCCGTAATGCAATCATCACCGGTATTTCCGTTTGCGCTACGTGACTCACAATAGAGCAACGTATTATAGAAATAAACAGAACCTGAACCGCAGATGAAGTCAACCGTACCATGGATTTCGCAATCCTCAAACCAGCATTGCTGACCAGGCTTGTTGCTATAGTACGTATCCTGATAAGAAAGCATCTTCACGTTGTAGCAAGCCGTGCGAGTACCCTTGTCTTGCAAACAAACGGCACGACCTGTACCTACGCTATAGTAATCCAACGCATTCTGGAGTGTAAGGTTTTCGAATACATTGTCGTTGCCCGTATTGAGAATAGTTGCCGTCGTACCAATACCCTCCTTCTTTACGTCTGGAGCGTTCTTGATGATTGTGCCGTCCATGCTCTCGCCGCGAACCACAATATGGTTAGCGCTAATGGTGGTCAGCGCGGTTTCGCCAAAGTCATATACGCCATCATGAAGTTGGATGGTATCGCCATCTTGAAGTTGCGCGCAGGCAAGCATCAACGAACCCGCATCTCCTGCTGCGATATCATACACATGGCCCACCTTATTGAGCGGAGCTGCTACGTTGTATACCTCCACAAAGTGGATATACGTTGTAGCCGTGAACTCAAAATGCAAAGTATCTACCACATTGTTGGCATTTGCATAATAGAATGAGCAGAGCGCACCATCTGCGGTCGTATTCTGAACCGTGTGCATTGTATCCACAGCTACACCAGCAGCGTTACGGATAACCTGATCTGCTGTAGCAGAATACGTGCAAAGACCCACACTAACGTACGCCTTAGGCGAAACGATCAGCAGCATCTCGTCACCGTTGCCAAATACCCAACCGTGCTGATTGTCATGGTAAGCGCCACTGCCTACCGAAGCAATCAGGTCGTGATCCGACATGTAGTCGGTAGCCGAATTGAGGTTGAACTTGTAGTGCGTGCCGGTAGCAGGCTGCTCAATGGCGCTCACAGCGGCCGAGATTGTGGTGTTGCCGGCCAAGATATCGCTGGCAGCAAACAGCTTACCGGTACCATACTTCCAGCCACGGAACTTCATTCCTGCCGGAATAGTCACCTTCGCCAAAAGGCTATCGGGCAGTTCGCCGATGACATCACCTTCCTCCATCTCGTACTCGCCCAGTTTCCTATCATTCTGGTCGCGAACAATCAGCGTAGCCGGACGAATCTCCACTGCCTCAGCGAAGAAATACGGGCAATACGCACCCAAATTGAAACTCAGCGTAGCAGCACCACCTTTGTAGGTGTAGGTAACAAAATGGTCATAGGCAGTATTATTGTCGCAACCGGCAGTCTTGGTGTCAATATCGATAGCAGCACCGCCATCAACCGATACTGTTGCCTTCGTACTATAACCGCAGCCACCGATAGTGAACTTCACCGGACCATCAACTGCCACGGTGAGGGTTGCATTCTGATAGCCGTGCTGACCATCATGGAAAGAACCACCGGTTACAGTCACAGCCGAGGGCAGACCCTCTGCGGGAGCAACTACGATGTACGGATCACTACGGAAATTAATCTGGAAATCGGTAAATGTACGAGCTACGGTCTCAACGAACTCAACCTTGCAGAGCACGCCTTCTGCGCCAGTATTGCGAGTAATATACACTCCCGTAACTGTTTCATCCAATTCCACAGAAACAACCTCCGCACCATGTGCTTCGTCCGTTGTGGCGATCAACGTGCCTTTCGTAGGTGTACCATCCACAAGCGATCCGTTGTAAACGTCCACCTTGAAACCGTCAGTAGTCTTACGATTGGAAATCGTCAGTTTGAGAGTACCAGCAACTGGAGCCTTCTCGAAATAAGCCCAACCTGAAGAATTAAGTTTTACGCCATGCAGACCAAGATTAGTTCCTGCCGCATCGTTTACATAACTGCCATAATACAAGCCATTATCTGGACCTGTAGTGGGGATGTTGGCACTGGTGTAGTCCCAGAGCAAATCATTCTCGCCCGCAAAAAGCATCGTAGATGCCAGCATAAGCGAAAGAAAAAAGAAGATTTTTTTCATGAGTAATTAATTTTGTAAATATAAAGGATTGTTTACTTAATGAGTTGTCCAAAAATATTGTAACGCAGGCCATCTTTGAAAATAATCACTTGCCCGTTTTCGATCACCTTATGGAAGCAATCAATCGTGATGGTGGGAAGCGCGTCGGTTTGAGGGGCGACAGCCATGCCCTCAATCACCACGTTGCGAAGCGCAATATACTTGCCACTGCCAGAGGTGCTCTCATGCCAAGGCAGCACACGCAGATGGAGTGTTTCGCCTGCTGGTACGGTAAGTGTAGGCACCCATTCTTCGGCATAAATCTGCTTATTGGTCATGTTCTTTTTTTCGCAAATAGTGGTCACGCCCTGCATATCATCTCCCATGCCCGTATTCACGTGCAAGCACATCGTACTGGTAGAATGCGATGCCATCTCCATGGCAATACGCGTGATGCGCAACTCTGCCGTGGCTGGTGCCGTGATGGCAAAATCCACATAGCGGGTTACGTTCTCATCTATCTCCTCAGTTGGCCAATTAGACTTTGCTCCATTATCATCGGCATTATGCAGACGAACCATCGTCTCGGTGGACGACGTGCCAAGCACAAACTCGGCCTTATTATCGTCCCATGCGCACATGCGCGCCATGGTTAGTTGCGCGGACACAGGACCACTAACGAGAACATCGGCCACGGTAGTTTTATTGGTCATTGGCCATGTAGCGCTCACAGGAGTGCCACCTTCAAGCGAAACAACAGTAGCCGACACCGGCACTACCAGACGTTGACTGCCAGAGGTAAAGATGACACTATCGTTTTGTACGCCACCTCCCGTATAAACCGCCTGCACTTTTACGCGTTGAAAGAGCGTGCCGCCCGAATAGGTCAGGTTGAGCGAGGAAGAATAGGTATTGCCGTCCAGCGAGAGACGCAGGTTTGCCGAAACGGTGGCTGTCACACTACCTGCTTCAGGAGTCAAACCTGCCCCCGAGAGCAGAATCTCTCTACTCTGTGCCACGCCTGAGTACGTTTCTCCCATATCCAAACTGGCCGGAGATGCAGTCATCTCGGTAGGAATCGTGATATACGTAGCCAATGCAGGAACGTTGTCTTTCAGCATCTGTGCACCTAATCGGCCTACTTGTATAGCACCGCCGGCTTGCAAGTGGGTATTATCGCCGCTGCAGAACAAAGTGGAGGTGCAGACCGATTCACCGAGTTGCAAATAGAGATTCTTCGTGCCTTCTGTAAGATTAACAAAAGGCACATTCTTCTCCTGCGCAACGATGCGCATAGCCTCCACGTAGTCCATGGAGTGATCACTTGCTGGAAGGCTCTGGTTCTGCAGCAATTGGCCATTCTCAATCTTCCAGAAATTATCACCAAGGTCGTGCTGACCATTGCGGCGAATCGTGTTGCCGCTGAAATATTTACGACAAATCGGGCCAACCAACACAGGTGTTACACCAAGCGCGCGTGCTTCATCAATGTAAAGACGGAGAAAATCACGATAGGTCGTCTGTGGGTTAGTACCACGTGCATCAGAAAGTGCCCCCAAACCATTAGCCGTATTGTAGGCCGCAAGTTCAAGATTATCCAAGCCGTGCGTCACTGTACCCTCATCGTTATGCGCAAATTGGATAAGCAGATAATCGCCTGCCGTCATCTGATTTTTAACAGAGGGCCAGAGATTCTGCGAGGTATAGAATTGGCGAGTATCAGCACCCGATTTACCACGGTTGTTGATAATCACAGCATTGGCATCAAAGAACGACTGCAAGTATTGACACCAGCCACGCTTGTCGGTCGTGTTCTCTTCATAGTCAGCCATCGTACTATCGCCAATCGTATGCACTGTTATCTTGGCGTCTGCCATAGGAAGGCAAAGAAAAATCAACACCAGAAGAAAAAACAGTTTTTTCATGAGAAAGTAGTTACTTGTTAATATAAAGATTGTATTTTTTTCTTACTCGGTTTTCAAGACGACAGCATCTATTTCTGCGCAGAAAGGTGCAGGATGTCCTTTCGTTAAGCCCAATGAAAAGCGCTCGCCTACGGGTTGCAGCACATTTGGAGCAGCCTTTGTACGAATAAACACATGGGCTCCCCACCAACGCCATGGGCGTGCCAACCAAATAGGATCAGAACCCGGATTGACCAGTTCGTCGGGAGTAGCGTGGCGAACAACGCAGTTTTCAAAATACATGCCATATTCTGCCATTTCGCCTGCAGGAATTGAATCACGCTGCTCCTGACTAAGTTTCTGCAAATAGTCTTCCACAGCTCCTCTTCCGGCTGCAATATAACATTTGTCGCCTTTCTCCGTATTGGTCATCGCCACCAGTTCAGCACCGGCCACGGCCAAATCCATGCCACCAAATATATAATCTACAGCTCCGCAGAGTGCACCACCTTCTACCCAAACTTCAGCTCCATGATCACCGTAGAAAGCATCCTGACGTCCTACCACACGGCAGTTTTTGAGGTAGCAATGCTTTGCCTCGCTCGTGAACGAAATAGCCGATGCCCGCTCGCGATAAATACGGTTCTGTACCTCAGTGCTTCCCACCGTCTTTGGACGTTCTGGCATGAGACGTTTGGGTCGCTCTTTTTCATTCCAATAGGCACTCATATCTTTTCCGCAGAGCTCTTCAGCACGAGTGATATCTACCATGCTATCCATCGATTCTGCTTCCGATACGTACATATTGAATGAGTTTTCAAAGATAATGCCCTCTGCATAGAAATAAGGTGCCGTCACCAGTACGCTGGCATTCCATCGACGCATGCGACTGCCACCATAATTGAACGCTTCACCCATGCTGGCATACTGATAACCATGACCGCAATACCAGCTGATTCGCACAACCTTGTCGCCTATATTCACGCCGCCGTCCTTCACGGCTATCAATTGCTCTTTCTGCACTTCCTTTTCTCTGCTGGCAGAATTAATCAGTTGCAAGCACGGAACATCCACCGTCAGCTCTTCATAATAGGTGCCAGGATCAATCAAAACGGTCGTATATCGATTATGATGCTTATAATTTTCACGAGCCTTTTGGATGGCATCACCTATGCGCTCTCCTGGATGTACATGCAGCGTATCTCTCGTTTTCGCAGAATATGGAGGCAACGGCTCGTGCAGACGTGTTATGCGAATACCATTCGTAGCATAATCTGCCAGCGTCTTGGGCTCAATAATCACCTTCTTTGCACCGTATGACGCATGGATAAAGTGCATCTCACCATCTTGCTCATAAGCAATTGCCACGTGAGCAAGATCGAGACCTTTGCGAGGAGAAATAAAGGTAATGATATCACCGCTACGTATCTGCGACATTACCTCTGGGTCGCGCAGGCGTGCCTGCGAAATATAATAATAAGATCCTTGCTCATTCAGCCATAGTTCTCGCTCACGAATTCTTGCCAACTCAACCGTGTCATTGGCAAGCTGATAATAGGTCTGTGGGTGGTCCGACATGTAGGAGAACGTCTGGTCAAACACCTCACCCAGTTCGCTCGTGAACTCGTGCATCAACCCATTGCGCGCATTCTGAATGAGCCATTCGCTGGTGTAATGAACACGGCTCGAATAGGTGGTTACTTCACCCTTTCGATAGCGCATATTACGGATGTTATGCACCAGCAGTTCGTATGTTGGTGCAGCATTTGTCACGCTTGGGAAAGAGGTATCCGTGCTGGACTGCTTAATCGCTTTTCCCTTGAGCGTCAGGGCGAAGCATGTGCTCATCTCCACAAACAGAATGCAGTCGGTTTTATCCAGAAACACATTCAATTTCTCTGGCACACTCTCCAGTGACGCCCATAAATACTGCGTTCCAATAAACTCTTTCGCCACACGTACCACCAGCTCATTCATCGGCACATCCTCAAAGCGATAGTACGCTCCGTGCTCACCACGAAGAACAGTTGACACCCGCTCAAAGATCTCAAGATTATGCAACGTCTGATTAGTTGTATCAGCCGTAGATATATTCACACTTTCTGCTCGTAGCGACGAGGCTAAAAGAGATAAGAACAAACAACAGAGTATGTATAATGCGCGCTTCATTATTGCTTCTTTAAGAGTTCGTCCACCTTATCCTCCAAACGACGCAGTTGCTCTTTTACGTCATCGTTATTATCCTCCGCCATAGCATCAACGAATATTGAGTTGATAAAACTCATGCCAATAATGCCGCCTCCCAGCAGGAGAAGGCAAAAATAAAGGCGTACCAATTTAGCCACAATCGGCGAGGAGGCCACGGCTATCGCATCTGGTATGTCGTACCAGCCCTCGACAGTAAAGAGACGGAAAACACTATAGATAGAAAGTGATGGCGTAGCGAAATAATCGGGTGCCACATCCTTAAACAAACTGCAGTTGATCAGTCCAAATATAAAAATCACCACAACGTAGCACGCTAAAATGGCCCAAGATTCGCGCATGGCCAATTTGAAACCTTTCACGATTTCAGAGAATTTGGGGAAGAATCGGATTACGCGAAAAGCCTTTAACACACGAAGGAGTCGCAAAACCAACAACACACTCAAATTCGCGCCTTCATACTCCACAAAAGGCATCAGCAACGACGGAAGAGAGATCAGCACCAGGAATCCATCCAATCGATTCCATCCTTTGCGCCAATAGCCACGAATTCCGAAAGCATACTGCTTGAGAATCATTTCAAAAACAAACGCCAACGTGCATGCATAGTCGACCATAGCCAACCATGCATAATCATAGTCGCTTACCTGGAGGTAAATAACCACGGCATTAAGCAAGATGATGGCAAATACAATTTGCTCAAAACGAGTGTGTCCGTTAGCATCATTGGACTCTATGATTTGCTGGAGTCTTTGACGGGAAGTGTTTCTCATAGGTAACTTACGCAATTCGGGTACAAAGGTACGAAAAAAGTTTGATGTGTGCAACATTTTCAATAAAAAACATTTGAATACTGCGTATTTTTGCCGATTAACAAAAAAAAAAGAGACCCGAGATTACTCTCGAGTCTCAAAAATGGCGGCTACCTACTCTCCCACAATACGCAGTACCATCGGCGATGCTGAGCTTAACGACCCTGTTCGGAATGGGAAGGGGTGGGACCTCAGCGCTATAACCACCTAAATATCTTGTCGGTCTTTAGTTGACCAGCTATAACTTGACGATTGAACAGAAGGTGGGAATTACCCCACAGCGGACTAATCCACTCATTTGAGCGCTGCGACTCTCAACCCGAAGGGAAAGTCTTTTCAGAAAAAGGGCAGCAATTCTGCGACCAAAGGCGCGAATAACCCTTCTTCAAAAATCTTGTTTTAGAAAAAGATATCGGGCAATTAGTACTGCTCGGCTTTATGTCACCATTGTACACCTGCAGCCTATCAACGTTGTCGTCTACAACGACCCTCAATGAGATCTAATCTTGGAGCTAGCTTCGCGCTTAGATGCTTTCAGCGCTTATCTACACCGAACGCTGCTACTCGGCAATGCCCTGGGCAGGACAACCGATGCACAGGAGGTTCGTCCAACACGGTCCTCTCGTACTAGTGTCAGACCTCCGCAAATCTCAAACGCCCACAACAGATAGGGACCGAACTGTCCCACGACGTTCTGAACCCAGCTCGCGTGCCGCTTTAATGGGCGAACAGCCCAACCCTTGGAACCTTCTCCAGCCCCAGGATGCGCCGAGCC
>JAZRYY010000004.1:0-8722 GCA_045600985.1 Paludibacteraceae bacterium
AGCAACAACATCAAGAAGCTATACTACTAACTACAGAAAAATAGCACCACTACTATACCACCAATAACAACTAACGGCAGCGAACAACGCTGCCGTTACTGTTAGTAATGCTTGTCAAGATGTACTTGTAAAGGGGCTTACTAACATCGGTGTATGTTGTTGTGTAACTACCATTCCATGATGCATTGTTAAAAGCCACGCCAGAGCTAGAAGAACCGATGGCGGCAAGTGTAGTAGTTCCTGCCGTTATAGAAAGATAACCAGCACCAGCTGATTTGTTAGATTTCATCGAGAGAGTAACACCCGTAATCTTCTTACCGGCATAACCAGACAAAGTAAGAGTCATGGTGTTTTTTGCAGTCATCTGGTCTTTAGTACCATAAGTATTCGCAAATGTAGCAGAAGAACCTGATGGTGCTGTACCGGTCGTTGAAACTGCGCTAGTTGACGTAATAGTGTACGTCACATCTTCTGCCCACGCGCTACCTATTCCCATAAGCAATAGGCACAGCATGAGCCATGATTTAAAGAATAAATGTTTCATTGTTTTGTTTGTTGTTTAAAAAGTTAAATATATTTTGTGTTTGCTTATATCTCGTATTTGCGGCATTTTCTGCATTTTGCGCTATTGAAGGATAATGATTGCATCCAAGTCTTTGCGTATGCATGCACACATGCACGTACTATTATAAGGTACGTGCAACAAGAGGGCGTTCATCTACGCCCAGTAAAGCTCATATGTCGTGCAGGAACGCTTTCCCGCTATATTATTTTCAAATAATTAACAAAAACAATAAAAAACCCTATACCAGAAGCCAGTCCAAATGGACCTCTCGGTTAGGCCGTGAGTAATACTCCTTCATGCAAGCATGAGTATTAACCAGCCTAAGAGATTATAATTGCACAAAAATATCGTCGTGCTTACCTTCAAGAATATCTTGCTTGATGACAGATACATATTCCATCATAGGACGGATATTTGTCTTAATTGTAGCAAAAATCACACTTGGATCAATGGAAAGATATTCATGTGAGATAAAATTGCGCATGCCTTTTACCTGTTGCCACGGAATAGCAGGATAACTCGGCAAGAGTTTACCTGCTGTTAATTCATCCACTTGACGCACAGTTTCACCTATAGTTTGCAGGCACATATTGGTTGAATTAAACAGGACCATACCATCCATGCTCAGCATAAAGTCGTTACACGACGCTACGTTTTTTGTACTTTCAAGCACAAACTCTCCTTGCTGAATGATAAACCCCAACAAATTGACTACTCTATTTTTAGACATAGATGGCATCACGCATGATTTCCTGCTTGAAGTAAGGCTGCATATAATCATGAAGAGTGATTAAATCAACCTTGGTATTCAAGATTTCCTGTAGTTTATCTTTCGCATCCATCACCGTAAAATAATCAAGCATTTTATTAGAATGCATAGCAACATCCACATCGCTGTCTTCTGTTTGCATGCCACGCGCAGTTGAGCCAAAAAGAAGCAGCGAGTCAATCCCATAGCGTGAGCCATAGATTGCTTTAAATTCCTGAAGTTTACTGAGTATTTCGGATGTGGTTTTCATTAGCTTTGCGCGTAAGACGCTGCAAAGGTACTGCTTTTTTTTTGTACTTGCAAGTTTTTTTCCGAAAAACATATGCCGGAAGCATAAAAAAAGGTCTTTTAATTCGAAAATTAAGGAAATTTTAGTACAATAAAGGCGTGAAATCGTAAAATCGTTAAATCGGGATTTTTTTGAACGTAAATTACCGTAAATGACTCGAGAATTTTCGTGAATTAAATTTTGAGCGCAAGCTTCCTTCGGTCGCGACGCTATTATGACCATAGGCCTTTGCATCTCTCGCTTGCGAGGTTGCGGCGCCGAAGGCTTTGCGTTGGGCTGCAAGTTGTGGGCTGTAGGCTCCGATAGGCGCATAGCGCATATCCTTTGCCCAAGCCCACCTGCAAGCCCATTGCGATAAAAAAATAGTCTAAATTGAATCTACGTTGAGTCTACCATGTGTCTACTATGCGTCCACGTATCGTCCACTGGCGGAAATCGATGAATGTTTTGCTGATAGAGATTTTATTTTCTGGTTATCGCCTTGATTAGGAACAACTCCATTGGAGTGCAGAGCGACGGGAGCAGCAGCCTATAAAGCCGGCTTTAATAGATGATGATGCTGGCGGTTTGCAGGAAGCCATTTGGGCTTGTTCATAACCATGGGGTTTATCCCGGTTTTTGTTTAAACAGGTCCTTACAAGACTATGCGCGTGTTTCTCTAATCGGCAGAAAAATGCGAATTTTCTTGCATACTCCAAAAATTTTATGTAATTTTGCGCGGTTTTTCGTGTGTAACACGGAAAGTGAGGCGTTGATATTGCATAATACTAATGGGAAAACACTGTGAAACTTTCACAATCAAATACGAGTAAATTCCTTTTTAAGTGGCTTCTGTTTTTAGGCTGCTTTGCTTGGATTCTGCTGGCTACCGTAGCCACCCTGAGTCATATCCTTTCAGATACAGTCTTTACAAACGCATCCGGCCGCTCCACCACCCCAACCTCAATCAGTCAGGCTCCCGCCTCTTCCTCCACTCCGTCTTTTACCACCCCATTCCGCTCCACTTCGCTGCGTCAGCAGTCGGTTGCAAGTTCCTCACATCTGCAGAGCCACCACACGTTCCCGCAAACGGTTCCGACTATAGCACCCGTTTCTCACCTCTCTTCATCTGCCACCGTTTCCACGTATGGCGGAGCTCTTTCCTCCCGACACCCCATCACCCGTTCGCTTCGCAAGCCCAGTCAACTCCCGCTTGCCCATATAACCGTTCCTTCCATTGCTGCTCCGCAGACCTCTCTGGCTCATAATGCCATATCCCATCCTCTTCAGCCCACTATGCGTCGCGCCAGCGGCACCCCAACCCCTGTGGGTTGGTTCGACATCGGCGGCCATATCTACGGCTATGATATCAATGGCGATATCATAGTGGATGGCACAGGAACTCCCATCCTCTACGACGATGAATATGATCGTATCTCCGGCACTCTCATCACCCAAGGCGAAGCCGTCGACAACCCCATCGGCTCCGCATGGATAATGATTCTGTTTGCTTTCATGTATGCGACATACGTTTATATACGGAAAAAGAAATCATTCGCAAGATAAATCCACCATGATAAAGAAAATTCTCATATTATTGCTTATCGCATTGGTGCCTATCAAATCATGGGCACTATACGATGTATATATAAAAGGAGAACCCACCAATCCTGCCGTGCTGCAAAACCAATCCATTGGCGATGGAGAAGCATACAAGGATATATATTTTGAGCAGAATAAATACTATTCTTTCTCCATTGGCGATGCACAAAGAGGTGCTTACGCGAAGGATTATGATTTATCCACATCTGCCAGTGGATATCAGCTCTCAGACGCAAATAATTATTTCAAATACACGGAAGGAAGTGGTGTAATCCGAGTAAATATTAATCAACATTCCGGAGGAGAATATACTCCTTATGTATGGCTTCGCCGACCATTGGTGAAATTGAAATATGCCTGGAATGGAGCAGGAACCTGGTACGAACAGGATTTAACTGACCAACACAATGGATTATATAGTCTTCAAGGCCAATATGGCGGCAATGCTGGATTTAATATTGATTGCTGGCATACAGAAAAAGGCGATAAGGAATTAGGATACTTCAATTCAAGCTATATCAACACCATCGGCTCTCCATCCAATGGCGATAATTGCCATTTCATCTGGGATTCGAAGACTAATCATCTGCTGATTGCTCCCACTTCAGGCACGCATATATATAATATGGACGGCAAAACGGAAGGTGGCGCCGATACTACATTGCGATTGATTGCTACCAGCGATATTGCTGGTCCGCTAACATACACCTTCACCGTAACTTTACCCGGCGAATCGCAACCCTCACAAATCCAGGTATCATCCTCATCTCTCTGCGAATATACCTGCAGCACGATTGGCAATTATACGTTCCACGTTACTGCCAGTCATGGTTCAACTTCGGCATCTTCCTCCATTTCCTTCAGCGTACATCCTTCTCAATACTATCTGCGCTATTCATTCAATAATGATGCACGAAAGAATGTGGAAATGACGTATAATGCACAGGACGGCACCTACTATTATTTCCAGGATGAAGCCACCGCAGACGCCACTCATCCCGTCTCCATCTATGATGCCACTTGGGCCGGATTTGGCGCGAACTCTGGCAAATATGCATGCGTGGAACCCTCCCAAGACAGCTTAAATGATGGAAGTGAGGCCAATTGGATAAAGATAGGAAATGAAAATGAATTGGATAATTCCGAACCCGTCATCTTCCATTACGATCCACACCAGAATATCGTATGGATAACGGCCTCATCTGAGTGCTATCGAATCGAATCCAACTGCGGTTCACTGGGAACATTCTATTCCAATATCATCTACAGCGCAGATAAAGCAGTATCTCTGTTTGCCACGTCTTCTGCCACTTTATCCTGGCAATCTTCGCCAACCGGTTTGGATAATTGGAGCCACAAAACCAATATCACACCACTTGGCATTACGAAGAATGGCATTTACACCGTTACGCCTTCTGCTCTTCAGCAGGCAGATCTTACTTTCAGGGAAGATTCATTGCCTTTGAGCGTATATTGCGGCGCCGTGAAAGACTCGGTGATGGTGAAATTCACCACTACCACCTATTACGATCATTATCTCGTTAAATTCCTGGAGAAAAACGCCAATATCGGTGCCACGGTGGGCAATGCCACCAATTCATGTATTGCCAAAATCCTTCCGCAATACACGCTGCCACAAAGTGCTAATGTACGTTTTGAATACGATTCAAAGACCAATAAATTCACTCGAACGCTGGTGGGCGGCTCCACGTATGAGCAGTTCCTGCATTTCTACCCTACCCAAGGGTCAATCAGCACATCGGAGAATAATCCTATAACGGAATCTTCGCCACTCAAGATGAAGGATGCTTCCGATTGGGTATACTATTCCGATGTGAAGGTGAATACCGACACAGACGTGAAAGCTACCATCTACAGCCATTTCAATGGCACCAAACGATGGATATTGGCGCCTAAAGGAACAGCTGCCGAAGCGGAAGCAAAGATTGATGTGATTCCCCATGAGACTCCGTCCTCCACTTATACGTTCCGCATTACGTACGATTTCAAGACGAATCGATTGATTTGCGGATGGCTGCCGAATGCAGTTGACGATGTTATATCTGGGGATAAAACGATTAACTCCAATATTATTATCACGCGCGAGGCACTTACTGCAGGCGCCGGACCAAGTATATTCTCATTCAACAATCTTGATGCTACTGTCAGGGTCATGGGCAAAGTGATTTTCGAATTGGATATTGATAAAGACGATCTCTTTACCACCCCGCAAGGCGATAAGACCAATCTTTTCCAGGTTACTCTGCCCTTCGACGTGAATCTTGCGGATGTGTATGGCCTGGATAACTATGGAGAGAGATGGGCGATACAGGATTATAAAGGCGAACTGCGGGCTCTGCTGGGTATGCGTCAGCCTACAGGAATAACTGACGTTGATCCTATTGATGATTTCTGGGGCAATCTGATCTGGACGGATAATACCCAACTGCTTGCCGGACGTGGCTACGTGATTTCTCACAACTATGAATCTCACGAATTCAATACGATTGAATCAACGGCCGTCAAGCGCCTCTATTTCCCATCTGCAAGCAGTGATATTATCATTAAGCCTGCCGAGCAATACACCCCAGCCGAGCTGCGTGCAATCACTTGCAATAAACCCGGTCGCGAACAATACGATGGCGGCTGGCGAGTGGTAGGTGTGCCCGGTTTTTATGAAGCCTACGCAAATGGCACGGCTGATCCATCCGGCTTGCAGTTCTTTTATGAATGGGCCGGCAAAGAGGGAGTATATACAATTCATCGCATACGTGATAAAGCCTGGCAGCCCACCAAGAACTATATGATTCAATACAATGGCAATATCAATTGGGCCACCTCACTTCCTTCCCCAGTAGCAGCACGAAACGCCGCTCCTCAAGAAATGTATCGCCTGCTCCTTACCTCCGGTGAGGAAATGCTGGATCAGGCCTTCGTGAGATTATCTGCTGATGGCACAAACGACTACGTGATGGGAGACGATCTGCTCAAGATCCGCAGCGGACGTACGCCTCAATTATGGACAGAAACGCAGGAAATGGCGCTGGCAGCAAACACCTTGCCGGATACGACACATTCTGTCACACTCTGCGTGAAGGCGCAAGATGCAGAAGAATACACCATCTCGCTCACTTCCGGTAATCACGCCCAAGATGCCATCCTTTATGATGCCGTAGAACAAACCTACACCAATCTCTCGCAAACCGGCTGCTACACATTCACCGCTAACGCAGATACTACCAGTGCAGAAAACCGCTTCACCCTACTCTTCTCTCCGCGAGTAGCCACAAATATAGAGGCAACTATCCAGTCTACTCCTCATCAGGCCATCAAGACGATTGAGAATGGCCACATAGTAATCTGGAAGGATGGCGTAAAATACGACGCTCTTGGCAAACGTTTCTAAACACAAGATGTCCCGCATCGCTGCGGGACATTCTTTTAAGGGATGTTCTAATAATTGCTTTTTGAATGATTTTTGCTCCTTAGATCGTTCCCTTTAGGGATAAGAATTTTTACTTAGTAGATTGCTGATTTGAATGAAGGCGTAGTGCGGGCACTATAACTGAATGATAATCAGCAAGATACAAGCAAAAACAAAAAGCATCAGAAAAGTGAAGAACTACCCAAATTTTTTGTAAAACATGTAAAACGGGGAATTTTTAGAACATCCCTTAAGGGAAGTTGAAACTTTCCCTTTCAGTAGCATACTAATGTTTTCTTTCTTCGCTCAAGCAAGCAATGGGCATATTGGTTGTTTTCCAGAGACCGTGAAGATTGCAATACTCGTAAGCGGCAATTGGACTTTCCTTACAGCAGAATTGGGCCTTGGGCTCGTATTCAGGATTAAGAAAGCAAATATGGCCGCCCGTTTCCGTTTCAAGATAAATAAAGTGTACATAGTGGTCTGGCGACATCGGGTGTGGTATGATTCCCACTTTAACGCCCAGCGTGCACTCATCCAAGCGAAACACCTGAGGAACATGCTTTTCCCCCGCTCCATCCGTGATGTTTGCTTCCAATAATTGCATTTCATCACCACAGCAGATTGGGATAACACCCGAGTCGACCAGTTTCATAATCACGTTGCCACAAATTGGGCATACATAAAATTTTGTTTCCATAATTAATAGTGTTAGTAGGGTTTTGAATGAAATCCGCTGCAAAGGTACAATAAAAAAGCGTCGCCAACAATTGTTAGCAACGCTTTTTTTCAATACTGCTATCGGAAACACCGATACTGCAGGAAGTATACTTATCTTTCTTCCTCTGGAATCATGAGCTCCATCATGGTGCGAGCAGACTTCGTGACAGGAGAACCTGGGCCGAAGATAGCAGCTACGCCAGCCTTATAGAGGAAGTCGTAGTCCTGAGCAGGAATCACACCACCGGCAATCACCATAATGTCCTCACGGCCGAGCTTCTTGAGCTCTGCAATCACCTGTGGAATGAGGGTCTTATGACCTGCAGCAAGAGAAGAAACGCCCATGATATGTACGTCGTTCTCCACAGCCTGCTTTGCGGCTTCTTCTGGAGTTTGGAACAATGGTCCCATATCCACGTCGTAGCCGCAGTCGGCATAACCTGTAGCACAAACCTTAGCACCACGGTCGTGACCGTCCTGACCCATCTTAGCAATCATGATACGAGGACGACGGCCCTCGCGCTTCTCAAAGAGATCGGTGAGACGCTTGGCTTCCTTGAAGTCTTCGTCATCCTTTGTACCTGCTTTATACACGCCTGAAATAGTACGAATTACTGCTTTATAACGACCTGCGACTGCTTCGCAAGCATCTGAAATCTCACCAAGTGAAGCACGGAGACCTGCTGCCTTCACTGCAAGCGCGAGCAAATTGTATTTCAAAGGATCTTCTGCATCCTTCTCTACCTTGCCATCTGCCCATGCCTGGCATGCTGCGGTGATGTCCTTCAAAGCTGCCTGAACAGCTGCTTCATCACGATTAGCGCGGAGCTCCTTCAAGCGAGCCACCTGCTCTTCGCGTACTGCGGTGTTATCAATCTCGAGGATATCGATAGGATCTTCGTGCTCAAGACGATAAACATTGGTACCAATGATCTTCTGAACGCCAGAGTCGATACGAGCTTGCGTACGTGCAGCTGCCTCCTCGATACGCATCTTAGGAATACCGGTTTCGATAGCAGCAGCCATACCGCCGAGCTTCTCTACTTCCTGAATGTGCTCCCAAGCCTTCTCTGCGAGTTCGTTGGTGAGGCTCTCCACATAATATGAACCAGCCCATGGGTCAATCTCCTTGCAGATCTTGGTTTCTTCCTGGATATAAATCTGGGTGTTACGAGCGATACGAGCAGAGAAATCGGTAGGCAATGCGATAGCCTCGTCGAGTGCGTTGGTATGGAGCGACTGGGTGTGACCCAATGCTGCACCCATCGCCTCAATACAAGTACGGCCTACGTTATTGAATGGATCTTGCTCGGTGAGCGACCAACCTGAAGTCTGAGAGTGCGTACGCAAAGCGTATGACTTAGGATTCTTGGC
>JAZRYY010000005.1:0-93466 GCA_045600985.1 Paludibacteraceae bacterium
CCCTAAATCTTAAAAATCGTACATTTTTCTCCCTTTTCCCCACATGTAGGTGTTGATAAGTCCTTCATAAGTACCTGATAAGTCTCTCATCGGTATCTCAAAAAGCGGAGCAATCTTAAAAATAGTACATTTTTCTTCCTGAAAAAATTGACACTTTTCAAAATCGTGCGGTGCGACAGTTGTGTAGCGTAGATATAGCCATGATGCAGCCACTCATCTGCACCAATGTGTTTTTCTATGTTTATCGCCTTGAAGAGGATTAGCCCTCTGAAGGAGGGCGAAGATGAATGACTGTGAGGATGTCGGGATGCTTGCATAACAGCATCATCGCAAGCGTTCGTCAGGCATATATGGGGCCCCCGAAAAGTACCACTTTTTGGGGAAGAGCAGAGGTATGCGAAACTTTAATAATGCTTGCATTAGTCTGTGTTGAGCTTTTCCGAACGCGACGCAAGGGGTTTATTTCGGTTTTTGTCAATCGCACTACCCTCTCTCCTTGGGTAACTCTTGCGTCACTCTTGGCCTATTCTTGAATCGCGCACTCGCAGTTACAGTTGCTCAAGCACTAGCTGGAGCAAATATGTGTCCGGACACTGTCCGTTGTCCTTTTGCCCGCAAGCCCCTTTATTTACTAGGAAACGGACATCCGGACACCTGTCCGGAACTGTCCGTTTCTAGCGCGTTCACAAATACATTTTTATGCTAATCAGCCGTGTGTGTTCTCTTAATCAGCCGAACAAATTTTGAAAGAATGATTTCTTCTCGGAAGCACCAGGAGAAGCATTAGGCGATTCCTGGAATTTCTCAAACCACGCTTTTTCTTCTTTATTCAGTTTCTCTGGAATATACACGCCGATATTCACGAGCAAATCACCCTGTGCTATTTGGCGACCGTAGCCATCGATTTGTGGCAAACCCTTGCCACGAAGTCGAAGCACTTTGCCTGGCTGCGTGCCAGAAGGTATGGTGATTTTCACGGGGCCTTGCAATGAAGGAATCTCCACCGTACCTCCCAATGCTGCTGTTGGCACAGAAAGCAGGAGATTATAGATGAGGTTGTGGTCGTCGCGCACCAATTCCTTATGTGCCTCTTCTTCAATCAGCACGAGCAGATCGCCAGGAACGCCTCCGCGTGGAGCTGCATTTCCCTTGCCCTGCACGGTGAGTTGCATACCCTCCATTACGCCTGCAGGGATATTGATAGAGATGATCTCTTCGTCTTTGACGACGCCATTTCCCTGGCAATGAGGACACTTATTCTTGATGATCTTTCCTTCTCCCTGACAATCAGGACAAGGCTCCTGCACATATTGCATGCCGAAAATGCCCTGACGAGTACGCTGTACGCGGCCCGTGCCACGGCACGTAGAGCAATTTTCCGTTACGCCATCTGCTGAACCGGATCCATTGCAATGTGGGCAGGACACCATCTTCTTCACCTTCACTTTCTTCTCCACGCCGGTGGCCACCTCTTCAAGCGTCACTTTCACTTTGATTCGCAAATCGCTGCCACGACGCTGACGACGTCCTCCGCCGCCACCGAAGTTAAACTCCTGACCATTGAAATTCATGCGGAAACCGCCTCCGCCGCCACCCATGAAATCGCCAAACAGATCGCCAAACTTGGAGAAGATGTCCGACATATCCATGGTTTGTCCGCCAAAGCCGGCAGCACCACCCATTCCGGCAAAGCCAAACTGGTCGTAGCGTTGCTTCTTTTGTGGGTCGCTCAAAACTTCATATGCTTCCGCTGCTTCCTTGAATTTCTCTTCGGCCTCCTTATCACCCGGATTCTTATCGGGGTGATACTTGATAGCCATCTTGCGGTAAGCTTTCTTTATTTCTTCCGCGCTGGCGGTCTTTGCCACGCCAAGCACTTCGTAGTAATCTCTTTTTTCTGCCATAGTTCAATAAACCATAAACCCTAAACTATAAACCCAAAACCAACACCTCAGGCCCCCACTACCACTTTTGCGTAGCGAATCACTTTTTCGCCGAGGGTATAGCCCTTTTGGGTGCAGTCGATCACCTTGTTGGTGTTTTCTTCGCCTGCAGGGAATGTGGTGATAGCCTCGTGGAAATCCACGTTGAAATCATCGCCTTTGGCAGCTGGGATTTCTTTTACCTCATTCTTCTCCAGGAACGCGATGAACTTCTTATAAATAAGATCCATTCCCTGGCGGAGTGCCTCAACGTCTTCCGAGGTGGCCATAGCCTGCTCGGCACGTTCAAAATCATCTACCAAAGAAATCATATCTTTAAAGATACCTTCGCCAGCCGTCTTCTGCAAATCAAGTTTCTCTTTAGCCGTACGGCGACGATAGTTATCAAATTCTGCCATCATGCGGAGATTCTTATCTTTGAGATCGGCAATCTCAGCATTGGCCTTCTCCAAAAGTTCTTCTGCAGTTGGCTCAGCCGTTTTTTCTGCGGCTGCTTCTTCTGTTGACTCCATCTCAGTGGTTTCCACCTCTTGTTGCAATTCGTCTTGCAACTCTTCTTTTTGCTTATCTTTTGCCATAATTTGAAATTTTCGTTTTTTTATGCCCTTCGCGTTGTTTTGAATCGAAGTGACTCACTCCGGTTTAGTCAAAATCCTTGCCAAAGCCGTAGATTGCGTCTTTTTCTGCCATTTTGTCATATTAGCAAGGCTAATGCATCTGCCAAACATGACACTTTGTACGTTGCCGGATGCTCATCTGCCATTGCCGTTGGAGACACCCAAAGTTGATCAATACCTGCGTTGATGGCTCCCTGTATATCACTTGTCCAAGAGTCACCTATCATCAGCACTTCGCTGGCCTCAAGACCATTTCGACGGAGTGCTTCTTCATAAATCCTGGGATTGGGTTTTTGGCAACCCACCTCTTCCGAAAGAACGATATGGGCAAAGCAGTTGCGCAAGCCTGAGGCATCTATCTTCTTATATTGCACTTCCACGAAACCATTCGACACAATGGTGAGTGGATATTTTTCGGCCAACGCACGCACAAAATCAGTCGCTCCGGGAAGAGGAGCGAAATAATCGGTGGTATGATTGAGATGCTCTTTCCCCACTATTTGCGCGAGTTCAGAGGCTTCTTTCATGGGTAATGGCTTGGGTGCCATCATCAGCGGATAAAAGAAACGGTCGTGCTCCAAATAATCTTTGGTGACTTTATCCAGGCCGTATTGCTCCCATAAATAAAGGTTGTGCTGGCTGTAGGTTTCGTAGAATGCTTCAAAGCTATAGCCCATTGCCTCCAGATTATGCTTAGCATAAATTTCCTGAAGCGAGCGGAATGCCGCATTCTTGAAATCACCAATCGTATCGTCCCAATCCAGGAAAAGTGCCTTATAGTGTTTCATTATTCAAAAAGCGTAGGATTTAAATCGAACTTCACGTTTCCGGCAGGCGTTTTTCCGAGATGCTTGTAGGCCAGTTCCGTCACTTCACGTCCGCGAGGGGTGCGCTTGATAAAACCTTCCATGATGAGGAATGGTTCGTACACTTCCTCAATCGTGCCGGCATCTTCGCCCATGGCCGTGGCGATGGTGTTCAAGCCGACAGGTCCACCCTTGAATTTATCAATAATGGTGAGCAGGAGCTTATTATCGATTTCGTCCAAACCAAAGCGATCGATATTGAGTGCCTCCAAAGCATATTTGGTGATTTCCAGATTGATGGTGCCGTCGCCTTTCACCTGTGCGAAATCTCGCACACGGCGAAGAAGCGCATTTGCAATACGTGGCGTACCACGACTACGTCGTGCAATCTCGTCAGCTGCGTGTGAATCGATGTGAACACCCAATAATTTGGCCGAGCGGCGAATGATCTTTCCAAGCGTGGCAGCATCGTAGTATTCGAGGTGGCACTTGATGCCGAATCGAGCCAAAAGAGGCGACGTGAGCAAACCGCTGCGAGTGGTTGCCCCCACGAGGGTGAAATGATTCAAATCAATTTGGATGGTGCGCGCCGACGGACCTTTATCAATCATGATATCAATTCGATAATCCTCCATCGCAGAGTAGAGATACTCTTCCACTATTGGCGAAAGACGGTGGATCTCATCAATAAAAAGCACATCGTTTTCTTCCAAAGAGGTGAGCAAACCCGCCAAATCGCCGGGTTTATCCAAGACGGGACCACTCGTCACTTTAAAGCCTACCCCAAGCTCGTTGGCGATGATGTTGCTCAGCGTGGTTTTACCCAAACCCGGAGGGCCAAAGAGGAGCGTGTGATCCAAACATTCACCACGCATTTTGGCGGCCTGCACGAAAATGCGAAGGTTATCCACCACCTTGTCTTGACCCGAAAAATCGTCGAAACAGAGAGGACGTAATGCCTTATCGACTTCGTCGGGCGTCATTGTTTGTTGTTCTCGTATATCAAAATCTGCCATAATCTTGTTTTTCAAGTGCTTGTGCACATATTCTAAATCTATCAATCCTACGCTAATCTTACGCTAATCCTACGCTAATCTTACGCTGTACGACTACTGTACGACTACTGAACGCCTACTTGGTAGCGTCGCGGAAGAGCTGCTCAATATCTTGAATGTCGCCGATGGATTGGTCGGCTTTTATCTCTCCATGCGAAAGAATGACCACGCGATTGCACATCGCCTTTACTTCCTGAAGAATATGCGTGGAGAGAATCACGGTGCGGTTCTGCCCCAGCGTGCGAATAAGTGCACGAATATCCTCCAATTGATTGGGGTCAAGCCCCGTAGTGGGTTCATCCAAAATGAGCAGTTTGGGATCATTAAGAAGGGCTTGAGCCAACCCCACACGCTGCTTGTATCCTTTCGAGAGTTGCCCGATTTTCTTCGTAATCTCAGGCAGTAATCCCACCATTTCGATTACCTCATCTACGCGTTTCTTATCCTTCATATTGCCAATCTCAGCCATGAAGGTGAGGTACTCGCGAATGTACATATCATCGTAGAGCGGGTTATTCTCGGGAAGATAGCCTACAAAAGGCGCCACCTGATGGGCATTTTTGCGCATGTCAATCCCGCAAACCGCCACTTCTCCATCCGTAGCGGGCCAAAGCCCCGTAATAATCTTCATCAGGGTGGATTTGCCTGCGCCGTTTGGTCCTAACAAGCCAATTACCTCTCCTTCTGAAACCTGCAAAGAAAGGTCGTGAAGGATGACTTGTTTGCCTATCTGCTTATCTAAGTGAGCTATTGAAATGGTCATATTTCCGCAATTTGGATGCAAAGGTAGTATTTTTTTTGCACATATGCAAATTCCTACCCGGAAAATTATGCAATTCTTGCATATATGAAAAAAAAGAAGTACTTTTGCGGTCGTATGAAGCATATTTTTTCTATTATTGCACTTTTTGTTTGCGTTTTGGCGATGGCCGAAACGCCTGACACATATCACACCAATCCGTATGGTATTGATTCCGTTCCAGCCACGTATTTCAATAAATGGCAGCACCAGGGCGAATTGATTTATTATTTGGAAGGATTTGATGATCACACGGTAGTGGAGACGCACACGGTGGGCAATTGGACACATCCCGAACGACTCACTTTTTCCATAGATGGCAGCAGTTGCTATTCCACTCGATTTTATATTGATGGTTTTCGCACAGACGATCGTTTTCAGCCGGGAAGTTCGCAGTATGTGCCCAATATGCAGCATCATAATTTGATGATAGACACCCACTCTGCGCAGCTCTATTTTGAGCGAGACATGAGTAGCAGGGATTATGCTGAAGTTTCATATAATATCAGCGGCATCAATGGCGTAGATCCTGCACCCGGTACGGCGGCTATGATTCATATTTTTCATCGTACTCCGGTGGAAAGTGCAGATTGCTATAAGCATATAACGGCTCGCCGCCATCTTAAAGGTGCGGGCACAATGGATGTGGGTTTTTCTTTGCAAAGCAAAGATGGGGATAAATATCATCAGCACATCTATGCCACGTATGGCGAGCGATCCATCACCCGTCAGGACCAATGTGGCCTTATTCTGAGCGACCCGCTCTATGATGCGTCTTACTACAAAGTGCAGGCAGACGGACGCCTGCCACTTTCTTCACAGAAAGATTTCCGTTCGCTTAACTATCGCATGAGTTTTGCAGGGCGAACGGATGCGGGCAGCGAGTATCTCTACAACCACGATGAGGTATATGACCTGAAAAACTATACCGGTTCGCTTTACGCCAAATTCGGCAATGGCAATTATGATCTCACCACGGGACTCACGTGGGCGACGAACGTAACCCGCCATTCGGATTTGGGATTTGCAAGAAACGTGATTGATCAGGACGGCGAATCATTTTACCCTTGGATGCCCGATGGCAAGACGCACGAATTGGGTTGGGCACTCAATCATAAGCAGCGATTGCTGGATTGGCTGGATTTTGAGATAGACGCCTATAATTCATTTTTCTATTTCACGCCCGATCAGCAGCAATGGAGCAACGAACTCTATTTCCAATCCCCCGTAATGACGGCTCCGGCTGCCATGTATCGCTATGAATGGCAAAGCCAGGCATATGCAAGTGGTTTATTGGAAAACACCTTCCGTCTGCAAGCCCATCATGACTTGGGCGAGAAGGCCAGTATGCAGGCCAATATCGATTTCACGCTTGATGGCATGCTGCTGCATAAGAAGAGCAAGATCAGTCCAAATTGGCAAGCCGGTTTGCAATTCAATATCCATCCTTGCAAATGGTTTGAAATGGGCTTCAATTTCATCAATAATCGCCAGGCCTACAACGCAGATTATCTCCGCTTCATGAGCGACGATTATATGCAGGGAAAGATTTATTTCTCGGGCACAGATGTGCTTTTCAGCACCACGGGAGGAGCTTATCATCAATACAAGAAACATCTGCAGCAAACGCAGTATTTCGAATTTGATATGCCGATACGTTTTATCGTGGCGGGCAAGCACGAGTTTGTTTTCCTGCAGAACGTGCGGAAATATTATAATGTTTGGCACGTTAATTATGCGGCTCCGCTTGAGGAAGTGGGCTATTATCAGCAGGTTATGCACGAAGGAGCCACGCCTAATGTATTCTATCAGAACCCGGGTGAGGTGCAATATGAGGTGGGCGTGACGCCGGATCTGGGTCGACATTTCTTCAATCGAACGCCTCATTATCTCATGCAGCAAAGCCGCTATACCTATACGGGCAGGAAAGTGCAGTTCAGCCTCTCCTGGCAATCATTCCTGGGTGGAGGCTATACGGCTCTTGGCAATGGTGCAAACAGCAATACGAACGGCATTTTGAGCGAATCAACCGCTACGCCAAACACCAAAAACACCGTCTTCCGAAGCCGAACAGGCAACTATCCGGGAGCGGGCCGATTGGATTGCGATAAAGGCTTTGCCTTCCGCTGCTACGTGGCCTATAATATATGCAAATATGTTCAGGCGGGCGTCACGTTGAAATGGATTGATGGTAAGCCATTTGCCAGCCATCGCTATTTCTTCAATAATGGTATTGCTGCGCAGGAAGCTAACACCACCCTTTCGCAAATCGCCATTCTGCCCACCTACACCCGCGGCACCAACACCGATGACCTCGATTTTGGTACGCGAAATTGCGCCTACTGGAATATCGATCTTCACGTGCAGGGGCAATGGGAAGTGAAAGGCATACCGATGACGCTTAATCTCAAATGCTATAATCTCTGGGATTTCTCCTGCGATTTGGCTGAATATAATTTCTTCCAGGATATTCCCGAGGCGCTCCGTTCGTCCTGCATTTTCAATGTACCAACGGGTTTGTTGGCCACTTTTAAAGTGGAGTGGTAAGATGAATATTTGATAGAAAAATGCGAGCTTTACTTCTTTATTCGCTACGCTCATACGATCACACGCTTGCGCAAAAGCGCATTAAAATGCGTTTTTTTACGCACTAATGTTGCACATTCCAAAAAATTGTAGTACCTTTACGCGTTTCACTTGTTTAGGTAATTACAATTTTTTATTAAAATGGCAAATTAATGCGGGCATTACTTGCACATTCCAAAAAATTGTTGTACCTTTGCAGCCCAAAAACTGACAAAATGGCAGATTTGGAAGGAAACATATGACAACTCAAGAGATTCAGGATATTAAAGTACGCTACGGAATTATTGGCAATTCTCCGGCCTTGGAGCGCGATATAGAAGCAGCCGTTCAGGTGGCGCGAACGAAGATGTCAGTGCTGGTGACGGGTGAGAATGGTTCGGGTAAGGATGTGTTTGCGCGCATCATTCACGATTTTTCACCTCGCAAGCATGGTCCATTCTTTTCCATCAACTGCGGTGCTATTCCGGAAGGAACCATTAATTCGGAATTGTTTGGCCACGTGAAGGGTTCATTCACCGGCGCCAATGCAGATCATAAAGGTTATTTTGAAATCTGCAACGGCGGTACGCTCTTCCTCGATGAAGTGGGCGAGTTGCCTTTATCCACGCAGGCGCTCCTCTTGCGCGTACTGGAGAATGGAGAGTACCTGCGAGTGGGCGAAGCCAAAGTGCAGAAAACGGATGTTCGCGTTATTACTGCCACCAATCGCAATCTGCCGCAGGCTATACTGGAAGGGCGTTTCCGCCAGGACCTCTACTATCGAATGAACGTGTTTGAGATTCAGGTGCCTTCTTTGCGCGAGAGAAGAGACGATATTCCGCTGTTGTTCAGAAAATTTGCGGTAGATTTCTCTACGCAAAATAATATGCCAAGGGTGCAACTCACCGAGGATGCCAAAGATTTGCTCAAAAATTATTATTGGGCAGGCAATATTCGCCAATTGCGCAACGTTACGGAGCACGTATGCCTGATGGAGACTGGCACGACGATTGATGCCCATAAGCTTCGCCAGTATTTGCCCGATAATGAGTTGACGCGTACGCCTATGTTGTCCGGTCAGGGCCATCACAGCCAGCAGGCAAACATGTCCAGCGACGAGAGGGATATGCTGTACACGCTCCTGGATGCCATGCGAAAAGATATTGCTGATATGCATATTCAGATTGCCACGTTGCAGGATCAAGCGGAGCAGCAATCATCTCGCTCATCGCAGATTTTCACGCTGAATACGCAGCATACGGCGGACGCAGATGCGCCTATTCGCCATGCCACCAACCGCGAAGATTTTGAAGCGGCGGAGGAATACAACGAAGAAGAGGAACGTCTGGCTCAGGAGGAAACGAAGCAGGAATCATGGGAAGAAATAGAAAAACGCTCTATTCGTGACGCCCTGGTTCGAAACAAACGTTCAAGAAAGATGGCGGCGCAGGAACTCGGTATCTCCGAAAGAACATTATACCGAAAAATCAAGGAATATAACCTCGATAAATAGCTATGCAAATACGTACTTTTCTGAAAATATTATTTATTGCTGCGTTGCCGCTTTTGATGCACTCCTGCACCATCAGCTATAAGTTCAATGGCGCGTCGATTGATTACGCTAAAACGAAGTCTATTTCCATTGCAGACTTCCCCAACAATGCAGCTTTGGTGTATCCGCAACTCTCGGCCGATCTCTCGCAGGGCATTCGTGATAAATTTGAGCGCCAAACGCGTCTGCAAATTCTTCGCAAGGGTGGCGATATGGAATTGGAAGGAGAAATCACGGGCTACACGCTCACGCCAATGGCTATCTCTGCCGACTCTTATTCTGCAGAAACGAAACTCACCATCACCATCAAGGTGCGTTTCACCAATAATGTAGCCCCGGAAGAATCGTTTGAGCAAACCTATTCAGCTTATCAAACGTTCGATTCATCACAAATGCTCAATGATGTGCAGGAAGAACTGTGCGCCACGATGATTGACGAATTATCCGATAAAATATACAACGACACGGTTGCCAAATGGTAACAACCGTGATTACTCTTTTAAGGGATGTTCTAATAATTACTTTTGAATGATTTTTGGAATTTTACTTAGTAGATTGCTGCGCAGAAGGCAGGAGCTATGAGCGTAAGCGGGGCATAGTGACTGACTGAAAAGACCGATTAAGCAAGAGGAGAATATGCTTGCATGTTATCCCGAGCGTAAGGTCTTTGGCAACATGAGCCAGCGAATGTTGATAATCAGCAAGATACAAGCAAAAAACAAAAAGCATCAGAAAAGTGAAGAACTACCCAAATCTTTTGTTAAACATGTAAAACGGGGAATTTTTAGAACATCCCTTAAAAGTATGACTCTCGACGAATATACACAACTTCTGGAAGCGCCACTGTCGGTTGAAGCAGATCAGATTCAGTCGTTGCAGGATTTGCTGGCTTATGCTCCATACTGCGTGTCGGCGCAACTTCTTTTGCTCAAAGCGCTCTATGATAGCGGAGAGAAGAAGGCTGCTACAGCTTGCATGCCACGTGCTATTCTGGCTGCCCCGCAGGAAGTTTCTGTATATTTTCTGCTCAATCCCAAGAAAGTGCGAGCAAAGGCAGACACCAAGCGGGCCGTTACGCAACGCGTGGTGGGCGAGAAAGAAATGAGCTATTTTGAACTGATTGATCGCATGCAAAAAGTAGCTCAAAAGAATGGCATTACCTTTGAAGAATTGGCAAAGCGCCATCTGGAAGCACGCCAATATAGCCTGTCGAAATAGGTCTTTTGCCTCGTTTTGCCACCGCCACACGCCTCAAAAGCAACTTTTTGGCGCAAAAATTTGGTCAATTCAAAAAAAAGCAGTACCTTTGTGCCCGAATTATGTATAGTGGGTATTGTGCCCTAACCATTGAATAATTTAATAGAACAAGAATATGTATACTTTTCTTATCATTTTGATCGTTTTGGCAGCTGTTCTCGTAACGCTGCTCGTTCTCGTACAGAACTCTAAGGGTGGTGGTCTCGCAAGCGGTTTCGCAAGCGGCAACCAAGTGATGGGTGCTCCTAAAACTGCAGACTTCCTGGAGAAGGCAACCTGGACGTTGATTGCCATCGTGGGTCTTCTTTCTATTTTCGCAGTTGGCGCACACAAGGCACAGCTCCGTGGCGCAAGTCATGAAAGCCAGGTGATTGAGCAGGCTGCTGAGGTTGCATCTGAGACACAGGCAGTTGCTCCTGCTTTCGAAGAAGAAGCAGAAGCTGCTGAAGTAGCTGAATAATCAGCATCACCAGGATTTACGGAATAATCCCCCGATTAGGCATATCAGCATATACCAGGGGTAAATAACGGTTAACAGCAAGGTTTCCAAACAGAACTTTGCTGTTTTCTTTGTGTTGATGGCGGGATTATTGTTTGCCCGATTATGCTTGCGAATCATGCGTGTATCCACGATCCATTTGCCCAATAGCCAGAGCGGACATGCCACGGCAAGCAGATTGCTGAGAATAGTAAGGGAACCTGCATTCCAAATATCTCTATCGGTGTAGTGCGGAGCTTTTCCGGCCCAACGCATACGCTGGCGAAGCAAACCTTTCAGCGTGGGTTCGGCATAGCATACCGTCGTATATTTTTCTACGTTTATTGCCTTTATTCTGTAGCCGGCCGCTTTCATGGCCTCCAGGAGGAACATATCATCGCCTGAGGCTATCTCTGGGTGAAGCTGTTTCTCGCAGGCCAGCCATGCATCACGACGTACCAGCAGATTAGCTCCCGAACACATTACCGCATGGCCTCTTTTCGCCGTTTCCATCGTCAACGCCTGAATGGCGGCATATTCCAATATCTGCAAATCAGTTAGCAGACGGCTGCCCGCCTTTGGTTTTTCCATCCTCAACGGAAGAATGAGCATATCAGCATCCGCCATATCCTGCTGGGAAGGCACACAGGTTGGCCATTGCACATCATCGTCCGCCAGCCAGAGCCATTCGCTTTCTGCGGCATGGATGAGCATGTGAAGCGCCCATTTCTTGCCTTTATTATCATCGTTTATGCCACGTCTGGGCACGATGCGGGTTATGCCACGCAATTGCAGCACAAAATCCGGATACGATTTGGCTACGCAGGCCTCATCGTCCACGTCGTAACCTGCCGCCAGGAATGCCATCGCTATTCGATGGTCGTGCTGCGTGGCTATTTTCTGTCCGGCTCTCCCCTTTTCTATCAGGTTCAGGCCCTCCTCCACGGCTGCAATACGGTCGGATTCCTTGAGCCGCAGGCTCTCCAGACCCGTGAATTGCATAGGTATACCCAGTTCATGGCACGTAACGGCCACGGCGGGGTACAAATCGGGGCAGGCCGAAAAATCATAGGTGAAGCATGGCTTCTCGTCTTCTTTCCCTGGAGACACCCGTTTCTTCAGGCGTATGATCTCCGCAAAAATATCTTTGCAAACCTTATCGCCCTGACAACTATCTGCGCGAAGTCCGAGCAGTTCCACGTCTTCTGCCAGACCCAGCACCTGCCGTTCCATCCAGAATGCGGCAGCCGACCAATCGGCCTCCACGTCCAGCCCGAGAGTCGTAGTCTTGGGGCTGGCTGCCATCATCTGCTTCGTCATCTCGATATAGGGCGATTGGCAGTTGGTGTCCACCTCCACGCCAATGAGCAGCAAGGCTGAGATGAATTGCGTGGATGCGGGATCAAGGAGCGTAACGGGACCTTTTTTTATTTCGCGCCCGCGTATGTGCAGGGGAGCGAAACCTTCTTCGCCCACATATTCAATATCTGCCCCCAGTTCTCGCAGGGCATCCACGAGTTGGGCAATGGGGCGTTGGCACATTCTTTCGCAGCCATCCAGCACCACGTCGCTTCCTTCTTTTTGCGCATAGTAGGCCGTAAGAAAGCGCATGGCCGTACCATCATTCCCTATATCAATGTGCGTGGGTCGGTCGTTCCCGCCCAGCAATCCGTGCAGCATCGTTCGCACGTCCTCCGGCCACGACTGATAATCAGCCGACGCCAACAACGGACGAAGATCTTCGCCTTGCATGGCTCGCAGCATCAGTTCCCGCTGCGCCATACTCTTTGATATAGGTAATTGTATTCGCATATATTCTGGCTGCAAAAGTACTTAAAATTTTTGGAGTATGCAACATTAGTGCGCAAGAAAATGCATAACATGAGCAAATTTTGGTGAATTTTCACCGATTTTTGCTATAAAAGCGTAGTAAGCCCCTTTACAAACAGCAGTCCCAAATACTCTCACGAGCACTTGGGACTTTAAAACAAAATACATATCACCAGTGTTTCCACTGGGCGGCTATGGCGGTCTTCACAGATGGCCATAGCCATAACTAAATTCTTAAACAACAGGGAGACAATACTCCCCTGGGGCAATGCCCCTTTTTATTGTAAAAGCGTTAAATCGCTAAATCGTAAAATCGTTAATAGAGATCGTAGTCTGCGTCGTAACGACCACGGCGGGTTGGGGCGAATGCATTTCCGGCATCGTTAGCGTCGCCATTGCCGTCTCGGCCATCATTAACGCCGTAGTTGCTGGTGGCAATCACGTTAGTGGTCAAGGTTACCACACGCAATTCTGCATCGATATATTTCTTTTTCATAAAGCTTCTTTTTAGGATTATTTAACCATTTGACCATTTGCGTTGTAGATGCGGTCGCCCTTGCGGATATAGAGCACACCATCTTGGAGGAACTTGATTGCCGCAGCCTCTTCATTGAAGATATCCTCAAGCGAAGTAGCAATAGTAGAACCATTCTCTACGAAGCGGATGAACTGAGGAGCCGATGCGGCACCACCAAGATCCAGATATGCCTTGCCTGCTGCCAACGTACCGCTCATCCACTTATAGAAGCCCACGCCGTTAGAGCCCTTAGAGAAGAGGTATGCATTTGCATGAGCGGTTTCATCATATGCAGTATCCTCAAGAACGCCTTTCAGCAAGTTGCGGCTTAATTCTGTAGCAGACTCGTTGGTTGCGGCAAATACCACTTGCGTGGGCTCATCCGTCTTGATAATAAGACCAGTACCTGCCTCAACTACACCGCTTGCGTCTTCTGTTGATACGCTGGTGCCGTCGTTTGCGACCACATAGTACACTTTCAAACCATCCTCCTCTGGAATTGCCACTTTCATCGACGGCGCAAAGGTTGCATAGCCAAGCGTGTTGGTAGTAACAGTCAATGTTGGAGTGAAGGTGATACTAAACACGCGCATATTCGCGTTAGATTCCAAGACTACATCTCCAGCAGCAACCGCCTTGCTTATTGTTTCTTTAGAAGAAGCACCACTTGAAGGTGCAGTTATAGACGTCAAGGTGTTGCTGTTGAGGGTTAAGTTGATGGTGGTATTTTTGGTTGGATTAACTACGACATAAGTAACTACACCAGGAACAGTTGTATGGAACTTAATCATTGTACCTTGGAAACATTTGTTTGACTTTTGACGATAAGCATAGGCGCCCTTGCCAACAAGAGCATCTGATTTAAACTGCTCATTATTAACAATTCCGTCAATGTTAGCCAGAACGTATTCCGTAGAGCTGTTTGGCAGGGCAACTTCTAAGTTCTCATTTGTAACAGCCTTTGACCAATCCCAAACAGTTGCTTCGGATACATCTTGCTGCGTAGCCTTCTTTACTAGAACTACATTTGCCAAAGGGGTGCAAGGATCATACTCGAAGGTAACATCATACGTACCTGCCTCTGCTACATTATATGTCGCATTTGCGCCATTTCCGTCACCATCCCACCAAACACCGTGATCCCAATCAGCAGCTTTAGAGTATTTAAATTCAATATTACCAGCAGGAAGTTCTACCAACTTATAGGTTTTTGTCCACTTAGTTCCATCAGTCTCAGACATTTGGTCAAATGCCCAACTGTTTATAGAAGACGCAACATACGGAATCTCATGGAGAGGCTTGTTAGCAACGACAGAAATACTACCCGCACTTGGGTTGAAAGTAATCGTAACTTCTGTTTCAACAGCGGTTTTGAAAGTAGCGTTGCCTTCATTATTGCCAATGCCACAAGTATTGGTCACATTGGCACCACCCCAAGTATAATCCCAAGTGCCATCAGTAATCTTAAACTCATAGGCATTGTCAGCAGGATTTGCAGGAACGGTAGTAGTGTAAGTGTAAACACCATCCGCATAGGTCAATTCGGTACCAGCAGGATTCCATTCGCTACCGCACCACGTGCCGTTTGCTGCTATATAGTAAGAAGGAGCAGGATTATCCCAAACAGCCTTCAAAGCCACATCTGCAGTAACGGCAGCATCCCAATCATAGTCAGCCTCAGTAGCAGCAACAACCCACTTAACAAAGTCGAAACCGGTCTTCTCAGGATCAACAGGCTTAACAGCCTTCTTGCCATCCATAACAGACTGTGCCTCAATAGCAGCACTTGTTGCACCTTGCATGTCGAAGGTAACAGAGTGATAAACAGGAGCTACATAATCCTCAAGTGTCTTGATGTTAAGAGTCTTGATATAAGTGCTCGAACTTGCAGTTCTCCAAACATAGAATTCGGATGCACCAATCAGCGGACTCTCTGCAGGAATAGTGTAAGACTTATCAACAGTCGTCAACGATGTTGCGCGAGTTGCATCAAGAGTAAAGCAAATTTGATTAGAATTACTAGAAGTGAAGGTAATTACATCGCCCTCATGTAATTCTTCGTCCAATGCAATATACAAATAGGCATTACCACCATTAAAATAAATACCATTCGCAGTAAGTTGCATTTTACCATCGCTAGATGCATCAGTATTTTTCACAAGAGCAGAACCTCCAGTAACTGTTGCATAAGTAGCATCCAAAGCTTGCTCGCCACCATTTTTAGCAAGAGATTTAGAAATGCCATCTTTCATTACGATAGAGAACATTGTGCGAGGCTCTGCAGGTTTATCTCTCCATGTCGCAGTGATAGTTACTGCGTTGGCTGGCATAGTGAATTTACCATCGGTAATAGTTACATCAGAGGAAGTCCATGCGTCAAACTCCTTACCAGTAGGAGCGGTAAATGTGCAAGCCGGAAGAGTAACCTCAGCGTCCTCGGCATACTCAAGTGCGGTCATCTCGCCTGTGCCGTCACCGGCAGCGAAGTTTACTGCATATTTCTGAACAGAAGTTTGCCATTGGGCGGTAAGAGTCATTGTGGAAGTCACACTCACAGGAGAACTCACAGAATTATCATTAGCATCTTTCCAACCTGCGAAATCGAAGCCGTCTTTGGATGGTTCTGGTAAATTTAAACTTCCAGAAGCGCCCTTGGTATATACTCCATCACCAGCTGTCCAACCTGTAGGAGTTGAACTATATGAGCCACCATCAAGATTGAGGGTTACAGTGTAAGAGGCCGAAGTTCCTGTGATAGTAAAATCAAATAGAGAAACGCCGCCACCACCGCTCGAACTAAATTTTATAGACGATATTGACGAAGCTGAAATAGAATATTCAGTCGTTGTTCGAACCTTACTTCTGTCTGCCGACGTAGTAACTGCATCAATTTGGGTAGCTGTCCCTCCATTGATAGTAACATTTAAAGGACGATTCGATGTTGTTCCCCAGTGAGCAACCAATTTTACGTCAGTATAGCCCGCCAAACTAATCGGTGTTGAAAATGTCCATTGGCAGTATCCTGCAGATCCTGATGTTGTAAAGGAGTTTGCATAACCGGAGGCCCACTGCAGAGCAGTTGTTGCGAAAGCGCCCTTATCAAAACTCGTTGTGGCCCCTTCAGGTGATGCCACCGCATCAGAACTATATATAGTTTCTCCCCACATCTGACCGATGCCGAGGAGGCACATGAGGAATAAGGCGAGGACGCGAGAGGTGCGACGCATGGTTGAAAGTAAAGAAAGTGTTTTCATTTAGTTTGATGTTATATTTTTTTGCGCGCATGTTTGTCGCGCCATTGGTTCGTCGTTCTGTTGTCTGGCAAAATAAATTTACCTCTTTATCAGCCGAGTTATAGTATGTTAGTAGCGGCAACCCTTAGGCTGCCCCTACTAACACCCCGTAAATTAATACAAGTCGTAATCACGACGACCGTAGCGAGAAGGCGCGAATGCATTTCCGGCATCGTTAGCTTCGCCATTACCATCTTGACCATCATTAACGCCGTAGTTGCTGGTGGCAATCACGTTAGTGGTCAAGGTCACCACACGCAATTCTGCATCGATATATTTCTTTTTCATAAAGCTTCTTTCTTAGAATTATTTAACCATTTGACCATTAGCGTTGTAGATGTGGTCGCCCTTGCGGATATAGAGCACACCATTTTGGAGGAACTTGATTGCCGTAGCCTCTTCATTGAGGATATCCTCAAGCGAAGTAGCAATAGTAGAACCATTCTCTACGAAGCGGATGAACTGAGGAGCCGATGCAGCACCACGAAGATCCAGATATGCCTTGCCTGCTGCTAACGTACCGGTCATCCACTTATAGAAGCCCACACCGTTAGAGCCCTTAGAGAAGAGGTATGCATTTGCATGAGCGGTTTCATCATATGCAGTATTCACAAGAACGCCTTTCAGCAAGTTGCGGCTTAATTCAGCAGCAGACTCGTTGGTTGCAGCAAATATCACTTGCGTGCTTGGCTCATCCGTCTTGATAATAAGACCAGTACCTGCCTCAACTACACCACTTGCGTCTTCTGTTGATACGCTGGTGCCGTCGTTTGCGACCACATAGTACACTTTCAAACCATCCTCCTCAGGAATTGCCACTTTCATTGAAGGCGCAAAGGTTGCATAGCCAAGCGTGTTGGTAGTAACGGATACCGTAGCTGGCAAAACGATGAGTGTATAACTTGCGCTGGCTTCCGTATAATACTTAGAGCCGTCAAACGAAGCTGTAATAGTTGTTGTACCTGGAGCAACAAGAGAAACGGCACCAGATTCTTGGTTAACGGTTGCAACACCCGTTTCCGAAGAAGCATATGCAACGGTTACACTTTGAGGATTGTTCAGCTCAGGAGCTGTAAAGTTTTCTCCTTCAATTACGTAATAAGTAGGCTCAGCAAATGAGAGGGTTGCCGTCTTCTGAATGGCTGTGCAGTAGTCGGTATAAGAAATACCGCCTTCTACCTTCCACATGAGGAATTCTACATAGCCATCACCCTTTGAACTATAGAACTTATTGCCGTTAGAAGGAGTGTTGTAGAGAACGAATGAACCAAATCCAATAACATGACTGCTGGCATTTGTACTCATTGTGCTTGGATTATCTGATGTAAAATCAAAAGAACCCTTAGCTGTTCTCTGATAATTGCCATTTGACAACTGGAGAACGATACCCTTGTCTGGATAGTTAACAGCGGTATATACAATCCATTCGCTCTCGGTTGCGCTGATGGTTGCACTGCTATTGGCGCCGGTCACAGCCTGCGCTGGCTTACCATTAGTTTCGCCAAGACCAAAGACTACCTTGTCACCAACAGCAAGAGAGGTCGCCTTAGTATAAGTTGCTGCACCACCTTCGCCTTGTGCGGCATAAACAGCATAGTAAGTCTTGTTTGCAGTAGCTGTCAATTCTGATGTGTTAACAAGAACAGGTTCTTCATCAACAGTTCCGTCTATTTCGTTTTCTACCCAACCAATAAAATACTTGCCTTCAATAGCTGAAGGAGCGGTTGGGAAGATTAATGCGGACTTTTCTTCCAGATTCTCCTGGGGATTGGTGTTTACACCATTGATCATGTAGTTGATGGTGTAATACTGAATATCCTTATAGGTTACGTAAATCTCACATGCTGTAATGTTCTCGGTGGCGATATTATCAAAGGTCGCAGGGTTTGTTGCCTTGTACTTTGATTCTCCATCACCTTCGCCCCATTTTGCATAGAAACGACTGAAACGCTTGCCTTCTGGGATGTTTGTAACCTCACAAGTAAGGTTAGTTCCAACACGAACGGTTGCACCAGTAGTAAGAGTAGCATCGCCATTCTTTACGGTCAACGTACCACCTTCAGTAGGTTGTGTGATGGTCAATGTATAGGTAGGAATAGCATTTACCGTGATTGCTTGATTACAGGGCTTACCTCCATAGGTAATCTGAACATTCTCATCAGTAGTCTGCAATGCAGTTGTCAATGATGGGCCAAAAGTAAATTTGCTTTCGTTACCAGCGTATGTAATATCCTCGGTGCTCTCATCGTCATAAGTAGCAGTAATTACTAAACCTGCAGGATTAAACATCTCTTCTTCTGTATAGACAACCTTGGTAGGAGCAGTCTTTACGGAAATAGATGTGAGGGCCTTGGTACCTTCTTCCTCCCAGGCAAAGTCGATGTTGTCAATCATCAGTGCGCTACTATTAGAACGAACACCCACATATGCGTATTCACCTGTTACTGCAAGAGAGGTTGATGTGCCATAAACGATAGATCCCAATTTGGTTCCCCTTGTTGCGGTGGCGTACAAATCAGTTGCTTGCGTATATGCTGTGTTGCTACCATATACATCAATCGTACGACTAGATGTTGTGGCGGAATTCCATGCGACGGTAACTGTTTTTATCTTACCACCAGATGTTGTAGAAACAATACCAGAGTTACTATTGTTTGTGCGCAATGATATACCATTATTTAATGCCGAATTACCGGCATAAACGGCAGTCTTCTTACTTACGCCAGAAAAGTCTGTGTAACTAGTTCCAGTTGCAGCAAGGTCAGAGCTAGTCAAAACATCGTGTGTGTATCCATCGACACTAGGGTCTCCACTTTCGCCAGAGCCTCCATCTCCAGGTTCATTGCCTCCACTTTGAGTTTCAGAGAATGTTACACGGAATTGAACATTTTTGGTGATGGTGAAAGTGCCAGGATAGGAGAGGGAACTCCAATTGCCTACTCCAGTAAGATATTCCCAAGAAGTGAATTCATAGCCTGGATTAGGAGTAAAAGTTGGGGTAAGTTTTGTGCCACTATTTACTTCCTGGTTGGGAGCAATTACATTGTTGCTTGCATCCTTGAAAGTTGTTGTTCCGTTACCAATGGTTGCAAGGGTGTATGAATATTGTTCATCAGAGCCACCGTCAGAGGCATAGGTGACCGCTATCTTGGAAACTGCAAAATATTTTTTCGCAGATGTTGAAAGTTCAATTACAATATTATTTCCCGTTAATGAACCGCTGAATGTTTTATCGGCAGCTGTAGTATTATTTATCGTAGTGGAAGAACCTAATTGAGAACTTCCGACCTTGACGCTTATCGTATACGAACCACCAGACCTACACGTTAGCACAACTTTTTTGATTGTGGCATTAGATGGAATTGAAGTTCCACTAAGGATGATGGTTCCATTGAATGAATACGAACTGCTACCAAGTTGGGCTCCACTATTGGTTCCTGCGAAACTATTAGCACTAGATACTGCTGTCCAGATACCGGTTTCTGATGTGGGATTTTTCGTTACTTTCAGCGTTGTGTTTACTGCTGCGCCATTGGCACTCGTATTAACACCCGTAACTGTCCATGTTACCGTTTGATCAGCTGCCCATGCGGAGCCTATGCCCACGAGCAATAGGCATAGCATGAGCCATGACTTTAAAAAGTTAATTTTTTTCATTGTTTTGATAATTTAGTTTATTTGATATTTAGTTTATTAATTTCTTATACCTTAATGTATTGCGCACGTGCGCGTGCATAATCACTCATCTAGTAAACGATTGAATATCTTAGCAGGCTGGCACAATTGCGTATGTTCTTTCTTATATTTGATTGCGGTGTTCAAATAAAAACACATCATTTTAAATAGCCATTTCTTGGATAAGACGGTCATGATGTCTGCGCTAATAATAGATGTTGACTTGGAGTCACGTTTAGAACCACGTTCCAACTTATGTAAATCAAACCCACCTACTGCACAAGCAAAACCCTTATTCGTTATTAAGACTCGGTCATGAAACTCTGCACCGCTTTTTATGATCTCTAACTTAATTGGAGCCCTGTAATGTTCTTTGATTTCTTGAACAACATCATCAATATTTGTGAGATCGGAGTCTTTAGCATCGAATTGCGAACATATAGATACTTGAACGGATATCGTACCAGATTGTGTCAAACAACTATCAAGTATAGGTGCAAGATTAAATTCCACATTCTGCTTTTGACATAGTATATACTTATCCATCAAGACTAACGAATTGGCTTTCCCAATGTATCCTATGCTTGATGTCCATAAGCCACTATCGGATGGTTCTTCTTTCTTTGCAAAACTCAACATTGGCTCTTTGTTAATAAAGTCAACGTAAGTCAGCTCTTTAGTTATGATTGCAATTCCATATTTATTTTCAAGTATAGTTCTATTTGCGTCATGTATATCCGTAAACACAATAGAGTTGAGAAAAGCATCCGAGGCTTTTGCTCCTGCTTGTTTCTTGTTTGAATTCTGCCAAAGGTTATCTACGGAGTAATCCGCATTACCCTCAAACATAATTTCATCAGACGAACTTTGTAGCTGTCTAATTTTACGGAAGCAGATGCTGATCGCATTGCCCTTTGGAGCACTATCATATATACCAGAAGAGGCTGCTTGATCGTGTTTGAAGTCCTCTATGGACGCGCCATTGATATGTATCACGAACCTTTTAGACAAGTCTTCTAAAGCAAAAATCTTGTCAAGAATCTTGCTCTGATCACTATCTTTGTCGGTTGACAAACTACAATAGCTTTTGTCTATGTAAAGGTTTCCTTTCATTATAGTCTAAATCAATCAAACATCTGATTTGATAGCATGAAGACTGTATCATAAAAGCCTTCACCAAAACGGTCGGAAAGGCTTCCGCTTTCCTTAATATTTATCAGACGTGATGTTCCATTCTCAATGTAATGGAGTGCTACTTCGTCTGAAGACAGCCCTTCGTATCGCTGCCTAACAAACACTTGCAAAGCACGCACGATATACTCACTGTGAGTTTCCAAGACGAACTCTATGCCGTACTTTTCATACACATCTACAAGCTTTCGCATGAATAGTACTTGAAGATCAGGATGCATATTGCAGCCGGGTTCTTCTATATAGATAGTGCTATTCTTGTATAAGTGCATGTTTCTGCGCTGTTCACTTTTGAGATGGATACTTTTGCTATAAATACATATTTCTATCTGCAAGAGTACGAGCATCAAAGGCGTCATACCATATCCTACATCCGCTAAGGTAAGACGGTATCCGTTATCGTCTACAATATAAACGTACACACCTTCAGCTTCGCGCCCATAGTCGATTTCAACATCATAGAAACGTTGCTGAGTTAAATCAGCTATTGATTCCCTAAGAACATTACCTTTGTTGTATATTTTACCATCTACTTTAAACTTATCTGGTATCTTTATATACGCAGACAGGAGGCGTGTCAAGCGAGAAGATTGATCATCGAAAAGATACATGCGCATAGCACTACTTCTTTCCAACGGAATAAACTGAGCATTGGTCAATTTATCATTACTAAAGAACGCTTCAGCCAACACGAGATGAGCATATTGTCGAACTACATGAAATGGTGAGACCGATGAAATGGACGAGCCTATTGACATGCTCTCGTCGCTCGAGTCAACATTCTGTAAAATTGCGTAAATGAATGGCAATTTCAATTCAGCAGGATGTTCTTGATTTACGTCAAAGAAATCCTCTACTGCATCATACAACTGTGTTTTTTCTAATGCTTTTTGAATACGTCCCGCATAGTTTAAATACACGCGAATATTTGATTCGAAGAACCCTTTTACCGAATCGAAAGGATGAGGCTGCTTCCGAGATAGCGAGTTCAAATAAGCATTCTCCGCATCAAGATAAAAATCAGAAAAACATTTCCCGCTGTGAGAAAGCAAGTATTTATCAAATTCCGAATACAACCAATGTTCAGCAGAAAGCATTTTAGTACGCTTAGAGAAATCATACAAGTCAAGAATAGAACTAAGCAGTTTATTCGTTTGCGTATTTGCCTTCGCAGTGATACTTTTTTGTAGTTGCTTTACAGTAGATTTGTCACCTATTTTATCCAAATAATTTCTATAAAACACGAACCCTTTTTCTACACTCTTAGGGTCTTTAGCGCCATTCAACAAAGACTGGAGTTCGTCAGTACAAGTCGAGTGAAAATCGTCCAATAAACTTTGAACATCAACTGATTGCAATCGAGAGCGAGTAGTATTATTGCCACATTTAGCCTTAGCAATTTCTTCACAAAAACATTTTTTCAACAATGTAAATCGGAAGGTATCAATATTTTCATCTCGGTCGTACGTATAAAACACTTCATTATCCACAAACATATTAACACCTTTCACCACGGCCTCAAAACAAGGCTTGCAATCGACATCGGTTTTAGGAACGAATGTGAACGAAATGTTTATATCCTTCCCCTCAGGCGCAAGCAGGAACGATTTATATGAGAAACTAATGTAAAACTCCTTATGACTACCTTTGTGCAGACGATTGAATGATCCTAATTTATGGATTCCGCTAGTGAAGTCTATCGTGTAATCCTCCCAACCTGTAAAATTTTTGTTAATGAGATCACGCCGAATATTCTCAAAGAACTCTTGGCATAACATCACTGATTTGGTCATTGTGCTCTTGCCAGAGTTGTTTTTGCCCACCAAACAAGTAATTGGAGCCAGATTAAACTCAGCCTCTTGCTCAAATATTCTAAAATTTCTTAATTTGTATCTCATTATTCTTGTTTTATCTAAAAATAATTTGTTCTAAAAATACTTTTTGATGACCCGCCGATGAAGCGTCAATGTTCCGCCGATGGAGTACCTCCTATGACTTTTCTATCTTTTTGCTTCCATCGTGGGTACATCAAGCCTTCATCAGACTTTTTTTCCATTTACAAATGAAAAATCAACGGTTCTCAATTTTACTTCAACGACTGAATGTATGCTTTCACGGGATCGCTGTCTGCGCGGCCGGCGAAATAGGTTTCCACTTCTGCTTTCAGATTCTTGTCTACAAACTGAACACGGACGTTAAACCTGTCGTCTATCAGCACGCGCACGATATTGATGCTGGCGGCTGCAATGAGGTAGCCCTTCAAGTACAAAGCATCCGACGTACTAATCCTGTCGTTAGTCAGCGAGAACGTCGCTTTCTTATTGCGTTCGTATTGGCGGCAGCAGAGATACAAAGCCAAATTACCCAACGGAGAGCCTTGCTGCACAAACGTCTTCACCACGTTTTCTGCCACTGTCGGCACCTCGTTGCCCGGTGCCGTTTGCCCACTATTGGCAAACTGCTTCTCCTGCATCTGTGTTCTCTTGTCGATATTCCCCAAATGGGCGTTCATTTCCTCCAGCGTGTTCTTAATATCCTTCTGCAAGCGCGACATCTCATCCGCCGTTTGCTTAATCTCTTCCGACGCGCCGTCCATCTTCTTGGAGGTATCCATCAGTATCTCAGCCTGAGCGCGTCCGTCGCTTCCATACTGGATAGTCACGATGATGGCCAGTACCGACATAATCAACGAGGCAATAGACGAGGCCAGGGATATGGCACTGATGATGTCGGTCGCTCTGCCATTCTGCATCACAATGTAGGTGACCAACTCAATGATCAGGAACAGCAGGATGCCGCTGATATAGTACGTGTGTATCCTCATGTGCTGGGCATCGGTGCTCTGCTTGCGGAAGATGAACATAGCAGCCAATGCAACAATTGCCATAGCCACTACGATCAGCTGAAATGCAGCCGATGTCAAAAATAAATATATTTCAGAATGTTGCATATATTGCAAGCGCTTTTTATAAAATCTTAAAAAAAGTACATTATATTGGCATATTGATTAACGAAAAAGCGGCAACTCTCGCGTTCGGCACTTCTCAATGCGGTTATCGGCGCCACTATATTCTGCCGATAACAAGATTTCAAAGGCCTCCGCTCTTCCCCATGCGAAACAGAAATCAAAATTTCTTGGTTTCTATGGGGACCCCGCAACGGAGATGTTGCTTTTTGTGTATTTGCACAAATAAGCGACAACTCCCATATTGGAATTGTCGCTTATAAGATAGATAATAAAAAGAGTATTGATCTGCTACTTCATATCTTTGGGGAATGGTAATTCATCGTTGGGCCGGATATAATCAATGGCTTTCTTGTCGGTCACCACGGATTCACCCAACCGCTGCTCCAAACTCTCACGTGCCACTTTGGCCACCTCGCCACCCTCATGCGCAATGCTGGCATTTTCTTCAAATCCCAGAGGGTTGCGTCGCTTGCTGAGCTCAGTAGCCGCCGCCTCAGCAAGACCATTAAGCATCAGCTCCACGTTGGTCATATTATCGCGGAGGCTCTCTTTGTGCAAACCTTTCAGGTCCTTATACTCACGCGTCGTCAGTCCCGACCAAGTCTTCGAGATAATGTCCGTCAGTGATGCAAAATCTCGGCCTTCTTCCATGCCTCCTCGTTTCCATTCGTCCGTCAGCCCTTTGCGAATCTCAATCGTCTTGATACGCTGGTTAATCCATGCCTCGGAATAACCAAGTCGGCGATAATCACGAATAGCTTGCTCGATGCTAAGCTCCGGATCCTGCAACTGCTCCAACCGCTCTCGTCCTACTTGCGCCAACCACAATTTGAAAGGCTCAGCTTTCTTGCTCGGAACGGATTGGATGAGACGAAGGAGCTGCTCAGTATCAGCCACGTCAGTGAGATATTTCTTACCATCGCCAGGGGATACCATTTTCAGTTGGTGACAATTTGTCACCGACTCGTTTCCTTCCGCAGCTAATCGCTGCTTTAGCTTATTCCAATACTTGCGTGCTGTTAGGTAATCTACCTGCTCGGTCAATACTTGAACAACATCCACAATGGAGAAGTAGTACTTCTCTTGTGCATTGTCCCAAACTACGCGAATTTGCTTACTTTCAAACAGTTTAATTTTTGAAGACTCATCCATATCACGATTGAATTAGTAGTTTTCTAAAATACGGTGCAAAGTTACTAAAAATTTGGGACATAGGCAAATTATTGGGCAGAAAAATGCGCACAATATTGCATATTTTTCAGCATGCAATTTCGTCTATCTTATAAGTTAATCAGTATGTCAAAGATCACGGTCGCGTTCGCTTCTTGTGCACATAGGCACACAAAAAAAGCGGGACTGCACTGCTGCTGTTCCGCTATACGAGGCTCTGGTATTGCCCTTTGGTTTAGAACAAGCAACACCGAGCCCACGCCGATATGTATCATTCGCCTTAAACACACACCTATATACGCGCGCATGCGTGTATATATAAGGAGTAAGACGAGGTATTTACATACCCCGAGGGCGTCTTGTGCTGCATTGTTTTGAAACCAAACTTGAAATTTACCAGATTTCGTATAGCCAAAACAAGCGTGTTAAGACGCTCTTTACTATGTTGTGCGGGAACGCTTTCCCGCTTACCCACCTCTTCGTTCACTCAATGGCAAACACGTTCTTCACCCTTGTGCGAACCCCAGCGTGGGCTTTTTGCCGATTTATAGCCTCGGCCGGGCTTGCAGACTTGTTAAGCAGTTCTGCAGGCTGCTATATTACGCTGCTATTTCACATTGACAACAAGGTCTAAACCTTGTTCTATATAGAACGGGAAGCGTGTATCGCTTGATATCAATGGAAGATGCTCGGTAATAGCCTGAGCAATTATCACATGATCGGACGGATCTTTGTGACCTTGATTCTCATTGATTTCCATTTGTGCATATGTCTGCATGTGCTCTTTTTTAAGAGGCAATATGGTGATGGCATATTCATCCTCAATTGCGCGAACCATGTCTGCAGGACATTTCCAATAACGCGTTCCAAGTCCTTTATTTCGATAAGCTACAATAAGTTCTTTAACGGATTCTGCACTCATGTAAAACTGATTATCGTAGTCTGTCAAAATAGCACGTACATCCCTACTCAGGCAACCGATATCTGTTGCGGCAAACACGAAGATGTTTGTATCAAGCAAATATCTCATCACAAAACAAATTTAGGATCATTTATAATAAACGCTCCTTTATACTTTTGACATGCCTCCCAAAACTTTGACACTTTTGTCTGCTTGGGCTCAGCTATTTGCTTTGTTTCTTCCATTCTTATCATTATATTTTTACGTTCAATACAATTTAGCCGTCACTGCGGCTGGGGGCCGTTTTTAACGCCTCGGCAAGGCTTGCACTTTATTTATCCACCTGTGCGCGTGGCCCTAATATTTAAGTCCAAGAGGAGACTATATTATATGATGACCATCCAAATGGTTGTTGGTTAGATACATGATATGAAATTCAGTATCCGTTTCCTCATAGAAGGCATACCACGTGGTTTTGAGTATCGTATCGCTTTCATCGAAACATTGCACGAATACGTGGTTCGATACGTTGCATCAACTCGTCTGCAGTCAAGTACTCTGCCGTTCCTAATGGAGTAGAACTATCTACAATAGGTGATTCTATGTTCTGTTTGCTATTCATATATGTTTTTTTTTCAATACAATTTAGCCGTCACTGCGGCTGGGTGCCGTTTTTAACGCCTCGGCAAGGCTTGCACTTTATTTTATTACGCGTACGAGCGTATGTTCCTCTGTTTAAAGTCGTGATAGAGAGCCTAAAGACTAGAATGCCGGAACTGGCTCATGGTACATCTGCGTAAACACTTCACGTGCAGATACTTCGCGACATCCCGTTGCTCCATCGCCTTGTATTATCGTCAGATTGCGCATTGCCTTATCACGCAGCATTCGATACTCCGCTAATTCCAATCCTTGGCGCAGAGTTTCCTTATAGATTGATTTCTCTTTATCTGACATAAGAATGAATTAAATTATAAAGTTCAGTATCATATATTTCGTCTGAATCAGCTACCAATTTTCTTGGAGAGTTGGCATTGTCAACCAATGTCCAAAAATCAACTTCATTTTTGTATAGATTAAAGAAGTTGCTTATGCCCGAATAATATCTTCTTTCAATTATATCAGAAGGAATATTATGCCCACCTTCGCTGACACGTTTAGCAACACGTAGTTTCGCCATCTCTGGGCTAGTAATCCAAAAGAAAAGCAATTTAACCACATACCCTTGTTCTTTAGCACGCCGTACTAATTGTACGTAGCTACGCGTAGCCAAAGTTGTCTCTATAGAAAATGTGGCGCCTTCTTTTAGCAATGTCTCTATGCGTTCCAACATAATACGTCCGGCCTGAAGTGCAACAGACTCGGGATTGAACGGAGAAATGCCCTTGGCGATTTCGTCTGCATTAACAAATTCAGTACATTGCCATATCTCAGGTAACATTGTGAGCGAAGCCGTCGTTTTCCCTGCCCCGTTGCAGCCAGCAATTATGTATAATGTTTTGTCCATCAATGCATATTTAATCGCGTATGCGCGCGTGAATCTTGAGACAAAGTCATGATAGAGACTTTGCCGCTTTCTGCTGGGCAGAAAACTGCTGCAAAGTTACTGCTTTTTTTTGGAATGTGCAAGAAAAATGTGCGCTTGCATACAAATTCATGCCATTTTAATAAAAAAAACACAAAAAAAGACGCCATCTCGATGAGTTGACGTCTTTTGCTTGAAGTACTTTTTATATGTCTTCTCCTTGTTTTCTATCCCGGATACAGAGGCGTTTGCTTATTCCACTACCTCAAGGAGATAGAGCTTATCGCCGCGGTGGAGAGGTTCTTTGGTCTTGAATGAGAAATAGCAACCCTTGGTGGCTGTGACGACAGCATTGGTCTGCTCCTGAGCAGAAGGAGCCGGCATATGCGATTGCTTATAATCAATACGGAGCTCCGTGAGCGTATCTTCGTATGCGCCGGTAGTTTCGCCCGTAACGAGGAACTCGTCGCCCTGGCAAATATCATGTGCCTCCACGTAGAACTCTGCCACGGAAATCTGCTTGAAGAAATTGGTGACCTTGCCTACGTATACTTTCTTTCTCGTGGCGCGAGAACCATACTCATGCGTCCATTCTCCCAAGCGCTGACCCAGATAATAGCCATCCCACCAATCGCGATTGAACACGCGGCGCAGGCGATTATTCCAATCCTCCATCTTCGGGCCGATGGCCTCCGTGGCATACTCGCCATTCTGATAAGCAAGTACGGCTTCTTTATAGCACCCTACCACCGACTTTACATATTCTGCTCCGCGCGCGCGACCTTCTATTTTCAATACGCGCACGCCCGCGTCAAGCATCTTATTGAGGAAATGGATGGTTTTCAAATCCTTTGGCGACATGATATACTGATTATCCACCTCCAAAAGATTGCCCGTTTCCTTATCGCGCACTTCATATGCACGGCGGCACACCTGCACGCAGGCACCACGATTGGCTGACGCGTTATAATTATTGAGCGAGAGATAGCATTTGCCACTCACGGCCATGCATAGTGCTCCATGACAGAACATCTCAATACGCACCAATTCGCCATGGCGGCCACGTATATCCTGCTCTATGATATCGCGATAGATGGATGCCACCTGCTCCATATTCAGCTCACGTGCCAGCACTACGACGTCGGCAAACTGCGCATAGAATTTGAGTGCTTCGGTGTTGGCTATATTAAGTTGCGTGGAAAGATGCACCTCCGCGCCCACCTGATTGGCATACTGCATAACGGCAATATCTGAAGCAATAATAGCATCCAATCCCGCAATCTTGGCATTATCCACAATCTCGCGCATGAGCGGCAGATCCTCCGGATACATTACCGTATTGAGCGTCAGATAGGTTTTCACGCCGGCTTCACGGCAACGAGCCACTATCGTGTGCAGGTCCTGCGTGGTGAAGTTGGCAGAACTGCGCGCGCGCATATTCAAATATTCAATGCCGAAATAAACGGAGTCTGCTCCGGCTTGAATCGCGGCAGCCAGACTTTCCCAACTGCCAACAGGGGCCATTATTTCAATATTTTGCATGATCTCAATGTATTATCTTACGCGGAGCTTGCGACCAATCTGCAACGTGGTGGTTTCCTTTATCTTATTGAGATAGCACAACTGCTTCACGGACGTCTTATATTTCTTTGCAATACCGGAAAGCGTGTCGCCGGAGCGGACGGTATGGTATTGAGCAGAAGCCAATTGCTGCGCCTGATACTTATGCGCAAAGGTGCCCTTCTTCGTGATCACATACGTGGTATCGAAACGCATAGCGCCCTGCTCCAGATCCACGAGCAATTCCGGATTGAAAGCATTGCCCAGATAGCGAATCTCCCAATGGAGGTGTGAACCGGTGGAGCGACCCGTATTGCCGCCCAGACCAATCACCTCGCCAGAATAGATACGCATGTTCTCATCCACCAATGGCTTTGAAAGGTGGCCATATACGGTTTCCAAACCATTATCATGGCGCACAACCACGTAGTGGCCATAACCACGCTCATCCCATCCCACGATACGCACCTGACCTGGCCATGCGCAACGGATAGAATCGCCCACGAGCACCTTGATATCGGTGCCATAATGGTAGCGATAGCGGCGTGGACCAAACTTGGACGTGACGTAGCCGGGATGAGGCAACGAGAAATTCTCAATATTGATGGAGATGGAATCCCTGAGTGAATCGATAGGCGACTGATAAGGGTTCACGCGCTCGCGCGTCCATATACTTTTATATATATCGTCGGCCGGATGGTCCTCCATCAGGTCGTCAGTCTCGTCGAAATAGATGCGTTTATAAATATTCTCCTTATCGGCAGGCGCAAACACGCAATGGTGCGGCATCACAAAACCTTCATCCGTAAACACGAAAAGGGTGTCGCCTCGCACCTCGAAATGCAAACCTTCTGGCTGCATTTCTGCTCTAAGAATAAAAGGAAGACCGGGGAAAAGGAGGATAAATAAAAGTGTTACTATTCTACGCATAAGATTGGTGTTTGTTGTTTTAAGGGGACTTCTGAAAATTCCCCGTTTTAAAAATTAGACACTTATTAGAGGCAAACATAAAACTCTTTCCATCTTTTGGATTTTTCTCTGCATCTTGTTGTTTATCAGTCAGTCGCAATGCTCGCATTGCTCCTGCCCCCTGCACAACAATCTGCTAAAGAAAGTCTCCAAAATCTTAAGAAAGACAATTTTTAGAAGTCCCCTAAAAAAGAAGCACCTCGTGGGTGCAATCTTTGATTCTCGTACTAAGTGGAGATAGGGGGAGTCGAACCCCCGTCCAAACAAGGAACAGCCCAGCTTTCTACATGCTTATCTTGGCCTTGATTTTCGAGCACCGGCAAGACCCAAGCCACCAACCGATACCTTATCTGCTACATTTTCGTCGCAAGTGCGCAGCCACTATTGACTATCTTCGATATTATTGCACCACTAAGCCTGAACGCCTCGAAGCCAGGGCAACAGAGTGATGTCTCGTTCTGGCACCTTGTGCCGGAATAAAGCTTATCTACTATACTTCGATTAAGCAGCGAGAGCGTAAGAAGTTTCGCCAAATAAAATTCGTACGATCGAGATTAAAGAGCTGCCCGTACTGCGCTCTGCATGCTTACTAAGATATCCAGCTTGCTGTCAAAACCAAATATCCCCGAAAAAGAACAAATAAAGAGTGGCCAGTTTTCACCGACCACTCTTATCAGTCAGCAAAATTACTTAACGATAGCCAAGAAAGCTTCGTCAGCTGCAAACTTGGCAAATTCCAAGTCGGTGGCAGCCTTCTTTGCCATAGAAGGATCCTGAGCGATAGCGCTCTTCAAGCCAGCGTAAACGCCCTCGCGATCGTTGGTGCGAGCAGCAACAACAGCCTGGAGATAAGCGGTGGTAGCATTAGGCTCAGCAACAGCAGCAAGAGTCTTGCGAGCAGCAGCGTAGTCTTCGTCGATGATCTGCTGAACAGCAGCATTGTTGGAAGCGGTCTGGCCGTAAGCATTCTTAGCGTTTGCATAGTCGCCCTTCATGGTGTAGAGAGTACCCATAGCAGCAGCGAGGTTACCGGTGGTACCTGCAGCCTTGCCAAGATATTCCTCAGCCTTAGCGATGTCGCCAGCAGCAAGAGCAGCAACACCTGCATTGTAGTTTACGTCTGGGTTAGCTGGTTCGAGTTCGAGAGCCTTAGCGTATGAACGACGAGCAGCCTCAACATCACCCTGGTTGAAGTAGATCAAGCCAGCGTTGTTGTAAGCGCGGTAGTCGTTAGGATAGATCTCCTGGCACTTCTTGTAGAGAGCGAGCTTCTCAGCCTTATCGGTGGTGAGAGTAGCAGAATAGAGCAACTCTTCAACGGTGAGAGCCTTAGGATCTTCAGCAGCAAGCTTCTTGATTTCGTCATCGCTCTTGCCGATGAGGTCGGTGGTGAGGATAAGACGGCTACGACGGAGCTGTGGAAGGATCTCGTCAGCGATGTTCTTATAAACAGCTGAGAGGTTCTTGATCTGAGCCTCACGCTCTTCTGGGTCAGCATACATAGAGAGGACACGGAGAACGAGGTCCTTATCCTGGATATTGCTGTTAGCCATCAATTCTTGGAAACCTTCCCAGTCCTCAGCGGTGATTTCGCTATCAATATCAGCATTGATCTTGTTCTTCTTGAGCTGCTTAGCGAGGAAGTTCTGAGCGTTCTTCTGACGCTGCTTAGCAAGGTTCTCGTTGAGCTTCTCAGCACCATCAGGAGAAGCGTAACCGTTTACTTCGAGAGAGTGGATGAGCTTGTTCTCAGTAGCCTCTGCGTCCTTGATAGCAGCGGTGAGAGCATCCATCTCAGCGGTCTTGGTTTCTGAAGTACGGAGATTAGCCTGCTGGATGAGGAACTTGATGTCAGCCTCAGTCATCTCCTGGATGATACGCTGGAACTTATCAGGAGTGATAGCACCCTTGATGTCGTCAGCTGAAGCGTTCTTAGCGGTAGTGTTCAAACCATCAGCAACTTTGAGATCTGGAATGTCGAAGGTTTTCTTGCCAGCAGAAGCCTTAAAGCGAAGATAGAGTTCGCACTGTGCCATAGCTGGATCATACTTGCAAGAGAAAGACTGCTTATAGTCGCCACCCTTGGTGTAGCTAACAACAGTACCATTCTCCTTAGCCTTTTCGCCTACGTAAGTAACGGTCTCGCCGAGAACTTCCTTGCCATCGAATTTGAGGACTGGAGTAACTTCGAGTACACCCTTACGAACGAACTTCTTAGCAGGGATCTTGCCGGTAATGTCGGCCTTGATTTCGTTACCTACTACGGTCAGAGGATTAGGATTGCAGCTAATCTCCTCAGGAGCCTGCAAACCCTTACATGAGGTCATCAACGCGAGCGCGATAACCGAAAGGAATAAAAGAGTTTTTTTCATAATACTTTATTAATAAAGAGTTTTGTTTTGATGTTTCAATCAATAGAAAAAAGCCTAATAAGACACTTTACGGGTGCAAAGGTAATAAAAATTTTTAATATCGGCAAGAAATCTTCGTTTTTTTAGTAAAAAAAACACGATTTTGCAGAATTTTTCACAAAAAAGATACGTATATAAAAAAAAAACACTACCTTTGTGCTCAAAATTCAATACTTATGAAGAAAGGAATGAATATACGCAAGTGCGTAATGGCAGCTGCAGCAGTTGCCATGATAACCATTTTGGCAGGTTGCGGTCCGGACGAGCACGAAAAAGCCAAAGCATTGGTAGACGAAGGTTATGCCAAAATAGAGATGGGGCAGCTGAATACAGCCAAAATTCTGGCGGATTCCGTGCATAAAACGTACCCCAAATGCGTGGCCGAGCGACGTCTGGCAAAAGCGCTGGAAGATACGGTTGTTTATATCGAATCGCAACGCACGTTGGCCTACTCTGATTCGCTGTTGGTTACGTTACTCCCACAAATCGACCCGCTGCTGAAGAAATTCCGCTACGAAAAGAACGATCAATACGAAGACCACGGCAAATACGTGCACCGCCTTCTCAACACGGGCAGCAACACCTCCAGATGCTATATTCAGGCCTACGTATACGACCACCGCGTAACGGAAGTAAAATCCTACTATTTTGGTCAGAATACGCTCAATCAAACAGCTATTGAAGCAAGCGTAAGCGAAGAGGTTTTTCGCCACGACGGAACCAGTCACGGATTTGATGCAGATGGCTATCATTCCATTCTGAGTTTTGATGGCGATAAGGCCCTGGAATTCCTGAATTTCATCTCCTCTCATCAGGGAGATAGAATTCGCATCAATTTGCTGGGTACCAATCGAAAAAATGCAGAAACAAACTATGTTTACTACCTCAACGATCAGGAGAAAATCGCGTTGCAGGAAACCTATCTTTTGGGTATTTTGATGAACGATATCAAGCAACTGGAAGACGCCATCCGCATAGCCTCAGCACGCATCGAAAAATATGCTCAACAAAGCATAAAATAGAGTAGATTTTCTACCCCATAAACGAGCGCCTCGACTGTTGCAGACTCACAACAATCGAGGCGTTTTCTTATGATATTTTTCTGTGCAAAATAATATAATTACGCACAATATGTTATATAACATATAAAATTATTTGGCTATATCAAAAAAAAGCAGTAATTTTGCGCCTGATTTTCCTTGGGATATTCTTGGGAAAATAAATCCCTATTAACGCTACCTATTAATCCCTTTTGGTTATTATGAACGAATTAAGCATCAAGGTATCTGAGCTGATACTCCAAACAAAGTCTATCAAAATGCAGCTCATCAGCCCTTTCACGTGGGGCAAGGGTCTGTATTCTCCAATATATTTCGACAGTCGCAAATTGCTTTCTTATCCAGTTGCTCGCAGTTTCTTCAAAACAGAGTTGGCGCAGCTGATCAAGGAGCAATATCCAGCCGTAGAAGCGATTGCAGCCGTGGCCCCCAACTCCATTGCGTTGGGCGTGCTGGTGGCGGACGAATTGGGCCTGCCCTTTGCATATGTACACCCCAAGCCAAAAGATCATGGCTTGGAGAACATGATTGAAGGCCAGTTGAAACCAAAGCAGAAAATAGTGATTGTGGAGGATCAGGTGAACTTGGGCAACAATTGCACTCGCGTGAAAGCCACATTAGAAAAGGACGGCGAGGAAGTGTTGGGCATGGTGACGTTGCTGAATTTCAATTTAAAAGACGGTCTTAACAAGCTGAACGACAAGCAGTTGAACTGCCATGCACTCACCACGCTTGACGTAGTAATGGATTGCGCCTTGAAGATGGAGCGTCTTTCTACTACCGACAAGATTCGCCTGGAGAAATGGCAGGAAAATCCAAAGGACTGGAAGAAATAAGACCCAAAATGCATAATTATGGCAAACGAAAAATACGAAAGTAAACAAACATCGTCAAGATGTTCGGCTGCGAGCATATATAAGATTGCATCCAACCTTGGCAATTTGGAGCGAGTACGCGGGATGATTCCTGAGGACAAAGTGAAAGACATGGATTTCGGGGAAGATTATGTACGCTTCAAGGTGGATGGTCTGGGACAGAAAATATGCATCCGAATAATCGATAAAGAAGAAGAAAACTACGTAAAATTTGGGTTGGAGAACATTCCGGTAGCCGCCAATTTTTGGATTCAAATGAAAGAAGTGACGCCAACCGACACACGCCTGAAATTAACCGTAGTAGCCGATATTCCTGCAATGTTCAAGATGATGATTGGCAATAAGATTCAGGAAGGATTGGACCGCGCAGCGGATATGTTGGCACAGATGCCATTCGATCAATGGGCAATATAAAACAATATAAAACAGCATGAACAGACACCATAGAATACACAAAGAAGGACGCTGGATAATCACTTGCGTGGTTTTCTTTTTGTTCGCCATTAACGTACCTATTTATTTGTTTGTACCACATTGGGTATTTGCAATTACACTGGTGATTTCGGCAGCACTTTTGATTTTTACCACCTATTTCTTCCGTAACCCACTTCGCGTATTGGAAGTGGACGACCCAAATTTTATCATCTCGCCTTGCGATGGCACGGTAGTGGTGATTGAGCCGGTAATGGAGAATGATCATTTCCATGAGGAACGTTTGCAGGTGAGCATTTTCATGAGCCCGTTCAACGTGCATGCCAATTGGTATCCAATCGAGGGAACGGTTATTCGCTCCGAGCATCAGGATGGTAATCATATGGCGGCATGGCTCCCAAAATCAAGTACGGAAAACGAGCGTTCGCTGGTGGTGATTGAAACGCCAAGCAAGGTGCAGATCATGCTTCGCCAGGTGGCTGGAGCTATGGCTCGCCGCGTGGTAACATACGCTAAAGCCGGCGAGAAGAGCCATCGAAACGAGCACCTTGGCTTTATTAAGTTTGGTTCCCGCGTAGACCTGTATTTACCATTGAACACCGAGATGTTTGTGGAATATGGCGATGTGGTAACCGGTAACGAAACGGTATTGGCTAAATTGAAGAATAATTGATTTTTAAGATATGAACAGATTTGACGAATTGTTCGCCACATACCAACTGGGTATGACGGACGAAGAAGTAAAGAAAGCCGTAGAGGAATTGATTGATAAGCATTTCGATGAAAACAACAACGTGGAAGTGTGGAAGCAATGCCTCTCTCAGATAGATTTAACTACGCTCAATGGTGATGACACCGTGGAGAAAGTGGAGAGAATGGCTCGCCGCGTGAACGGTTTTGAGGCTGAATTCCCGGGTTTGAAGAATGTGGCATCCATCTGCGTTTATCCAGCCATGGTGCCTACCGTAAAGGAAAATCTGGTAGCAGAAGGCGTGGGTATCACCTCCGTGGCCGGCGGTTTCCCTGCTTCACAAACCTTCCTTGAAGTGAAGGTGGCTGAGGTGGCACTGGCCGTGGCAGCTGGTGCTACGGAAGTGGATATCGTGCTTTCACAGGGCAAATTCCTAGAAGGACGTTATGAAGAATGCTTCGAAGAGATTGAAGAGCAGAAGGCGGCAGCTCGTGATGCACATTTCAAGGTGATTCTTGAAACGGGTGCTTTGAAGACGGCTGATAATATTGCCAAAGCATCTGTCTTGGCCATGGCAGCAGGAGCTGATTTCATCAAGACTTCTACCGGCAAGATTCCTGTGGCTGCCACTCCGGAAGCCGCATACGTAATGTGCAAAATGATCAAGATGTGGCACGAGAAGACTGGCGAAAAAGTATGCTTCAAACCTGCCGGTGGCGTTCGTTCTACGGATGATGCTGTACGTTATTACACCATCGTTAAAGAAATTTTGGGCGAAGATTGGCTCAACAACAAGTCCTTCCGTTTTGGTGCTTCTGGTGCCGCTAATAATATCCTCACCTCTATTCAGGGAGAGGAAGTAAAATATTTCTAAATATGGGCTCTCATACCATATTTAAAAACCTTTTGAAATATGAATAAGATTGTTTCCAAGAAACATTTCTCGCAAAATGTAGTGGAGCTTCAGGTTGAGGCTCCACTCATTGCAAAATCCCGTAAAGCAGGCCATTTCGTGATTGTTCGTGCCGACGAGAAAGGCGAGCGTATACCTCTGACGATTGCGGGTGCTGATATCGCAAAAGGCACCATCACGTTGGTTATTCAGCAGATTGGTGCTTCCACGCATAAGATTTGTGCGATGGAGCCGGGCGACAGTTTGCTGGATGTGGTAGGTCCGCTTGGTAAAGCTACCGAGATTCAAAAATATGGAACGGTGGTATGCGCATGCGGCGGTGTGGGTGCTGCACCTATGCTGCCGATTGCAGAGGCGCTGAAGAAGGCCGGCAATAAAGTGATTACCGTGTTGGCTGCACGCACCAAGGAACTCATCATTCTGGAGGAGCAATTGGCCAAGTGGAGCGACGAAGTGGTGGTGATGACCGATGACGGCAGTTATGGCAAGCAGGGCCTTGTTACCAATGGTATTGAGGAAATCATCAATCGAGAGCAGGTGGATAAATGCGTCACGATTGGCCCTGCCATCATGATGAAATTCGTGTCCATGCTCACGAAGAAATATAATGTACCTACAGAGGCTTCGCTCAACACCATCATGGTGGATGGCACCGGCATGTGTGGCGCCTGCCGCGTAACGGTAGGTGGTCAAACGAAATTCGTCTGCGTGGACGGACCAGAGTTTGATGCCCACGAAGTGGACTTTGATGAGATGCTCAAACGACTTGGAGGATACAAGCCGGAAGAGAAAGAAGCATTCGAAAAATATCAGCAATCCCTAAGTGAGTCTTCTGCGAGACTTCAGCGAGACCTCAGCGAGACCTCAGCTGCTCTTACCTGCGAGAAAACCAATCCGGAAGTGCCAACCGGTCTGACCGCCAAAGAGAAGGCTTCTATTCCTCGCGTGGTGATGCCACAGCTTGATCCTTGCGAGCGTGCCACCTCATTGGTAGATGAAGTGAACCAGGGACTCACGCTTGCTCAGGCCCGCCTTGAAGCACAGCGCTGCATCAATTGCAAGAACCCGGGTTGCGTGGAAGGTTGCCCGGTAGGCATTAATATTCCTGCTTTCATCCAAAAGATTGGTGAAGGCGACATCCTGGCCGCAGCAGCCATCATCAAAGAAAGCAGTTCGCTGCCAGCCGTTTGCGGTCGTGTTTGCCCACAAGAGAAGCAATGCGAGAGCAAGTGCATCCACCATAAGATGAAGCACGAACCGGTGGCTATTGGCTATCTGGAGCGTTTTGCTGCAGATTATGAGCGCGAATCAGGGAAGGCAAGCAAACCTGTTTGTGCGCCAAAGAATGGCAAGAAAGTGGCCGTTGTGGGTTCAGGTCCTGCCGGCTTGAGCTTTGCCGGCGATATGATCAAATGGGGCTATGAGGTAACCGTATTTGAAGCACTTCATGAGATTGGCGGTGTACTCAAATATGGCATTCCGGAATATCGTCTGCCGAATAAGATTGTTGACGCCGAAATTGAAGGTTTGCGCCAATTGGGCGTTACTTTTATTGCCGACACCATCATCGGCAAGACCATCACGGTGGAAGAATTGGAGAAGGAATACGACGGCATTTTCGTGGGAACGGGAGCTGGCCTGCCTCGCTTCATGAATATTCCTGGCGAGAACCTGATCGGCGTGATGTCTTCCAATGAATATCTCACCCGCGTGAACCTGATGAATGCATCTTCCGAGATGAGCGATACGCCTGTTCTTCGCGGCAAGAACGTGGCAGTCATCGGTGGCGGCAACACCGCTATGGATGCTGTTCGTACGGCCAAGCGATTGGGAGCAGAGCATGCCATGATCGTGTATCGTCGTAGCGAAGAAGAGATGCCTGCCCGCGTGGAAGAAGTGCATCATGCAAAAGAGGAAGGCGTAGAATTCCTTACACTTCATAATCCAATCGAATATATTGCCGATGAGAATGGCCGCGTATCGAAGGCCGTTCTTCAGGTGATGGAGTTGGGCGAGCCTGACGAATCTGGTCGTCGCAGCCCGATTGCCGTAGAGGGCAAGACGCTGACGCTCGACGTAGACGTCGTAATCGTGGCTGTAGGCGTTTCGCCTAACCCACTCATCCCTCGGTCTACCGAAGGTTTGGAGATCTCCCGCAAGGGCACTATCGTGGTGAATGATCAGATGCAATCAGCCAAAGAATGTCTCTACGCCGGAGGCGATATCGTTCGTGGCGGAGCAACGGTTATTCTCGCCATGTCGGACGGCCGAAAGGCTGCCGCAGGCATGCACGCACGATTGAATAAGTAACGTGCATTCTACAACGTAAGCAAATGCAAAACTACCATTTGGGGTCATCCCAAATGGTAGTTTTTTGTGCACGACTTATACGATTCCTGTTAATCGTGAGAAGCACGATAAGCCTTAGGAGTACTGCCGGTGTGTGCTTTGAAAAAGCGATTGAAGAATGCCACATTCTCAAAGCCAAGGGAAAGAGCAATTTCTTTCACTTGCAGATTCGTGAGTTTGAGCTGCGCTTTGGCATCCGTGAGCAAGGCTTCGATTATCATATCACCTGCCGTTTTGCCGCTTACCGTCTTAATCGTGGAGCAGAGGTGCGGCAAAGTGAGGCGCATGGCATCAGCATACTGCGAAACATGGTGCCATCGCGTATAATTCTTCATCACCAAAGTGGTGTACTCATGATAAATTTCCGTTTTGCGATCCTGTGGAAGATCGGCCTGCTCACGCACCTTGCGTGCATACTCCGTATATGAAGCAGAGAGGAGATTGAAAATAGGCACCATAACGGTACTATTAAGCATGGATGGCTGCACATTACTTGCCTCCATCATCACCTCAATCATATGGCATGCTACGCGAAAACGCTCCGGCTGCATGGAAATGATTGGGCTCACCAAGTCGGCCTGCAAAAGGCTCAAACGAGAGGTATACGTATTCTTCTCCAGGAATTTTGAAGAAAAGAGCACGTAGTAGACCAACGCATCATCTGAAAACTCGTGAATGAGCAGGAAACTATTGGGTTGCAAAAGAATGGTATCATTTGCCTTAAATTCATATTGCGTGATATCAATCGTTGCTTTTGCCGTGCCGCGTACCAAAAAAGCATACACACCGCAAAGAATCTTGCAAGGGAAACGACCATATTCGTTCATAACCTTACCAGACGCATCGCCAACGAGGTAGTCCACCGGACAGTCCAACAAAGGAATTTCGTTTTCCATATCGATATTTGAGACTTATTTATAAACTTATTTCCAAATCGGCTACAAAGGTACAAAAAAGTTTTCATATTTTAAGTATAAAATTAAAAAAAAGTGCGTTTTTGCTGTCAAAAACACACTTTTTTAAAATTTTCACGCAATTATGTACCTATTTTTTTACACGACACCTATAGTTACAAGGCAAAATTTAATCTGAATCGAATTGCCCAAAGAGCGGCAGACGGATCGTCGCGATGCGTAAGACGCCAAACGGAATAGAGTTCGCCAAAGCGAAGAATATTACCTATGCCTACGCCCAGCTCGGAGTAAGGGATCGTGAGCGTCTGCACATTAGGAAGGCCCATTTCCTGTGCCAATTGCCTGTTCTTATCGCTCAGTCCGCCGTATGCCACTTTTGCTTCCACCAATTCATGCAGGCGCAGATAACGAATGCCCGGTATGCGACCAAACAAAATGCCTCGGCCATTCCAATTCAAATGAAACTGCATATATTTATCCGTGGCATACTGCCCCAAGTTCATCAACGTGAATCGCTCTGGCTGATACGTAATACCCTGATTTCCATTCATCATGGAGAGTTGCGGATATGGCACCTTTCCGAACACCATTCCAGCGTCGAATAAATACGACAACACGCCTCCCACTCCCAGCTGAACATCCTGGCGCACCATCATATTGAGGCGAGCAAAGACTGCATAGGACGCATGTTCCGAAAGAGGAGGATAATAACTTCCCAGTTCTCCACCAAGATAAATGGTAGGATACTTGCCATAAAAATGCTTGCGAGTAGTATAGAAATCCACGATCTGCTCATGCCAGCCCATGCGAACAAATCCTCGTAGAGAAGCAAAGCGATAAGAAGGTTGATCATAATACGTGTAATCCAACGCATTTCCATATCCCTGATGACCGATTTGCACAGAGACAGTGGATTCTACGTGGGTTTTCGAGCAGGGCATAATGCCCCAATCGTTTTCCGAAACCACCTGCAATTCGCGCTTGCGAGCTGCTGTGCAATACGAGAAATTTTTTCGATACCATAAGCCATTGAAAAGAGCCGTGGTAAAGCGCATATTGTAAGGATTGATGGTATTTTCACATTTGAGCGCATCAAACCACGACACATCGGTGTAGGCATATTTGTCGGCCACCGTCAGCCGCAGCAGATGACGCTTCTCTGCAGGAAGAAGTACCTCCATTTCTGCTTTATATTTCACTGCCCTGTCGCGAAAACCGTAACCCACGGAAACACCCAGCGAAACGTGCTTCCATAATTTTTCATTTGTACGGAAAGGCAATCCCAAATAGAGTTTATCCTCCTGCTCTATTCGAATAATCTCGTTCACCTTGCCAATATCAATACACGTGCCGGTGGGAATATAGCCGGTATAGAACAACTCTCCCGCCCAGCGAGCCACCCTCATGAGCGGCATCTGCGAGATGGAATCCTGCATGGCCTGCACCAAGGAGTCATCGATCTGAGGCAACAAGGAAGGCGGCGTTTGGGTGTGCAGAAAAGCCGTGATAGCGGAATCACTCGATTGGATGGTGTCTACCAGCAAAGGATGGTTTGACGATGATTTTCGTTCAGCAAGCAGCGACGGGAACGTATGGGACGAATCGCTTTTAACAGCCATATCAAAGACGGCAGAGAGATTTTCTTTCGCCACCTCATTCGTAGGAAGATAATCCACCTCATAGGTGAGTCCCGTAAGATAGTTAATATTGATGTTTCGACCCGCAAATGCTTCAATATGACGCAAAGCAAAAGTGGCGGAATCAATTTCCATGACGCCCTGCAGCAAAGGATCAAACGTGTTCTTGGGAAGGAAATGTACTTTATAGCGCTTCTCAATGGTATCATTCACCTTAAGCGTGAGCGAATCCACCAGATAGAAGCGATAAAAATGATTGGAACCCGCCGCCAGCGGAGACAGAAAAGAAGCGGTATGCAATGGCATGGTGGGCTGATAAAAATCCATATGCTCCGGCATGGGGAGAGCATACTCCGCATGCAATTCCTCCGGAAGAGGGAGGATATACGATGAATCCTCGCGCATGATCATGCCATTCTCAAAACGCTGGAAGAGTCTCTTTTTGAGATGGCGCGGCTGGATATCTGAGATGAAATAACGGAGAGTTGAAGGCGTAGAGGCCTGCTCCTGCAGAGTATTTTCCCGGCGATGAGCCCTCACCTGCTTCATCAGCGGAAGAGCCGGATTGGCTTCCGGCTGCGCCACCACCTCGCTTAGCGCGTTGATATTCTCCTCAAGCAGCACTTCCATGCCGGCCGACATGCCGGGCGTGATTTCAAACACCTGCTTCTTATAGCCTACCGCACTTACCGTAAGTTTCACCTTTTCTTTCACATCCAATCGCATGTAGAAAAAGCCATCCTCATTGGTGGTGGTACCGATTTTGGTATGTCGAAAAAAGACGTTGGCATTCTCTATCTCCCGACCATTTCCTGCATCTCGCACATGACCAAGAAGCACGGTTTCTATAGCCATGAGCGGCCATAGAGCACAGATAAAGAGGCAGCATATGGAGAATAAACGCTTCATTTTACTGGTTGGCTGGATGGTATTTGAGAATGGCCTCACGAAGATCGGTCAAATCGAGATGCGTATAAATCTCCGTGGTGGTGATATCCTCGTGACCAAGGAGCGTTTGAATAACGCGCAGATCTGCTCCATTCTGCAGAAGATGTGTGGCAAAAGAATGGCGAAGCGTATGAGGGGAAAGAGTTTTTCCGATACCCGCTTTGGCCGCAAGTGTTTTAAGAATCGTAAAAATCATCACGCGAGTGAGCTGATGACCACGGCGATTGAGAAAAGCATAATCCTCCTGCCCTGCCTCTATCGTAAGTAGCGCACGATCTTCCATCCAGAACTGGAACCATTGTTCCGCTTCGTCGGAAATAGGCACCAATCGCTGCTTGGAACCTTTGCCCTCAATAAGCATATAGCCTTCGGCACGATACATATTTGAAAGCTTGAGATTCACGAGCTCGCTCACGCGAAGACCCGAGCCATACAGCATCTCTATAATGGCACGATTGCGATGGCCTTCCGGTGTCGATAAATCGATAGCAGCCTCCAAACGGTCAATCTCCTCCACCGAAAGTACGGTAGGGAGATGCTTATCCTGCTTGGGCATTTCCAATAGTTCAGAAGGATCGGCCTCTATGCGACGCGTATAAAGAAGAAAACGGTAGAATGAATGTATGCCGGAAATGATACGCGATTCGGTTCGGGCATTGGGGAACGCCTTATTGGTATCATAAAGAAATGCCTGCAAATCATCAAACGTGGCCGCCACAATATCGAAATCATGCGCAGCGGCATAGGCCTGCAGTTTGTCCAGATCCTGCTCGTAGGCCATGACCGAATTGGTCGAAAGGGATTTTTCAAGCAGCAGATATGAGTGATACTCCTTTAATATGTGGTCGTTGGACGGCATGCGGAGCGTGGCTAATTACGAAAATCTTTACAATCCAATTTTCCGGTATAGGAGGCTTGATATGGTCGTCCGTTGAAGAGTGTACCAGAAAAAGAAATCGTGGTCTGCTCGCCAACATGAGAAACGTGCAGAGTGCCTTCTCGAATAAGATCATATTGCTGGAGCTTATCATCGGCTATCAGCAGAAGGTAAGCTCCCGTGAAATTGCCTTCGAAATATTCGCCAGGAAGGAAAGTGTGCTCTTCGCCAAGATTACCCGCCTCGTAGTCACCATCCGTCAGCACACTATCCAAAGGAGAAAGGAAAACATCTGAAAAGAAGAGATTGGTGCCCGTGCCGATAATGCCATATTTCTGCGTCAGTTCCAGACCCTCAGAATAAAGATCAAGAGCCACCACCTGATTCGGCAAACCAGATGGCTTATAGTAAGCCCCGTGCATTTTTTCCAAACAATAATTGAAAATGCTGTCATATTGCGTTTGAGCAACAGGAATATGCGACGGTTTGGTGCAGGATACATGCATGAGGCATGCCAACACAATAAGAGGCAATATGTGCGTTAGATGTTTCATTTGTTTTTCAATGCTCGAGTAGGATACCAGGCCGCCATAAAACCAATTGCCAATACGATTAACGTGATCACAAAGATATCAAAAGTTTCCACCGATACAGGGTAAGCCGCCAGAGCATACTCGTAGCCATTGCCCAACTTGATAAAGCCGAAATGCTCCTGAAGAAGGCACACCGCGAGGCCGATCAAGAGGCCTATACCGGCACCCAAAGCAGACACAAGCCACCCTTCATACAAGAAAATATGCTGTATCTGCTGAGGCGTAGCCCCAAGATTGGAAAGGATGGCAATATCCTCTTTCTTATCCAAAATAAGCATGCTTAACGAGCCTACGATATTAAAGGAAGCGATGAGCAGAATAAACACAAGCAGAAGGGCGCTCAGCCATTTTTCCACTTTGGCAATTCGGAAGAAATCAGCCTTCTGTTCGTATTGATTGAGCACCATATAGTTATCTCCCAAAAGTGCTTGAATACGACGCTGGATTGGCTTGGAAAGTTTCAGTTCCACAGATGTGGCTTCATTTTCATCGTATTCAAAAAGGCGGCGTGCACAAGCGAGCGAAATGAGTGCCATATGATCATCATATTCCACCTGATTGACCGCAAAAGTGCCGGCGATATAGGTAACCTCACGATTGAGTGACTGATCGGGGCGCAAAAGATTGACGCGCGACGTTCGCTTGGGGGCATAGATATGCAGACCTCCCACGAAATGTGCATTCATGCCAATCTCTGCCGCCAGTCCTCTGCCGAGTACACAACGATCAAATGCGCCATCGTACACCTCAAAATAGCCATCCGTGATAATGGAATCGATACCCGTGAGCTGCTGGAAATTGAAGTCTACGCCTTTGAGTATAGCCGGTGTCTGGTGGTCTTTATAAGAGATCATTGCCGTCTCCTGAACGATGGGAGAGAAAACCTCCACCTCAGGCATGGCCTGCAAAGCCTGCATCTCGGGCGTATCCAAACGGAAATATTTGCCTTGGGCCGGACGCACAACAAGTTCCGGATCAAACTGCGAGAACATGTCTTCCAACACGCGGTTGAAACCGTTCATCACGGAAAGCACGCAAACAAGGGCAGCCGTAGCCACACAAACGCCAGCCGCGCTGACACCTGAGACGATATTAATCGCATTATGGCTCTTTTTCGCAAAGAGATAACGCCAGGCTATGTGTAATTTAAAATTCACGCAAATCAGGATGCTGAATTATTTGCCGAGAAGCTCGTCGATATGAGCCATTTTATCAATGGTGGTATCAATATGGAAATTGAGTTCCGGGATGATGCGAAGCTGATTATGCTCCATGTTGCCCAATTCAAAACGAATAGTCTTCTGATCTTCCTGCACCTGAGTAAGGATTTGATTGGCCAATTCTGATGGAAAAACAGAAAGATAAGCATGCGCTATGGAGAGATCAGGAGAGATACGCACCTCGCTAACGGAAATAAGCACGCCACGACCCAGTGTTCCGCTGATATTCTTCGCATAACGCAAGAAGATCTCGCCCAAGTCCTTCTGCATCAAACGCTCAATTTTTTGTTGTCTGGTAGATTGCATAGTAAAGTCAGTTGGTAGTAAAACGCAAAATAAGGGAAAGGAGACGAAGCTCTTTTCCCTGTATATTCCTAAGTAACGGCGGGGCTCAGCCTCGCAATATTATTCTTAGAAAGAATATTTGTGACGACCTTCGTCGGAAACAGTAAGTTTCTTGCGGCCCTTTGCACGGCGAGCTGCCAATACGCGGCGGCCATTTGCAGTCATCATACGCTCACGGAAACCGTGCTTGTTACGTCTTTTACGTTGAGATGGTTGGAATGTACGTTTCATTGTCTTAAATCTTTAAGCCCTTCACAGGGCAGTGTTATTATCTCGTAATACTTTAAATGTTTTCCTTCAAAAAGTGCTGTATTTTCACAACAAAAGCAGGGCAACTGAGTCACCCGCCTATTAAAAGCGGCTGCAAAGGTACTACATTTTTTTTAATTAACCAAATATTTGGCGTTTTTTTTGCGAAATAATCTAAATTTTCGGGATGATTAGTCCACTTTTTGGCCCGAAAGCGTATATTTTTGATCGTTTTTGCGAATAATAAGCACGCCATTATACTTCACGAAAGCAGCTTTGTCGGCATTTGAAACAGCCACCTGCTCTACGGCATTTGGCTCTGGCGCCTCCGGTTCCTGAGAAACATATGGAAGTGTTTCGTAAAGAGTTTTATCAATCGTGCCCGAAGCCACTCCATTCAGATAGATTTCCAAATTGGAATAGCCCGTAGCCGTAATGGCAGCTCCATCAGCAGCATCGTTTGGATTAAGCGCATTTGCCGTCTCATAAAGATCTGGCAATCCATCACCATCCGTATCCAAAACGAGCGAATCGCCAGGAAGAGCATCCAGGAATGGATAACCACCCACCACGGAATCACCTACAAGGAAATAATCCTGCTGGGCGAACGTGATGTCGTCCTGTGAATCAATGATGCCAAGCCATTTTGATTGAATTGAGCCATGGAATTGAGGTGCTATTGCGCCAGCGGCTTCCGCCAGCAAACGGCCATCCTCCTCGTCGATACGAGGAAGCAATGCTCCAGCGTTTTGGCAAACGGAAGCAAAAGCTTCAGAAGCCGTTTCCACTACCACATAGGATGAATCGGTTTTTTCTGTCATGATTGGTGCATCCGTCAGCCAGCCTGCATAATTATCCTCATTCTGCGGCACATTCGCCTCAAACAAATTTCCTCTCAACAACCAAGAACCAAAGCCACTCTTGCTGTCGCCCTTCACAAAGCGATACTTAGCTTCGGTCAGCAAGTTCGTCGTGGTTGGGCCTGGGCGGAAATAGTTGTTTTCCATATACACATGATTATAGCCCATTGGCACACCGTCCACGCGGTTCTTCGTAGAATCACATTCGCCTCCGTAGAGAGAATTCTGTTTGCCCCAATTATAAATCACATTGTTGGCAAATTCAGAGTCCACCATGGCGTCATGGTTGTGATGCCCATTCTGAAGATCCGCTTCGTCACGTACGCCATTAAAACGAGGTGTACGATTGTGGCAATTGGTGATGAGACAATGGTGCATGGTAGAATGTTCGCCACCCCATTGTGTTGCATACGAGCGATTACCTTTATCATGCTTGGAATGATAAAGTCCTTCACCAATGATAGTCCATTGCACAGTAGTGGAATCGCAGTCATACATCGTCAGGCACTCCTCCATCGACCACGTCATAGAGCAATGGTCGATAATCACATTTCTGGTGTTTTCCACATCCAGGCAAGGATAATTGGTGTTGGGCACATCTCCCGCACGGAAACGAATATGACGAATAATCACGTTCGGCTTGCAGACGTAGATATTGGCACCGGCAATACAAATGCCGCCACCAGGCGCCGTTTGCCCGGCAATCGTAACATTCGGATGCTGCAATTTGAGTTTGGACGTAAGATAAATAGTGCCGCACACTTTGAAAAGGACGGTACGTGGCGTATCGTCCCCATCGCGGAGCGCCCAGCGAAGGGTTCCGGGAACAAGGTTGTCGTCGGCACAGTCGGCAAGAGACGTGACGTAATACACATTACCGCCACGACCACCGGTGGTGTACTTTCCAAAACCTTCTGCTTCTGGAAATGCCAAGGTGGTTTGCGCTTGCGCATACACACATGCGAGAGCACATGCAAATATATAAAGAAGACGCTTCATAAATCAACGATTTTTATACATGGAATCGTAATATTTTTCATAATCACCCGAAGTAATATTATCGAGCCATTCCTGGTTGTCGAGATACCATTGAACGGTTTTTTCAATACCCTCTTCGAACTGGAGAGAAGGTTCCCATCCCAATTCGCGCTGGAGTTTGGATGAATCTATTGCATAGCGCATATCGTGTCCGGCACGGTCGGTTACATATGTGATCAAATCCATATCTTCTCCCTCTTTGCGCCCAAGGAGACGGTCCACCGTATTGATTACCACTTTGATGATATCAATATTCTTCCACTCATTAAAGCCGCCAATATTATAGGTTTCTGCAATCGTACCTTTATGGAAAATGAGATCAATCGCACGCGCATGATCCACCACATAAAGCCAATCGCGCACGTTTTCGCCCTTGCCATACACAGGGAGTGGTTTGCGATGACGAATATTATTAATGAAGAGAGGGATAAGCTTCTCTGGGAACTGATAAGGGCCGTAATTATTGGAGCAGTTCGTCACAATGGTTGGCATTCCATACGTATCGTGGAAAGCACGAACGAAATGATCTGACGATGCTTTTGATGCCGAATATGGAGAGTGCGGATTATATTTCGTGGTTTCATAGAAGAAATCCGTACCATACGCAAGGTGGTGTTCGCCGGAAGATGCCTTCGTGGTGAATGGAGGTTCTATGCCTTCTGGGTGGGTCATTTCAAGTGCGCCATACACCTCGTCGGTTGAAATATGATAGAAACGCTTCCCTTCATACTTATCAGGAAGCGACTCCCAATAGAGTTTAGCAGCCTGAAGCAAAGAGAGCGTACCGATGACGTTGGTTTTTGCGAACGTGAAAGGATCTTTGATGGAACGATCCACGTGCGATTCTGCAGCAAGATGGATAATGCCATCCACTTGTTCTTCCTTAAGAAGAGCATACATGGCATCAAAATCACAGATGTCCGCACGAACGAAACGATAATTGGGAGCAGTCTCAATATCCTTGAGATTCGCAAGATTGCCCGCATACGTAAGCTTATCCACATTGATAATGCGGTATTCAGGATATTTATTTACGAAAAGTCGAACAACGTGTGAGCCAATAAAGCCGGCGCCACCTGTGATGATAATTGATTTCATATAATATAGCGTATTTCTTTAAAATGATAGGTATGAAGAACATCATCTTCCGTTTGAAGAACAAGGCAGCCTTCTGAAGTGATATCATAGATATGTGCTCGAAAAGCACCTTCATGATTGCGACCGATCATCATCGGGGCAACAGTTACTTCTGCTTCTCGCCAGAGATATTCTCCCTCTCGGCGATACAAATTAGCGAGGTAATCCTGACGCAAATCAGCATGGTTCAACGATTGGAGAGAAGAGATTTGATGGAGCACCGCCTCCAGCAGCTCTTTTTTATCATATTCCTTGCCCGTAAGCAAAGCCATGGACGTTGGATTGGGAGCATTCGACACAAACACCTGCTGATTCACATTCAGTCCGATTCCCGCCAGCGAACATTTAACACCTCCACCCTGAAGCACATTTTCAATAAGGATTCCGCAAATTTTCTTATCGCCCACATAAATATCGTTGGGCCACTTGATGGTGGCAGGAAGAGCGTATTGCTGCAACGCCTTGCATACAGCCAATGCAGCAAGCATAGATTGGCGCCATAGGCCTTCAGGTGATATTCCCTGCGTAGGAAGGATAGTGGTGAATGAAATATTCTTATCCGGCTCCGCCTCCCAACCATTTCCCCGCTGTCCACGTCCAGCCGTCTGACGAAACGTGCAAACGGTATAGCCTGCAGGCAAATCCTCAGTTGCGCAACGTTGCATCAAATAGGTATTGGTGCTGGGTATTTCCAGAAGAAACTCTATCATTTGGTCACCTCTAAAAGATAGCGTTCAATTTCTTTTTGCACTACTCGTCCACTACCGTTTCCATTGCTCACCACCACGGAGAAAACCCAAGTATGGCCATCCGGACGATGAATATATCCCGCATAAGATTTCAGGTGTGCTATAGACCCCGATTTTGCATGTACCTTACCGTGAAGACGTGTATCACGCAGAAAGCCGCGAAGCGTGCCCGACTCACCAGAAACCGGAAGAGAGGCATATAGATCGTCGTAGGTAGGGGCGGTATACATATAGCGGAGCAGACTCACGAACGTAGCGGGCGACACGCCATTTTGCGGAGCCAATCCGCATCCGTCATCCTGAATGGTTGTGCCCCACTCTACGCCTCGCTGACGCCAACATTGTTCCACCACAGAAAGCGATTGAAGTATCGTGGCTGGCGTACCTTTTTGCAAACCAAGCGTACGAAAAATAGATTCTGCAAACAGATTATTGGAATGTATATTCGTTTCTTTTACAACCTCTCGAAGAAGAGGAGACCTGTGCTCATAAAGAAGGGTACGAGACTGCTTCAGGGCTACGGTAATATAAGAAGGCTTGGCAGTCGTAACAATGCCGGAACGATTTAATTCCCTATCCAAGTGTTGCACCAGCAATAGTCCCGGGTTAGGGATATCTCCTCTCACGCCAAACGAACCCAGATTAGCAGGCACACTACCCGTAAGGACACGTTTATTCACGAAAGCCGCTCCGTGGATATATGCACCATCATAAGTGATATCCGTACAGCGAATATGATTTTCAAATTGGACGCCAGGCACTTCCGGATAGGTGGAAATCACCTCTGCGATGGAGCCAATCTCGCGGCTACGGAGCACCACGTTCATCGTGTTGTCCATATAGTTGAGCGAGAAAATGCCCATACCATAATAGTTGCCAATATCTCCCCAGAGCCATCCAGGATTGGTGGCATCACCATTATCAAACATCGTCATATCGGCTATCACGGCACCATCAATCTTCTTAATGCCCATTTTCTGAAGAGCATTAACCCATTTTTGCATGAATTGGCGGTCACCTATGTCGGAAGAACCAAGGGTAGGGTCACCCGTACCACGCACATAGAGGTTGCCGTGGAGAACCCCATTCGTAATCTTTCCATCCGTCTCCAGATAGGTGCTCCATTGCCAATCGCCACCCAAGAGTTCCAGAGCCGTAGCGGTAGAAATGACTTTCATGGTGGAAGCCGTTGGCAGAAGATTATTGGCACGATATGTATCAATCGTCTCACCTGTGGCCGCATCCACGATAAGCACACCTACATTGGCGTTACGCGTAACGGAACTATTCTCAAAAAATGGTTTGGCTACGCCTTCAGCAAACATAGATACTGTCAGCAAGACAGCGAGAAGAAAAACTGTTATTTTTTTCAAAATGCTATTGTTTAGATGGTAATTATTTGAATCCTTCTATCTTATGATCTTCCTTTGCATGCGGATAATCAATCGTGTAATGCAAGCCGCGAGACTCTTTGCGTTCAAGTGCCTGACGCGTGATGAGATAGCCCACATTGATCATATTGCGGAGTTCGCAAATATCCTTGGTTGGCTTCACGCGACGGAACAGATCTTCCGTTTCTTCATATAAAAGATCCAAACGCTCCCATGCGCGGCGAAGGCGAAGATCGGAGCGAACGATTCCTACATACGTAGACATAATCTGGCCAACCTCACGAACATCTTGCGCGATAAGCACTTTTTCTTCCACGGAAAGGGTGCCTTCATCATTCCATTCTGGCACTTTTTCGTTGAAATCATACTGATCTACCACCTGCAAACTGTGCTTGGCTGCCGCATCTGCGTATACAACAGCTTCAATAAGAGAATTGGATGCCAAGCGATTACCGCCGTGAAGACCCGTGCAAGAGCACTCACCTACCGCATACAAGCGATTGATAGACGATTGTGCATCCAAATTAACCTTGATGCCGCCGCACATATAGTGCGCACATGGAGCTACTGGAATATATTGCGTCGTGATATCAATACCGATAGAGAGACATTTCTGATAGATATTTGGGAAATGACGCTTGGTTTCTTCCGGATCTTTATGTGTGACGTCCAGGCAAACATGATCAAGCGCATGAATCTTCATCTCGTTGTCGATGGCACGTGCCACGATATCGCGAGGAGCGAGCGAAAGACGTGGATCATATTTTTGCATAAATTCCTCGCCATTTGGCAGACGAAGAATACCTCCGTAACCACGCATCGCCTCTGTGATAAGATAGGCCGGATGGCTCTCTGCCGGATTATAGAGTGCTGTTGGATGGAACTGCACAAACTCCATTCCCTCCACTTTGCCCTTAGCACGATATACCATAGCAATGCCATCGCCCGTAGCAATATTTGGATTGGTGGTGGTGGCATACACGCTACCCGTACCACCTGTGGCCATCAGCGTCACGCGGCTGAGATATGTATCCACTTTCTCCGTTTCCGGATTGAGGATGTACGCGCCATAGCACTCAATATCAGGCGTACGACGCGTCACGCGAACACCCAAATGATGTTGGGTGATGATTTCTACTGCACAATGGTGCTCCAGCACCGTGATATATGGATTCTTGCGCACGGCCTCCATCAAGCCACGTTGAATTTCAAAACCCGTATCATCGGCATGGTGGAGAATGCGAAATTCGCTATGACCGCCCTCACGATGAAGATCGAAAGTGCCGTCCTCTTTCTTATCAAAATTAACACCCCATTGCACCAACTCCTGAATACCTGCTGGACCATTTTCCACCACCTGACGTACTGCATCAGGATCAGAAATCCAGTCGCCGGCCACCATCGTGTCGTGAATGTGTTTTTCAAAATCATCAACAAGGAGATTGGTAACAGATGCAATACCTCCTTGCGCTTTTGCCGTGTTTGCCTCATCAAGTGATGTCTTGCAGCAGAGGGCAATCTTATACTTCTTTTCTCGCGCAATCTTTAGCGCAAAACTCATACCGGCTACACCTCCGCCGATAATGAGGAAATCATATTTCTTAACCATAGTAGTTAGATGGAACAATTTTGCCCGCAAAATTACTATTTTTTTTGCACATATGCAAATAAAAAAGACAAAAGTTTGCATATATAAGTTTTTTTGAGTACCTTTGCACGCAAAATAAACCCGTTCTATTATGGAATTCAACAAACTTTCAAAAATATGGCTGCGTATGCGCCATCGTTTAGATCTGACGGAATACATCGACGTAAAGCAGGCCGCTGCAGATATCCGCAATAATATTGCTTTCAGAGGACCTAATATTCACATCTTGTTTTGCGCCATTATCATAGCATCTGTTGGCTTGAACGTCAATTCAGTTGCTGTCATCATTGGTGCCATGCTCATCTCCCCATTAATGTCGCCTATCGTAGGCGTCGGATTGGCGTTGGGAACAAACGATCTCTATTTGCTGAAGAATGCATTGAAGAACCTGGGCATTATGGTGGGTATCTCATTATTTGCGTCAACGTTGTATTTTCTGGTAACGCCTTTGGATTTGGAGCACCCAACCGAACTGCTGGCACGTACCAATCCTACCATTTATGATGTTTTAATTGCATTATTTGGAGGTTTTGCAGGCATTATTGCCACCTCTCGCAAAGAGCAGAGCAACGTCATTGTAGGTGTTGCTATTGCTACGGCCCTGATGCCACCTTTGTGTACTGTCGGCTATGGTATTGCCACTATGCAGCCGGAGTTTTTTCTGGGAGCACTTTATCTCTTCTTCATCAACTCGGTCTTCATCGCATTGGCAGCTTTTCTTGGCACGAAATACATTGGATACGAGCAGGTGAAGGACGCCAACCCTCAATTGGAACGCAAACGCAAAATTGCCATTTCCATAGGATTGGTTATCGTGATTTTGCCCTCTATCTGGTCTGGAGTAGTGGTAATTCAAGACACAAATTTCACGCGAAACGCGAATGCCTTCATTGCCGAAAACAAATCGATTGGCAAAAGCTACGTCTATGATTCAAAAGTACATACCGACACCAAGCAAATTGAGCTCTTTATCGCAGGAGAAGAATTGGCAGCAAGCGATTATAACGTCCTTTACACAAAGGCTGAAAAATATGGGCTGACGCACTCGCAATTGGCAATTCATCAGGATGCGGCATATGCTTCTGTGTCAGAAATGGACATTTGGAAAGAGATTATGCACAGCAACGAAGACAAACTGGCAGCCCACAAGCAGGAAATTGCAACTCTCATTCAAACCAACGACAGTTTACGCCAAGTAATTGAGCAAAACACACTTCCGGCAGAACATATCATGAATGAAATCACCATTCAATACCCTACTGTTCAAAACGTAATTATGGCAGCCAATGGAGAAGGCAGCAATCGCCTCATCGTGGTTATTCTTACAAGTGCGAATGGCGACAAACCTCTTTCTGCCGAACAACTCACCAATCTGACTGCCTGGTTGCGCGTGAGATTGGAAACAGAAAATGTGATGGTGGTGCAGCAATAAAGCCACCTATCTCACAAAAAAACTCCCTGATACAAATTGGTATCGGGAGTTTTTTATTGCTTATTACTTGCGTGATTAAGCGAAGAGCTTGCCAAATTCCTCATGAGAAATAGTCTTCTCCTCTATCTTTACTACGGCCTTCAACGCCTCGTAGATCTTATTCTCCTGCACGCGATCGTAAATGCCACGAGTTTGATTCTCATCCTTAAGCATATCAGCTGCGAATGATTCAAGATACTGATCTTCTACGTGAGACATGCCGTACTGAAGGAATTGCATACGTGCTACTTCTTTTGCATAAGCTTTCACGTCTTCTGGATTCACTTTCACCTCGAATTGCTCTGCAAGCTGATCCTTAGCGAGCTGCCAACGAAGTTGATCAAGCGTTTGTGCCCAATCTTTCTCAATCTGCTCATCGGTAAGTTCCTTATTGGCAGTCTTGAGCCAACGCTTCAGGAATTCCTCTGGGAACTGCACTTTCTCAATCTTCTTGAGGATGGCTGCCTTGCAGTCAAGACCGAATTTATATTTGGCATCCTCATCCATGTTTGCCTGGATTTCTTCGCGGATCTTAGCGCGGAATGCCGCCTCATCAGCAATATTGCCTTCACCATACACCTTAGCGAAGAGAGCGGCATCAATAGCTGCTGCCTGATGACGGGTGATTTCAGCGATCTCAAATGTAAAATCAGACTTCATAGCTGCCACTTCTTCCTTTGAAATCTTCAAAAGAGATGAGAGCTCTGCTTCGTTCTCATAAGCCTTTTTAGGATTGAAGGTGATGATATCGCCCTTCTTTGCACCCTTGAATTTCTTCTGCTGTGCTGGCTTCATGTAGTCAATAGAAAGTACCTGACTCTCAATTACTTTGCCATTCTCAGCCTGCTCAATGAGCTTTCCGCGAAGCATATCGCCTTCTGCCACTTCATCAGCGCTTTCGTATGAGCCGAAACGCTCGGCATAACCCTTCACCTGGTTTTCCACCATCTCGTCGGTTACTTCAATCTTATATGAAGCAATCTTGTTCTTGCCATCGAGTTTGCAATTGAATTCTGGAGCAACTGCGATATCGAATACGAACGTGAAAGAAGTCTGGTTGTCGAGGTCCATATCTGGAGTTTCCTCATCATTGGCAAGAGGTTCGCCAAGAATATTCAATTTCTGCTCCTGGATATAGCCATAAAGGAGCTCACCAATTACCTTGTTCAATTCTTCTGCGAGCACAGCCTTGCCATACTGCTTTTGCACGAGGCTTGCTGGCACTTTACCAGGACGGAAGCCAGGAATCTGCGCACGTTGGCGAATACTTTTCAGTTCCTTAGCTACTTTTTCTTCGTAATCAACTGGCTCAACTACAAGTGTGATTTTTGCATTGAGTGCGTCGATGTCAGTCTTTGTAATTTGCATAATTGTATAGTTGTTAAATTATTAATTCCCTTGGGATTAGTTTTTCTGGAGTTTATATACGCTCCTTAATCCTCATCATCCGATTCGTCCGCAGAAAGACCTGCACGACTGCGAGCACGCTTACGCTCTAATTCATCAAGGATGATTTTGCGCAGACGCATCGATTGAGGCGTAATTTCCACATATTCATCTTCCTTGATATACTCCAATGCCTCTTCCAAAGAGAAGATTACTGGAGGTGGCAATACCGCCTTGTCGTCGGCAGATTTAGAACGCATATTGGTCAGTTTCTTCGATTTCGTTACGTTTATAACGATATCTTTATCTTTGCTGCTCTCGCCTACCACCTGACCGGCATACACCTCGTCCTGCGGATAGATAAAGAAGCGACCACGATCCTGAAGTTTATCCAATGCGTAGGCATATGCCGTACCCTGCTCCATAGCAATAAGCGAACCGTTGGTACGTTTCTCAATATCGCCCTTATATGGCTGGAACTCAAGGAAACGATGGCTCATAATAGCCTCGCCGGCCGAGATGTTCATCACGTATGTACGCATTCCGATAATGCCGCGAGAAGGGATGGTAAACTCCAATTGGATACGATCATTTACGGTGGTCATCGACACCATTTCGCCCTTATGCATCGCCACATATTCAATAATCTTGCCCGAACATTCCTCTGGAGTATTCACGGTAAGTTGCTCTATTGGCTCGCACTTTACGCCGTCGATTTCCTTGATAATAACTTGCGGCTGACCCACCTGCAATTCATAGCCTTCACGGCGCATCGTTTCGATAAGGACGGAAAGATGAAGCACACCTCGTCCAAACACATGCCATACGTCATCCGTTTCGCTTTTTTCCACGCGAAGTGCAAGGTTCTTCTCCAACTCCTTCATCAAACGCTCATGAATATGGCGGCTGGTTACGAACTTTCCTTCCTTACCAAAGAAAGGTGAGTCGTTGATCGTGAACACCATCGACATGGTTGGCTCGTCAATGGCGATTGGAGGAAGAGCTTCCGGTGCGGTAAAATCGCAGATCGTATCGCCAATTTCAAAGCCTTCAATACCAATAACGGCACAGATATCGCCTGAAGATACTTCTGCCACTTTCGCCTGACCCATGCCGGAGAATATGCGAAGTTCCTTAATCTTGGATTTCACCATTGAGCCATCTCGCTTGGCAAGCGTTACGTTCATGCCCTCTTTGAGCGTGCCACGATGTACACGACCTACGGCTATACGTCCCACATAAGAGTTGTAATCCAAAGAAGTGATCAACATCTGTGGCGTTCCTTCCAGCACTTCCGGCTCTGGCACATACTCAATAATTGCGTCCATCAAAGCGGTCAAATCGGTGGTTGGTTGCTTCCAATCGGTCGACATCCACCCATTCTTGGCAGAACCATAAATCGTTTGGAAATCAAGTTGCTCTTCGGTCGCATCCAAAGCGCACATCAGGTCGAAAACAGCCTCTTGTGCTTCGTCTGGACGGCAATTGAGCTTATCTACCTTATTTACAACCACGATTGGCTTGAGGTTGAGTTGAAGAGCCTTTTGGAGTACGAAACGCGTCTGAGGCATTGGGCCTTCGAATGCGTCCACCAAAAGCAGAACGCCATCGGCCATGTTCAATACGCGCTCCACCTCGCCGCCAAAATCGGCGTGACCCGGAGTGTCGATAATATTAATCTTATAACCCTTGTAATCAATCGACACGTTCTTGGCAAGAATGGTAATACCACGCTCGCGTTCAAGGTCGTTATTGTCCAAAATCAACTCGCCTTTCTCCTGGTTATCACGAAAGAGATTGGCGGTGTAGAGCATCTTGTCCACGAGCGTCGTTTTGCCGTGATCGACGTGGGCTATGATGGCTATGTTACGAATCTTTTGCATATAACTGAATTATACTTTTTTCGTCCTTTCAAACTATACCTTTTTTGCGGCAACAAGGCCTCCGCATAGCGGAAGCCTGTTATTGACCAGTGGTCCCACTTGGGCTTGAACCAAGGACTCCCTGATTATGAGTCAGGTGCTCTAACCAACTGAGCTATGGGACCTCGCTTAGCGACATCGTCGCGAGCGATATGTTTCTTATTTCAATTTCTGCAACATCTCAATTGCGTGTTTTGAAGCGTTGGCTTTTTCCTCATCTGTGAGGTTTGGAATGCGGAGTTTCTGGCCTTCAAAAATAGCATCCGGAGATTTGAGAATATCTCGATTGGCTTCGAAGATGTATACCCAGCATTTTGGATTATTATAATACTTATCTGCCAGTTGTGCGAGCGTTGCATCGGCAGGAACCACGCAAATCACGTCTGCCTCTTTCTCCTTTTCTTCCGCAGCTTTTTGCTTCAGGAGTTGCTCTGCTGCCTCCTTCAGTTCTGCCAGTTTGGCTGCACGAACAGCAGCTCTTTCCTCTGCCTGCTTAGCCTCAATTGAGTCGGTTTTCTTGCGCTCATCCGTTCCGTAAGGAGCTGCACGGAATGGAGAATTGGTGCTGGCTGCCGTCTCGTTATTCAAAGCCTGCGTACGAGCAGATTGCTTATGTTCACCCGTTGCTTCGTTATTGTTCTTTCTGAACTGCTCATGCGCATTATCACGATCTTCACGGATGCTATCCACAGCCTCTTCCGGCACGAGACGCATCGTTACACGACGGTTGGCACGGAACGAACCACTCACGTTATCCAACTGACCTACACCGCGATCAATCAAGCGGTCTGGGTTAATGCCATAGAGGTTGATCAACTCATTACGAACGGTCTGCGTACGATTCCACGACAACCATTCATTGTGATCCTTATTGCTCGTAGCGTCGGCATAACCTCTCAACTCGAGATAAGTGTCTGGCCACATGTTGAGGCGTTCTGCCATTTCCAATACGCGAATATGGCCATCTTCATCCAATTCGTACACATCGTTCGGGAAGTACACAAAATAGATATCCTCGTATGCGCTACTATTTCCTGCCCCGCCCGCGTTATTATTAATAATGGTGTCGCCACCGTTATTGGCAAGCAATGGGAGATTCTTCAAGCTGTCCAACGCATTCTTCAAACTATCCAATTTGCCGAGTATCTCATCACGGCGAGCTGCATCATTTCGATCCGCTATACCTCTATCAAAACGCTCTACGTTGGCGTAGTTACGAGTATGCGAATCGGCTTTTGCACCAAATGCCCAACGCAACTGCACATCCAAACCAATCAAACCATCGTTCATCTTGTTGTTTGGATTCAGCAGGTTGGCATTACCATCCACACGGTCGCTCGTAAAGAAATCGTAGTACGGACGAAGGCCAATTTCAATCGAACGGGTTACGTTGAACTGGAGCAGGAAACCCACATGGATAAACCCGGCAACGTTATAATGCTTGATGCTATAGTCGGTTGCACCGTCTGCCAACGTCCATTTATCCTTATCTGCGTTGTACCATGCACCTACGATATTGCCATCGGCATCGGTAATCTCAGTTGGCTGCAGAAGGATTTTATCGCCATCACCGCCTACCGTCTTATATTCGTAGCCTGCGCCGTGAAGCGAATAAACGCCCATTCCACCACCTACCTGCAAATACAGGTTAAGCCATGTTTGAGTACGGCGTGGGAAGAAACCATTCAGCAGGTTATAGCTCAAACCAGTTCCCAACGTATTCATCTGACCAAAGAAACGGCCGCTGGCTGTTACATCATAATCCACGCTCTTGTCAAACATGTGCTGACCATAGGTGGTTGTATGATAATCAACCCAAACACCCCAACATGGTGTAAATGAATACTCTAAGCCCAAGCCAAAGTCTGGCGAATACGCATATTTCGCATCCGGACCAAAAAGCTTTGCACCACGGTCACCGTTAAAATGGCTGAAGCCCAAATCCAAATACATCGACCAAAACGTGTTTGGCTCGGCATAATTTAGAACTTCCTTATATGGGTGATAACCATTATCATCTTCTGTAATCTCGTCGATCGCAAAAGCGGGCAACGAAATCATCATCAAAAATGCTATGGCAACTGGTAAAAATCGTTTCATTCTTTGTACTTCAAAACAAAATCGGCTGCAAAATTACTAAAATTTCTCGAAACAACCAAAACTTTTACATTTTTTTTGCATTTTTCTTGCATTATTCAGTATTTTTTTGTAACTTTGCGCAGTTTTTAGATAACATCACTTAAAAATAGTACATTTTTGAAAAACTATAGGGATGTTCTAATAATTGCTTTTTGAATGATTTTTGAATTTTTACTTAGTAGATTGCTGATTAGAATGAAGGCGTAGTGCGGGCACTATAACTGAATGATAATCAACAAGATACAAGCAAAAAACAAAAAGCATCAGAAAAGTGAAGAACTACCCAAATTTATTGTTAAACTTGCATAACGGGGAATTTTTAGAACATCCCTATAAACACTCACAAACTTTTTTAGTATGGATATTTTAGCGCAAATGACGGAACGTGCGAAGCAAAACAAGCGTCGTATCGTTCTTCCGGAAGGTGACGAACCTCGTACTCTTGAGGCTGCCAACATCCTTCTCCGTGATGAAATCGCAGAGTTGATCCTCATCGGCGACCCTGCTGTAATCAACAAAATGGCTGCCGACAACGGCTATGAGTACATCAGCAAGGCTACTCTCTTCGACCCTGCTACCGATCCCAAGATGGCTGATTATGCCAACCTCCTTTACGAGCTCCGCAAGGCTAAGGGCATGACCCCTGAGCAGGCTGCTGAGAAGGCAAAGGATCCTTTGTACCTGGGTTGTCTTATGATCAAGGCTGGTGATGCTGATGGCGAATTGGCTGGTGCACGTGGCACGACTGCTGACACCATCCGTCCTGCTTTCCAAATCCTCAAAACAAAGCCGGGCGTTGGCATCGTTTCTGGTGCTTTCCTTATGTTCACACCTGCCAAGGATTTGGGTGAAGACGGCTTCCTCGTATTTGCAGACTGCGCCGTTAATCCTTGTCCTAATGCGCAGGAATTGGCACAAATCGCCGTTTCTACAGCTGAAACAGCTCGCGTACTTGGTCAGATTGAGCCACGCGTTGCTATGCTTTCGTTCTCTACCAAGGGTTCTGCTAAGCACGAGCTCATCGACAAAGTAACCGAAGCTACCCGTATCGCTCACGAACTTGCTCCAGACCTCCAGCTCGACGGCGAGCTCCAGGCTGATGCTGCTCTCGTAGCAAAAGTTGGCGCAAGCAAGGCTCCTGGTTCTACGGTAGCTGGCAAGGCTAACGTGCTCGTATTCCCTGACCTCCAGGCTGGCAACATTGGCTACAAGCTGGTAGAACGCTTCTCTGGCGCTAACGCCATTGGCCCTATCCTCCAAGGTATTGCTGCTCCTGTCAACGACCTCAGCCGCGGCTGCAAGGTTATGGACATCGTGCAGATGGTTATCATCACGGCTAATCAGGCCATTCAATAAACGGGAAATCCTCATCTCCCCCAATGGTTTGCCCTAAGCTTTCCCTAAGGTTGCCCTACTCTCCGTAGCAAACCTCCTGCAAAGCTCCTGCAAACCTCCTGCAGAAAAATTGACAAAAAAGTCAACTAATAAATATATGAATTGTAGTGCCAACGAGCGCAGAGCAAATCCATTTGCTATGCCGAGTGCAGCCTACAATACAGAAATTAATTTTATTAATTTATGAAAATTCTTGTATTGAACTGCGGTTCATCCTCAATTAAGTACGCTTTGTACGATATGGACACCAAGGAAGTAATTGCTTCCGGTGGTGCCGAACGTGTTGGCCTTGACAACGCATTTGTTAAGGTTAAGTTGCCGAATGGCGAGAAGATTCAGGTGATGCACGATATCCCTGAGCACACCGAAGGTGTTAAGTTCATTTTCTCTCTCCTTACCGACGCCGAGATTGGCGCAATCAAGTCGCTCGACGAGATTGATGCAGTTGGTCATCGTATGGTGCATGGTGGCGAGAAGTTCACCAAGTCTGTCATCATCAACGACGAAGTGATCAAGGCATTTGAAGAGGTTTCTGATCTTGCTCCACTCCACAACCCTGCCAACCTCAAAGGTATTCGTGCCGTTTCTGAATTGATGCCGGGTCTTCCTCAGGTAGGCGTTTTCGATACCGCTTTCCATCAGACCATGCCTCAGTACAGCTACATGTATGCTCTTCCTTACGAGGTGTACGAGCAGTATGGCGTTCGTCGCTATGGCTTCCACGGTACTTCTCATCGCTACGTGTCAGCTCGTGCTTGCGAATTCCTCGGTTTGGATTACAATAAGGTAAAGATCATCACCTGCCATATCGGCAACGGTGGCTCTCTCGCTGCTGTTAATTGTGGCAAGTGCCAGGATACCACCATGGGTCTCACCCCACTCGAAGGTGTGATGATGGGTACTCGCTCTGGCGACGTGGATGGTGGTGCTGTCACCTTCCTCCAGAAGAAACTCAATCTGGATGCTGATGGCATGTCTAACTATCTCAACAAGAAATCCGGCGTGGCTGGTATTTCTGGTGTAGGTTCTGATATGCGCGACCTGGAAAAGGCTGCTGCAGAAGGCAACAAGCGTGCAGTCCTCGCTACCGACATGTACAACTATAAAGTTAAGAAGTACATCGGCGCATATGCAGCTGCCATGGGTGGTGTAGACGTGATCGTCTTCACGGCTGGCGTTGGTGAAAACCAAACCTCTATGCGTGAGGCTGCTTGCGAAGGACTTGAGTTCATGGGCGTTAAGATCGACAAGGCTGTTAACGCTACCATTCGCGGCAAGGAAGCCGTCATCTCTGCTCCTGATAGTAAGGTGAAAGTGGTGGTTATCCCTACCGACGAAGAGCTCATGATTGCTTCCGACACCATGGAACTTGTTTCCAAATAAAGTGTCGATTGGATAAACAAAATGGAGTTTATGCACGATCTTCCTTCTATGGAATATATGCAACTGCTCCTCTGGAATTAACTGCTTGGCCGAATGCCAACCCCAAATACAACATTCGGCATTCGGCCAGGCTTTAACCTTTCCGGGAAGAACACCTTCCCCACACACCAGACCTAACTGAAAAACACACAACTTTTATGGCAAAAACGATTATATACCAATTATTGCCACGCACTTTTGCGAATTTCAACGATACTCGCAAACATAATGGGACGATTGAGGAGAACGGATGTGGCAAATTTAACCAGATTACCACTAAAGCGTTACGATACATTAAAGACTTAGGCGCTACTCATGTGTGGTACACCGGCGTTATTGAACACGCAACACAAACTGATTATACCAAATACGGCATCAAAGCCGACCATCCTGCCGTTGTAAAAGGCAAGGCTGGTTCGCCTTACGCCATCAAGGACTACTACGACGTCGACCCGGATTTGGCGGAAGATGTGCCAAATCGTATGGCTGAATTTGAAGCACTTCTTGAGCGTACCCACAAAGCCGGACTCAAAGTGATTATCGATTTCGTTCCTAATCACGTGGCACGAGAATATTTCTCCGACGCAAAACCAAAAGGCGTTATTGATTTGGGAGAAACCGACCATCCGGAATGGGCTTTCTCGCCGCTTAATAATTTCTACTACATGCCGGGAGAAGCGTTTGCTCCAAACTTTGATTTGCAGGGCTATGCCGAATGCCCTACCAAAGTAACGGGTAACGATTGCTTTTCTGCGCATCCAAGCCAGAACGACTGGTATGAAACTGTCAAACTCAATTATGGCGTTCACTATATGGGTGGCAGAGAAGAGCAATTCTCTCCTGTGCCCGACACGTGGAAGAAGATGCGCGATATTCTGCTCTTTTGGAAGAGCAAAGGCGTAGATGGCTTCCGCTGCGATATGGCTGAGATGGTACCGGTTGCTTTCTGGCAATGGGTCATCCCGCAAATCAAAGCCGCCACCACAGCCAACACCAAAACCCAGGCCAAAGCCAAAGTTAACGCCACCACAACCGGCGCCAAGGCCAACGCCCAAGAGGAAACCCTCTTTATTGGTGAGGTCTATAATCCTTCACTCTATCGCGCTTTCCTCCATGCCGGATACGATTATCTCTACGATAAAGTGGGAATGTATGATTATCTTCGTGCCGTTACGAGCAAGAACTATGCGGCAGAAGGCATCTCCCAGCAATGGCAAACGGTAGACGACATCCGAGAACACATGCTCTATTTCCTTGAGAACCACGACGAGCAACGTATCGCCAGCGGTTTCTTCTGCGGAAGAGGTATGTGTGCACAACCGGCCATGATTGTGGCTGCCACCCTTGGTGATAATCCTGTCATGGTATATGCCGGCCAGGAATTGGGAGAAAAAGGCATGCAGGTGGAAGGATTCTCTGGTATGGACGGTCGAACCACTATCTTCGATTATTGGGGAATGAATAGCGTGCAGGCTCTTGCCAATAATGGCAAATGGGATGGCGCACGTTTGGACGACGAGCAGCAGGAACTTCTCACGTTCTATAAGAAACTGCTTAACGTCACCAAAACCGAGAAGGCCATCACAAATGGCAAGATGTTTGATTTGGAATACGCCCAAGGCGAAGGCTTCAACAAGCACGAGCATTATGCGTACATCCGCCATTACGAGCCGGAAGTCAAGGCCGCTAAAACCAGAACAAAAGCCGCAGCCAAGTCTGAAACTATCGTGGCCGTTATCAATTTCCACGATAAGACTTGCGATATGCACGTACGCATTCCTGCCGAAGCGTTCTCGTATTTGGGCATTACTCCTGCTCTCGCAGACGTCACCTTTGAAGATTTGCTCACGGGAGCACAATATACGACCGCTTTCTGCCCAGATAAACCGCTCTGCATCACGCTTCCTGCTTGGAAAGGTGCACTTCTCAAACTGAAATAAAAGCATCTCGCATGCTTGAAACTCGCATCATATGACTGACTATTTAAAACTTATTCGCGTCAATAATCTTCTCTTTCTCGCCATCCTTTTGGGGGTAATGGAAAAATATGTGGTTCGCAGCATCATGCTCCACTATCAGTTAACCGAGCCCCTCACCTGGTGGATGTTGCTCATGCTCATCGTGGCCGTGGTGGCTATTGCGGCTGGCGGATATGTTATTAACGATTATTTCGACGTGAAAATTGACGCCATCAATCGTCCCGAGAAAATGATTGTTACCCGCTCCGTCAGCAAAGAGCAGGCTATGCATCTTTTTATTGGTCTTACGGCGGTAGGCATCATCTCCGGATTGGCACTTGGCTGGATATTGCATAGTTCTGCCCTTATCACCACGTTTATTTTCGTGCCGGGTATTCTTTGGTTCTATTCCGCCAGCTATAAGCGTCAATTCATCATAGGTAATCTCACGATCGCTTTTCTGGCAGGCCTCACGCCATTGGTGGTTGCGTTTGCCTGCGACGCCAGTCTCCATCGTGAGTTTGGTCAGGATTCTCTTCTTGGTCAATATCTCATTAACGAGATCTATCTCTATTTGGGTGGCTTTGGCGCGTTTGCTTTCCTCTGTACATGGGCTCGTGAGATTATCAAAGACATTGAAGATCAGGAAGGCGACCGCGAAATGGAATGCCATACTTTCCCCGTGAAATATGGTAACGTTGTTTCAAAGGCCGTAGTCACGTTCTTGCTCGTAACCATTATCGGTTTGATGTCCTATTTCAATTTTGCATGTCTGCCATTGTCGTTTGCATGGAGTCATTTTGCTTCACGCTTCTACCTTTTCCTTTGCGTGGCTCTCGTTGGCAATATCATCCTGCTTTGGTCGGCAAAAGTGAATTCAGATTTCCATCACGCACAATTGCTGCTTAAGGTCATCATGTTCTTCGGCACGATGTACGCGTTCTGCCTCCCAGGCATGTTCGCATAAGCCGACCTTGCGGGCAGGTTTATTAGAACACCCTATATTGAATGGCCCGATTGGGGCATCTTGCACACTTGCGTATGCACATTATTCTTGGTTCAAAAAGTCCACGTCGTCGCGAATTGTTGGCGGGCTTAGGAATAGCCTTCGACGTGGTGGATATCGACGCCGACGAATCGTTCCCTGCCTCTTTGCAAGGCGGGGACATTCCTTTATATATATCGCGCGCGAAGGCAAATGCCTATGCCTCGCATCTCAAGGAAGACGACCTGCTCATCACGGCTGATACGATTGTATGGGTAGACGGCGTTCAGTTGGGCAAACCTGCCGATGCTGCCGACGCCGAGCGCATGCTTCATCTTCTCTCTGGCAAAACGCACCAGGTCTTCACAGGTGTCACCCTCACCAGCCTTCGTTCACCACAATCCAGTTTCGTCGTCGCTACCGACGTCACCTTCCGCACACTCTCTGACGCAGAAATAGAGTATTACGTAAGCACGTTCTCGCCACTTGATAAGGCCGGAGCATATGGTATTCAGGAATGGATTGGCTATATCGGTTGCGTAGGTCTGCATGGCTCATACTATAACGTGATGGGTTTACCTACCGCCGTTCTCTATCAACATCTGCAACCCTATCTCGCAAACGATCACATCTTTCTCCTCTAACCCACTAAGCCTTGGCATCCAGCATCCCACATATACAGCAAATGCGAGACGCATTGGAGAAAGAATATGCCTATGAAAAGGCTTATTTCCAACAGCAGAAAGAAGCGATGGGACTCCGTCGCTTAATCAGTCGTGGAGAATGTTGGTTTCCTGTTACCACGGGTGCCGCCGGCTATAATTCTTTGGGAGAAATGACCATCGAAATCTTCCGCGAGGAGGTTAGAACCAACACCTCAGATGGCTTCCCCAGCAACAGAACCTCAAATGGCAACGCCATAAACGGAACATCTCCAGAAGACAACATCACACTCGACGAAGGCAAGGATTTGGATTCCAAGTTCGAACCACAAACGCCGGTCACGTTTTTCTACACCACCAACGATGGCAAATTGCGCTATCTTCGATGGAATGGAACCGTCAGCTATCAGGATGGCAATCGTATGGTAGTTATTGTACCAAAGAATGGTCAACTCTCCGATGTCATAGGCCAGAGAGAGGGCCAACTGGGCGTGCAATTGGCGTTTAATGAGCGAACCTATCAATTGGAATTTGAGGCGCTCAAGAAAGTGGAGAACACCACCAACGAAGCCTTTATCCATCTTCGTGAAGTACTAATTGGTTCTGAACGCCCCTCCTTTCGTAACATACCCGCCGTGGGCATGAAATGGCTCAATCCTTCGCAGGAAGATGCCGTCAATAGAGTGCTTTGTGCACAGGACGTTATGATTGTGCACGGACCTCCCGGCACGGGCAAAACCACCACGCTCCTTGAGGCCATTTATGAAACGCTTCGACGTGAACCGCAGGTGTTGGTTTGCGCACAAAGTAATGCTGCCGTAGATTGGATAGCGAGTCAGCTTATCGATAGGGCCGTTCCCGTTTTGCGTATCGGCAACCCGAGTCGCGTAACCGACAAGATGCTGCAATCCACGTTTGAACGCCAGTTTGCCGACCATCAGCAATACCCCGAGCTCTGGAAACTGAGAAAAATGTTGCGCGAAGGCTTTGGCACGAAAGGGAAGCTCAATCACGAAGAGCGAAATCGCTTGCGCGAGCGAGCTGACGTGCTGGAGGGAGAGATTCGTAATGAATTGTTTGCAAATGCAAAAGTGATTGCCTGTACGTTAGCCGGAGCTGGCCATCCTTTGATGCACGGCCAGCAATATAATACCGTCTTTATCGACGAAGCCTCTCAGGCCACAGAACCGGCCTGCTGGATTGCCATCCGCCGCGCCAAGCGAGTGATTATGGCGGGCGATCATCAACAGTTGCCGCCTACGCTCAAGAGTCCGGAAGCTATGCATGGCATTCTCTCTCGAACGCTCATGGAGCACGTGGCGACAACCAAACCGGAAGCCGTCAATCTGCTCACGATTCAATATCGCATGCACCCCGACATCATGCGTTTTTCTTCGGATTATTTCTATGATGGCAAACTCATAGCAGCAGAGAATGTGCAATACCGAGGCGCTTTGGATATGGACTCTGCCCTTCTTTGGTTCGATACCAGCGAAACGGAATGGCAAGAGGCCGAGCAGCACGACGGAACGTCGCGCTACAACGTGCAAGAGGCAAAATTCCTTGTGCAGCAGCTCGAAGCCTACGCCGACATGATGACGTTTCGCCGCCTGCAGGACGATGGCATAGATTTTGCCGTCATTTCTCCATATCAGGCACAAATCCATCTTTTGCACAAACTCATCAAACGAAACCAGAAGCTTCGTGCCATTCGCAAATTCATAACCGTAGAAACGGTAGATGCCTTCCAGGGCCAGGAGCGAGACGTGGTCATTATCTCCTTGGTACGCGCCAACGATGCCGGCCAGATTGGCTTTTTGCAAGACCTACGACGCATGAATGTGGCACTTACCAGAGCCCGCCACAAAGTGATGATTATTGGAAGCCGACAAACGCTCTGCCGCCATGCGTTCTATCGCCAACTCTTCGAGCACGTGGAATCGGTAGGTCGGGTTGTTATGGTGGAGTAATCTATCCTCCAGATAAATGGCATAATGCGTACATTTTTCTTTGAAAAATTTGCACACGTCAAAAAAAAGCAGTATCTTTGCAAAAGATTATGGCAAAAATGATTAAATCGGCGATTTTCGCCGGCATATGTATTGGAATTGCAGGTTTTGGCTTCCTGGCAGATAAGAGCCTCGGCATGTTCCTCTTTATCTTGGGTTTGGCTACCGTGGTGAGCTATAAACTCAAGTTATATACTGGCACAGCCGGTTTCGTTCAGAATGGCAAGGATCTGGGCAACCTGATGCTTATTCTGGTGGGCAACTGGATTGGTTGCTTCGTAATGGCGCTCCTGGCCAGATGCTCGGCCATGCCTTTGCAGGAAACGGCCCAAAAAGTACTGGAAAGCCGCCTAGCGTTAGGCCCATGGAAAGCCGGTCTGCTCAGTATTGGTTGCGGCATGCTCATGACCACGTCTGTGACGTTTGCCCGTCGCGGTAAGGAGTTTGGCCATTGGGTTCCATTGCTCTTTGCTGTACCTTTATTTATTCATTGTGGTTTCCCACACTGTGTAGCAGATGCTTTCTATTACATGGTAGTGCCAGCATCCTTCTGGAGCGAACATCTCTGGAGTATTCTGGGCATGTATTGCTGCCTTGTGCTGGGCAATTTCGTAGGCTGCAATCTCTACCGTCTCTTCGTAGACGAAGGTGATTATTGAAATCTCCCTTAACATAACATATTTCACCTCGAAAGCAAAAAAGGACAGCCGACCGCGTGATGCAGTCGGCTGTTTAATTTCAGGGGTTATGATTTCCCCTTTTATGGAATCTAATCTGGATTAATCTGCGAACTTAGCGCAGATGAATTCACGGTTGAGACGAGCGATATTGGTGAGCGATACTGATTTAGGGCACTCGGCTGCACAAGCGCCGGTGTTGGTACAGTTACCGAAACCAAGTTCATCCATCTTAGCTACCATGGCCTTCGCACGAGCAGCTGCTTCTACCTTACCCTGTGGCAGAAGAGCGAGCTGGCTCACCTTAGCAGAAACGAAGAGCATAGCAGAGCCGTTCTTACAAGCAGCTGCACAAGCGCCACAACCGATACAAGAAGCAGCATCCATAGCTTCGTCTGCTACTGGCTTAGGAATAGCGATTGCGTTTGCGTCAGGCACACCACCGGTGTTGACAGAAACGAAACCACCTGCCTGCATGATCTTATCGTAAGCGCCACGGTCTACCATAAGGTCCTTGATTACAGGGAAGGCGCGTGAACGCCATGGCTCGATTGTGATCGTTTCGCCATCATGGAACTTACGCATATGGAGCTGGCAGGTTGTGATTGCCTGATCAGGTCCATGTGGGTGACCGTTCACGTAGAGTGAGCACATACCGCAAATACCCTCGCGGCAGTCGTGATCAAATGCGATTGGATCCTTGTGCTCTGAAATGAGTTGCTCATTGAGAATATCGATCATCTCAAGGAAAGAAGCACCTTGGAAAATATTCTTCAGCTCGTAGGTTTCGAAATGACCTTGAGCTTTTGGTCCAGCCTGACGCCAAACCTTAACCTTAATATTAATATGCTGATCCATAGTAATTATGCTTTATAGTTACGCGTCTTACGTTCTGTAAATTCGTAGTCGAGAGGTTCTTTGATGAGTTCTGGTTCGTTGCCCTCGCCGGTATATTTCCAGCAGCCAACATAAGCAAACTTATCGTCCTGACGGAGTGCCTCACCATCTGGCGTCTGATACTCCTCACGGAAGTGACCACCACAAGATTCCTCACGATGGAGAGCATCCACAGCCATCAAACGACCGATCTCGATGAAGTCAGCCAGACGGAGAGCCTTCTCAAGCTCATTATTGAGAGCGTCTGCCTTGCCAGGAATGAAGACGTTGCTCCAGAACTCCTTCTTGATAGCGTCGATCTTCTCGATGGCTTTCTTCAAACCTTCTGCCGTACGACCCATACCTACGAAGTCCCACATTACGAGACCAAGTTCTTTGTGGATAGAATCTACAGAGCGCTTGCCCTGAACAGCCATCAACTTCTGAATCTTTTCTTCTACAGCCTTCTCTGCAGCAGCAAACTCTGGCAGATCGGTAGACATGCGAGGTACGCCAATCTGATCGGAGAGGTAGTTCTGGATGGTGTATGGCAATACGAAGTACCCGTCTGCCAAACCTTGCATCAAAGCAGAAGCGCCAAGACGGTTAGCGCCGTGGTCTGAGAAGTTAGCCTCACCTATGCAGAACAAGCCCTTAACGGAGGTCTGCAATTCGTAGTCAACCCAAATACCACCCATCGTATAGTGGATAGCTGGGAAGATCATCATTGGGTTCTCGTATGGATTTTCGTTTACGATCTTTTCGTACATCTGGAAGAGGTTGCCATATTTCTGTGCAACCACGTCCTTACCAAGACGCTGGATAGCTTCAGAGAAATCAAGGAATACGGCAAGACCGGTGTTGTTTACGCCGAAGCCTGCGTCGCAACGCTCCTTGGCTGCACGTGAAGCCACGTCACGAGGTACGAGGTTACCGAATGCTGGGTAACGACGCTCCAAGTAGTAATCGCGATCCTCTTCTGGGATATCACGGCCCTTGATCTCGCCTGCCTGCAGTTTCTTTGCATCCTCAAGTTTCTTTGGAACCCAGATACGACCATCGTTACGAAGTGACTCCGACATAAGGGTGAGCTTAGACTGGAAGTCGCCGTGCTTTGGAATACAGGTTGGGTGGATCTGAGCGTAGCAAGGATTTGCAAAATATGCGCCGTGGCGATACATCTGCATAGCAGCAGAACCGTTGGAAGCCATAGCGTTGGTAGAAAGGAAGAAGGTGTTGCCATAACCGCCGGTACCTACAACCACAGCATGAGCGAAGAAGCGTTCGATGCGGCCGGTTACGAGGTTACGAGCGATAATACCACGAGCACGTTCGGTGCCGTCTGCATCCTTCACCATTACGATATCAAGCATCTCATAGCGGGTGTACATCTTCACTTTGCCCTTGCCGATCTGGCGAGAGAGTGCAGAGTAAGCGCCGAGCAAGAGCTGCTGACCGGTCTGACCCTTTGCATAGAATGTACGAGAAACCTGAGCGCCACCGAATGAACGGTTGTCAAGCAAACCGCCGTATTCGCGAGCGAATGGCACGCCCTGTGCCACACACTGGTCGATAATATTGTTGGACACCTCTGCCAAACGATATACGTTTGCTTCACGAGCACGATAGTCGCCACCCTTGATCGTATCATAGAAGAGGCGATATACAGAGTCGCCGTCGTTCTGATAGTTCTTGGCTGCGTTGATACCACCCTGAGCTGCGATTGAGTGAGCACGACGAGGAGAATCCTGGATACAGAAGTTGAGCACGTTAAAGCCCATTTCTGCCAATGAAGCCGCTGCGGAAGCGCCTGCCAAACCTGTACCGATTACGATAACGTCGAGCTTACGCTTGTTGGCTGGGTTCACCAATTTCTGATGATCCTTATAGTTGGTCCATTTCTTCTCAAGTGGACCCTGTGGGATTTTCGCCATTTCTGGCGTAATAATATTGTTTGCCATATCTAATTCAGTTTTTATGTACGAATTAAATCATATTCCAAGTCCAAATGCCAAAATAGTAGCATACTACTGCGGCGAACATCAGCACGATCAAAGAAGCCCAAATCACGCCAATCACCTTGATGCGATTCTGCCACTTATTGTTGTTCAAACCAATAGTATGGAATGCTGACCAGATACCGTGAGCCAAATGGAACCAGATTGCGCCGAGCCATACGAGATAAAGTACGCAGTATACTGGGTGCATCCAGTTGGCCATCGTCAAACGCTCTGGATTCAAAACCTCACCATCATACAAGCCTGAGAAGAGGTACTTTACATAAGCCGAACCGTTTACTGGATCAAATGCGCCAGTTGCCAATCCGGTCAACTCCTGGAACATCATCTTGAACCAGAAATTGTAGAGGTGAAGACCAAGGAAACCGAGAACGATGATGCCCAACACGAGCATATTCTGAGATTCCCATTCTACCTCTTTCCAGTTCTTCGTTTCTGCATAACGGTCATTACCGCGAGCTGCACGATTCTGGAGCGTGAGCACGATGCCAAGAGCGAAGTGAATGAGCACGAACAATGCCAATACGCCGGTTGCTGCTACTGCATACCAGTTAGCGCCGAGCATTGAGCAAATCCAGTTGTAACCTGCCGTTCCGAACAAATCGTCTACCACTGCCACAACGTTCATTGAAGCGTGGAACGTAAGGAACAACACCAAGCATAAACCCGTGACTGACATCACGACTTTACGACCAATTGAAGAATTTGTTAACCACATAAGTTTGAAAATTATTTATTTGTTTGTTTTGTTTTTTTCGGCTTATAATTTCTTTTGAGCTACTTCGAATAACACACCTTTAGCATACAGTTCTTGTATTTTTTCCACATAGAAATCGCCAATACTGATGCATGTTTTCACATAATCTGCCTTCTCTTCATCAGACATCTTGCCCCACTCATCCCCTTTCTCAAATGCACATTGCACTACTCCATGTCGGACATCTTGATATTCCTTTGGCATCATGTCTCGCTGGCTAATTCCCTGATAGGCATCTATATCCTTATAACTAATTGCATACAATTCACTTGCAGGATATCGGGCAATCACTTCTACTGTAGACATATCCCATATTGGATAGGCTGATTCAACATCACTCCAATGCTTATTAATCAAACATGCAGGATAATCTGGCTGCTGACTATATAAACCATACCCCCACATCCAATTAGTCATATAGTATCCATTGCCCAAATAGATATATGGTGAATTGCCTATTTCTGAAGAAAGTTCAATATGAGACCACTGGAAAGAGTATTGCTGCTCAAATACATCTTCATGCACCAAAACATATTCCGCATATTCAGGATTTTCATATTTGATAATCTGAAAACGAAGTAAATCCATATTCTGCGGCTCCTCTGGATCAGGCTCTTGCGTTATTGTTGGATTGCATCCCAACAAACAGACGATGCAAGATAAATAAAATCTTTTCCATAATACGTTGTTTTAATATCTCAATCTCTTTTTGAAGTTGAATAACGTACAATGCCCAACTTCAAAAGAAGCCCCCAAAAATAAAATAAGTCCTACGAGCAGACAACTAACGTTTACGTTTATATTTATACTTGTCCAATTCATCGTTTTCTATTATTGTATTAAGCATTTTCACATAGTCTGCGCGAATGTCTTTTGCTTTTTTCGTAAAAGGGCTTGCAAAAATTGAATCTTTCTCTTCTTGAGTATATTGAGAACTGGGCTTTTGGAATGCATAGCATTCAATATCTTCTTCATCCCCTATGTTTCTTATGCGGTATAGAGAATATTCTGGAATTAACATAACAGAAGAAACATAGCCATAAGTATCCCTAAACATATCTTCAATTTCCTGAGCTTTCAATCCCACTGAGGTTGTAATCTTGGGGCGGACGTCTACACGAAAACTGTCGTCTAAAATTATTTGCGGTGTGTAATTATAATGCGCCTCCCAAAATTTCCGCATTTTGTCGTATTCTACATCTTCACACCTAATCGTATCTCCCACAATGCACCATACATACTGGTCTCCAAACGCATATTTATTGGACTTTAATGCAAATAAATCGTTCCATTTTATAGATGAACAAAAATATTTAGCACAACATCTATATTTATCTAGGTAATACCCATTTGATAATTGTAATGAATGATTACCCTTCGCAACATCATCAAACACCTCTTCTTTCATTATATTCCAAGCGAATATAGATGGCTGACCGTCACGACTATCACCATCGCGAACAAACACATATTGGGCATCATCCGGATTCGTGTATTTATATAATTCATAAACCCAAGGAATATTTTCTGCAGGCTCATCGCACGAGACAAAAGCAAATGTGCATATCAATATATAGAACAAAATCTTTTTCATACATTTGATCGCTTCTTAACGCAAAGTCTATTTTTACAAACCTTAGTTATTTTATCGTCTTTTGGGAGCACAATTGAACCCTCTACCAAAAATGTACTTTTTTTAAGATTCTGCCTGTAGCGGTGTTGGAGCAGTCCTCCAGCGGTCTTGAAGCGGTTCTCCAGCCACTCTCAAAAAACCTCATCCCTCTCTCAAAAATATACTTTTTTTAAGATTTGGAACTTTTGCAAGAGCATAATCTGCACAATCGACTGCAAAATTACTAAAAAAAATCGAATCTACCAAATTTTTCTTACTTTTTATGTTGAAAAGTGCGCGTTCGCTTGCACATGCGAGAATTTTTATGTAATTTTGTGGCCAATATTATGATGCCGGAATAGGTGACGAAACGAACGTACATATTATTTTTTGTATTCACAACCTGCTGCATGAGCCTCCTCGCTCAGGCTGGAAGTTCTGTGTTTAATTTCCTTGCTCTACCCTTTTCCGCTTCGCATAATGCCCACGGAAGCGAGAACGTCAGTCTCGGCATGGAAGGCGATATGGGCTTTGCCATGAACAATCCCGCTCTCCTCAACGGCTCCACCCATCAGATGCTCTCGCTCAATTACGCCTACTTGGGAGCATCCATGAATTTCGCCGGCGTCACGTATGGGCATAATTTTGGCAACAACTATACCGGCTACGTGATTCATTATCTCAATTACGGCCGAATGCAGGAGGCTGATATGTATGGCAATCTCACGGGCCGCACATTCTCAGCCAACGACGTTCTTATTGAGGGTATTTACGCCCGCCAGCTCAGCCCGATGTTCCGTGTGGGAGCGGCCATCAAGCCCGTTTATTCCAAATATGAAACCTATTCTTCCTTCGCCCTTGGAGCCGACGTCGGTGGTTATTTCGCCTTGCCGGATTCGTCCCTCCAGATTGGTCTTACCCTACAGAATATTGGTTGGCAACTCAAGGGTTTCTATAGCGAAGAATCAGGCCAGAAACTTGATATGATGCCGCTCAATCTGCAGCTCGGTATCAGCTATAAACTGGCACATGCTCCTCTTCGTTTTTCCCTTACCATTCATAATATGCAACGTTGGGATTTATCATATGCCACCTTCGATAATCAGGAGGTGAAATGGTATGATAATCTCTTCCGCCATACCGTTTGGTCGGTAGATATACTTCCCCGAAAGCAGGTGTTTTGGGCTACGCTCACCTATAACCATCGCCGCCGCATGGACCTCATGATTAAGGACATACGCAGCTTGGCTGGGTTCTCCATTGGTGCCGGTATTCACGTAAAATCCGTCCGCGTAGGCGTGGCGGTTTCGCAGTATACCAAATCCAATTTCACCTTCCAAACCACCCTCAGTCTTGATATTAACGAATTAAAATAATGAGAAAAATTATCGTGGCCATTGATGGCTATTCATCTTGCGGCAAATCCACTATTGCCAAGGCGCTCGCCAAGAAAGCCGGCTATCGCTATGCCGACACCGGCGCCATGTATCGCTCCGTAGGCCTTTACGTGATGCAGCACAACGTGCCGGAAGCAGACGTAGAATCCTTCCTCCAGGAGCATATTAATGATATCGAGGTTGGCTTTGCCGTACAGCCTGACGGCACGCAACATACGCTCCTCAACGGAGAGGACGTTGAATCCAAGATTCGCACTTTGGAAGCCGGCAATATGGCATCACGTGTTTCCACACTCGGTTTCGTCCGTCGTGCCATGGTTGCACAACAGCAGAAAATGGGAGATGAAGGCGGACTCGTTATGGACGGACGAGACATCGGTACCGTCGTATTCCCGAAAGCCGAACTCAAACTCTTCCTTACCGCCTCGCCTGAGATCCGTGCACAACGCCGCTTCGACGAACTCGTAAGCAAGGGCCAAAGTCCTGTTTTTGAGGACGTTCTGGCCGACGTCAACGATCGTGATTATCGCGATACTCATCGTGCCGAATCGCCTCTCCGCCAGGCCGAAGATGCCATCGTGGTGGATAATTCGCATCTCACCAAGGAGGAGCAAATGGCCAAGATTGAAGAACTTTTCCAGCACGCCATCAACCAATAATCCATTTCCCAATGCTTCACATCGATATCGATCCGGGTTCTGGCTTCTGCTTTGGCGTTACTCGCGCCATCGAGCGTGCCGAAGAAGAATTGCAGAAAGGCAGCCTCTACTGCCTCGGCGATATTGTGCATAATGGCGAAGAGGTTTCGCGTTTGGCCAATCTGGGTCTCATCACGATCAATCATGATGAATTTACCCATCTGCACGACGCCAAAGTGTTGCTCCGCGCCCACGGCGAACCGCCTTCCACCTATCAAACGGCCGAGGCCAATCATATCCAGCTTTTCGACGCTTCCTGTCCCGTTGTATTGGGGCTGCAGAAGCGTATCCGCACGGCTTTCGTGGAACATCCTGAAGCACAAATCGTTATTTTTGGCAAGGAAGGACATGCCGAAGTGGTGGGACTCGTTGGCCAGACGCAAGGGCAGGCCATCGTGGTGGAAAACATATCCCAGCTCTATCGTGTAGATGCTCATAAAAATACGTTCCTTTTCTCTCAAACCACCAAATCCGTGACAGAGTTTGAAGAATTGGCAGAGGCTATACATGACAAATTGGCAGACGGCATGACCTTTGAATACCACAACACCATTTGCCGAAACGTATCCTCACGAGTGGAGAATATACGCCAATTTGCGGCCGATCACGACGTGGTTATCTTCGTGGGCGGACAGAAATCTTCGAATGCCAAAGTGCTCTACCACCATTGTCTGGAAGGCAACCCTGGCACAATTTTTGTCTCATCACCAGAGGAAATAACGGCAGATATGCTCAATAATTGGCATACTTTGGCCGCCTCCGGCACCATTCGCATCGGCATTTGTGGTGCCACGTCTACGCCTCAATGGCTTATGCAGCAAGTGGCGGATAAGATTCAAGAGGGGATTTTATAGAGCACCCCATATGAAGGTTGAAGACTACATACTATCGAATAAGCAACAGGGGAAAAAGATGTTGGCCGTTTTGCTCGACCCCGAGAACATAACCTCCCCTACCGATTGGGCTCAACGTCTGGCAGATTACCCTCCCGATCTCATTTTTATCGGCGGCAGCACGTATTTCCAGTCGATTGGTCCTCTCGTGGACGCTCTGCGAGAGTTGAGCGAGAGTAGAGCGAGAGTTCCCATTCTCCTTTTCCCCGGTCATCCGGCACAGTTTAGCGGACGGGAAGATGCTGTCCTCTTCCTCAGCCTGATCTCTGGCAACAACCCCGACACGCTTATTGGATGGCACGTCGGAGCGGCTCGAAAGATACGGGAAGCTGGCACAGAAACCATCCCCGTGGGGTATATTCTCGTGGACGGCGGCAAGCAGAGCACCACGGCTCGCGTCACCCATACGGAAGCCCTGCCGGCTGATGATATCACGCGTATTGTCGATACCGCTATCGCTGGCGAGATGTTGGGTCTGCGGGCCATCTATCTGGAGGCCGGAAGTGGTGCCAGTACCCCTGCTTCGCAGCAACTTATCCGAGCCGTACGTGAAGCCGTTTCCGTGCCGCTTATCGTAGGAGGAGGCATCCAATCGCCCGAGCAGATGCACGACGCCTACCGAGCAGGAGCAGATATCGTAGTGGTAGGCAACCACCTCGAAGCCCACCCCGAAGATCTACCCCGCTTCCTGCTCCACACTGAAACTTTGAAACCCTGAAACTTGAAACTTGAAACGCTGAAACTTTGCCCCCCAATGTCTCCCTTGGAAGATTTAGAGGGTCCACTTTGAAACATTTTAAAACCCTACATATATGCAGTACAAAATCAATTGTGTGGGTATGCTCACCTCTGGTGGTGACGCTCCCGGAATGAATGCTGCCGTACGTGCCATCACTCGTGCAGCCATCAGTAATGGTATTCGTGTGAAGGCTATTTTCCACGGCTACGACGGTCTGATCAACGATGAGATTCAAGAGTTCACCTCGCAGGACGTTTCTGGCATTATCCAGCGTGGCGGCACTATCCTCAAGTCGGCTCGAAGCGAAGCTTTCCGCACGGAGGAAGGTCGTGCCAAAGCCGCTGAAGTACTCAAGAAAGAAGGTATCGACGCTCTGATCGTGATTGGTGGCGACGGCTCTTTCACGGGCGCTCGTGCACTCTCCATCGAGCATGATGTTACCGTGATTGGCGTACCTGGCACCATCGATAACGACCTCTGGGGTACCGACTCTACTATCGGCTACGATACCGCCCTCAATACCATCATGGATTGCGTGGATAAACTGCGCGACACCGGCACCAGCCACGAGCGTGTTTTCGTAGTGGAAGTGATGGGTCGTGACGCAGGTTTCCTCACCCTTAATGCCGCTATTGCTGCCGGCGCAGAAGGTGCGCTCATCCCAGAACGTGCCACTATGGAAGAGCAGATTGAAGAGGCTCTCGGTTTCGGCCGCCGCAAGCATAAGAATGCAGGCATCCTCCTCGTGCAGGAGCACGCCGTGGAAGGTGGCGCCAATACCGTGGCTGAGATTATCAAGAAGAAGCACCCTGAGTATGGCACGCGTGTCACTATCCTTGGTCACCTCCAGCGTGGTGGTAGTCCTACGGCAGCCGATCGTATTCTGGCTTCACGCATGGGTTGCCATGCTATTCTCGCCCTCCTCGATGGCCAACGAAGCATCATGATCGGCATGCAGAACAACGAGATTGTGCATATTCCGCTCAATAAAGCCATTCAGCAGAAGAAGGACATTCTCCCGGATAAATGGAATGCCCTCCATATGCTCTCTATTTAGGGCAAAGAAGTTTCAGAACACCCTTTTAATTACGTACAACAAGGCTCAACACTCCTTTTCCGTAACGAAGTTTAACTCCTTACTATTTTTTAATATGGATAATTTGGATTTTAATACTCTGGGTACCACTCGTCACGACGACCTCATAGTGGCTTCCCTCATGCGCAACGTCTATCTCTGGATGACGGCTGCACTTGTAATCACGGGCCTTTGCGCCCTCCTTACCGCCAAATCGCAGGCTATGATTACGTTCCTCTTCACCAATCCTTGGGCATTTATTGCTCTCGTGGTGGCAGAATTGGCGCTCGTTTTCATTCTGTCTGCACGTATTGGCAAGATGTCGTTTGAGACGTCCACGCTTATGTTTATCGGCTATTCAGCCCTCAACGGCGTGATGCTTTCCAGCATTTTTATCGTTTACAGTCTTTCTTCTATCGCCACCACATTCTTCATCTGCGCCGGTTCGTTTGCTGTGTTGGCAGGTATAGGCACGGTCACGAAGAAGGATCTTTCTGTGGTGGGTAAATTCTGCTATATGGCCGTGATTGGTTTGATTATCGCAGCCGTGGTGAACATGTTCCTCCATAACACCCTCTTTGATCTGTTGGTTTCTGCTATAGGCGTCCTTATTTTCGCGGGTCTCACGGCCTACGATAGCCAGAAGATTCGCCAGATGTTGGAAATGGCAGGCGACGTGAACGAAGGCACAATGAAGTTGGCACTCATGGGTTCACTTTCTCTCTACCTTGATTTCATCAATCTCTTCCTCTATCTCCTCCGCTTCTTCGGCAGAAGAGACTAAAGCTCACCTCTGCAAAGTTCGCTCCCTACTAAGCTTACCAGAGTCATGATGAAGATGGAAGTTTAAGCCATCCATCCGGATATAATCAAGAAAGGAGACATCCCCTCGGGAATGCCTCCTTTCTTATTTATCGCTTTCTCGCTTTAACGATTTCGCGATTTTAAGTCTCACACCAAGAGCAGCTCTTAGAGTTTTACTCCGAGAGCGCTATAGCGTACGCCATTCTTCTCAATAATGAGTTGGCCGTTCTCAATCAGTTTAACTGCCTTCACAGCCACCTCTGCTTTCGCGCTCTCCACACTGGTACCTACGCTTGGCACAGCCACCAAAGTAGGAAGAGTGTGAGTGATGGTTGCATAGCAGCCAAACGTGCTATATGCTTCATCAAATTGCACCACTTTCTGCTTCTCTACGTTGGTAATTTTATGGTAGTTTCCTGCGACTTCTACTTCCCATTTAGCGCCTACGGTAGCCGTATCTGCAGTTACGTTATAGCTATTGTAGGTGCCGCTCATATAGAGGTAACGACCGTCACCCATCTTGATATAGAAATGAGCGTCCTCGCCTGCTACTGCCACAAATTCATACTCCTCTGCAGCCGTCATATCTTCGGTATAGCCAGTCCAAGCCACAGCAGGCAGGTAGCCATACGTCTTATTCGCTGCCAATGAGGTAGCCACAACATTGCTGTCGGCAAGGAAAGTGGTTACGTAGTATTTGCCAGCCGCGATGGTCTGGATAGGGTCTGGATCAGGACCTGGCGCGGTAGCTGTATAGCCAATCTCGATGGTTTCAAATTCATCCAGGTCTTCTCCATTCACCACGAAATTGCCATAGTCTTCCATATAAAGCGTGCCGCTCTCGGCTGGAAGATCGTCGATATCTTCACCACTGGTTAACCATCCTGTAAGTGTTACCACATTACCGGCAATTGTGCTGATACCGCCAACGGATGGGTGCCAATATGCATACATTTCACCACCGGTTTCATTGCCAAGGATAATACCGCCCATATCGTCCTCATCCATGAGGGCTACGGAAGTGGCACTTACGAACGTCAACTGAATGCCTTCCAAATCGGCTTTTGAAGAGATGGTAGCAAGATTAGCGGTTACGGTACCATCAAATGCAGGAAGTTCAATCTTGGTGATGGTGATGGTCTTGCTATACGGATTAAGCGTGAACACAGCTGAGTCACCAGCCACTACCCCACCTGCCAACGTTGGTGATTCTTTCCAGGTGCTGTACTTATCGCTGGCCATACCATTCCAGTTGCAACCGCCACCACGATAGATAGCGCGAAGAGAGAAGGTCTGTGCATCTTCGCCGTCACGAATGGCTTCACGCCATTCCCAGGTGCTGCCGTTGAATGGGTGCTTGAAGAACCAACGCATCACAATGGCAGATGCAGATGCATACCAAGTGTTGTCGCCATAGTTGTAATAAGCTTTCGTGCCGATAGCCATCGTATCGCTCTTGGCTGAACTGCCGTTATCAAAAGAAACGCGAACGGCGCCTGCTGGAATAGCGGTTGAATACAATTTGAAGCCATCCACCATCTCGTTCGTATACGTGATCGTGCCTTCTGTGCTCGTGGTGGCACCTTCTGCAAAGTAGCGCACATGAGGAGTACCCCAGCCCTTTGCATTCACGAAATAAAGCGTGGTAAGAGGAGCCGCTGGCGTGTAGGTTACTTCAATCGCAGCAATACGGCGGTGACCGCTGGTGCCGCCGATAGTGAGTACCACAGAAGTCTCGCTACCCGTCCAGGTGTCATTGGCAAACGTGCCCTTGTCGGCAGTAATAGCATTTGTACCATCACCTGAGCCGTAGGTCAGTTTGATCTGCGTGATAGTGGCCGTTTCTGAGGCAAACGTCATCGTGTTTTTGGCATAGCAACGTGCAGCCGTGCCGGTCGTGTAATACTTAGGGGCGTTGCTACCCGTGCCTTTGTCAAAAGCAACTACCACGTCGCCAAGGCGCTCTGCCACTACATCCTCGCCATTCTCATAACCTGCCGCGCTGAACGTAACAGAAGCCGTCTCAGCCATCATTACAGTTGCCATCATGGCAACTGCCAAAAGAGAGAAAAGTTTCTTCATTATGATAATTATTTAGTTGGTAAAAAAACTACTTCACCAGTCTGCCGCCGGCATCATACGTGCGCTCGCCTTTTTCTATCAGGAGCATGCCGTTCTGCAGTTTTTTCCTCACCTGCCAGCCTTCCTCGCCAAGCACTTCCTCCAGCGCCGTCAGTTCGGCCTCCGTCAGGTAGATAAACCCGCCTGTTTCCTGGTCGATACAGATCAGCACATTCTGCCCGCTAAGGCGATAGATTTGTCCGTTTTCTGCCAAGATCTGAGCCTCGATGGCATACATAAACGCGCGATACCGCATATCTCCCCCCAGGTTCACCATCACCTCCTGAAGGGGATTGAACGAGAGCGTCCCCGCCACCGGACCGAGGTAAATCTCCGTGCCACCTTCGTATATCGTATGATAACTTTCGGCATCCAGATTGCCCTCTGAATAGCCATACGTACCTCGAATGCCGTCCCAATCCTTCTGCAGAAGGCGGAAATCGAAAATCTCGGCGTCGCCCATCGGCTCGCCATCGGCTGTCCAATTATCGGCACGCTGGAATTGAATATGATATACGTATTGATCGCTACCCACGTATGTTCGAAGACCCACCATATCATAGCCCGTCCCGGTGGAACTGTAGCTGATGTCATACGTATGATCGCCATCGGTTAGCACACGCTTAGGCGCCAGATAAGCCGTCATATGATAGAGCGTATCGCCCATGTTGATAGCATCCAACGTGATATGAAGCGTGTCCTGAATGCTGTCCAAACGAATCTCTGCCGCCTTGATATCGGAGAATGCCACCATTCGATCCGTATACGTAGTAAAATAGCAGCCTTCGTAATCAAACATATCCGGATCGAAAATACCCTTCATCTCGCCAGCATTATAGAATGCCACATGGGCGTCCATCACGCCTGCTTTGGAGAGCACGAGCCCCATCCAACCCATGCCTTGCGAGAAATCCACGCGACCTACTCCCGCGCCAAAATCCACGTTTATCGTGTCCACGGCAGCCGGCAGTTGCGCATAATCGAGCGGCATCGTCACCATATACAACGTTCCGTTGGCTCCAACTAAATCGGCCCACAACGTCCGTCTGCACCCGTTCCCGCTTGGATTGATCTCGCTCAAAACCGATGCTCTTGCTTCTGTGATGCGTACCTCCGCCTGATCGCGTTTCCTTACCACTCTCGTATAGGCATACACAAACGACGTATCTGCCACCATGTCCAGATGCGCCATTCCATATGGCGTCAAGCCTATACTTACCACATAATCGGCCGACTCGCCTGCCAGTTGCACGAAACCGTACGAGCCGCTGTAATCGCTTGCCACCACGCGTGAGCACGCCACGCCAATCGTATCGTTCACCACCGTCGCGCCCGTATGCATTTGAATGATATATAATGTATCAGCTGCGCTACGCATACGGAAAAGCAGATCGAAATAGGCCCCGTTGGCCGTTACCGACAGATGCGCGTCTGTTGGCACAATCGTATCGTTCGTATGCAGGTTCACGAGTTCCGGAACCAGCAAATCCACCTTATAATAGTCCCCGGCTGCCAAATGTGTATAGCCGCCCAAACCAAACGCCAGATGATAATCCTCGTTGCCTGCCTCCATGATGATGGCTTCGTTGAAAATATCCTGCTGTACGGCCACCTGACCCAGATCCATCTGTACGCTATCTACCACGGCTGGCGCGGGGATATAGCCATGTGCCAGCACACGCCGCCAATCGCCCCAATTATTCAGCAGGGCATTCACCTCTATACGCGTAGCGCCCTGCTCATTCGTTACCGTGATTGTAGCATACTTAAAACTCCAGAACTGCATATCGTTCCGGGGATTGCGAATATAATTAAATGTGCCACCACCACTTTGCGTAAAGAAATCATCCTCCGAGAAAACGCCATACGGACTATTCCCCACATAGCGAACCTGTACTTTCCAAGTCTCGTTTTGCAACGTGAACGTATAATTGCCGGCATTATAATCCAGCTCTGGCGTCACTTCCGTTGCCGTCAGCTCGATCGTGTCCTGTGCCACAACCGTAGCTGGAGCCACAGTTGGCGCAGCCATCAAAAAAGTGGGCAACACAAGCGCCATCACAGCCACTATCGTTGCCACTAAAAGTCGTAATTCACGCATACCCATTGTACCTTTTTCAAATTTGAGTACAAAATTACTACATTTTTTTGGTATATGCAAGAATTTGCGCGATTTTAATAAAAAAAAGCTTTATCTATTTATCAATCTCACAGTCTTCCCTGATAGAACTGCAGCACGCGCAGGCGGAAGTAATAGGTATATTCAGCCCTCAGGCGAGCCGAGATAGCTTTCAGATAGGTCGTTTTGGCTGTGGTGTAGTCGTAGGCCGAGCTGCGCCCCGCGGCATATTTCTGCTCGGCATAGAGCATGGCCTGACGAGTACTTCGTTCTGATTTGCGGGCTGATTCCAGTTCGCTATAGGCCGAAACGGCGTCGTAGTAGGCCTGCTCTATCTCTTTGCGCAGACTCTGCTTGCGCTGTTCCAATTGCAATCGCGCGTTCTCTACCGCCAGTTTCTGCTGCTTTACGGCATTCGGCGTGGCCATCTTATCGTAGATAGGTACCGACAGGTTAAGTCCTACCGAACCGCTCACGTTATCGCTCAACTGCTCGCCAAACGACGCATTCTCCATGCCGCCCATCTTGTAATAATTGCTTCCTACGCCAGCCGAGAGGGAGAGACTGGGCGAATATCCCGCTTTGGCACGTTTCAGAGCCGCCTCATTGGCTTCAATGGTATACTCCTGTGCACGTAGTTCGGGGCGATACGTAAGGGCTTGCTGATACACTTCCTCTGCCGATCCCACCAGCGTTCCCAGCAGCTGATCGGCCTCCAGATCCACGATCGAAAAACCTTCCGTCGTGCTCAGGTTCATGGCCTGTGCCAGGTCCAGCAAAGCCATGCGGAGCATATTATCTGCCTGCACCACCTGCAGTTCTTCCTGGGCCACCTGCGCCTCTATCGCATAGAGTTCACCCTCCGCCATTCGTTGGGCGGCCACCAGCAACGAATCCTTATGAAGCGTCCGTCTTGATTCCATGAGGGCACTATCCGCCACCTCTTTCATCTGTTTTTGCAGCATCACCTGCAGATAAAGCGACATCACGCTCAGCCTGATTTGCAATTCCTGAACAGCCAGTTCGGCCTCCGTCGCCTGCATATTGGCTCTTGCCTGATCCACGGCAAATTTCATGGCCAACCCGTCAAAAAGCGTGAGCGAGGCGCCCAGATTAAACGACGTGCTGCTCGCGTTTCGGCTCGAGATTATGCCGTCCGCACCTTCGCTTCGGCCGAACGACCAACCCTGATTGGCCCCGGCGTACACGCTCGGAGATATATTCGTGAGCGACTGCTGATATTGAATACGCGACGATTGATACGTATTCGCACCTGTTTGGAGCGACAGATTATTCTTCAACGCCGTTTCTATGCATTCCTCCAGCGTATACACCTCCGCCTTCGCCCATAAACAGCCCATCAGCAGCAAGCATCCGCACGCCAGACGCAGCATTATATTTGTATTATCTCTTATCATGAAACCTACGAAACCTATGATACTTCCTGAAACCTTTACATCAACTTCTCGTTTCCTCTCACCTTATCGCCGGCTTTCAGCCCGCTCGTGATTTCGATATGCATGCCGTCGCTCAGGCCCGTTGTTACGTCCACGGTATCCACGGCCAACGTGGCGGTATCCGTGATCAGACAAACGACCGCCTTGCCTTCGCGCATCACGATGCATTCCTCCGATAGCGTGCACACGTCCTTCCGCTCTTCGAGGATGATCTCGGCGTTGGCACTATAGCCTGAACGAATAACCACGGAATCGGGAATCGTGGCTGCACCTTTGATTTGGAACATCATGGCGCCATTATTGCTCGTACCCTTCGGGGATATATACTCCAATCGTGCGGAGAAACGTTGGTCGCCAAGGGCACCTATCTGCAGATCCATGCTCATGCCTTCGCGCAGCAATCCCACCTCCGTCTCGTCGATCTTGCCCACGAAAAGCAGATCGGTCATATCGGCCATGGTGGCGATGGTGGTACCGGCGCTGAAGTTGCCCAGTTCCTGAACCGTATTGCCCACTTTCACGGGCACATCCAGAACCGTTCCACTGATGGTGGCACGCACGATCGTGTTCGACCCTGCGTTATCGCCGCTCTTGGCCACACCCGTGCGTACGATATTGAGTTGATCTTCGGCGTTTCGAAGCGATTCCAGCGAGTTGATGTATGCGAGCCTGTTTCGGTCGTACTCTTCCTTGGCCACTACGCCTTCGCGCATCAGCACGGAGTCTCTCAGAAACACCTCCCGAGCGTTCTCCATATTGGCTTTGGCCGTACGCACCGCTGATTCGGCACTACTCAAACTCTGCGCCTGCGTGATCACGCGCAACTTGGCGATAGGGTCACCTGCACGAAGCGTCTGCCCTGCCTCCACATAGAGTTCGGCTATCGTACCGCTGATCAGCGGCTTGATCTCCACTTCGTTTCTTGGTTCGATGGCACCCGTCACGATCGTGGTTCGACGAATGGCACCCATCTCCACGGTAGCCACGTCGTACTGCTTCTCTTTGGGGCGCGATTTGCTCCATAGGTTCACAAACATCGCCACCACGCCTGCCGCCAGCAGCACCAATAAAATCCATTTAATTGCTTTTTTCATCATTATATCAATTTTTCATTGGTCTATTCATCACTCAACGCCTCAATCGGCTTTATTCTCAGCGCCCTGAGAGCCGGCATCAGTCCGGCCAGCAAACCTATCACTATAATGATCAGGAGGGCGGCTATCGCCAACGAGAAATCCACTTCTACCGTGGTCAGTTGCAGATCGCCCGACATCATATTGGTAAACAATGGGTCAAGCATGTGGCAAAGGCCCACGGCCGCCATTATGCCCAGCAACCCGCTGATCGTGGTAAGGAGCAGACTCTCCGCCAGTATCTGGCGTACGATCACCCACGGCGAAGCGCCCAATGCTCGGCGTATACCGATCTCTCTGGTGCGTTCGCGGATCGTGACGAGCATGATGTTCGTCACGCCTATTGCACCTGAAACGAGCGTACCGATACCAATCAGCCAAAGCAGGAGCGAGAGTCCGATGATGGTATACGAAAAGCCCTTCACCATCTCTTCCATGTTCCACGCCCAGAACGCTTTCTCATCATCGGGCGCGATTGTGTGAAGCCGGCGGAGGATTGTTTTTGTTTCCTGCTCCACGTCTGCGGCATCATATCCCGAACGGGCCGCCACCACCAGCTGATGGATGGTCTGGCCGCGGTTGTATGCCCGCTGGAGCGTCGTGATGGGCATCAGTACTACCTCATTATTATTGCCAAATCCCTGCTTCGAGGGCGCCAGCACGCCCGCTATGCGATACTGGATATTGCTCACGTGAATCACTTTCCCGATCACGTTCCCGCCGTCCGGGAAGAGCTGCTTATAAACGTTGTTTCCCACTACGCACACTTTCCTGCTTGCCTCCACGTCCAGGTCGCTGAGGAAGCGTCCCTGCGCCATTTTCATGTTGTAGAGTTCGCCATACTCCGGCATCACGCCCTGCACGGAGAAACTGCCGGTGAGATCCTCATAGCGCACGTTCTTATCCGAGCGGTCGCCCCACACCATCGGCGAGAGTTTGTATAGCGTCTTCGCCTCTTTCTTGAGTACCTCCAGATCGCCCAACTGAATCTCCCAGTATCGGCCTTTGGGCAAACCCTTATAGGGCTTGGCGGTTTGGCTCGTACCCATCATCACGCTGTTGGGCGGCACGTTTCCCAATATATTGCGGAAAGCCCCCGTGAAGCCGCCGCCGATGGCCAGCAGCACCAGCAGCATCAGCATGCCCCAGAATACGCCAAAACCCGTCAGGATGCTCCGCGAGCGATTCTGCCGAATAGTCGTCCATATTTCGTTTAAGAACTCCACTATTTATCTGCATTCATTGCCTCTATTGGCTTCACTTTCATGGCCTTCGTGGCAGGAATGGCGCCGGCTATTGCGCCCACAGCCACCAGAATAATGGTAGCCACCACGATCGTGAATGTATCCACGCTTGGGCTTATAAAAACAGGCGTCTCGGCATTCGCCGTGAGCATATCAATAAGATGCACCACCCCCGCGCCCAGCACACCGCCGATGACACCAAACAGGGCCGTTATCATCAGCGATTCGCCCACCACGGAACGCAACACTTCGGCGGGAGGAGCACCAAGTGCCTTGCGGATGCCCAGTTCTTTCGTTCGCTCCCGGACGCTCACCAGCATGATATTGCTCACGCCCACGGCGCCCGAGATCAGCGTGCAGATACTCACGATGAGGATAAACACCCGCAGCCCCCACATCACTTTCAGCATGTCCGCATAATCTTCCTCATAATCGGTTATCCAGAGCGCCCAATCATCGTGTTCGTCGAAATGCAGCACGGGACTCAGCAAATGCCTCACCTCCGTCGCATAATCCTTCATGCCGGCACGCAGAACGGCCTCCACTTTCGAAAACTCGCCATCGGGTTGGAAGATGCCCTGGCACGTGCTGAATGGGATTACCACCTCACTTCCACCCCATGCTTCCTTATCTTTGCTAACGCCAATCACTCGAAAGAAAAGGCCATTCAGTTGGATATACTGCCCCACTATTCCCATGTCGCCATTGGCTATTTCCCGCACGGCTCGCTCGTTCAGTACCGCCACTTTCATCTCGTCCACAATATCCACCGGCAGGAAATGGCGGCCGGCCAGCATCTCGGCTTTCTTAATTTGCGCATACTCTTCGTATACGCCCATCACGTTTATCGTGCTCTCTTCGTCGCGGTATCGCACCCCGATTGTTTTTTCCATCACGGGCGAGAGCATCTCTATCGCGCTCTGCTGAGAGAGCAGTTGATAGGCTTTCTTATTGAGTTCTATGCTGCGCCATGTGGGCAAACCTCTGTATGGCAGATGGGCCCAGCCGCCGCGAATCTCCATCGAATTGCTCATGCGGTTGGCATAGTTATGCTCCATGCCGTGTTGCAGGCCGCTGCTGGCACCCAGTAGCACCACCAGAATAAAGATGCCCCACGATACGGCAAATCCCGTCATCGCCGTGCGGAACTTATTCCGCCTCAGGCTCTCCCATATTTCAATCAGAAAATCCAACTTTCGACTTTCGACTTTTGACCTTCGACTTTCGACTATTAAACAATCAATCCATCCGTAATGCGAATAATACGCTTCGTGGCGGCAGCCACGTTCGGGTCGTGCGTCACGATGATCGTGGTGATGCCTTCGGCGTTCAGATCGCGGAAGACGTTCATCACCTCTACGCTCGTCTTTGAATCGAGTGCACCTGTAGGCTCGTCGGCCAGCAGGATCTTTGGTTGTGCCACGATTGCACGTGCTATTGCCACACGCTGCTTTTGTCCGCCCGACATCTCGCTGGGCAGGTGGGTTGCCCAATCTTTGAGCCCCATTCGGTCCAGCTCCTCCATCGCCCGCATATAGCGTTCCTTGCGTCCCACGCCTTTGTAATAAAGCGGAAGGGCCACGTTCTCCACGGCCGTCTTGAAGGGCAGCAGATTAAAACTTTGGAATACGAATCCGATCAACTCGTTTCTGAGGCGTGCCCCCTGCGTCTCCGTCAGATTGCGGATCAGTCGGCCGTCCAGCAGATACTCGCCTTCGTCGTAGTTATCCAGGATGCCAAGGATATTGAGCAACGTGGATTTGCCCGAACCGGAAGCACCCATGATGCTCACAAATTCGCCACTCTCAATGGTCAGATCGATTCCGCGCAACACGTGCAAAGCGTTCTCCGTGCCGGGGTTGTAGGTTTTGTGTATGTTGGTGAGATGTACCATTAGTCTTTTAGATAATACGTCACGTATGTCACCACTCGCACCTGCTTGACCTGCGGGGTGTTGCTATCGCGATCGCTGATGGAGAACGTGCCTTGCGTGGCGGTTTTGATCTTGCCCAACTCGCTGTCGCTATCCTCCGCAAATTTCTTTGCAGCCATGCGAGCGCTCGCCGTTGCTTCTTCTATCATCTCCGGCTTGACGGCGTTCAGGCCCTCGAAAATAAACTGTGCCCCGCCGCCGTAGTAATAATCCTGTTGGAATACGATTCCGTGCTTGAGCAAACTGGCCTGCTCGCGCATCAGGGCCAACACGGCGTCTACGTTCTTCGTGCATACCGTCAGCGTACTTTTCACCACGTAGCGGTTCGGACGCTGGTTGGTATATTCAGCGGCGTCGCGGTCGTCGATCGATGGCGTAGATACGGAGATCTCGTCCTCTGCTATACCACCCTCCATCAAAAATTTTTTGATGGCATTATTGCTGTTGTCCACTTGCACGAGGAGCGGGTTCAGCTCGTTGCCCACCACTTTGTATTGCAATGGCCATATCACTTTATCGGCCGGCACTTCTCTCTCGCAAAGGCCTTTCACCTCCACCGTGCGTTCATAACTGCGGTATTTGCTCACCGCCTTCGGGATCATCGAACCCCCAATAATCAATCCCAGCGCTATACATGCGCCCAATACATAATCTCTCATATCATTTCATCATTACATCATTAATCACTTTCCCAACTCCCACGCTTGCTTTTTCTTTGATATGCTTCACGCGGCCTTTATAGTAGCCCAGTTCCGGTTCTTCCGGGTCTACGCAATAAATCTCTGCGTCGGGTCGCGCATATTGCAGCAAGGAGGCGGCTGGATAAACGGCCAGCGAAGTGCCCACCACCACGAGTATGTCGGCCTCTGCCGCCACTTTTATGGCATCCGTCATCTTCGGTACGGATTCGCCGAAGAACACGATGAACGGGCGAAGCAGCGACCCGTCTGGATGCTTGGTATCCTTCCGTTGTTCCCAGCCATTCAGGAAGAGGTCCGGCTGCTCCTGCGTGCTGATAGCATCCTCCTCGTTGAGCATGCCGCGCAGCTTCATCAGTTCGCCATGCAGGTGGATGATCTCTGGGGTGACGCCCACCTGTTGAGCCGCCCGCTCATGCAGGTCGTCCACGTTCTGCGTCACTATCTGCACGTGCAGATCTGGCCGCGTGCGCTGCAGCTCCGCTATCGCCAGATGCGCTGCATTGGGTTCCTTGGTGAGCAACTGCTGGCGCATGTGATTATAGAAATCGATCACCACATCGCGGTTGTAGAGCATCGCCTCGTGGGTGCACACTTCCTCGATGCGGAAGTTCTCCCATAGTCCCGTGCCTGCTTCGCGGAACGTCTGAATGCCCGATTCGGCCGATATGCCGGATCCTGTAAAGAAAACAACGTTTTTCATATCTTTTCGTCCTTTTGCTTGGTGCTGTTGATTGTTTGTGTTGCCACGCCCGCTTCCCCTAAATCTGCGTGCCTCTTCCCCCCTAAGGGGGGCTTACTTCTTCAGATACTCCACCACCTGATCCGCGATCGCCTTGTGACCGGCCTGCGACGGGTGCCCCACCTGCTTGTCGATGTCGTGCAGCTCCAGCAGCGGCATGTCGTAGTGATGGCAGATGATGCGCATCGATTCCACAAACTCCGGCTTCAGTTCCGTGTTGAGGATGAAGAGCACCTTCGCCTGCGGATAGTTGAGGCGAAGCGTGGCGCATAGGCGTGCCATCGCCGGACGGAAATACCACATGTCGTTCTCCGTCCAATTGGCGTACTTATAGTTGCCTAGTTTCTCGCCCGTCCAACTGTCGTTGGTGATGCAGCACGAGAGGATCACGTCCGGTTCACCCAGGTTCTCTACGCGCGTGTTGAAGGAACGCGGCTGGTAGTTCTCGTTCTGGTAGCCGTAGTAGCCCACCGTCGAACCGCTGTAGCTGTTGTTCATCTCCAGCTTCCAGCCCATGCGGTCGATCACTTGCCACCACCAGGTCTGCTCCACTTTCGTCACGTCGTTCTCTTTCTGACGCCACTCCGTGGTTTCTGCCCAGTACCATGGTTCGTTCGTCTCCGGGGTCAACCAGCCCTCAAACGTAGAGTAGCTGTCGCCAAAGATTGTCACACGCAGCGAATCTTTCTTCGCCATTGCTGCCGCACTGATCACTGTCATCATGGCCAATAAGATTGTCTTTTTCATATTATATAAATGTTCTTATGTTCTTAGTTTTCCGTTATCATATATCCCATATACATTGGCAAGGTCAATAAGTAGGGTGTCAAATTTTTAAAAGTTATGCATAGAGTTTTTCATGTCGTCGTGTTACCCAATTGGTCAAGAGATTTTTCTGTTTCCAATTGCCTAACTTACGTACGGTTATAGACTCTAATGCTTGTTTACAATTATACCTTCCCTCGTATTCAAAACACATCTTGGTATGTGTCGGAATGATTAGGGAAAAAGCAGTTACTCCATTGAGGTTATTTGGAGATTTACGCTCCTTGTAATAACCAAAAGTGGATTCGATAATATCCGACGATAGTTGGTGTGCGGTATACTCATCAGGCAATAAACGAGCCTCATTAAAAAGATACAAACACATGTTTGTTCCGACATTGAGCATGCGCTTTGATGGAGCACCAAGCACCAAACTATGCAAGACATAATCAATGCAGTCATTGGCTGTCCTATAAGACAACCCATGCTGCTTGATTTCACGCTCCACATAGCGGACTGTACCCATTATCGTATATAGTTCGTCTACGAGAGCAGAGTGATCTTTGACAAAACTAAAAGCTTCGCGTTCTTCGTCTGTAAGAGATGTAGAGTGGTTAATCCGGTACGCCCAATCGACCCAATCAAACATGTTCATAAAGCGACAGATAGACCGCTGATTCGGTGGAAGCAAATAGCCCTTATCGGTTAAATGATACGTCAATCGTTTCTTGCCCATCTCAGTCGTGAGAGTCACAAACTCCTCGTCCTTCTGATAAGTATGCTTTAGCATATTTCCTACGGCATGACTGACATCCTTATGGTGTGGCAGTTCCGCCAACTGGCAAGCATTAACCAGATTATGCCCCTCATCGCTTAACACGTACTGCGGCTTATAACCTATAGTCGTGACTATTTCATTGAGTTTGGCGGCTATATCTTCTGCTTTCCAATTTGCCGAAACATACATGCCCAAAACCTGGACATCACAATGCTTTAGCGGACGTTGCAGATGTTGAGCAGGTACACCCAAAATGAGTAGCAACTTCTGGCTGCCAATCGTGATACTCTCATCAAAGATGATACAATAGTCTCCCTTGATTAGAGCACATGATTCACTATAGATTTTGAGGCCGAGACACTCTATCCAATTCAGTATTGTCTGATGCGATGGCACATCGGTTCCAAAGTACTCTGGAAGATGCCTTGTGAGAACACGCATTATTTTTTGTACTCCACGTACCCCAATGTGGACATCGGCATATATCTCGCAGCAGATACTAATCAAATTATCCAAATAATGGTGCCCTACAATCTTATCTTTTCGAGAGCCATCATGGCTATATCCATCAGCTC
>JAZRYY010000006.1:0-56823 GCA_045600985.1 Paludibacteraceae bacterium
CATCCATTTGGAAAGACTAAGGATGTTGGCAGATCTATCTCGGCAGAAAGTCGTCAATGGAATGTAACCATTCTTCTTCATGTCCTCAATGTAATCATTCCATAGAGCATGATTGATCGCTGCTTGTGTTCCCGGAGTCTCTTTGATTTCAGCTTGGTCCTTAAAGACGGCTCGCCTGATTGCGGCTACTCGGATGTCCTTGCGTCTCATCCAGTTTTGTACATTCTTCGAACTGAAGTTCCTTTGAATACAGAAATCCGTCATCGAGAGCGTCGGATTTTTCAGCAACTCTTTCTTGTAATCCTCCATGAGTTGCCCATAGATTTGGTTCTTTGTGCTTGCTGCCATAATTCAAAAATTTGTTTTGGGCGGCAAAGGTACTGCTTTTTTCGGGAAACCGCAATACACCACTCCGGAGACGCTTACTCAAAGGGTTTTTACTGTTTTTTTCAGTCTTACAACTTTCTCTCCTTGGGTAGCTCTTGCGTCATTCTTGGCCTATTCTTAAATCGCGTATTCATAGTTACAGTTACTCAAGCGTCCGCTTGAGCAAATATATATCCGGACACTGTCCGTTGTCCTTTTGCCCGCAAAACCCTTTATTTACTGGGAAACGGACATCCGGACACCTGTCCGGAACTGTCCGCTTCTGTCCGTAATAACGATTCAACGATTTAACGTTTTTTTTGCACGAATGTTGCGTATATCAAAAAAAAGCATTACCTTTGCATCCGTAATGCGGAAGCGAGTTGTCATATGGTGCATATTCATGATGTTGTTTGGCGGAGTGAGCCAAGCAGAGCATCTGCGAATCATGTCGTATAACGTAGAGAATCTTTTCGACTGCGAGGACGATTCGCTCAAAAACGACAACGATTTTCTGCCCGAAGGCCTCTACCATTGGAATACACATCGTTACAGGGAGAAGCTGCACCATATTGCACAAGTGATTGCCCTGATGGGAGAAATGAATGACGGAGAATGGCAAGTACCGGCGGTAGTAACGCTCTTGGAAGTGGAAAATCGCCGTTGCTTGGAAGACTTATGCAGGTATCATCTTCCCCGTGAACGTTTTCCGTATGCGATTCTGCATTTCGAAAGTCCCGACCAACGAGGTGTAGATGTGTCGATGCTCATTGATACTACCCGCCTCCGCATCATTCATGCCGAACCTCTCCCCGTCCCTCTTCCTGCTACTGATCGTCCCACCCGAGACATTCTATATGCTAAAGTAGAATATTCAAATACTATACTTCATCTCTATGCCTGCCATTTTCCTTCACAGTTAGGCGGAGCAAATAGTACGCAATATAAACGCGACATCGCCTATCAAGCACTTTATGCGCATGCCGATTCTATTCTTGCCATCGATTCAATGGCCAACCTCATTGCTATGGGCGATTTCAATAGTGAACCCTTCCCCGCTCCGGCAGCCTACTTCAATCTGATGACTAACGCTGTGCACATGCCACGTTCTGTGAAAGGTACACACCAATATCAGGGCCGATGGACGATGCTCGACCAATTCATCGTAGCGAAGAAACTTAGCAATCTTCGCCCTTCCGTTTTCGCACCGGATTGGTTATTGGAAAAGGATTATAAATACTTGGGATACAAACCTAAACGAACTTACATCGGGCCTGCCTACCACGGCGGCTATTCCGATCACCTGCCAATTTTCATAGACCTATCAATTTTGCACTTTCAGCCATAAATTCGATTGGCGAACAAGCCAAATGCCGCGAGGTAGAAATGATGGCGACGTTATGCCTTCAAAAAGCAGTTGTCCATGAAGTGAATAAACTGTAACGGGATGCGTCCAATCCAAACTGGAGGATGATGCAATATTCTCCACGGGAAGAGCCGTGGGGTTGGATGAATAATGTGCTATAGGTAGTTCTTGAGCAAGATGCGATACAGGAAAGAATGCCAGATACGTCCAATTTGGATTATGGCGCATATATTCATCGCATATACCGATTGGATCAAGCGTAGAAGAAAATGCAAATTCCAGCAACCCACACATGCCGCTTATAGCATCATAATCATGAGTTAGAAGTAACGTATTATTCTTTGCTTTCTCCCAATGCCATAGCACATCTTTATCGGCCAATTGATAATGCTTTGAACTTGGTTCATAACCTATCGTCTGCCCAGAAGCTACGTGCGTAATCATCAGGCTGTCATCTTGGAAATCAATCTGGTAGCGGCAGTCGGCAGGCATATAATCTGCCGCAAGTGAATAAATCTGATCCTCCGTAAGAGTTGTTTGCACGGGTACTGCTTCCAGCTTGTGATTATTGATTGCACCTGCCGCCATATATGATTCATAGTTCAGCGCCACGATAGCGTACTCGCCGGAAGTACACGTTGTATCCTGTAGCGTTTGTATGGGTTCAAGTGGCATACTGCAATATAGTGCATATAGCATCACGTCCTCTTTGGGATAATAAACGCTTTGTGGAGCATAATAAAAAGGTTGCACATCCGTTACGGCAATAGGTTCGGGCGTCCAACCAAGAAAGAAATAGGGGTCGACGTTGGCCAAATTAGGTAATACTATTCCCCCGCCAACCGTTGTTTCCGTTTGGCGTGGTAAAGAAATGAAACTGCCCGTAGAAAATGAAACCGTATGAGGAACGGGAATAATGGGCAAATACGTAATTGTGATCGACTCAAAGTATAGAGAATTAGCCGACGCTGCTATTGTCAGCATTATGTCGCCGGCCTGAATAGCTGGATTGAAAGCATGTGAAATGGGCATGTATTCGCCACTATTGTCACCTCCCCAGGCGTCGCCGGCAAAAGCCCCGTCTGCTATACTCCATACCAACGTACTGCCACACATCAAACGCATACTGCCTGCTCCACCCGATTTATTCGATTTCATGGACAGCGTTACGGCCTGAATCGCTGATGCTGGCAAATGTTGAATGGAAAGAGATAACGAATTGTCTTGGGTGAGCTGACTCTTGCGATTGTTCGTTTGTGCATAATCCACCACCACTTCGCTATCCCCATCACCCGAAACAGATACCGTTTTATAGGTTTCCACCTTCACGGTAAGCGTTTCTGACGCAATAGGTAATGCAATAAAAATGCAAATAAGTAGTGTTATTAACGAACGCATAATCCTATACTTTAGTCTTTAGACTTTCGCCTTTTGCCTTTAGGCCTCTGGCCGGACTTTAGGCTTTCGACTTTTGGCTTTCGACTTTCGACTTTCGACTTTAGGCCTCTGGCCGGACTTTAGCCTTTTGACTTTCGCCTTTAGGCCTTTGGCCGGACTTTAGGCTTTCGACTTTTGACTTTCGACTTTCGACTTTAGGCCCCTGGCCGGACTTTAGGCCTCTGGAATCAGGTAGGGCGCGAGGAGAGGCATAACCTTCGCCATCTCGGCCTCTACCGCTTCGCGAGAGACCTCATAACCGCTGAGGCGGAGACGGATCGTGCCGTCTTTAGGAAGGTATGCCAGATGCATGGAAGCTGGCAGATGATCCTCCCAATCCTCAATGAGGATAGCGAGAGCAGACTCGGGTATACCGCGAACCGCCACCGCATGATGGACGATAGACGTGGCATCATCAGCAATAGCATCCAGGACACCATGCTCCATCAGATACATCATCTCTTTAGGAACACCGGGCATAGAGACCACCGTGACACCATCCCTCTGCCAGAGCATACCCTGGGCCGAACCGACGGCATTATGGATAAGGCGAGCATGCTTAGGGAAGAGACACTGCTGATCCGTGAGACGATTAAGGACGGCAGGACGCTCCTTATACCACTGCTCCAGATGCTCGCGTATATCCTGACGATACTCGAGTTCATCAGCGAAGAACTCGCAAAGGACCGTCTTGGTGATATCATCCTTAGTGGGGCCCAAGCCGCCCGTAAGAAGGACCACATCCGCTCGACGCGTGGCCTGCTCGAGCGTGGTGAGGATATGTTCGCGATCATCATGGATGGACGTAATCTGATACACGACCAAGCCGCGCTGATTGAGCTGCTGAGCTATCCAGGCGGAATTGGTATCGACGACCTGGCCAATAAGGAGCTCGTCGCCTATCGTGATTATTTCAACTTTTTTCATTTTTAGGACACGAAGGACACGAAAGTTTATTTTTTTAGAACGCGAATTACCGCGAATGACCCGCGAATTTATTCATGAATTCATTTTGAACACGAAGGACACTGCTCAAAGGGCTAAAAAATATGAACGTGGTTATTAAACGCGAACGAGCTCGTAGGTGCGGGAGCCGAGGCCAATCTCTTCTGCGTAGCGGAGGCCTGCCGCCCAATCGACATCCGGATGGAGATAGCGGAACTTATCGGCCTTCGGATCGATGAAACGGAGGCGCTCGGATGGTTCCTTCATCTTATCGCCCAACATACTTTCCGTCAGGATCGGTGCCTCGCGGACAATATCCGCACAAGCCGTATCCAATGCCACAGGATCGAACGAGCAGGCAATACCCTGATCGGGGATGATAGGCGCATCATTATGTGCCCAACAATCGCACTCCGGCGACACATTCATAATGAAATTGACATGGAAAGACGGTTTATTATGCAGTACCGCCTTGGCATAATCATCAATCTTATAATTGAGCAACTCGCAGGACTCGGTACTGCCATTAACCGCAGCCTCTTTCGGGCAGAGAGCGACACACTGGCCACAGCCCACACAATTCTTATAATTGATAGCGGCCTTGCGTGAGCCATCCGGCATAAGTTCGACATGGATGGCATCATGTGCACAGTTCTTCTCGCAGATGCGGCAACCGATGCAATGCTCGGCCTCAACGCGAGGTTGCGCCGTGGCGTGCATCTCTTTCTTTCCAGCCACACTACCCGACCCCATACCCAGATTCTTGAGTGCACCTCCAAAACCGGCCATTTCATGGCCCTTGAAATGGTTGAGCGAAATCACGATGTCGGCTTCAGCTATAGCGGCACCAATAAGCGGCGCCGTGCAATACTTGCCCTGTATATCAATCGCACGCTCATCCTTGCCCAAAAGGCCATCGGCAATAATAACATCGCAGCCCGTGGCAATCGGATTAAAGCCATTCACCATCGCTGTATGCAAATGATCAACGGCATTGGAGCGGGAACCCGTATAGAGCGTATTAGCATCCGTAAGGAAAGGTTTGCCGCCCAGTTCGCGGATGATGCGCACAATGACAGCGGCATAATTAGGGCGGATATACGCCATATTGCCAAACTCACCAAAATGGATCTTAATGGCTACATACTTATCGCGGAAATCAATCTTATCGATTCCAGCGCGACGCACCATACGCTCCAGCTTCTGGAGCATATTGCCGGAGGTTCCGGCACGGAGATTCGTGAAGTAAACTTCAGACATAGAAGGAAGTTTTGAGGGTTTAAAAGGCGAAAGTCAAAAGTTGAAAGAGGCCGTTAAAGCTGCCTTAGAGGGCAGCCTTAACGGATGATTCAATGCGAGCATGAAGATCAATATCGGCTTCATCAAGCGGAAGTTTCTCGCCGAGGAGTACCTCATAGAGCTCCGCATAACGAGCAGTGATGCCTGCCACGATTTCCGGAGTCATTTCCGGAACCTGCTGACCTGCCTTGCCCTGGAAGCCATTCTCCATGAGCCATTCGCGAACAAACTCCTTGGAGAGCTGCTTCTGGGCTTCGCCCTTCTCGAAACGTTCCTGATAGCCTTCTGCATAGAAATAGCGAGAAGAATCAGGGGTGTGGACTTCGTCCATGAGCATAATCTGGCCATTATAATTGCCGAACTCATACTTGGTATCAACCAGGATAAGTCCGCGCTCAGCTGCCATTTCCGTACCCTTCTGGAAGAGAGCGAGTGCGTACTTTTCAATCTGCACATACTCTTCCTCAAGAATGAGGCCTTTTGCAATAATCTCCTCACGAGAGATATCCTCATCATGGGTGCCAATCTCTGCCTTGGTGGTTGGGGTAAGGATTGGCGTAGGGAACTTCTCGTTCTCACGCATGCCCTCCGGGAGCTTGACGCCACAGATCTCGCGTACGCCGCTCTGATAAGCACGCCATGCGCTACCGCAGAGATAGCCACGTACAATCATCTCCACCGGATAGCCCTTGCAACACTTGCCCACACTGACCATAGGATCAGGGGTGGCTTCCAGCCAGTTGGGCACAATAGCCTCCGTGGCACGAAGGAAACGTGCGGCAATCTGATTGAGAATCTGGCCCTTGAACGGAATACCTTCAGGAAGGATGACATCAAAAGCAGAAATACGATCGGTCGCTACCATAGCCAAGCGATCATTTGGCAAGAAATATACGTCGCGTACTTTGCCGTTATAAACGGATGTTTGACCGAAATTGAAATTAGTTGAAGTTAAAGCCTTCATATTTTTATTGTTAAAGCGTTAAATCGTGAAATCGTAATTACTTATATTCATCCCAAGACTTGATGGCGAGGCCGGATTCGGGAACAGCACAGAAAGCCTTGATGAAAGCGCCGGCGAGGCGCGTATTGGTGAGGAGAGGGATATTAAGATCGATAGCCGCACGGCGCACGAGATAGCCATTATGCGTATCATCAAGATCCACTTCCTTTGGTACGGAAACTACCATATCAATCTCTTTCTTATGCAAGCGCTGGAGGAGCGTTTCCACATCCTCCGTTTGAACAGGCACGTGTGCTTCAGAAAGGAAAGCACCAGTGCCGGCCGTTGCATAGATTTTATACCCCTTGGAAACGAGGAGACGTGCCGGCTCGAGGAGCGCTGCCTTATGCTTCGGTTCGCCCGCCGAGAAGAGTACGGTTTTCTCCGGTACGCGCATGCCTACCGAGAGCATGGACTTGAGGATAGCGCAATTGGCATCCTCGCCCAAGCATCCCACCTCACCCGTGGATGACATATCCACACCGAGGACAGGGTCGCTGCCCTGGAGGCGATTGAAGGAGAACTGCGAAGCCTTAACGCCGACGTAATCGAAATCAAAGCAAGACTTATGCGGCTTCTCCACCGGGAGTCCGAGCATGATACGCGTGGCAATATCGATAAGATTGATCTTGAGGACCTTGCTGACAAATGGGAAGGAGCGAGAGGCGCGAAGGTTGCATTCAATAACCTTAATCTCATTTTCGCGGGCGAGATACTGAATATTAAAAGGACCTGAGATATTCAATTCCTTAGCAATCTGGCCTGAGATTTTCTTGATACGACGTACCGTTTCCACATAGAGCTTCTGGGCTGGGAACATGATGGTGGCGTCGCCTGAATGGACGCCTGCATACTCAACGTGCTCGGAAATGGCGTAAGCAATGATCTCACCATCCTTGGCTACACCATCAAACTCCACTTCCTTGGTATTGAGCATGAACTTGGAAATAACCACCGGATGCTCCTGCGACACATTAGCTGCCAACTGGAGGAAACGCTCAAGCTCTTCCTGATTGGAGCAGACGTTCATGGCCGCACCAGAAAGGACATACGAAGGACGCACGAGCACAGGGAAGCCCACTTCGGAAATGAACTGATTGACATCGTCCATAGAGGTGAGAGCTGACCAACGTGGCTGATCGACGCCGATGCGATCGAGCATAGCCGAGAACTTATCACGATCCTCTGCATTATCGATGGACTTGGCGGTTGTGCCGAGAATTGGCACACGCTGCGCATCTAACTTGAGGGCGAGATTATTAGGAATCTGTCCGCCCGTAGAAACGATGACGCCATGTGGTGCTTCAAGCTCGATGATATCCATGACGCGCTCGAAGGTGAGTTCATCGAAATAGAGGCGATCGCACATATCATAATCGGTGGAAACCGTTTCCGGATTATAATTGATCATAACAGAGCGATAGCCATTCTTGCGGATGGTGTTGAGCGCCTGAACGCCGCACCAGTCGAACTCCACGGACGAGCCGATACGATAAGCACCCGAACCGAGGACAACAATAGAGCGATGATCGTCTTCATAACGGATATCATTCTCCGTGCCCTGATAGGTGAGATAGAGATAATTGGTTTCAGCCGGATACTCAGCAGCGAGGGTATCAATCTGCTTAACAACTGGGGTAATCTTGAGCATCTTACGATAGCTGCGGACCGTTTGTACGGCTTCGCCATAGCTCATATCTTTGAAGAGGCCGATGGCACGTGCAATCTGGAAATCAGAGAAGCCCTGAACCTTGGCGAGGCGAAGCAAATCAGCGTCAAGCGCATTGATGCTCTTCACTTTCTTCAATTTTTCCTCCGTCTTGCAGATGTTTTCGCATTTTCTGAGGAACCAGCAGTCGATCTTGGTGAGCTCATGAATACGTTCAACCGAATAACCCTGCTTGAGTGCCTCGGCCACGACGAAGATACGCATATCGGTAGGTGCAGCAAGCGAGGCATCAATATCCTCAATGCGAAGCTCTTTATTGGCTGTGAAGCCGTGCATGCCCTGGCCAATCATACGCAAGCCCTTCTGGAGCGATTCTTCGAAGGTGCGTCCAATAGCCATCACCTCACCTACGGACTTCATGGATGAGCCCAGCTGGCGATCGACGCCGCGGAACTTGGTGAGATCCCAACGAGGTATTTTGCAGACTACATAATCGAGTGCAGGTTCGAAGAAAGCAGAGGTTGTTTTGGTGACGGAGTTCTTGAGTTCGAAGAGGCCGTATCCCATACCTAATTTAGCCGCCACGAAAGCCAGCGGATAGCCGGTAGCCTTAGACGCCAAAGCAGAAGAGCGGCTCAGACGTGCATTGACCTCAATCACGCGATAATCTTCTGATTGCGGATCATACGCATACTGCACGTTACACTCACCCACGATGCCGATATGGCGGATAATACGGATAGCGAGATCACGGAGAAGATGATAATCCGTATTGGAGAGAGTTTGCGAAGGAGCGACTACAATTGACTCGCCAGTGTGAATACCAAGAGGATCGAAGTTCTCCATATTGCAGACTGTGATGCAGTTATCATATCGATCGCGCACCACTTCATACTCTATTTCTTTCCATCCTTTGAGCGATTTTTCGACGAGTACCTGAGGCGAGAAAGAGAAGGCTTTTTCAGCGAGCGTGACCAGTTCCTCCTCATTATCGCAGAAGCCAGAGCCCAATCCGCCCAATGCATAAGCTGCGCGGATGATGACCGGATAGCCCAATTCAGCAGCAGCTTTCTTGGCAGCATCGATCGTTTCAACGGCCTCTGACTTGATGGTTTTGACATTGATCTCATTGAGTCGCTCCACGAAAAGTTCACGATCTTCCGTATCAATAATAGCCTGGACGGGGGTGCCGAGCACCTGAACATTATACTTCTCCAGGACACCGGTTTTATAGAGTGCAACGCCACAGTTGAGTGCCGTTTGTCCGCCGAAGGAGAGGAGAATTCCGTCGGGACGCTCCTTCTCAATGACGCGCTCTACGAAATACGGATTCACCGGCAGGAAATATATCTTATCGGCAACTCCTTCCGAGGTTTGGACCGTGGCAATATTAGGATTAATAAGGACGGTGCTGACGCCTTCCTCACGCAAAGCTTTGAGAGCCTGCGAGCCGGAATAATCGAACTCACCCGCTTCACCAATCTTGAGTGCCCCCGAACCGAGCACAAGAACTTTATGTATGTTATCTAATTTCATAAATAAAGGGTAATCAAATAATTAATTAAGGAGTGCCACAAACTTATCAAAGAGGAATTCTGTGTCTACCGGTCCGGAGCAAGCTTCCGGGTGGAACTGCGCCGAGAACCAAGGCATGCTCTTATGGCGAATGCCTTCATTGGAGCCATCATTGAGATTGACGAACAGTGGTTCCCAATCTTTTCCCAGTGTATCGCTATCGACGGCATAGCCGTGGTTTTGCGAAGTGACGAAGCACTTATTGGTGCCCACTTCGCGTACCGGCTGATTATGGCTACGATGGCCAAATTTGAGTTTATAGACAGAAGCTCCCGTAGCCTTTGCCAGCAACTGATTGCCCAAGCATATACCTGCCAGCGGACGCGGATTGGCAGCATTGGCTTCTTTTTGGAGGAAAGCACGGATATGCTCAACCGGAGCCACGAGGGTGTTTGGATCGCCAGGACCATTAGAGAGGAAGAGGCCATCAAACTCGATCTGATTGAAATCATAATCCCATGGCACGCGAATCACCTCTACTCCACGCTTGAGGAGGCAGCGGATAATATTATGCTTCACGCCGCAATCGAGGAGCACGACGCGTTTGGTGGCTCCTTCAGGCTTATAGGTGATCACTTCCTTGCACGACACTTTTTCCACGAAATTGATGCCTTCATACTGTGCAGGAAGAGCAGATTGGGGATTGTTCTCAAAAATAAGCTGCCCCAGCATCACACCACTCTCGCGCAGTTTGCGCGTGAGGGCACGTGTGTCAATACCCGTCACACCCGGTACTTTCTCACGTTTGAGCCAATCGCTCAGGGTTTCGCAACTATTCCAATGGCTGCAAGCTTCGCTATAGTCTGCCACGATGATGGCAGACGCATAGATGCGGTCGCTTTCGTGGAAGGTGGCCAGGCCGTCTTCGCGGAAAGTGAACGCCGGAACGCCGTAATTACCTACCAGCGGGTAGGTAAGAACCATGAGCTGGCCCGCATAGGAAGGGTCGGTTAATGATTCAGGGTAGCCCGTCATGGCGGTATTAAAAACGACCTCACCAGAGACAGGTCCTTCATAGCCGAAGGACTCGCCGGTGAAGCAACTACCGTCTGACAAACGAAGAGTAACTTTCATTATTATCTTGATTTTTGATTATTATTAGCGCATGATGGTTTCAGCACGGTCGGGACCGACAGAAATGACGTCAACTGGTACGCCCACCGTTTTCTCGATGAAGGCAATATACTCTTTCAGTTGCTTAGGCAATTCATCGTAGGTGCGGCACTTAGAAACATCGCTCAACCAACCCGGGAACTCCTTATAGATTGGTTCGATATTATCGCTATCAGCCTCGAATGGGAAATAATCGATTTCCTCGCCATTGAGCTTATAGCCCACGCAGACTTTGATCGTTTCAAAATCATTCATGACATCGGATTTCATCATGATGAGCGAAGTGGCGCCATTCATCTTGACAGTATAATTGAGTGCCACAAGATCGAGCCAACCGCAACGACGTGGGCGGCCAGTGGTTGCACCAAACTCGTGGCCCACCTGACGAAGTTTCTCGCCCGTAGCATCAAAGAGTTCCGTTGGGAAAGGACCTGATCCCACGCGGGTGCAATATGCCTTGAAGATACCGTATACTCTGCCGATATGTGCAGGCGCTACGCCAAGGCCGGTGCAGGCACCAGCGCAGAGCGTGGATGAAGAAGTGACGAAAGGATAGGTACCGAAATCGATATCGAGCAATGAACCCTGTGCGCCTTCTGCAAGGATAGACTCATTGTTTTCGAGGCATTTATTTACCACCACCTCATTATCGATGATAGGGAACTGCTTCAACGCCTCGCAAGCGTCGAGCCAAGCCTGATCATTCACTTCCACCTGGCCAAGAACGTCGAGATGTGCAGCCTTAAGGGCATTATAGCGATCCATGAAATCAGGGCGGAGGATATCGCCTACGCGCAAGCCGTTACGTGCAATCTTATCGGTATAGCAAGGGCCGATACCCTTACCGGTGGTACCCACCTTATTCTTGCCTTTCTTAGCCTCCGATGCCGCATCGAGAAGACGATGGGTAGGGAGAATAAGATTTGCACGTTTCGCAATAGAGAGAGCCGCTTTAACGTCTACTCCCATCGCTTCAATCGCATGAATCTCCTCCATCAAGATGATAGGATCGATAACCACGCCATTGCCAATCACATTCTTCACGCCATTGCGGAAGATGCCAGAAGGAACGGTGTGAAGGACAAAACTCTTGTCGCCAAAATAAATTGAGTGACCTGCATTGGGGCCGCCCTGGAAGCGAGCCACCACATTATAATTAGGGGTAAGTACATCGACGATTTTGCCTTTGCCTTCGTCTCCCCATTGAAGACCTAATACAACATCAAGCGTTTGCATAATATCTATTGTGTTTTAAATGATTTTTTATTATTTGCCGAAAACCTTATTGAAGATATAATCCACATTCTTCATATAATACTCTAAGGTGAAGCAGTTATCGATTTCATCATCGGTGAGATGTGCCTTAACGGCCTCACTTTTCTTCAGATTATCCTGCATCTCACCACCCTCCTGGAGCGTTTGCATAGCTACAGGCTGCACCATATCATAAGCCGCCTCGCGTACCAAACCTTTTTCAATTAACGCGTACATTACGCGCTGCGCGAAGATAGCGCCATGGGTGAGGCCAATATTATGGAGCATATTTTCCGGATAAACGACGAGGTTCTCGAGAATACCGGTGAAACGTGCGAGCATATAATCGAGGAGCATGGTAGCATCAGGAAGGACGATACGCTCGGTGCAAGAATGCGAAATATCGCGTTCGTGCCAGAGGGCAATATTCTCGCCAGCCGTGCACATATAGCCACGCATGACGCGAGCACAGCCGCAGATATTTTCAGACGAGATAGGATTGCGCTTGTGAGGCATAGCAGATGAGCCCTTCTGGCCCTTGCGGAAAGCCTCTTCCACTTCACGCACTTCCTGGCGCTGCATATTACGTACTTCAAGAGCCATCTGCTCGAGCGTGCCAGCAATCACAGCCAACGTAGCCAAATAGAAAGCATGGCGATCGCGGCCCAGCACCTGGGTAGCAATATTGGCAGACTCAATACCAAGATGCTCGCAGACATATTCCTGAATGAATGGAGGAATATTGGCGAAATTACCAACAGCACCGCTCAATTTGCCGGCTTCTACGCCTCGTGCAGCCATCTCAAAGCGATCCAGATTGCGGCGCATTTCTTCATACCACAAAGCCCATTTCAAGCCGAAAGAAGACACATCAGCGTGCATACCATGGGTACGGCCAATCACAGGCGTATACTTGAATTCCTCTGCACGTTTTTTGAGGACATCGAGGATCTTGAGCAGATCTTCATGGAGGATCTTATTGGCCTGAAGGAGGAGATAGCCATTGGCGGTATCCACCACGTCGGTAGAGGTGAGGCCATAATGAACCCATTTCTTTTCCTCGCCGAGCGATTCGCCCACGGCGCGGGTGAATGCAACCACATCATGACGAGTGATTTCCTCGATTTCACGAATACGATTTACATCGAAAGTGGCTTTATCACGCAGTTTTTGCACGTCCTCTGCAGGAATATCTCCCAATTCCGACCATGCAGCAGCATTCAAAATCTCTACCTCAAGATAGGCATTAAACTTATTCTCTTCTGTCCAGATTTGGCGCATCTGGGGGCGACTGTAACGTTCTATCATGTTTTTTATATTTATTTCATTACTCACGTGGCAACATATTCACATTCAATTTTGCGTATGCGCGTTCGGCTTTTGCCAATGCCTCATCAATCGAATTATCCGTAGCCAGGATTACACCAAAGCGGCGATGTCCACACACTTCGGGTTTGCCAAAGAAACGAATCTGGACGCCGGCTTCGCTCAGGACATTTTCCACGCCGGAGAACTCCACACGATTGGTGTCACCCTCAATCACGATTGCTTTTGAAGCGGATGGGCCAAAGAATCGTACCTCAGGAACAGGCAAGCCGAGGACTGCACGTGCGTGCAGTGCAAACTCAGAAAGATCCTGCGAAATCATCGTGACCATGCCCGTATCGTGCGGACGAGGAGAGACTTCAGAGAAGATCACATTCTCGCCCTGAATAAACATTTCCACGCCGAAGATGCCATAACCGCCCAATGCCGTTGTTACTTTCTCAGCAATCTCCTGCGCTTTCTTTTTGGCTGCATCGCTCATAGCCTGCGGTTGCCAGCTCTCGCGATAGTCGCCATCCACCTGATGATGACCAATTGGCTCGAGGAAGGTGGTACCAGCTGCATGGCGCACAGTGAGGAGCGTGATTTCGTAATCAAATTTCACAAATCCTTCCACGATTACTCTACCCTTTCCGGCACGACCACCTTCTTGCGAAATCTGCCAAGCTTTATCTATATCCGCTTCGTTTTTTACCACCGACTGGCCATGACCAGAAGACGACATAATAGGCTTCACCACGCAAGGAATGCCAATCGTTTTCACAGCATCTTTAAATTGCTGATAATCATCCGCGAATAGATATGAAGCCGTTGGCACACCGAGCTCTTCGCTGGCCAATCTGCGTATTGCTTCACGATTCATCGTAAGGAAAGCCGCATTAGCCGTAGGAATCACCTTATAGCCTTCTTTTTCTAACTCAACAAGCGTAGGAGTAGCAATTGCCTCCACCTCTGGAATGATCAAACTCGGTTGTTCTGATTCCACAATCTCGCGCAATGCGTTTCCGTCCAGCATATTGAAGACGTGGCAGCGATGTGCCACCTGCATGGCTGGGGCATTCTCATACTTATCGCATGCAATTACCTCAACGCCAAAACGCTGCAGTTCTAATGCAATCTCTTTCCCAAGTTCACCGCTTCCAAGCAGCAAAGCCCTCGTTGCAATCGGGCTTAATGGAGTTCCTAACTTCATATATATGTCTTATATTATAATTGTATTTCGCTACACTATTAGCGTTTCTTTTCCATGCGATTTACGAAGCACTCGATGGTGTTTCGCATGAGCATGGTGATCGTCATTGGTCCGACGCCGCCCGGAACAGGCGTGATGGCACCGGCAATATCCTTAACAGCCTCGAAATCGACATCACCAACGAGGCGATAGCCAGTGGAGGTGGTGGCATCTTCTACACGATTGATGCCCACATCGATGACGGCAGCACCTTTCTTTACGTGAGCAGCAGTCAGCATCTTTGGGCGTCCAACAGCAGCCACGAGAATATCGGCATCCTGGCAAACGGCTTCAAGATCCTTAGTGCGAGAATGAGCAATCGTTACCGTGCAATTCTTGTCGAGCAAGAGTTTCGCCACGGGTTTGCCCACGATATTGGAGCGTCCCACCACCACTGCTTTTTTGCCAGCAAACTCTACCCCAGCCTTTTCCAGCAAAACGATAATGCCTTTAGGCGTGCAAGGAACGATGCAAGGCTGATTGAGCCAAAGATTGGCTACGTTCACCGGATGAAAACCATCCGCATCTTTCTCGGCAGAGATGGCCGCAATCACTTTATCCTCAGAAATCTGCTTTGGCAAAGGCAATTGCACCAAGATGCCGTCCACCGAATCGTCGTGATTGAGTTTATCGATTTCAGCCAGCAAAGCTTCTTCCGTGCAATCTTCAGGAAGTTCGATAAGTCCGCCGTCGAAGCCTACGTATTCTGTAGCTTTAATCTTTCCTTTTACATAGCTTCGGCTGGCAGGATTATTACCAACGATAATCACCTGCAAACAAGGCTTTCTACCGTACTTCTCTGCGAGGACTTCCACCTCCATTTTCATCTCGTCTTTAAGCGACTGAGATATTTGTTTACCATCTATAAGCATATTCAAAAAGGTTAAGTGTTTTTTACATTACTTGATGGGCAATATCGTTGCGATAGAAAAGATTATCGCACTTTATATTTGGCAATTCAGCATATAACTGCTTCTGTGCCTCCTGAATGGTTTTTGCCGTTTTGATGCACATCATCACTCGTCCGCCATTGGTTTTGAGAAGGCCGTCTTCGCGCTTCGTGCCCATATGGTAGATACGGCCAGTGAACGTTTCCGTACCTTCAATCACGGCCCCTTTCTGATAACTGCCGGGATAGCCCTTTGAAGCCAAAACGACGCCAATCGTAGCCTCTTCACGCCATTGTAAAGAAGGTAGTGGTTGCCCTTTTGCTACGCGGAGGAACACTTCATATGGGTCTGTGTCGAGAAGTGGCAGAACCACCTCTGTTTCCGGGTCGCCAAATCGTGCATTAAACTCAATCACACGGATGCCCTGAGGTGTTTTCATCAAGCCGCCATACAGTACACCCGATAATGGACAACCAGCTTCACACATGGTATTGGCCGTAGCTTGCAGGATATTCGTAAGCGCGAACTGCACATCTTTCTTATCGATGAAAGGCAGCGGCGTATAGGCTCCCATGCCGCCCGTGTTTGGTCCTTTATCACCATCAAAGGCACGCTTATGATCCTGCGCCAATGGCATTGGATAGACGCGTTTTTTATCCACGAAGCACATGAAGGAGAATTCCGGGCCGGTGAGATAATCTTCAATAATCACCTTTCCTTCGCCAAAGGCAGCATCTTTGAGCATATCCGCCAAGGCATCATCAGCTTCTTCCAGCGTCTCAGCAATGACCACGCCCTTGCCAGCAGCCAAGCCATCATACTTGATAACGGCTGGCAACGGGCGGTTCTTCACATAATCCAACGCTTCCTGATAATCCGTAAAAGGTTTATAATCAGCAGTTGGAACGTCGGCTTTCACCATGATCTCCTTGGCAAACTCCTTGCTGGATTCGATACGCGTAGCAGCCTGCGTATGACCGAAGATAGCCAAACCTTCCTTGCGGAAAGCATCCACCACGCCCACAGCCAAGGCAGCCTCAGGACCGACAACCGTCAGATTCACCTTATTCTGCTTGGCAAATGCCAGCAAACCTTCCACATCCGTATCCTTGATAGCCACGCACTCAGCCTGCTCAGCAATGCCGGCATTGCCTGGTGCACAATAAATCTTTTCCACTTGTGGTGAACGGTTGAGAGCATCCACGATTGCGTGCTCTCTGCCACCGCCTCCAATTACCAAAACCCTACTCATGTTATGCGATTGATGTAATGATATAATGATATTATGATGGAATGATGGGATTAATGCTTGAAGTGGCGCATACCCGTGAAGAGCATAGGAATGCCATACTTATTGGCAGCTTCAATACTCTCCTCGTCGCGTACGCTTCCGCCAGGCTGAACAATGGCAGCAATACCATATTGTGCAGCACTTTCAACGCTGTCGCCGAATGGGAAGAAGCCGTCGGAAGCCATCACAAGACCCTCCTTGCGAATATCCTTACCTTCCGCAGCGAGCGTTTCTTCAGCCTGCTTGAGTGCAATAGCAGCAGAACCTACACGATTCATCTGGCCAGCACCTACGCCAAGCGTCTTGCCATCCTTCACCACTACGATAGCATTTGATTTTACGTGCTTGACAATACGCCATGCAAACTGCATATCAACGAGTTGATCAGCTGATGGCTTTGCATTGGTGACACACATCTCTGCCGTTACAGGAACCGTAGTAGTATCCAATTCCTGAGCCAGCAAACCGCCATTCACGCTTACGTATTGCATATGCTTCTCGGTGTCAGCATTCATGCTTACTTCGAGGAGGCGAAGGTTCTTTTTGGTGCAGAGCACTTCAAGAGCACCCTCGCTGAACTTAGGAGCCATGATGATTTCCAAGAAAATAGGCTTCATCAATTCAGCAGCTTCGCGCGTAAGTTCGCAATTGGTAGCTACGATGCCGCCAAAGATGCTCACTTTATCAGCTTCGTATGCTTTGGTCCATGCCTCTACCACATCCTTGCCAATAGCAGCACCACATGGGTTCATGTGCTTCAAACCAACACAGAATGGCACATCTCCAAATTCGCGAACGATATTGAGGGCCGCGTTGGCATCCTGGATATTATTGTAGGAAAGTTCCTTACCATTAAGCTGCTTTGCGCCGGCCAAAGAGAAAGGGACGTCCTCCAATGCAGCATAGAAAGTAGCCTGCTGATGAGGATTTTCGCCGTAGCGGAGGTCCTGCTTCTTATCGAATTCGAGGAAGAGTTTCTCATTCAAACCAGCAGCTTTGCGCATGTAGGTAGCGATGCAAGCATCATACTGTGCAGTATGGGTGTATGCCTTTGCAGAGAGGCGAAGACGTGTTTCTGCAGTAGTATCACCTCCTTCGCGAATCTCAGCAATAATATTATCATAATCAGCAGGATCGCAGACTACGGTAACTGATGCATAATTCTTAGCAGCAGAACGGAGCATAGAAGGGCCGCCGATATCAATCTTCTCAATGGCTTCAGCCATCGTGGTGCCTTCCTTGGCAATCGTCTGCTTGAATGGATAGAGGTTTACGCAAACGAGGTCGATAAATTCAATACCATTCTCTGCCAAAGCCTGCAAATGGGAAGGTTCATCACGACGTGCGAGAAGTGCGCCATGTACTTTTGGATGAAGCGTTTTTACACGACCATCACAAATCTCAGGAAAACCCGTCACTTCACTAATGCCGATGGTTTTTACTCCACTCTCTTCGAGAAGTTTTTGCGTACCACCCGTGGCGATAATATCCCATCCTTCTGCTTTTAATGCTTTTACGAAATCGACTAAACCCGTTTTGTCACTTACACTGACTAATGCTCTTTTTGCCATACCTTATATATATTGTTCTTTTTCTATTTAACTTGCTTGTGGGACGATCAGATAAGTTCATTCTCGCCTTCAATCACTTTGCCAATAAGTTGTGCACGTTCGCCATGCTTGGTAAGGATTTCAATAGCCTTGGCTGCATCAGCCTCTGGCAATGCAATCACCATACCGATACCCATATTGAAGATATTGAACATCTCACGATGAGGAATATTGCCGTGCTTCTCAAGGAAACGGAAGATTGGAAGAATCTCCCAGCTGCCCTCTTTGATAGAGAATCCCTGTCCAGGCTTGAGGATACGAGGAATATTCTCGTCGAATCCGCCACCCGTGATATGTGCCACACCATGCACATCGCAATTGCGAATTACATCCAATACCTGCTTTACGTAGATACGTGTTGGGGTGATAAGCACTTCACCAAGCGTCTTCTCTGCAGAGAGGTCGTCATATTTTTTGAAGAGATCAAGATTAGCGTCGGCCAACACCTTGCGTACCAAAGAAAAACCATTGGAATGCACGCCTGATGAAGAAATACCTACGAGCACATCACCAACAGATACTTTTGTGCCGTCGATGAGTTTGGATTTCTCCACAACGCCCGTGGTGTAGCCAGCGATATCATATTCGCCATTCTCATACATGCCCGGCATCTCGGCCGTTTCACCTCCAACCAAAGCACAACCAGCCTGACGACAACCTTCAGCCACACCAGCTACGATGGCTTCCACCTTAGCAGGGATATTATGGCCAATAGCCACGTAGTCAAGGAAAACAAGAGGCTCAGCACCTTGTGCCAACACATCGTTCACACACATAGCCACCGCATCAATACCTACGGTATCATGCTTATCAAGCGCGAAAGCGAGTTTGAGTTTCGTACCTACACCGTCCGTACCACTCACCAATACAGGTTCTTTGATATTGAGTGCAGAAAGATCAAACATACCGCCGAATGAGCCAATACTGCCCATAGAGCCTTTACGTTCGGTGCTTTTTACGTGTGATTTGATACGATGTACTACTTCATAGCCAGCTTCCAAGTTTACGCCAGCTGCTTCATAATGTTGTGCCATTTTTTATTTACGTATTTTTTACTATTATTTATTCTTGCGGAAATAAGCTACTGCATTTTCAAAGAGAGGCTGCTTGAGATTGCCTGCAATATTCTTGAACACATTCTCTTCGTAGCGTTCAGAGTGCGCCATCTTACCAAGGATTTGTCCCGTAGGCGAGCAGATGCCTTCAATTGCGAAGTACGAACCATTTGGATTCATAGGAGCTGCCATCGTGGCTTTTCCTTCTGCATCAGCATAGCGGAATGCAACCTGGCCATTGCGGAACAATTCCTCTGCCATTTTATCAGATACCACGAACTTGCCCTCGCCGTGGCTGACTGCTACCGTATGCAAATCACCAATAGACATGCCGTTCAGCCATGGAGATTGGATGCTCTCCACACGAGTAGTGACCATCTGTGAGACGTGGCGGTTGATATCGTTGCGGAACAACGTTGGCGATTCAGTAGTGACCATGCCGCACTTGCCGTATGGGAGAAGACCCGATTTGATAAGTGCCTGGAAGCCATTGCAAATGCCCAAGATAAGGCCGCCACGTGCAATCAAGCCATCAATAGCAGCTGCTACCTTCTCGTTGCAGAGCACGGAAGCGATGAACTTACCGCTGCCATCTGGTTCATCACCAGCAGAGAAGCCACCAGCGAGCATGAGCACGTGTGCTTTCTCAATATGTGCCGCCATTTCGTCGATAGAAGAAAGCACATCTTCTGAGGTGAGATTGCGGAAGATAGTCATCTTCACTTCTGCACCAGCAGCACGGAATGCCTTAGCGGTGTCGTAATCACAGTTGGTGCCTGGGAATACTGGAATATATACCAATGGATGCTCAACAGGTTCACCCGGATAAGTCATCATTTTCTTCTCCACATCAAAGGATGCTGGTTCAGCCTCTACACAGCCCTGCCATTTAGCAGGCACTTTGGCTGCATAGATCTGCGCAAACTTGCCCGTGCAAGCTTCGTAAAGCTTATCCAGATTGAGAGGCTCGCCATTCACTTTGCTTGTTGCCTCGGTAGTCATACCCAGGAATTTTGCATTGCGATAGTTGAGCTTGTGAGGCGTGGTGAGGAGGATAGCGCCATAATTGTAAGCAAAGAGTTCTTCCTCTTCCATCTTTACGTCGAAGCCCAAGTTATTGCCAAAAGCACACTTGGCAAGTGCTTCTGCCACACCACCAAAACCAATAGCATAGGCAGATGCAATCTTACCTTTTTGGTTTTGCTCATAGAGGTACGTCCAATTGCGACGCAGATCCTCAAGATTTGGCATATAATTATCCAAAGCCTCATGCTTGAGGAGATAGATATACTGGCCAGCTTGCTTAAATTCAGTAGAAATAGCCTTGTCGGCTCCCATCGTGGTGATACCAAAAGCGATGAGCGTTGGCGGAACAGAAATATGCTCAAATGTGCCCGACATAGAGTCCTTACCACCAATAGAAGGCAATCCAAGTTCCACCTGCATCTTGAGAGCGCCCAAGAGAGCTGACAATGGTTTGCCATATGAGTGAGGATCTTGAGTCATGCGTTCGAAATACTCCTGATAAGAGAAGCGCATCTTTGAGTAGTCGCCACCGGCAGCTGCAACCTTGGCGCAAGCCTCCACTACGGCGTATGCTGCGCCATGATAAGGGCTCCACTCTGAGATGAATGGGTTGTAGCCGAAAGCCATCACGGAAGCGGTATTGGTCACGCCATCGGTTGGGAGTTTCTGCAAAGATACCTGGGTTTCAGAACGTTGGTTTTTGCCACCGAATGGCATTAAAACTGTGCTACGACCGATAGTCGCATCAAAATTCTCGATTAAACCCTTTTGTGAAGTCACATTTGGAGAAGCGAGAACAGATGCAAATTTATCTTCTATCGTTTCGCCTGCAGGAGTCTGCAAGAACGGATTTTTCTTTTCTACCGAACCAATAGTTGCTTCTGCAAAATGCTTTGCGCCAGCGGAATCGATGAAAGCACGAGAAAGATCGGCAATAAGTTCACCTTTATAATATTGGCGCATACGCGCGTTGTCGGTAACATCAGCTACGTAAGTAACCTCCACATTATCACGACGGCAATACTCCTTAAATTCGTCCATATGCTCTTTCTCAACTACAACAGCCATACGCTCTTGCGACTCGCTGATGGCAAGTTCAGTTGGGTTGAGGCCCGCATATTTGGTAGGAACACGATCAAGATAGATATCCAATCCATCAGCAAGTTCGCCAATTGCCACAGATACACCACCGGCGCCAAAGTCGTTGGATTTCTTGATGAGAGATGTCACTTCCGGACGGCGGAAAAGACGTTGGAGCTTACGTTCCTCAGGTGCATTACCCTTTTGCACTTCTGAACCACATGATTCAAGTGAAGCCTCTGTATGCTCTTTTGACGAACCAGTAGCACCACCGATACCATCACGGCCCGTGCGTCCACCCAAAAGAAGAATCACATCGCCAGGGGCAGGACTTTCACGGCGTACCTGATTAGCAGGAACAGCACCAACCACAGCACCCACCTCCAAACGTTTAGCCACGTATGATGGATGATAGATTTCGCGCACATGAGTAGTGGCAAGACCAATCTGATTGCCATATGAAGAATAACCTGCAGCTGCCTTATGAGAGATAATCTGCTGAGGAAGCTTTCCAGGAATGGTTTCGTTTACAGGCTTATAGATATCGCCAGCACCGGTTACACGCATTGCCTGATATACATAAGCACGGCCAGACAACGGGTCACGAATAGCGCCGCCCAAACAGGTGGAAGCACCACCGAATGGTTCAATTTCCGTTGGGTGATTATGCGTTTCGTTTTTGAATTGGAGCAACCATTTCTGCATTTCGCCATCAACGTCCACATCCACATAGATGGAGCAAGCATTATTCTCTTCGCTCACTTCCATATCGTTGAGGAGCCCCTGCTTCTTGAGATAACGTGCACCAATGGTGGCAAGTTCCATCAAGCAATTGGGCTTTTCCTCACGGTTGAGCTTCTTGCGGAGTTCATAATAGAGATTGAGCGAATTCTTGAGCTCTTTGCGCATGAACGACTCGTCGATCTTTATCTCCTGAAGAATAGTGGTGAAAGTGGTGTGACGGCAATGGTCGGACCAATAGGTATCGAGAATACGAAGTTCCGTCTCGGTTGGCTGACGATGTTCAGCCGTGAAATATTTCACCACTTCGCGGAGGTCGTCGGTATTCATAGCCAGCCCCCACTCTTTGCAGAACGCAGCATACTGCGATTCCGGCATCTCCGTAAAACCATTCAGTTGCGCCAAAGGCTTCACGTCTGCCTGCTCATTGAGCGAGAGTTGCGAGAGATCTTTCTCGCGAGCCTCTACGGCGTTGATATAATAATGGCGGATTGCATTCAAATCTTCTTCCGTGACGCCCTCGAAAATAAGAAGGCGTGCGCTACGAATCGTAACGTCAGCAGCGGGTTCAATCAAATGAACACAGTCCACAGCCGAAGATGCACGTTGGTCGAACTGACCAGGAAGGAACTCCACAGCCAAATATTGCTTGCCATTGAGATCAATTGCATCCAGCACTTCATCCGTTACCTTCTCGCCAAACACGGCGTAGCGGCATTTCTCAAGCAATTCATCACTAAAACCAAAGAGATCATATACGCAGAGGTAACGAAGGCTTTGGATAGAAAGTCCCAGATTTTCATTCAGTTCGTGACGAAGACTTTCTGCTTCCACACGGAAGGCTTCTTTCTTTTCTACAAATATGCGGTAAGCCATATTTTATTTATTAGCCTGTTTACTATTGTACAATTAGATGGTGGTGGCGATGATTTTCTCCGTCTGCTTTTTGCGGAAGTCGAGCAATTTAGCCATCAGTTGCTCATCGTGGATAGCCAACATCTGGATAGCCAATAAAGCAGCATTCTTTGAGCCATCAATAGCAACGGTAGCTACAGGAACACCTGCAGGCATCTGCACGATAGAGAGCAGAGAATCAAGGCCATTTAACGTTTTGCTCCTAATAGGTATGCCAATAACAGGCAGAGGACTAACACCAGCAATTACGCCAGCCAAATGAGCTGCGCCACCTGCACCAGCGATCAGTACCTGCAAGCCACGGTCTTTTGCCGTTTCTGCCCAACGAACGAGCTCGTATGGAGCACGATGTGCTGAAATTACTCGCTTTTCTACGTCAATACCAAATTCAATAAGGGTATCAATGCAAGGAGTCATAGCCTCCAAATCGCTGGTTGAACCCATTACTACGCCAACTTTATGGACCATATTTATTTATTTTTATAGTTGATAAAAAAGTCAATTTCTTTGCAGGAGCTTAGCAGGAGGTTAGCTGGAGGTTTGATAGAACACTTATGGCAATCTTAAGGAACTCTAAGGGCAAATCTGTACAAAATGGCTCCTTATAGGGTTTAAGGATGTTCTAAAAATTTCCCGTTTTACAAGTTTATCAATAAAATTGGGTAATTCTCTACTTTTTTGATGCTTTTTGTTTTTTGCTTGTATCTTGCTGATTATCATTCAGTTATAGTGCCCGCACTACGCCTTCACTCTAATCAGCAATCTACTACGTAAAATTCCAAAAATCATTCAAAAAGCAATTATTAGAACATCCAGTATTTTGGGGGAATACTTGACAAAAAAGTCAATAATCATTGGATTAATTGACAAAAAAGTCAATTTTTTACTCCCACTCAATCGTTGCTGGTGGTTTTGAGGAGATATCATAGCAAACGCGATTCACTCCCTTCACCTTATTAATAATCTCATTAGATACTTTAGCGAGGAACTCGTATGGCAGTTTAGCCCAGTCGGCCGTCATAGCATCCGATGAAGTAACTGCCCGCAGAGCAACCGGATTCTCATAGGTTCGCTCGTCGCCCATCACACCAACCGATTTGACGTCTGAGAGAAGAATAGCGCCAGCCTGCCAAACCTGATCATAGAGAGATACTTCAATCTCACCATTCTGCATATCTGCAGGTACGCCAGCTGCCAACACCTTGCGTGCCTCTTCGCCAGATAGGCGAGTTTTCCATTCGCGCAAACCACGGATGTAGATATCGTCAGCATCTTGAAGTACTCGTACTTTTTCCGGCGTGATATCGCCAAGAATACGAACGGCAAGACCAGGACCCGGGAAAGGATGGCGAGTGATAAGATGCTCAGGCATACCCATAGAGCGTCCTGCTCGGCGAACCTCATCTTTAAAGAGCCATTTAAGGGGTTCGCAGAGCTGCAGACCCATTTTTTCTGGCAAACCTCCCACGTTATGGTGGGACTTGATGACCTTACCGGTGATGTTTAACGACTCAATACGATCGGGATAAATCGTGCCTTGGGCAAGCCATTTGGCTCCTTCTATCTTGCGTGCTTCAGCTTCAAATACATCAATGAAGCCTTTGCCAATAATCTTACGTTTGCGTTCCGGTTCGTGCACGCCAGCCAATTCGCTATAGAACTTTTCAGAAGCATCCACGCCAACTACGTTCAAGCCGAGGCACTCGTAATCACGGAGCACATCCTCAAACTCATTCTTGCGCAAAAGACCATTATTCACGAAGATACAGGTGAGATGGTTGCCGATAGCCTTATTGAGGAGGACAGCGGCAACGGATGAATCTACACCACCCGATAAGCCAAGTATAACCTTATCTTCTCCGACCTGCTCGCGGAGCTCACGTACGGTTGTTTCCACGAACATGGCAGGGCTCCAATCCTGCACACCTCCACAGATGTTCACCACGAAATTCTTGAGCAACAACGTGCCATCAATGGAATGGAAAACCTCTGGATGATACTGTACACCCCAAATCTTCTCGTTTTCAGCCTGATATGCGGCATACTTGACAGAAGAGGTGGAAGCTATACAACGGAAGCCTTCAGGCAATTGGGTGATGGTGTCGCCATGTGACATCCATACCTGCGAATTAGGCATGAAACCTTCAAGTAATGCATTTCCTTCCTCCATATAAGCAAGGTTGGCACGACCATATTCGCGAGTGCCTACAGGTTCTACCTTGCCACCGAACGTATGTGCCATAAGCTGTGCGCCATAGCAGATGCCCAAAATAGGATACTTGCCACGAATCTCAGAGAAATCAATATGGAAAGCATCATCGGCATACACACTCAATGGTGAACCAGAAAGAATGACACCGATAATATCCGGATCATCTTTAGGGAACTTATTGTATGGCATGATTTCGCAGAAAGTGTTGAGTTCACGAACTCGACGTCCGATGAGCTGAGTGGTCTGCGAACCAAAGTCAAGAATAATAATTTTTTGCATTATTCGCGAGTGTAGTTAGGAGTTTCAGATGTGATAGTTACGTTGTGTGGATGGCTTTCAGTAACACCAGCAGCCGTGATACGCACGAATTTAGCTTTCTGGAGTTCTGCAATATCGTGTGCTCCACAATAGCCCATACCAGAGCGTAAACCACCAAGGAGCTGATAGATTGTTTCAGACACATTGCCTTTGTAAGGAACGCGACCTACGATACCTTCCGGCACGAGTTTCGATACATTCTTCTCGCCACCCTGGAAATAGCGATCGGCAGATCCCGCCTTCATAGCATCAATAGAACCCATACCACGGTATGACTTAAATTTACGGCCGTTATAGATGATCGTGTCGCCAGGTGCTTCTTCCGTACCGGCAAACATTGAACCGCACATTACGCAGTTGCCTCCAGCTGCCAAAGCCTTCACAATATCCCCAGAATAGCGGAGGCCGCCGTCTGCGATGATAGGTACTCCTGTTCCAGCCACAGCTTTCGCGCATTCGAAGATAGCCGTAAGTTGAGGAACACCAACGCCTGCGATGATACGCGTGGTGCAGATAGAGCCCGGGCCAATGCCCACTTTCACGCCGTCTGCGCCTGCCTCAACGAGGTACTTTGCAGCTTCAGCCGTAGCGATATTGCCGACTACTACATCAAGCTCTGGATATTTTGCCTTAATTGCCTTAAGTGCAGAAACGATATTCTTTGAATGACCATGTGCAGAATCCAACACCACAGCATCCACACCTTCGTGCACAAGTGCATCCACACGATTCATATAGTCGGCCGTGATGCCCACACCGGCTGCCACGCGGAGACGTCCTTTGGCGTCCTTGCATGCATTAGGAAAATCCTTCAGTTTTGTAATGTCCTTATAGGTGACAAGACCAACGAGTTTGCCCAAATCATCCACAACTGGCAGTTTCTCGATACGATGCTGCTGGAGGGTGGCGACTACGTTCTCGCTTGAAGAATTGGTGGTAGTAACAAGTCCTTCAGAGGTCATCACGTCCGCAATCTTGCGGTTCATATCGGTTTGGAAACGGAGGTCACGATTAGTGACAATACCAATCAAATAGCCCTCATCATCCACGACAGGAATGCCACCAATGTGGTTTTCTTGCATCATGCGCAATGCATCGCCCACCGTGTGCTCTTTAGAGATAGTGATAGGATCATTGATCATGCCATTCTCCGCACGTTTCACGCGGCGAACTTCAGCAGCCTGTTGCTCGATCGGCATATTCTTATGAATTACACCAATACCTCCTTCACGAGCCACAGCAATGGCCATAGTGGACTCTGTTACCGTATCCATCGCAGCCGAAACGACTGGGATATTGAGTGAGATGTGACGGGAGAATTGTCCCTTGAGGGACACCTCTCGAGGCAATACCTCGGAGTAAGCTGGCACGAGGAGTACGTCGTCAAACGTCAAACCTTCTTCCATTACGCGTTCTGTAAGTAGTGACATATGCAGAATTGTTAAATCGTTAAATCGTTAATTTTAAAGAGCGTGGTCGCAGTAGTGGCATCGCAGCACACCTTCTTTATCCACGTATGCTTTCTTCTCGACCGGTTCTGTTACTGAGATGCAGCGATCGTTTTGACAAACAAGATCGGTAGGAAGTACCGTGTGTTCCTTAGGTTGCTCTGCCCCCTCCTCTTTCCATTGGAGGAGCGTATAGATAATCGCCTTACGAACAAACTTACCATTCTCCACCTGGCGGAAATAAGCTGCGCGAGGATCATTATCCACTCCTACCGTGATTTCGTTAACACGTGGAAGCGGATGAAGCACAATCATATTCTCTTTGCCCATTGCCATCTTCTCTTCATCCAAAATGAAGGAATCCTTGAGGCGCTCATATTCAGCCTTATCAGCAAAACGCTCCTGCTGCACACGAGTCATATAGAGCACATCTACCATTGGCATAGCCTCTTCCAGCGTATTTACCTCCGTATAATTATTGCCCAAATCATGCTTCATATAATCCGGCAAGCGAAGTTCCTCAGGAGAGATCAGCACGAAATGCGTACCCTCATATCGATTCATCGCCTTGATAAGCGAATGCACGGTACGACCATATTTAAGATCGCCACAGAGGCCAATCGTGAGATGATCAAAATGGCCCAATTCGCGACGAATAGTGAGCAGGTCGGTCATCGTTTGGGTTGGATGAGAGTGTCCGCCATCGCCAGCATTAATAATAGGAATACGGCTAAATTCAGAAGCTACACGTGGTGCACCTTCTTTATAATGGCGCATAGCCACGATATCAGCAAAGCAGCTGATGACACGTATGGTGTCTGCCACCGTTTCGCCTTTACTTACAGAGCTTGAACGTGCATCCGCAAAGCCAAGTACATCGCCGCCAAGTTCCATCATGGCAGCCGTGAATGAAAGACGAGTACGAGTGGAAGGCTCATAGAAAAGAGTGGCCAGTTTCTTGCCTTCGCATGCGTGAGCATACTTCTCGCGATTATCAATAATGTCAAGAGCGCGATTGATGATAGTATCAATCTCTTGAACGGTGAGATCTGTAGGGTCTAAGAGGTGACGCATGATATAATTCAGAATTATGAATTGGAAATTAGAATTTATTTCATCCAAGACTCGTCGGATGGATTATTACGGAACTTGATAAGTCCCTCTTTCTGGGCAGGGGTGATGTAGTTTTCTTCTACAGCCACCTCAGCCAAGGTATCAAGATTGGAGAGGCTGACATTCTTCACATTGGCTTCTTCCAGACGAACAAGACCTTTCTTCATGCCATACGTGAAGATACTTACGATGCCAAGCACTTCTGCTCCAGCCTCGCGGAGCACGTTCACCACTTCGATGCAGCTGCCGCCAGTAGAAATCAAATCTTCCACTACTACCACTTTCTGACCTGGGAGCAACTTACCTTCAATCTGATTGCCACGACCATGATCTTTCTGTCCGCCACGTACGTAGCCCATAGGGAGATTGAGCTTGGTTGCCGTGATGGCTGCGTGTGCGATACCTGCGGTGGAAGTACCCATAAGTACTTCTACTTCCGGATATTCCTTGCGAATAACCTCTGCGAGGCCATTTTCCACGTCTTCACGAACGGCTACGTCGCTGAGCGTAAGACGATTGTCGCAATAAATAGGACTTTTGATACCTGATGCCCATGTGAATGGTTCCTCTGGGCGAAGGAATACGGCCTTAATGGAAAGCAGGTCGTGCGCTATTTGCTGTGCTAACATAATTCTATATTTCTGCAATTCTTATTTCACTTTGTTCAAACCGATGCTTATCATGCTGCTTAACAGAATTCTTTTACGCAACGGCGATAAGCAGCTACCGGATCTTCAGCCGCTGTGATAGGGCGACCTACCACGATATAGTCGGAGCCTATTTCTTTGGCTTTTTCTGGGGTGGTGATACGCACCTGATCGCCTACCACACCATCGGCAAAACGAATGCCCGGCGTAACGGTAAAGAACGCCTTTCCGCATGCATCCTTGACGAGGCCAGCCTCAAGAGGCGAACAAACGACGCCGTCCAAACCAGCTTCCTTGGCGCAAAGAGCATAATGGCGTACACAATCAGCCACCGTGCCAGGGATGAGGAGATCTTTATTCATGCGCTCCTCGCTGGTGGAGGTGAGTTGGGTTACGGCCAACAGAATAGGACGTGAGCCGTCGGGACGTGTGAGTCCTTCGAGAGCAGCAATCATCATTTCTTTCGTGCCAGCAGCATGAAGATTCACCATATCCACATCCAAGTGGGAAAGAACGGCCATCGCTTTTTTCACCGTGTTTGGAATATCATGCAATTTCAAATCAAGGAAGATCTTGTGTCCACGACGCTTGAGTTCTCGCACGATTTCCGGTCCTTCTGCATAATACAACTCCATGCCAATCTTCACGAAAGGCTTCTCCTCTGTGAAATTATCCAAGAAAGCAAGTGTTGCTTCTTTGCTCGCAAAATCGCAAGCTATGATCACATCTCTATTCATGCTATACCAATTATATCTGTTAGTTTTTCAATTTTGAGTTCGTCCATCAATCCCGGAAGAGCATCCACTATATCCTTACAAGCAGTAGGATTCACAAGGTTGGCAGCCCCCACTTCCACAGCCGTAGCGCCTGCCATCATCATCTCAATCACATCTTCAGCCGTGCTTACGCCACCACAACCAATCACGGGGATATGGCAGTTTCTGCTTACCTGGTTTACCATGCGAAGCGCCAGTGGAAAAATGCCGGGACCAGAATAGCCACCATAGCGATTGGCAATGACGGGTTTGCGCCTGCGAATATCAATTCGCATACCCAATACTGTATTGATCAAACAAAGGCCATCTGCGCCGGCTTCCTCACACGCACGCGCAATAGATATAATGTCCGTCACGTTTGGCGAGAGTTTCATATACACCGGTTTGTGGGTAACGGCCTTCACGGCGCGTGTTACTTCAGCAGCAGCTTCAGGGCTTGTGCCGAAAGCCATACCGCCATTATGCACGTTCGGACAAGAGATATTCACTTCCAGAATATCCACAGCATCCTGCGCATCCAGTTTCTCGCAACTATATTGATAATCATCGATGCTGAAGCCGCTCACATTGGCGATGATACAGCCGTTATATTGAGCCGCCAAATGCGGCAATTCTTCTGCAATAACCTTATCCACACCCGGATTCTGAAGTCCCACGGCGTTGATCATACCATAGCCACCACATTCTGCAATACGAGGAAGCGGATTGCCATAACGAGGGTCGCGCGTTGTACCCTTGAAGGATATACCGCCAAGCACGTTGAGATCATAGATGGCGCTCATCTCCTCGCCAAAACCAAATGTTCCCGAAGCAGGGATCACAGGATTTGCAAGTGTGATGCCAGATAATGCTATTTCAAGACGATTTTTCATCGCTAATTATATCATTTTGAAGGTGCTACTATTTCTCCTTTTTTGAAAACCGGGCCATCTTTGCAGACGCGCTTATTGCCATGAATCGTCTGCACCGTGCAACCCACGCATACGCCAAAGCCACAGCCCATTCGTTCCTCGTAGCTCATCTCGCCATCCGTAACGCATGCTGCCTCTACTGCACGGAGCATAGGAAGCGGTCCGCAGCAATAGAAGTACGTATAGAGTTCAGGCAGGGCGTTCGTTACGAAACCTTTCACGCCATACGAACCATCGGCCGTAGTTACCACCACATGACAACCCAGCGCCTTGAAATCGTCTTCCATGAAGATTTCTGAAGCCGTATTAAAGCCCAGCACCACCTGCACATCTTTGCCTTGGCTGCGCAGTTCTTTAGCGAGCTTATACATAGGCGGCACGCCTACTCCACCTCCCAACAGAAGCGGTTTATCGCCAGAGGCTGAGAGATCGTAGCCATTGCCAAGACCCGTGAGCAACTCCAATTCGACGCCGGTCTGCATCCCGGCCATCAAAGCCGTACCTTTTCCCACCACTTTGAACACAATGGTAAGCATACCTTCCTCGCAATCGCATACCGAAATCGGGCGACGAAGGAAGAGTCCCGGAAGAGATATATTCACAAACTGACCCGGTTTGATACCTTCTGTATTGCCCAAAAGGCGCATACGAAAGACGTCGGCCGTCAGCTGCTCAATCTCACTAATATTAAAAACTGTCTTTATCACTATTTTGTACTCCTGTTGAGTCTACGTTAAGTCTACTATGTGTCCACGTATCGTCCACGTACCTTCGCTGATGAAAATTATCTCGTCTGCACCACTTTTCCTTTCACTTTCCATCCTTCAAATGGCTGAGCTTTGCCCATGGAAAGGAAGTTGGTAGAATCAATCGTATATTCCGCATCCAAATCCACCTGAATAAAATCAGCAGGCTCGCCCAAACGCATAATCTCGCGAGGACGGAGGGCCATCATTTCCACGAGGCGATCGAATGAAAGGATACCCTTCTCCACCATATAAGTATACATCAGCGGGAAAGCCGTTTCCAAACCCACGACACCAAACGCACTCTTCTCCAATCCACGGCTCTTTTCTTCAGCCGAATGAGGAGCATGGTCGGTGGCAATCACATCAATCGTACCATCCTGAGCTCCCTCAATGAGCGCATCACGATCTTCTCCTGCTCGCAGCGGCGGATTCATCTTCCACCAGCCGTTCTCCTGGAGGTCGGCATCCGTGAGCAAAAGATAGTGAGGAGCCGTTTCACACGTCACAGGCAACCCTCGACGTTTGGCATCACGAATGAGCGCCACACTCTCTTTCGTGGAGATATGACATATATGAAAACGACATCCTGTCTCTTCCACAAGACGGATGTCGCGTTCTATTTCTTTCCATTCGCTTTCAGACGAAATGCCACGATGGCCGTTCAACGACGCATAATTTCCAGCGTGAATATAGCCACCGTTAAGAAGCGAATCCACCTCACAATGAGCCACGATAATACTGCCAGCCTCTTTGCAGCGGCACATAGCCTCACGCATCAAGCCTTCTTCCTGCACACCCTTGCCATCGTCGGAAAAACCAGCCACATAAGGAGCAAGAGCCGCAAAATCCACCAACTCGCCACGTCCTTTTTGACCAACAGTAATGCTGGCATACGGATGCACACGAACCTGTGCATCGCGACGGATTATATCCAATTGCGATTGCAGATGCTCAAGTGAATCAGGAACGGGATTGAGATTAGGCATCGTAAAAAGGTCGGAATAGCCTGCAGCTTTCGCCGCAGTTGTACCGGAAAGAATAGTTTCCTTATACGAAAAGCCCGGCTCTCTCAAGTGAACGTGGAGGTCCACCAAAGCCGGAATTGTGACTATACCTGTACCTTTGTTTGCCATATTACCTGTTTATAGAGTGAGGTTCTCTTGAATGCGAGTGCAAAGGTACTACTTTTTTTTGGAATACGCAAATTTTTGCAGCACTTTTTGCACTATTTTTTTTTTTGCTTTTTGAAGATAGCAAATTAGCCCTATGGTACACAAAAAGAGCGTTCCGAAAATCACTCAAAAAGCAATAATCAGAACGCTCTAAAATTATTCTTGCGAAAGGATCACGCGAAGCGCGGCTGGCTCGGCATTTCGCGCCACAATCACACCATTTTTATCAATCAGCACGGTAGCGGGAATAGAACAAACACCGTAGAGACTGGCAGGCTCGCAAGCCCATCCCTGCAGATCAGAAATATGTTTCCAGGGCAGTGCCAAATCCGCGATGCAAGCAGTCCAACGGTCGTAATCATTATCGAGTGACACACCCAGGATTTCCAATCGTTCACCATATTCTGCATACACTTCTTTCATCGCTGGCATAGAGCGTCGACAAGGACCACACCAACTTGCCCAGAAATCCACAAGCACGTAGTCTTTTGTGCCGATAAGTTCGCTTAAGACGAGTGTGTCAGCATTTGGCGCAGCACACGAGAAATCCGTATACTGCACACCGATGGATGTTTTCTTCTCAGCTTGATACGCTTTATAATATTTAGCATATGGCATTACCGCCAAACTATCCTCTCGGAAGCCATCAAAAGCAATATCTTTTTGGTCGGTATCAAAATAATAGAAGAGCGACGGCAACACGGCATACACCAATTCCCCACCCTTATTTTCCTTGAGCATTTCCACCGTTTCAGCAATAAAAGCATCAAAAGCCACGTCTATGTCGGCTTCTTCTGCATCCGAATTAAAGAGTGCTTCCATCTCGGCCCACATCTCGTTATATTGCGCGAGCACACGAGCATTATCTTCATCAGTAGGTACGCCTGCTATTTTCTTGCAGGACACAAAAGTGACGGCCAAAGTCATCACAATAAGAAAGAGTTTTTTCATATTTTTATTACTTATAGCGATTGTTCCTATTCTACTAATTTCCATTTATTACCGCCCTCGTAGCCCCATTCAATAAGACCTTCGCCGTTCTTAACGATAGCGTACATTGGGTTCTCCTCAACACGTTGTTGTTTGCACACAATCGTGTCTTCTGGGATGGGAAGGCGTTGCATCGATATAGTTGTTATAAAATCCTGAAAGCTACCTCGATGAGGAAAGAAATTTACGCAGCACCTAATATTATCATAAGGTGGCCTAGTAGCATACAAATCAATTTGGATAGCCAGCTCCCACTCATCAGGAATGTGAATTAGGCTAACATAGCACATTCCAATTTGGTTAATATATTCATCTTTGGGTATGTCTTTATTGGACTCATATGCTAAGTTATCCGTTATTGCTGCGCAAACAAATGTGTCAATATGTTGGTGCATGTCTTCAAAGAGAACATATTGCCCCTTTTGATAATTATTGCTAGAAAATTCCTTTGCGCAGTTTTGTAATGCCCTAAATTCTCCAATCTCTTCTTTTGAAGGACCACATTGGGTAAAAAGCAGAACAAGGCATGCTATAAGGAGGTTTTGTTTAATATAAGTTTTCATAAATTAAAGTGTTTAGAAGTAGTACTTATTCCACTTGTATAGATGATTTGCTTTATGTAAATATGCGGGAGTGAAGAGAGATCAAAATCGCTATCTTTTTGAGAGTATATAAAATTGCCTTCAATATCAAAGATATTAACCATGTATATCTCTTCATTTTCGCGACTTATGCGTGGTCTGGTTGGCGCATAGCATTATTGGCTTGTCCAATACATAGGAATAGAAGGATCATCCAAATACATATATTTCCCCATTTAAACTTTCCTGATGGTTGTTTTGAACGTTATCAAATAGCCATTATCGTAAGTCTCAAAAGAAAATGTGTCTTGTGCAAGCGAGAGGACAGATGTCATAGCAACAGCCAGTAGAACTAGAAGAATCTTTTTCATTTCTTTATATCGTTTGAAGTTCTACAGTTTGGGCAGTTGATTGATGATTGGCAGCCATTCGTCGCCCGTGGCCTGCAAAGCCTGCCATCCAGCTCGTCGTCCACCTTCCACATTAGCCTCCACGTCATCAATATAGAGCGTATCGGCAGGCACGAGACCCGTGGCTTCTGCCACAGTTTCATAGATGCGGTCGTCGGGCTTAACCAAGTGCATTTCGTGCGAGAGGAAAACTTTATCAAAATACTGTTCCCAGCCGCCCATCATCTGATTGATGTACGTCCAATGCAAATCCTGAATATTGCTGAGCAGATACACGGTATAGCCCTTCTCGCGCAGTTTTTTAATCGCGTCCAAGCGTTGCTGAGGAATCGTTTTAAGAATGGCAAACGTGGCATTTGCCACTTCCTCACGCGTCACGCCTTCGCGGCAATCGCGGAGTGTAGCGTCCAAATATTCATCGGTAGTGATCAGACCTTTCTCATAGGCATTAAGAGGCGAATCGCCGCCGTTGCCCAACATATCCTGCGCCGACATCGCTTTCATCGAAGGCGCAGCAATCTTCATGAAGGCTTCCACAAGGGCATGCACATCAAGATCGATCAGCACGCCTCCCATATCAAAAATGACGGTTGTTATCATAGCAGATTAACGAAAATTATCGTAAATTATCCGTAAACGGTACGCAAAAGGAGACTTCCAAATGGAGGCCTCCTTTGCTTTGATGTGCGAGTTGATTACTCGAGAGAGATAGCACCGCTTGGGCAAACGCTTGCGCAAGTACCACACTCTGTGCACTCGTCAGCGTTGATTGAGTAGATATCACCCTCTGCGATTGCACCCATTGGACATTCGTCGATGCAAGTACCGCAAGCGACGCATTCCTCAGAAATCTTGTAAGCCATAATTGTTTGTTGTTTGATTGTATAACTTTTTGCAAAAAGTGCAATTACATGAATTGCGCTACAAAATTACTGCTTTTTTTTGACTCTTGCAAATTTTTGGAGATATTTTTTGTTTTTTCTTTATTTTACTCCGTTGAATGAGTCTTTATACACCGTACCACATTGCATCACGAACGTAAGGTGCTGATTGCCGTCGAAGCAGATAATATCAGCATCTTTGCCGGCTTCAAGCGAGCCTTTGCGATCGTAGATATGCATGATCTTGGCAGGCGTTTCTGATATCATGCGGCACGCGTCTTCCATAGGAATACCAGCCTGCTGCACAGCCGTGCGAACCAATCGGTCCATCGTGGCGATTGAGCCAGCCAAGGCAGAACGGTCGGAAAGTTTGCAGACACCATCTTCCACGATTACGCGCGGGTCGAAAGCTTCCACACTTTCGCTGGCAGCCATGGCGAGCGAATCCGTGATGAAGCAGGTTTGCTCCGTGCCCTTAACCTGCCATGCCATCTTGAGCATGATAGGTGGCACATGGATGCCGTCAGCAATCATCTCGATGGTCATATTCTTTTCCGCAAAGATTGATTCTACGGTGCCCGGTACTTTATATTCGCGATTCTTATACACCACCGGCATAGCGTTATAGAAATGGGTGGCGTGCGTCATACCTATTTCATTACCCGCATGCACATCGTTATACGTAGCGCGAGTGTGCGCAATAGCAGGAAGCACATCATTCGCCACACATGCACGAATAAAACCCTTTGAGCCTTCCAGTTCCGGCGCTATATCCCAACGCTTGAGAACTCCCTTGCCATGACGAAGAATAGGGAAATACTCTTCTGCATTCGGTAGGCGAATCCACTCAGGAATCTGTGCACCAGCAGAAACCGGATTGAAGTATGGACCTTCAGAATGCAAGCCCATAACGGGAGATGCAGGATCTTTCATACATTCTGCGCAAGCATCAATGGCGTCTATGATCATTTCTTTTGTGCAGGTAGAGATCGTAGGGAAGATGGCCGTTGTGCCATGCATCAAGTGCGCTTTGCAAGCCACCTCAAAGGCCTCTTTGGTACCTTCCATGAAATCTCGTCCGCCGCCGCCATGCACGTGCAAATCAATACCACCCGGCACAATATCTGCGCCATGTACACAAATACGTTCGGCTCCTTCGATTGGGAGTTCCGTAGTTTCCACTGCAAAGATTTTGGTGCCTTCCACGATTACGGAGCCACCAATAAGCCAGCCACTTGGCGTAAGAATACGCCCGCCGTAAATCTGTTTATACTTCTTTTCCATACCTTCCTGCAACGTTCTCACGTGCAAACGTTTGCGGGTACAAAATTACTGCTTTTTTTTTATATACGCAAGAGATAGGTGCATTTTTTTTCTTTTTTGTCGAAAAAGAGAGAAAATCCTATCTCGCGGAAGTCTCGCGGAAGTCTCGCGGAAGTCTCACGCAACTCTCACGCAACTCTCACGAGAAAGGGCACATACCATTTTGTTCGTCTACCATTACTCACGAAAAACGGCTTGCATGCAGGAAACATGCAAGCCAAAGAAGAAGGTTGCGAAGTCGAAATTGAGAGCGGATGGAGAATTATTTGATATAGAACGACTGATCCACCCAGATGAGATTACTGATATCGTAGCCACGGCGAACGGCCTCCTGGAGGAGCAGTTGTTTGTCGGAATCAGGCAAATCAGGTGTACGAGAAAGAATCCATAGATAATCATCAGACGCAGAGCCTACAAGCGCATAGGTATAGTCTGGCGAAAGATGCAGCACACGATAATCGGAATAGAACGGGCCGAAGAATGAAACACGGAGCAGACCAACCGTTCCTGTGGTCTTTGCTTTTCCTTCCGAGACTTTCGTTTTACCATCTTTAAGGCCACTATTGATTACTTTGATTGAACCATCCTCTTTGAGCGAATAATTGGCCGTACAAGCCACCATTCCCCGCTCAAAGAAATGGTCGAAACGAGCCAGCTCATACCATGTGCCGAGATAGCGATTCAAATCAAGTTGAGCAACCGGCACGGCATCCAAATGACTATTGGAAGAACAAGCACACAAAGGCAGACAAAAACTGCCAAGAATCAGCATCCAATTGCTGAAGCAGGATTTTCTTTTTGTTTTCATAAGATTAAGAGAGTTGGTAAATAACGCCGCAAAAGTACACAAAAAAGCGCTACGAACCATCAGGTTGTAACGCTTTTTTTCGATAGAACTATTGCCAAAACAAATAATTCTTTATGCATACTATTACCGCAGACAAACAGCAGAAAGCTGTCGTGTCTGCTTTTGCAACTATAGGCGACTACTTACCAAGAATGTCTAGCAGTTCTGCCAAAGATTGACATGCCTGCCATCCGTGTTTTCGAGCGGCTTCACAATTGGCTTCAAGATCGTCGACAAAAATGGTGTTGGCTTTGTTGTAAGGAGGCAGAGGGGTGCTTTTCGAGGAGTTCGAGGAGTTCGAAGGGTTTGAAGGGTTCGAAGGGTTCGAAGGGTTTGAGGGGTTTGAGTGGTTTAAGGGGTTTTGAAGTGCACGTTCTTCAAGAATGAGGCGATCTGCAGCTTCAAAAATACGAGGATCAGGTTTGCCAAGATGCAACTGATGTGAGAGGAATGATTGGCGAAAACATGCCAGCAATTCTGGGTATTTGGCATTCAAATCGGCCCAATGTGCTTCATTATTATTGGAAAGACAATACACGGGATATTTTTCTGCCAATTGCTTCACTTTTTCGATACGATCGGCAGGAACGCCTCCGTGCATCGTGATCCAAGCGTCAAGCACGTCAGCTTCGGTAGTTCCGGGCTTGCAAAATGGAAGAATAGTGGCTATGAAAGTGGCCGTAGAAGTGCCGCCAATCTCATAATCATGCATGGCATGAATAGCTGCAGGTGCATCCTGATTCTGGTTAGTAATCGCTTCTCCACGATCCGTCATGCCAAGGATATAATAATTATCCCCCAGAAGTGCTTTAAATTTGGCAATACAGCCAGGCAGATTGTGCTGTATCAGCACGCCACCCATGTCGAAAATAATAGTCTCTATCATTGTAAAATTGCTCTAAAAATTCAATCTGCGGATTAATCCATTGCAAAGGTACAAAGATTTTACGACTTCACAAAAAAAAAGCGACTTATCGCAATTTATTTGCAAATTTATTTGCATATATGAGAAAATTTTAGTAATTTTGCAGCCAATTTGTTCGTGTGCGCACATAGACGCACATGATTATTAAGGAATTTGACGACAAAACAACACGAAATATGATCAACAGAACATTAGTAAGAACGAAGGTAGTACAAACCATTTTTGCATGCAGTTACAACGATGAGGCGACTCAATTACGTGCCAAGCAATACATGCTGGACAGCTTTGCCGACACGTACAGCCTCTACATGCTGATGTTTGATTTGGTAAACGAGATGGTTCGTACTGCAGAGGACAAGATTGCGTTTGAAACAGAGCGTGCGAAGGTACGCCACGAGGCCTACACGCCTAATTTGAACTTTGTAAACAACCGTTTCGCCACGCAGATTTTCAATAATCGCCAGCTGCGCACGTATTTGGAAGAGAATCATCTCTGCTGGGATGCAGCTCATGAGCAGTTGCGCCAGATATGGAAACTGATTAGCGAATCAGAGTGCTACAAGAATTATATGGAGTTGGAAGTCCCCACCTACGAGGACGACAAGATGATTTGGCGCAAGATCGTGACCGATATTCTGGCAGATAATGAGGTGTTGACCGACGCGCTGGACGAGCTGGAAGTGGCACTCGACCGCAAGGGTTGGACAACCGACGCCAATGTGGTGCTTTCGTATATGGTGAAGACGATTAAGCTGTTCGTGGAGGAAGAAGGAGCCAACCAACGCATGCTGGAGATGTTTGATACCGAAGACGAGCTTCATTTCGCCAAGCAGTTGCTCCTACTCTCTTTCAACAATCGTGACGAGTATCATGCCCTGATAGAGAAGCACTTGCAGGGATGGGATATCAATCGTATCGCCAAGATGGATATAACCATTCTTCAGGTGGCTTTGGCAGAGATTATCGGTTTTGCCGATATTGCCCTGGAAATCAGCATCAACGAATACGTGGAACTTTCTAAGGAATATTCCGGCGAGAAGAACTACCAATTCGTGAATGGTATTTTGGAAGAAATCGTGAAGGAACTGAAGGCCGAAAACAAACTGATCAAAGCCGTCGTTTTGGACTAATGAAATGCCCTCAGAAATCATAAAATCTTAAAAAAAGTACATTTTTTTGTAGTTTTGGGTCTACAGAGAGTGGCTGTTGAGTGGCTTGAGAGTGGCTTCAACTCTCGTCCAACACCTACGATGCCCCTAGATCTTAAAAAAAGTACATTTTTGAAGAGTGCAAAAATCTATGTTTTTCGAAAAACAAAACTAACTAAAATTATACTATTATGAACTTATTTATTGTATTGCAAGCTGCTGCCGATGGTGCACAGCAAGGTAGCGGTTGGAGCTTCTGGGTGATGATGATCCTCATCTTCGTGGTAATGTGGCTCTTCATGATCCGTCCACAACAAAAGAAGCAAAAAGAATTGGAAAACGCTCGCAGCAAAATGAAAGCAGGCGACAAGGTAGTGACCGCAGGCGGTATTCACGGCAAGATCGAGAAGGTGCAAGACAACACTTTCCAGATTGAGATTGCCAAAGGCGTATCTATCAAGATCGACAAGGCCAGCGTATTCGCAGAGGCTGTAGAAGCAAAGAAAGAGGAAAAGAAAGAAGAAGTGAAGGAAAATGCTTAACATTAAGCAAATATTTCATCGAATCATGCAGAGCATGGTGGCATTCTTCTTTTCGAAGGACGCCATCGTGTTTTGCCTGTTTCTGCTATTTGCCTTTTGCGTGTGGTTCACACACGAATGGGGCAAGCAGCAGGCTTCTCCCGAAGTTGTGGAGCAAGCCGGTCCGAAGTACACCGAGAAAGTGTTTCACAAAGAAATTCGCACTCGCGGCGTACCTCAAAATGAAGAATTGGTGCTTTTTCCTTCCGACGTAGCCATCTCTGCCAAAATCGAAACCAAATACTATGAAAGCGTGACGGCAGACGATTTCCTCGTGGTGTGCACCTACCCGAAGAATGACGAGGAAAGGCTGGTTGTGGAAGTGAGTTGTTCCGACCCTTCGGTGTTGTCGTTTAAAGTGACGCCCATGGAGGTAGAGTACCTTATAAGGGTGCTGTAAACGCAGCAAAGCTGTTGTTTAAAGGTTTAAGAGTTTAAAGGTTTAAAACAATATATATGAAAAAGATTCAAATGGTGGATTTGCAGACGCAGTATCAGGAAATCAAAGATGCTGTTGACGCAGGAATTCAAGAAGTGATTGATAGTGCAGCCTTCGTGAAAGGCAAGAAAGTGCAGGAATTTCAGCAGCATTTGGCCGAATGGCTTGGCGTGAAGCACGTGATTGCTGTGGGCAACGGAACCGATGCTTTGCAGATTGCTTTGATGGCTTTGGGTTTGAAGCCCGGTGACGAAGTGATCACCCCAACTTTCACCTTTATTGCTACTGCCGAAGTGGCAGCTTTGCTGGGCTTTACGCCGGTGGTAGTGGACGTGGATTTTGACACGATGAACATGAATCCGGAAGCCGTCCGCAAAGCCATTACGCCTAAAACGAAAGCTATCGTGCCCGTACATCTGTTCGGCCAATGTGCCGACATGGAAAGCATCCTGGCGATTGCCAAGGAGCATCATTTGGCTGTGGTGGAAGATGCTTGCCAAGCGATTGGTGCGGAATATACGTTCAGCGACGGCACGAAAAGTATGGCTGGCTGCATGGGCGAGATTGGTTGCACCAGTTTCTTCCCTTCCAAGAACCTTGGTTGCTACGGCGATGGTGGCGCACTTTTCACCAATGATGATGCTCTGGCCGAGAAGATTCGCGTGATAGCTAATCATGGCATGACTGTTCGCTATCATCACGATCTCGTGGGTGTTAACAGTCGTTTGGACAGCATACAGGCAGCCGTTTTGGAGGCCAAACTGCCTCATTTACATGCGTACTCAGCTGCCCGTCAGGCTGCCGCAGCATACTACGACAAGGCTTTTGCCGGCAACAAGCATATCCTCGTGCCAGCACATGACCCAAAATCCACGCACGTATTCCATCAATACACCCTTCGCCTGATTGCGCCAGAAGGTGCCAACACAGCCGACTATCGTAATGCCGTGCGCGACAAACTGGCAGAAGCTGGCATACCAGCCATGATTTATTATCCTGTGCCTTTGCACTTGCAAAAGGCTTATCAGGACGAACGCTACAAGAAAGGCGATTTCCCGGCAGCCGAACGACTGATGGACTGTGTTCTCTCGCTTCCTATGCACACCTGTCTTGACGAAGAGCAACTCAAATATATTACCGAGCAGGTTATTGGAAGTTTATAATTTATAGCTAATCGTTTATAGATTGGACTGATGGCACAGAGTTTGCAACAAAATATAACCCAAAACCTGAAACTGACTCCCGAGCAGATTCAGGTGATCAAACTGTTGGAGATCCCGACCGTGGAACTTCGACAGCGGATCGATGAGGAGTTGCAAACCAACCCGACGCTGGAGATTGGCGAAGACGAACAGCAGGATACGCCAATTGCCGAGGAAAACGACTACTCACAAACCGACGACTGCAGCGATATTTACGGCTCTGACGAGCCTGGTTCAAACGGAAACGAAAACTACGACGATGGCTACGATGACAGTTATGACGATCCGTATGCACAATTTGAGCAAGAAGATAAGCATGCCGATCCGCTGCAGAACGACGATTTCGACTATCGCCAATACGTGGAAGACGACGAGTTGCCTGAATATCGCTACCAAACCAATAACTATAGCGCTGATGATGAAGTGAGCGAACGGCCAATCGTGCTGGGGACTACATTTTTGGAATATCTGCGCGAACAAATCGGCCTGCTACACCTCACGGAGCAGCAACGGCAAATAGCCGAATACGTGATTGGCAATATCGACGACAGAGGCTATTTGGACAGGACAGCTGAGCAGCTGGTGGACGAACTTGTATTCAAAGCCGGCATCGAAGTAAGTGATGACGAAATGGAGGAAATAATCGACATCATCCGTCGGCTTGATCCTCCGGGCGTGGGTGCACACGATTTGCAAGACTGCCTGCTAATGCAGTTGCAAGCTATGCTTGATGCCTGCGAAGAGGATGGTGACGTGAAACTTGCATACTCCTTCGTAGATAAAAACTTCACAGATCTCGTGAAACACCACTACGAAAAACTGGCCAAGCGATATGACATCAGCATGGACGACGTGAATCGTGCATTAGCCGTAGTAGCCAAGCTGAATCCGTCACCGAGCAACAGCGTGACGGGCGACGTATACGAAACACAACGATCGCACGTGCTGCCGGATTTCAGAGTGGAAGCAGATGAGAACGGAGAACTCAGCGTGAATCTGATCGACCAGGATATTCCATCACTTCGCGTATCCAAGACATATACCGATATGATGGAGGAGCTGAAAAACGACAGCAAAAATCGTAAGGAAAACAAGGAGGCAGTTCGTTTTATCAAAGAACGAGTGGATTCTGCCAATTGGTTTATAGATGCGATTCGCCAGCGAAACGAAACTCTGATGAAAACCATGCAGGCTATCGTGGCCTTTCAGCACGATTATTTCATCGAAGGCGACGATTGCTTCCTCAAGCCAATGATTCTGGAAGATGTGGCACGCGTGACGGGACTTGACCCATCCACCATTTCACGTGTGAGCAATTCCAAATACGTGAGCACAGAGTTTGGCGTGATTCCACTCAAACACTTCTTCTCTGAATCTCTCACCAATGAGCAGGGCGAAGAGGTATCAACACGTGAAGTGAAGCGTATTCTTCGTCAAGCCATTGAGAAAGAAGATAAGCAGCATCCGGTAAACGATGATAAACTGGTGGCTTTGCTGGCCCTGGATGGCTACAAGATTGCACGACGCACCGTGGCCAAATATCGCGAACAACTGGGCATACCGGTAGCGAGATTGAGACGACAAGTATGAAAAAACTATTACACATATTGGCATATGGCTATAGCGTGGTGCTGTATCCGCTCTTTGTGCCCACCTATCTGATGGTGGTGTTCTGCATGCTGTTCAGCCATCACGTAATGCCCCTTACTACAGCGTATAGCGCATTGGCAATCGGCGGCACCTGCTTCTTCACATGCATCATTCCGCTCATTCTGCTGCTGGTGATGAAAGCAATGGGAAAAATAAAAGATCTGAACGTAAGCAATAAGGATGAACGCCTTGTGCCGTACCTATATACGATGATATCGTTTGGTTTTTGGTGCTATTTCCTGCACCTGATTAAGATGCCAAACTACGTTTTTTATTCATCCATCTCGGTGGTAGTGGTGCTGGCCATCGTAACGGTCATCACGCCCAAATGGAAGATCAGCGCCCATTTATCCACTATTGGTGGCACCATCTCTATGCTGATTGGCATGCTGATGCAATACGGTATTGATGGCACGTGGATTATCCCTACTCTACTTATCATGGCCTGGCTACTGATGTTGGCACGCATCTATCTGGAAGCACATACGCCGCTGCAGACTGTCTGCGGATTCCTGCTTGGCCTGATTGCCGTACTTATTCCTAATTTATTATGCTTATGAAACGATTTTTGAATATACTTCTATGCGCCACGATGAGTCTTTGCGGTATGGCGCAGACGTTATCGGAAAATGCAGTAATCTCGCTCTTATCGTGCAGCCCGGGCAAGCCTCTCTATTTCCATTATGGACATGCCGCCATTCGCGTACAGGATGACGCCATGCAGATGGGAAACGAAACCAGCAGTATTGACTGGACATTCAATTACGGCATTTTTGATTTCGGTCAGGAAGGATTCTATTATAAGTTCGTAAAGGGCGAAACTGATTATATGTTGGGATTGGAATATACCAGCCATTTTATTTTTAATGCCGCATATTCCGATCGACACGTATCTTATCAGCCTCTCCTGCTCACACAAGAAGAAAAACAGGCAATCTTTGATGCCTTGATGGTGAATTATCGTCCGGAAAATCGCTTCTATCGCTATAATTTCGTGTATGACAACTGTGCCACTCGTCCCTGGCAGATACTGAAATCCGTGCGCCAGGATTGGGTGGACGAAGAAGAACTGCAAAAAAGTTGCGGCGTTACGTGGCGCCAGGCCTGCGATTATTTCAGCGGCAAATGGAGCTGGGGCAAATACGGCATCAATCTGCTTTTTGGCTATGAGGCAGACCAAGAGATGACGCTCGAAGAATCGCTTTTCCTACCTGAAAACCTGATGTTCTACGTATCAGAAATCGGATGGACAGAAGATGAAGATATACAAGCATTTACACCTCGCGATGGCTCATTTGCCACATCCCCAGAATTGCTTACAATCGTGCTCGTACTGCTGATTGTGGCCATCACATTCGTAGACCATAAACGCAGCAAAGCATCCTGGTGGCTCGACGAAACACTATATTTTGTGTATTTCATATTAGGTCTGATCGTATGCGTCATGTATTTCTTCTCCGAACATCCATTCGTAGGCAGCAATATGAACATACTCTTCCTAAATCCGCTTTGGTTTGCACCAATAGTGATGCTTTGCAAAAAAGCTTGGCGCCAATGGTGGTATAAGATGGGTTTATGGCTGCTGTTTACGCAGGCTGGCTGTGTTGCAGTATACGTAGCCATGGGTCAGACATTCCACCCTATTCTGATACTCGTTCTTGCTCATAGTTTCCGTATCTACTGGCTGGGAAAGAAATCGCTTTATTAATATCAAGAAATGAATAAAAGATTACAAATACTTCCTCTTTTTCTGCTCTTAGCAGGTATGCTTCAGGCTGTTCCGCGCCTTACCGTGGTAGTGGCTGTGGATGGCTTGCAGCAGGATGATCTCACTCGTATGCGCAACTACTGGCCACAGGGTGGATTGCGCACCATGAGCGAAGAAGCCCTTCAAACCAATATTAGTTTGCCTTTTCTAGTGTATGGTGGAGCAGAAACACCTGCTACATTATTTTCGGGCGTGGTGCCGTGCGAACATGGTGTGTCAGGTAATAAATACTATCTTCGCAGTGGCCGCACTACCAAATCTACATTTGAAGCGCCGGATCAGAAAGGCATAGGCACCAACATGCAGGTGGCTCCAGATGCACTTCGCAGCTTGATGTGGACCGATCGTTTTCGCCTTTTGGCAGGTGATCGTGCTGAGATCTATGCCATCGGTTTGGATGCCTACACCACCATGTGCATGGCTGGCCATAGCGCCAACGCCTGCTGCTGGTTTGATGCCGAACAACTCAAATGGGTATCTACCACCTACTACGACGGAGGACTCCCTTCTGCTGCTGACAAGCAAAACACGGGAGAACGTATTAAAGAGCTTAATCTACGCGAATGGACGCCCCGCATGGATGTGGCACAATACATGAATGCCACGGCAGCAGAGAAGAAGAAAAGCTGGAACTACACGGGTTTTGCGGGTGGTCATGCTCCTGTGATGAACGATCTTATGGTGGAATTGGCATTAGCCTTGCAAAAAGATAAGCATCTGGGCGAAGATATCGTGCCCGACCTGCTGATGCTGCAAATGACTGTACTATCGCCCAATGCCAAATGCGATTTTATCGAAAGCGGCGAGCAAGAAGATATGTATCTGAGCGTGAATCAGGATTTGGGCTACCTGCAAGAGCAATTGAATAAGCGGTTGGGCAAAGACAACTATCAGATGATGGTAGTAGGCCTGCCGAGAAAAGGTATGTCGAACCAGCGTTTGGAGAAAGCCGGTATAGGCAAACATATTTTTAACGTAGACCGTGCTGCAGCTTTGATAGGCACATATCTGATGGCTTTGTATGGTCATGAGCGCTGGATTGATGGCGGTTATGGGCAGGCTATTTTCCTCAATAAGACACTTATTGAGCAGAAAAAACTTTCGCTGGAAAATATGCGCCGCCAAGTGAGCGAGTTCCTGCTGGAATTTGAAGGCGTACAGGGTGCATGTCCAGCCTCTGAATTGGGCATTATGAGCGGCAGCAAAGAAGTGGAAAAACTGCAACACAGTCTCACTAAAACGAGCAAAGGAGACGTCGTTTTTTGGCTGGAAGAGAATTGGGTATCAATAGAAAGAGAAGGCAAGGAAATGGATTTCGTCACCCAGCGAGAACCAATGGTGCCTGTGATGCTATGGAGCGGCACATACCGCAATTTCCCCGATAAATCGAACATCAACGCCCTTAATCTCTACGAATTACTGTTTGATTAAAACAATATACACCTATTATAAAATGAAAAATTTTGCATTAATTGGCGCAGCGGGCTATATTGCACCTCGCCACATCAAAGCTATTGCTGACACAGGAAACAAACTTTTGGTTGCTTACGACAAGTTCGATTCGGTGGGACGCCTTGACAGCAGTTTCCCTGATTGTGCTTTCTTCACGGAACATGAGCAGTTTGACCGCTTCTGCTCCAAGCAGCAACGCAAAGAGGAAAAGATCGATTGGCTTTCTATCTGTACGCCAAACTACACCCACGACGCTTTTATCCGCTATGGTTTACGCCTTGGTGCAAACGTCATCTGCGAGAAGCCATTGGTGCTTAATCCTTACAACATCGATAATCTCGTAGAATTGGAAGAAGAAACGGGACATCAGGCCTACACCATTCTCCAACTTCGACTGCACGATAAGATTCGTGCTCTGCGCGAAAAAGTGCAAAACGGACCAAAAGATAAGATCTACGATGTGGACCTGACTTATATTACCTCTCGTGGCAATTGGTACTATGCGTCTTGGAAGGGCGACGTACATAAATCAGGCGGTATTGCCACCAACATTGGTGTACACTTCTATGATATGCTCCAATGGATTTTTGGTCCGGTGAAGCAGAATATAGTGCACGTAATGTCGTTCGACCGCGTTGCTGGTTATCTTGAATTAGAAAAAGCGCGTGTACGCTATTTCCTTTCTATCAATGCTGCCTGCTTGCCAGAGAATGCCGTACAGGGCGAGAAGCGCACTTATCGCACGCTCTCTATCGATGGTGAGGAATTTGAGTTCTCACAGGGCTTCACCGAGCTGCATACCGAGAGCTACAAGCAGATTTTGGCCGGCAACGGCTTCCGCATCAGCGAAGCACGTCCATGCATCGAGATGGTAACAAACATCCGTAATGCACAGCCTATTGGTCTGGTAGGTGACTACCATCCATTGGCTAAACTGCCACTCGCCAGCCATCCATTCGGTTGGGACGAGAAGCGATAAAAACAACTGATAAACAAGCGTATACATGTATACATTCCTTATTTCCATAGCCGCCCTCGTATTGGGATATATCTTCTACGGAAGACTGGTTGAGAAAGTGTTTGGCGCTAAGGAAAAACACGACGTTCCTGCGCTCACAAAGACGGATGGTGTGGATTACGTTCCCCTACCCGCTTGGCGTATATTCCTGATTCAGTTCTTGAATATCGCTGGCCTTGGCCCTATTTTTGGTGCCATTATGGGTATTTTTTACGGTCCATCTGCCTTTCTATGGATTGTGCTAGGCACTATTTTTGCCGGAGGCGTACACGATTATTTCTCGGGTATGCTTTCGATGAGAAAAGGAGGTGCGTCACTTCCCGACATAGTTGGTTCGGAGCTTGGGAAGAGTGTTCGTTTGTTTATGCGTGTGCTTTCGCTGGTATTGCTGCTATTGCTTACCACTACGTTTTTGAGTGGTCCGGCCACGTTGCTTCAAGGCTTGGCACCTCTGAGCGCATCCATCTTTAATGGCCATATGATTCCAATGGCTTGGGTGCTAATAATTTTTGGTTATTACACGCTCGCTACCGTGCTTCCCGTAGACAAACTGATTGGCAAGTTCTACCCCCTCTTCGGCGCTATACTCCTTTTTATGGGTATAGGTATTGCGGTAGTGATGCTGCTTAGTCATGCCGCCGACATGCCGGAACTCACGGATGGTCTGCATAACCGCCAAACGAATGGTCTACCGCTTTTCCCGATGATGTTTGTGAGTATCGCCTGCGGCGCCATCTCCGGTTTTCACGGCACGCAATCGCCAATTATGGCACGTTGCGTGACCAATGAAAAGCAGGGACGCTGGATTTTCTACGGCGCAATGGTGGCAGAAGGTATTTTGGCTCTTATATGGGCCGCTGCTGCCGGTTCATTTTTCGCCAATGCGGAGCAGGGATTATATGGGATTCATGGTTTGCAGGCCTATGCAGCACAGCATCCGGGAGAGAATATCGCCGCTCTTGTGATTGATAAGATCTGCCGCTCATGGTTGGGCACCATAGGTGGCATATTGGCCATAATTGGCGTGATTGCTGCTCCTATCACCTCAGGCGATACGGCACTTCGCTCTTCGCGTCTCATCGTAGCCGATTTTCTTCATATGGACCAAAAGCCCATCGTAAAGCGCCTCCTTATTGCCTTCCCGCTGTTTGCCTGCGTATTTGGCCTCGTATTCGTGGATTTTAATGCTGTATGGCGCTATTTTGCATGGACCAATCAAACACTTGCCGTTTTTACCCTTTGGGCTGCCAGCATATGGCTATGGAAACGTATTAAGCGTAAGGGGTTGCATCCGCTTGCCATTTGCATGACAATCGTGCCGGCCTTATTCATGACGATGGTGTCAGTTTCCTACATTATCATCGCTCCGGAAGGTATGGCCATAGCCCCTGAATTACGCTATATTGCCTACCTTATTGCCGGTGCATGCACAACGACCGTATTCATCGGTTTCATCTGTTGGGTCCACCATTATCAGGTTCCCGAGCACTATATTGACGCTATTTGACCACTCATTGAGATGCTTATTATTTTCGATTTAGACGGTACGCTGCTTAATACGATTGCCAACCTGGGCGCAGCCTGTAATGAGGCACTTAGGGCCAATAGTTATCCAGAACATACGCTGGAAGAATATCCCCGTCTGGTGGGCAATGGGGTGAATAAACTTATTGAACGTGCCCTGCCCAATGGTCATAAGGATGAAGCAACGGTTCTCTGCATGCGGGAAACTTTCATTCCTTACTATAACGCGCACAACTGCGTGCATACGCGCCCGTACGAAGGCATTAAGGATGTGATAGCAACCTTACGCGAAGAAGGGCATATCCTTGCCGTAGCATCCAATAAATACCAGGCAGCCACGCAGAAATTGGTGGAACACTATTTTGGAAAGGATACGTTTGCCATCATTTTTGGCGAAAGGACGGGCGTGGAGCGCAAGCCCAATCCGCAGATTGTGTACGACATCATGGCCGCCACCGGTATCACAAACAAAACAGATATGCTCTATGTGGGCGACTCGGATGTGGATATCCAGACTGCCCAAAATGCGGGCATAACATCGGTAGCCTGCACATGGGGATTCTGCACGAAAGAAACCATTGAAGCCTACCATCCAGACCACATCATTCATCACGCCAGCGAATTATTACAATTCGCCCAAAAGTAATTATTTGAACCTAACATCAACGCCTATATCATACTTTATCAATGGATAGATTCACGCATTTACATGTGCACTCGCACTACTCCGTCCTCGACGGTATGTCGAAAATACCAGACTTGATTGCCAAATGCCAAAAGAACGGCATGAATGCCATCGCGCTTACCGACCATGGAAACATGTTCGGCATTAAAGATTTGCTCGATACCTGCAAGAGCGTGAACGGCAAAGCGCAAGGCAAAGTGTGGGACTGCGAAGGGGCTATCAAGAAGGCCGAGGCGAAGATTAGCAAGTTGCCCGAATGGGAAAAGATTCTCAAAGAGGGACACATGATGCAGGTGGTGCTGGAAAATGGAGAAAAAGTGGAGAAAGATCTCCCGCTCTCTGAGCACGACAAGAAAGATATAGCGGAAAAGATCTCCGACGCCAAAAAAGCAGAAAAGGCGTTGCCGGAACTGCTGGCTGAATTACCCAAACTCAAAGAAAAAGCCGAGAACTATATCCCATTCAAGCCAATTGTAGGCGTGGAGGCATACTGCGCACGACGCAGTAGACATTCAAAAGATCCATCTGTAGTGCAAATCAGCGGCGAAGGCAAAGAGCAAAAGGTTGACTCGTCGGGCTGGCACCTTGTGCTGTTGGCCAAAAATAAAACCGGTTATTTCAATCTTTGCCGCATGGTTTCACTGGCATATATTGAAGGTTTTTATGCGCGTCCACGTATTGATAAGGAGCTCCTCCAAGAGTGCCATGAAGGCGTAATCTGCTCCTCTGCCTGCCTTGGTGGCGAGTTGCCACAGTTGATCATGTCGGGCAAGATACAGGAAGCGGAGAAAGCTATCGAATGGTACAAAAGCATCTTCGGCGACGATTACTACATTGAGCTTCAGCGCCATCAAACGCAAAAACCGGGTGGCGCACAGGATACGTATCAGAAGCAACTGCAGGTGAATCCTGTACTCATCGATTTAGCCAGAAAGCATGGTGTGAAAGTGATTGCCACGAACGATGTGCATTTCGTAGAGGAAGAGCATGCTGAGGCACATGAGCGCCTTATCTGCCTCAACACGGGGCGTTTCTTGGACGACCCTGCCCGCCAGATGATGTACACCAAGCAGGAATGGCTCAAAACGCCTGATGAGATGGCCGCCATTTTCAGCGATATTCCGGAGGCACTCTCCAATACGCAGGAGATCGTGGATAAAGTGGAGATATATGACATCGACTCCGGCCCTATCATGCCGAAATTCCCTATTCCTGAGGAGTTTGGCACCGAAGAATCGTATCGCAAAACTATCACGGAGGAGGATTTATTTAACGAGTTCACCCGCGATGAGAAAGGCAACGTGGTGCTCAGCGAAGAAGAGGCAAAGAAAAAGATCAAGAAACTTGGCGGCTACGACAAGCTTTATCGCATCAAGCTGGAGGCCGATTATCTGAATAAACTGGCATGGGAAGGCGCAGAAATGCGCTACGGCGCCAAGTTGCATGAGAATAGCAAAGAGGGACAGGAATTACGCGACCGTATTACCTTTGAGCTCCACATCATGAAAACCATGGGTTTCCCTGGCTACTTCCTCATCGTGATGGACTATATCCGTGCTGCACGTGAAGAATTGGGTGTATCAGTTGGTCCCGGCCGTGGCTCTGCGGCTGGTTCGGTGGTAGCATATTGCCTGCGCATCACGGATGTCGACCCTATACCTTATGATCTCCTTTTCGAGAGATTCCTGAATCCAGATCGTATCTCTCTCCCCGATATTGATGTGGATTTTGATGATGCCGGACGTGGCAAAGTGCTCGATTGGGTCAGCAATAAATACGGAAAAACGCATGTGGCACATATCATCACATATGGCGCTATGGCTACCAAATCTGCCATTGCCGATGTGGGACGCGTGCAACGTGTACCACTCTCTGAAGTGAATAAAATAAAGGGGTATATTCCAGATAAATTCAGCGATAACATCAAAGATGAGAAGGGAAAAACGCCGAAAGTAAACCTGAAGAACTGCTTCAAATACGTCGACGAACTCAAATATCTGCTCAATACGCCAGCCGATACGCCAGAGCTTAAGAATGTGCATTCGATGCTCCAATACGCATCCGAATTGGAGAATACGATTCGCCAGGTGGGCATACACGCCTGCGGCGTAATTATTGGAGCTGACGACCTCACTAAGTTTGCGCCACTCGCCACCATTAAGGATAAAGATACGCAGGAAGATATCATGGTTACCCAGTACGATGGCCACGTCGTGGAATCGGTAGGTTTGATCAAGATGGATTTCCTCGGCCTGATCACGCTATCAATCATCAAAGAGACCATTGAAAATGTAAAGAAAACGCATAATGGTCTGGTGGTGGATATTGATCATATACCTTTGGACGATGAACTGACGTACAAACTATTCAGCGAAGGCAAGACGATTGCTACGTTCCAGTTTGAATCGGCTGGTATGCAAAAATACCTACGCGAACTGCGTCCAACCGAGCTCTCCGACCTTATCGCCATGAATGCCCTGTATCGCCCGGGACCTATGGATTATATTCCGTCCTTCATTCGTCGCAAGAATGGGCAGGAGCCTATTTCATACGATATTCCGGTGATGGAAAAATACCTCAAGGACACCTATGGCATCACGGTTTATCAGGAGCAGGTGATGCTTCTCAGCCGCCTCCTGGCAGACTTCACACGAGGCGAGAGCGATGCCTTGCGTAAGGCCATGGGTAAGAAGAAAAAGGACATCGTAGATGCGATGAAGCCGAAGTTCATTGAGGGTGGACGAAAGAATGGCCACGATCCGGAAGTGCTTGATAAGATATGGAGCGATTGGGAAAAATTTGCTTCATATGCCTTCAATAAATCGCATGCTACATGCTATGCGTGGGTAGCCTATCAGACGGGCTATTTGAAAGCACACTACCCCAGCGAATTCATGGCTGCCAACCTCACCATTGCCAAGGATGATATTGCCAAAGTGACAAAACTCATGGACGAATGTAAGGCCATGGGATTGAGCGTATTGGAGCCTGACGTAAATGAATCAGAACTCAATTTCACCGTGAATGAAAAGGGCGATATTCGTTTTGGCTTGGCAGGTATCAAGGGCGTTGGTGAAGGTGCTGTGGAAAAGATCATTGAAGAGAGAAAGAAAAATGGCAAATTCAAAAATCTCTTTGATTTCGTGGAGCGTGTCAGCCTCTCGGCATGCAATAAGAAAGCATTGGAATGCATGGGACTCGCCGGCGCTTTCGATTGCTTTGAGGATTTCTATCGGGAACAACTCTTTTCCTATAACAGCAAGAGTGAATACGTGCTCGACACTATTGTGCGCTATGGCAACCTCTATCAAAACGATAAGGCACAAAATCAAAACAGCCTATTCGGTGGGTTTGATGATTTTGCCGTCAGCATCCAGCATCCGGAATTGCCGTCATGCAACCGTTGGACAACCATTGATCGTCTCAATAAAGAGAAAGAAATGATTGGTATTTATCTCTCTTCCCACCCTCTTGACGAATACGAATTTGAAATTCGTGAGCTCTGCACCATTCGTACATCTGATCTGCAGTATTTCGATAAATGGAAGCAGAATTATATCAATAAGAAAGATCCATCCAAGAGTAAACCCCGCACCTACGTGCCGGGCGAGAATGAGGAAAATCCGGTGGAATGGCTCACTACCCACGAAAACACGACATTCTTGCTGGGCGGTCTGATCACAAAAGCTGAGACGGGTAGTGGTTTCAATGGGCAACCATTTGGCGCATACACCATTGAGGATTATAATGGAAGTTGGGATTTCCGCCTCTACGACGAGCAATTTACGCATTTCAACGGATTTTTACAACTCAATTCATACGTTGCCATTCAGGGTATCGTGCAGCAACGTGGAGCTGATAATACGCAATATAAGTTCACGCCAAAGAAATTTGAGGACGCCAGCTATGAATTTAAGTTTCAATCCATCGATTCTCTTGCTACAATGCAGGAAAAGAACGTGCGTGCATTGGTGATTCATATGTATGCCTCTAAGGTGGATAGCAGTTTCAATAGCATGCTTCTGCAACATTTGGAAGATCAGAAACATCAGTTGGAGGTTCTGCGTGAGCAAGTGCAGGAAGGAAAGCATACCGGCAAGATATATTTCCCTCAGGCACAACTCAAATTGGTGATTTGCGACGACATGGGCCAAAATGCCGTACGGTTCACATCGCAGCAATATCGAGTGAATCTCAATAAGGAATTCTATCGTTTTCTGGCACAAATGCGCGACGAACAAATTCTCACGTTCACGTTTGAATAAATGCAACCAAAGACACACAGCGGTGTTGAAGCGGATCTCAAGCAGACCTCCAGCGGTTCTCAATTGTGAAATTATCATACCCATATGACGTACGAAGAAAGTATTCAATATCTATATGCCTCTCAGCCGGCTTTTCATATTGTGGGGGCCAAGGCCTATAAGCCAGGTTTTGCCAATACGATGAGGCTCATGGAGCATCTTGGCAACCCGCATCTGCGACTTCGAGCGGTGCATATTGCTGGTACGAACGGAAAGGGCTCTACGTCCCATCTCATAGCGGCTGCACTACAAGCTTCCGGCCTGCGCGTAGGCCTCTATACATCACCACACCTTGTGGATTTTCGCGAGCGCATACGCATCAATGGCGAGATGATTCCCAAGCAGGAAGTGATGCGTTTTGTGGAGGAAAACAAGGCCTTTCTGGAAGAGATTAAGCCATCCTTCTTTGAAACCGCCATGGCCATGGCATTTGCTTATTTCGTAACCGAGCAAGTGGATATCACCGTTATAGAAGTAGGACTTGGGGGACGATTGGATTCCACGAATATACTACCGCCATACAACAAGGATACAAACACAGGCGTGACACTTTCTGTCATAACCAATATTGGTATTGATCATACTGAATTTCTTGGCACCACTCTCCCTGCCATCGCAGCCGAGAAAGCTGGCATTATAAAGCCGCACGTACCTTGCGTGATTGGCGAAACAAACTCTCTCACAAAGCCCGTTTTCGAGCAGGCTGCCGCTAAGGCTGAAAGTCCAATACTCTTTGCTGACCAGCAGGAGCCATGCCCCATCACGGCCTGTGTGCTCCAGGGCGATTATCAGAAAAAGAATATGCAAACGGCCTACTGGGCACTTCGTACGTTGGGCAATGGATCCGAACAATATCTTGGTCAATCAGCGGCTGGACTACGCGGACGATGGGAAGTTCTCTCGCAACATCCGCTCACGATTTGCGATACGGGTCATAACGCGCATGGAATAAAAACGTATGTGGAGCAGTTGCGAAATCTGCATGCTTCCGGCGCACACAATATTTCGCAGGATACACACCACAATTCACACCTCCGTATCATCTTCGGCATGGTGCAGGATAAGGATGTGAGCGACGTGATGAAACTCCTCCCAAAAGAGGCCTTCTACTATTGGACACAGGGACAAACACATCGTGCTATTCCCGCTGGCGAGATGCGCATAAAAGGCCTTGCCAACGGATTGATTGGTCTTGCCTACGACACCGTGGAGCAGGCCGTCAAGGCTGCACGAGCAGAAGCTGGTGCTGACGACATCATCTTTATTGGCGGCAGCAATTATGTGGTTGGCGAAGCATTACAAGTATGAAATACACTGAGATTACTCTATCTGCACCTTTCACTCAGGAATACGAGTGGGATATGTTCTATCAGGGCTTGGCCGACCTGGGTTTTGAATCGTTTATGGACGACAAGGCCTATATCCAAACGGCTCTCTTTAACGAAGAACCGCTTCGCCAATTTGCCGAGGAATCGGGCGTTAGCATACTGGCCATAACGGATTGTCCTGATCAGAATTGGAACGAAACATGGGAGGCAGAACACGAAATGGAAGAACTGCCACTTGGTATCCGGATTATTCCTCATTGTGCATTTGGAGCAGGACATCACGAAACCACCAGCATGATGATCGATGCCATCATTGCATTGGCTCAAAAACAACCTTTGGGAGATGTTTTGGATCAGGGATGCGGCACAGGAGTGCTCGGTATTTTTGCCAAACATTTGGGTGCCAACCACGTTACGGCTGTAGATATTGATGATAAATCCGTTGCCAATACGCTTGAGAATGCCGCCCTCAACCACTTGGACATCGAGGCCATCCTTGGCAGTGATGTGCCCGAAGGCAGCTATCATCTCATTCTTGCCAATATTCATCGCAATATCCTCCTCGACATGATGCCACGCTTCGCACAATGTCTCCTGCCGGGAGCCTGCCTGTTTCTCAGCGGTTTTTATGAAGACGATGTGCCCGCTTTGCTGGAAGAGACCAATAAGTATGGCATCAAACTGACGGAGATGCACAAAAAAGGCGATTGGTGCATGCTGGAAATGACCAAATGACAGTTTCGCACGATTGAAAAGATATAAAAAATGTCGTTTTTTGCATTTTTTCTTCAAAATATTTGGTCATATCAAAAAAAAGCAGTACCTTTGCACCCCGAAATGAGAAAGCAATCGTTTCTTTCATTTCTCTTTCGAAAGGACCCCTTGGAACTTTTGGTTCTTTGTACCTTTTTGAAATCCGCGCGTAGCGCAATATGGTGCGTGTAGTTCAGTGGTAGAGCGTCAGATTGTGGTTCTGATTGTCGCAGGTTCGAATCCTGTCACGCACCCACACGAAAAGACATCCCAATCGGGGTGTCTTTTTGTGTGGAATAGCGTACAAGGATTCGAACCAAGAAGCAGGTGAGAATAGGGGGCATGGTAAAAGTTCCGTGTGAAAATAATTTGCATAATTGGAGAAAAAGTGTTACTTTTGCAGAAAATTTCAGATTATGCAAGAGAATCCCTATCGTGTGTTAGCAGAGTGCCTCCTTCCTGATGAGGTGGTGAAC
>JAZRYY010000007.1:0-48664 GCA_045600985.1 Paludibacteraceae bacterium
AATAAATACAAAAATAAAACCATAAGATAATGAAACAGTTGTTATTAACAACTTTGTTGTTGCTACTGTCCGTAGCAACTCAAGCCGAGAGCAGAACCCTCATGTTGTATGCCGATGGGTGCTCAACGGCCAATGTGATTACTTGTCCAGAAGGTCAACAGGTTCGTATTATGGCTAAAGTGACCATGTCGGGCAATGTGTTTGAACGCTGGAGCGATGGTGTGACAGCCAATCCGCGTCTTGTTACTGTGAACAGCGACATGTCGCTTACGGCGATCTATCATACGACACCAACTTACACGCTTCTGCTCTATGCCAATGGTTGCGATGTCGCCAATGTGATTACTTGTCCGGAAGGCCAACAAATTCGTGTGACGGCAGAGACAACATTGCAAGGCAGCCGATTTACCAGTTGGAGTGATGGGGTGACCACTAATCCACGCCTTATTACCGTAAACAGCGATACAACACTTACAGCCATCTATGGCAACTATTGCGGTGATAATCTTCGTTGGGAGTATGCCGATGGTGTGTTGAGCATCATGGGCTATGGAACAATGTATGATTTCAGCCGTACCGGTCAGCCATGGAGCGCCTTTGCGGATGAGATAACCAATATTGTTATGCCTAACGGTATGACGTATATTGGAAATTATGCGTTCTATGGTTTGCAGAATCGTGCCTTTACCCACTTGGTTCTTCCGCAAACCGTTACGGAAATAGGTGCGTATGCTTTTGCCAACTGCAACCGTCTGACTTCGCTCAATCTTTCGGCAGCCCTCTTGTCGATAGCGGACTATGCTTTCTCAGGTTGTATAAGTGTGAATGATATCACCTGTATGGCATCTACGCGTCCCGATATAGAGGAACATACGTTTGATGGAGTGAGCAACTATGCCTACCTTTATGTGCCTTGTGATTATAAGCGTTCCTATCAACTGAATGCCTATTGGAACCGATTGGATATACAGTGTGCCGGCGCTCAAGGAAGTAGCACCGGCGTTACCGGAGTGGAAGTGAATCCATCCGACAATATGGCTGTATTTACATGGCCCGCTGATGCTGCCGCGGATTCGTATACCATCTCCATTACTAAAGATGATGAAGTGTTCTGCACACTGATCTTTAATGGCAATGGTCAACTGATGGGTATCGCCTTTGCTCTAGGCAAGGATGGCACGAAGTCCGTGCCAGCAGCACGTCTGGTAGCAGCCGGAACGGGTTGGCAGTTCACCGTTACCGGACTTTCCGCCGGTACGCACTATAATTACAGCCTTGTTTCTGCCGATGCTGCCAGTCAGACTTTGGCATCCTATACCGGTGAGTTCACCACTTCGGGAACTACTGCTTTGGATGCTGCATCTGCCGAGCATGTTGCCACCAAGTTGATTCGTGATGGCAAGATCGTGATAGTTCGCGATGGTAAGGAATATGATGTTGTTGGACATCAATTATAGTTGGCAAATGTTTGCACTTTTGTGCAGACGAACGTGTTTTTTCTTGTGAGAAAGAAAAGATAGTAGTACTTTTTGTCCGTTGCTTGAAAGAACAAGCAAGAAAACAGTTGGCAAATTTGGCAAATTAGAAAACAGGCCTCAATCCCGCTTCCACACTGGGTTTAGGGCAATTTGCCAAATTTGCCACAATGTTTTTCTTATTTTGTTAGGAACTGAAAATACGCAAGGAGGGAAAGCAATTGTAACTTGTTGTAAACCAATAGAAGTCGGCTTAATGTAGCGTTGATGTAGCGTTGGAGACAATGTGCTCACCCAGAGGCCACAGGAGATGAGCAGGCGGAAACGTGGTGATTGGGTAAATATGCCTGCCGGTGCTTCCGTATGCCAAAAGAAGACGAAGTCCTTCGTCATCTCAGAACCCCTTCCCGCTGGGATTTCCCCCACAGGGGGACACCGCATCCCTCGAGGCTCTTCTCGCCTCTCGTTGGACACAAAAAAGAGATGACCGAAGTCATCTCTTTGTGTCCCCCGAGAGGCTCGAACTCTCGACCCACTGATTAAGAGTCAGTTGCTCTACCAACTGAGCTAGGGAGACGTGCTTCGTTTCAAAAGCGGGTGCAAAGGTACTGCTTTTTTTTGACATGACCAAATTTTTCCGCAACAAAATGTAGAAAAAATGCAAAAAAGCTTGATTTAGAGCGTTTTTTATACTTTTGTGCCCCCAAAATTTAGAGTGTAGCGATAAATTTTGGAGAGCTACGTCTCAATGAGAAGGAGCGGAAGGAAAAAATTTTTCCATGAAGCAGAGCGCCAGTGGCTCTCTGCGATAGCGAAGCGGAGAAGTGGAGGCTGTACTCCACTGGCTCGGGAGAGACAAGAAAACCTTTAGGTGCTAATTACTATAAAGGCAAACGCTGCCTGCGCGGGGCAAGAATCTCGTCCTCCGTGGCGTGAGGGCCATTGAGATCAAATTGCATATAGATTGATTCCGTGATTATGTCAGAATGCAGGGCAATGATGGAAAGGAGTGCCGGGGAATAGTGCTTTTTCATATCGTAACCTCCTTATTTGATGATGGTGAGACGTCCATTGATGATATACATTCCGGGTGCCGTGGCAACACCAACCGGTTGCCCCATGATGGTGTAGATCACGGAAGTAGCAGGATGCATCTCTGTGTGCTCCAGTTGCGTGGTAACATGTTCGCCACTAATCTCAGCATCAAGAAAAACCATTCTCATGCTTTCCGGTGCTTGCGAGGAGGACGTCTCGGCTTGCCATTGAGGAATAGAGAGATAAGCTTTGCCGGCGGCCAGGGTGATGTTGCTGCACGGATAGAAGCCAACTCCGGTGTCGCTTTTTCTCGCCAAGACGAACGCTTCGTTCTCGCTGAGAGAGAGGCTGCTGGTGGTGCCGATCAGTTTGTTGCTCATGTCGGCAGGTTGCAAAACTGTCTCCGTAAGGGTGAAGTCTTTGTTTGCGACAGTCGCTCCTTCCGCCACTTCTCGCTTGAGGAGGTAACCCTCTCCGGCCGTCAGAAGGTGGTCGCTCACTTCTGCAAGGGTGAGCGAGTTGGCTGTCCAATCGCTGACGTAATAAGCCTTCAGCTCGTTCTGGTCATCCTCACTGATTGCCACGTTCATTCTTGGGCAGAATGTAGTATAGAGTGCACTTCCAATAGTGACGGTCTCTTGGCGGTAGTGTTCCACGAGAATATCGTCAATCAGGCAATATGCGCCGCTGCCCTCGCTGATATAATCTATTCTCAAAAACCCAGAATATGGCGTCTGGAACGTATATTGATATTTTACCCATGCACCAGGATTCATGCTCTCGGCAGAAAATTCAGCTACGTTGGTCCAAGTATCGGTTGCTCCGGTAGCGCTGCATTTCAAAACCCATTTGGCCTGACCATTTCCTATGCCTGATTTAGATGCATAAAAAGAAAGTTGCTTAACATCCTGTAATGGTTGCGTGGACGTCACGCGATTAGTGCTCGATCCGTAGGCTTTGCCGCACTTGCTGCCGCTATGCGCCAACTCGGTATAGTCCTCCAAACCGTCCTTCGTCCAAATAGCATCATTCGCATTAAACGTCATGAAGGATGCATTTTCGGGTGTCACGATGAGGTCGTATGTGGCTTCACCTGCTGCATGCGTTGAGGTGGCAGATGTCGTTGCCTGTATGGTCGCATATCCGGTACCTGTAATCGTTACCTGACCTGCGCCGTCAATAGTCGCAACATTGGCATCCGAGGAGGTGTATTCCGTGTTTGCCCCATTGGGAACACCAATCAAAGTGTTACAGAATGCTGGGTCAGAAATACTTTTCACCACCGTATTCTCTGCAAAACTCAACGTCGTCGGCTGCAACGCATTCGGGTCTGTATAAACGATTTTTGTGGAACTCCAATTAATAGTACCACTGGAAGATGCTACTTGTATCGTTATTTGCGATTGTGTAGTATTAGTTACCTGCATGGGTACAGACAACCATCCATCACTATTAGGCTGCCAAGTAGAAGGATAATGCGCATCCCCATGTTTGGCAATAACCGTTGTGCCATCTTCTCCGTAAACATTACAAGAAATGAATGCACCTTTTGAACTGTTTACTTTGATATAAACCTCTGTAATTATGAGTCCATTGAGATCTGGAATCGTTCTTGATGAATTGTTTCCTTGATTAATGGTAGTGGTTTCGTTTACAATGCGCTCTTCTGCCTCCATGTGCAAACTTGTGCACAAAAGGAAGAGTAATCCCAATAAATGTATATATTTTAAATTACGCATGGTTGATGGTTGTTAACTAGTTAGTTAGGAGAGGATGGCGGCGGTCATGTTGGACCAAGAGTAGCGGGCTTTCTGGGCTTGGAGACCTGGGAGGAAAGGGTTGGCGCCAACGCTGCCACTACGGGAGGCGAAATCGCGGATAGCAGCCGCGATAGCATCGGGATCAACATCCACCACATAGCCACACTCAAGGTGAGGCACAATCTCAGGCAAGCCACCCACATTTGTGACCAACATCGGTTTTTCGAAATGATACGCAATCTGCGTAACACCCGACTGCGTAGCCGTCTTATACGGCTGTACTATAAGATCGGCTGCGCTGAAATACGTAGCCACCTGATCATCCGGAACGAAGCCAGTATGCCAAACGATATTAGCCGCATTCCGCCATTGGGCATACTTATCCTCACCGCCATAGAACTCACCCGCCACAACGAGCTGAACAGGGAGATCAGTGAGTTGATCCATCGCGCGGCAGAGGAGATCAAGGCCCTTATAATCGCGTATGAGTCCGAAGAAAAGGAGATGGAACGTATCGAGGTCAAGCTGGATAGCAGCAGACGCCTCGGCACGCGGGAGGAGAGAACCGTAGTGATCGTAGAGGGGATGAGGGGAGAGGGAGCAGGGGGCTGTCCCCATTGTGATAGTTTGGAGGGATTGGAAGACGGAGTCGGAGAGGGCAACGAAATGCTGGATGGGACGGACGAAATAGCGAGTGAAGAGCACGTCCCATGGTTTGGGCTCGTGGGGAATGACGTTATGCAGAACCGCTACCGTGCGGCAGTTGGGAACATAATGGCGCACGAGGCGAGCTATCGTGCCGAAGCAAGGTGCCATGAGCGGGAGCCAGTGCATGAAAACGAGCTGGTCGGGCTGGAGGCGAGCTATCTGGCGTGCAGCACGCAGCCAATTAAAAGGATTGATGGAGGAAACGAGGCGAGTGATATTAAGATCCGCTGGCGCCGGACTATCAGAATACTGCGTCTTGCCCGGAAAAAGGAAAGACGGATACTGGAGCGTGAACGTGACGATATGGACGTGGTGGCCTTCGGCAAGGAACTGATGCGCGAGGCGCTCCGTGAAAGCGGCAATGCCGCCGCGATAGGGCCATGCTGGGCCGAGAAGAATAATGTTCATTTTGAAAGGCGAAAGTAAAAAGTCGAAAGTCGAAAGCCTAATGTCCGGCCATAGGCCTAAAGTCGGGGGATCAGATGAGATTTTTGAGGGTGACGAGATCGGCGCGAATGGCACGGAGCGCATCGAGGGCAGCCTGCTGCTTATCGAGACCACGTGTGTCCATCGAGAGGCGCTTCGACCACTCCTTGACGGGGACGTTCTGATCGCGGAGGAAAAGGCAACGGCGGATGATATCAATATCGGCTTGCGTATAGTAGCGATGCGTGCGGCGCGTGGTAGGATGAAGCTGCTGCACCTCTTTCTCCCAGAAACGCAGGGTGGAGGGAGCCACGCTGAACATGGAAGCGACTTCTGCTATGGAAAAATAGAGTTTATCCATTATTTTTTGATTTTGAGCTTCTGACCTATCTGGAGGTTGTCGGAACGGAGATTATTCCACTGCTTGAGCTGCTTGACGGAGCAATGGAAACGTTTGGCAATTGCACCCAGATTATCGCCCTTCTTAACGACGTAAATAGTAGCGCCGCCCTGCGTGTACGTGCCATCATACGCACTCTTCTGCGCCATCTCAATCACTGCCTGCTGCTGGAGAATAAGGGAATCGGCCTTATATGCCAGGATAGAATCCTCGTACTGAATATAGGCGTTGACGTAGTCCAGCGGGAGGACGAGCGTATAAGCCTTGCCTCCTGGGAGCACATCCTTGATATAAGCCGGATTGAGGCGACGGAGCTCCGGGAGCGGGAGACCGAGCACCTCGCTCGTTTGGCGGAGATGTTGGCGGCGATTGGTATGAATGCTATCCACGAGCATCGGCATCATCACCTCCTTATGACGGATACGATAATCATCCCAGATGGTGTCGGGACAAATGCCATGTTCATCGGAATACGTGAGGGCATAATTGGCAGCGATGAAAATAGGCACATAGGAGCGAGTCTCTTTTGGAAGCCATGGGTAGATCGACCAGAAATCGCGCTTACCTCCGCTTCTCTGAATAGCTTTATTCACATTGCCCGGTCCGCAATTATACGCGGCGAGGGCGAGGTGCCAATCGCCAAAGAGATTATAAAGGGAGCGGAGAAAACGGCAAGCGGCATCCGTGGATTTGTACGGATCGAGGCGTTCATCCACGAGACTATTGACCTCAAGACCATAGATGCGTGCCGTGGAAGGCATGAACTGCCAGAGACCGGCGGCACCGGCATGGGATCGCGCCGAAGCATTGAGAGCCGACTCAATGACCGCCAGATACTTGAGTTCAAGCGGCATATTATGCTGCATGAGTTTATCCTCAAACATCGGAAAATAGAACTCTGCGAGGCGCTTGAGCGACGCCACTTGGCGAGGACGACGGAGAACATACATCTCGATGAAACGGCGCACAACCTCATTGTAAGGCATGGCAATCTCGTTGGGGAGATTCTGAAGACGCTCTATATACATGGCATCGGATAGGGAGGCGGTATCATGCTGGAGCGTACAAGCCGTGGTGTCGAGCCACGTGAGGGCCCACTCAAGGAGGCAGGAGTCGGGAGCAAACGATACGCCGATCTGCGGCTCCATGATGGATTGATTTAATGATGCATTTTCCTGCTCAATGATGGAATCGGGGGTGGAGGCGCTTGATTGGAAGGAATGGAGCGCAAAGAGAAAGAAAACGAGTGTATAGAGAATCTTTTTCATCAGAAACGGATGGAGAGTTTGAGACCGGCAGACTGATTGCAATGCGCCCACTGATTGGATGGAATGAGCGACGTTTCTGCCATAGGATTAGGATCAGGCATCTGATTGGCGAGATCTGGGGATATATCAAAATTGCTGAGCTCGGCGTCGACAAACGCATCCACGAGGGAGAGGGCATAGACGGCGACGGTGGCCACAATAGAGAGGTCGCGGTAGCGATGATACGTGTTTTGCTGCTTTTGAAGGGTGGACTGCCACTGCGCTGGTCCTCCCACATTATCGATGGTGTAACCCGGAGGGATAACGGCTATATACGATTTAGACGGCGCATCGACGAACTGCCCATTCTTGAGATCGGTGTAGAGATCGTAATACGCCTTCTTATAATCCTCATAGCGACCATTCATAGCGGAAACGGCATAGGCACAGCCCATGAACGCGCCATAGACGATAGGAAGTTTCCAATAACTGCGATTATAAATCTGGCCATAGCCGGGAATGATGGCGCCCATCCAAACGGCACGAAGGGAGTTGACAGGGCGGGCTTCCTCGTGGGAGTGATGGTGGGACTCCTCCTCATGGGCATGCACCCTCTCCTGCTCCCCGTTAGAGGGAGTGGTTGGCTGTTGAGCGAGGGTGAACGTGACGCTCAGAAGGATAAGGGATAATATGGCAATGAGGCGGTTGATGGTGAAAGTGAGTCAAAAGTCCGGCCGGAGGCCTAAAGTCAAAAGCCAGATTGCAGGACGTTAAATCGTTAGAGATTGGTGAGATCGAGGCGACGCATGATGTTTTTGAGCTGATGGTCGCTCTGGTAGGCGATGGTGATTTTTCCCTTGCCCTTATCATCGGCAGTGAGAGTGACCTTGGCACCAAAGAAATCAGAGAGGGCATCTTGGAGACGCTTCTGCTCGGGAGTAATGGTTTTGGAAGAGGGATTATGACTTCCGGATGAAGGATTGACGCCAGCAGCTACGAGTTCCTCAACGCGGCGTACGGAGAGCCCCTCTGCCTGAATACGTTTATAGAGACGGAGCTGCTCTTCTGTGGACTTGGATGCGAGAAGTGCGCGTGCGTGACCCATATCAATGACTTTGTGCTGCAACGCCATCTGAATCTCAGCAGGGAGCTTGAGGAGGCGGAGATAATTGGCAACGGTAGCGCGCTTCTTGCCGACGCGATCGGCCATGCGCTCCTGGGTGAGCTGATAATCATCCATGAGCTTTTGATAAGCAAGTGCAATTTCGATGGCATCGAGATCATCGCGCTGGATATTCTCGATGAGTGCCATCTCCATAACCTGCTCATCTTTGGCGGTGCGGACGTAAGCTGGAATCGTGGTAAGTCCCGCCATTTTGGAAGCTCGGAAACGTCGTTCGCCGGCGATGATCATGTAGGTGTCGTCGTCGTTCTTTCGGAGCGTGATTGGCGAGATGACGCCGTGTTCACGAATTGAATCAGAAAGCTCTTGGAGAGCCTCTTCATCAAAATTATGTCGTGGCTGATTAGGGTTGGCAAAGATCTTCGCGAGCTCTACCTCATTGATGCTTGAAGAGCCCTGGCTCTCCACATGGCTGGTATCGATAAGGGCGTCCAGTCCGCGCCCGAGTCCTGTGGTGCGTTTCATTTTCTATTAATGAGTTCCTGAGCGAGTGAAACATAGGATTTGGCTCCGGTGGAATTCTTGTCATAATCGATCACGGAGAGACCGTGACTTGGAGCCTCGCTGAGGCGTACGTTACGCGGAATGACGGTATCGAAAACGAGTTTGCCAAAATGCTTTCTTACCTCATCAAGCACCTGCGTAGAGAGACGGAGACGATTATCGTACATCGTAACGAGGAAGCCCTCAATCTGAAGATTCGGATTGAGTTTGGATTTGATGATCTTGATGGTGTTGAGGAGCTTGGCGATACCTTCGAGCGCGAAGAACTCCGCCTGCACAGGGATAATAACCGTTTGGCTGGCGGTGAGTGCATTCACCGTGATAAGACCGAGCGAGGGAGAGCAATCGATGAGCACGTAATCATAACCAGGGAGCTGCTCTACGATGCGCTTGAGGATAGATTCACGATTGCTGAGACCGAGCATTTCAATCTCCGCACCGACGAGGTCGATGTGGGATGGGATAAGGTCCAGATTGTCCACTTCGGTGTGGATAACGGCCGGTTTAGGATCGATGCCGTTGACGAGGCATTCATAGATGGTGGCATCGAGGGCACGAATATCCACGCCGAGACCGGATGAGGCGTTTGCCTGCGGGTCGGCATCAATAAGGAGCACCTTCTTGCCCTCTTTAGCAAGGGCAGCAGCAAGGTTGATTGACGTAGTGGTTTTGCCCACACCACCTTTTTGATTTGCCAAGGAAATAACTTTAGTCATATAAATAAGGGTTTAAATAGTTGCAAATGTTTGAGAAGTTTGAAAAGTTCGAAGAGTTTGAACGTTTCAAAAGGGTAAAAAATGGCCCTATTATGCGTAATAAAGCATAATAAGGCTGCAAAGGTAGTGAAAAATTTCGATATATGCAAGAAAAAACGAAAATTTCGACGAAATATGTTTTTTTAAACACGAATTACCACGAATTACCTACGAATTTCTGCATGAATTAATTTTTATTTGAGCATCAGGAGGTCTTGGAGGGAGATGGCGTCGGGAGTGGGGGTAAGATGTGCTTGATGAGCGATAATGCCAAGGAGCTGATGAGGTGTGTATTGCTGACGGAGGGCGCTAATATCGAGGGCCGCATCGCGCTTGGAGAGACGCTGTCCGGCGGCGTTGCAGAGGAGGGGGAGATGCCTGAAGGCAGGTATGGCATAGCCGAAGAGGCGATAGAGATAGATCTGCTGGGCAGAGGAGAGGAGTAAATCGGCTCCCCGCACCACTTCATTGACGCCCATGAGGGCATCATCGACGACGACGGCGAGCTGGTAGGCCCATGCTCCATCGGAGCGGCGGACGATGAAATCGCCGCAATGTTGGGCAAGATTGACGGCCTGTGGACCATAGTTGGCATCCGTAAAACGGATAATCTCATCGGGGACGAAGAGGCGCAACGCTGCTGGTCGGCCTCCCTCTGGCTCCTTCATGAGAGAAGTGGCGCCTGAATGGTTGGCTTCAGAGCAGCAGCTGGTTTCAACTGGTTTCAGATGAGAGGGGCGGCAGGTGCCGGGATAGACGATGCGTCCGTCGCTTTCATGAGGGGCCTGCGTGGCGAGAATATCGGCGCGGGTGCAGAAACAGGGATAGACGAGCTGAAGATCCCGGAGGCGAGCGAGATGTTGCTCGTACAGGGCAGAGCGCTCTGACTGCCAAACGACGTCGCCATCCCATTGGAGGCCGAGCCAGAGCAGGTCGTCGAATATCTGCTCGGCATACGCATGGCGGCTGCGCTGAGGATCGATGTCCTCAATGCGCAGCAGCCATTGTCCTCCCCGGCTCTTTACACTCAGATAAGAGAGCAGGGCGCTATAGATATTTCCGAGGTGCATTCGCCCCGTAGGAGAGGGCGCAAATCGACCAATCGGCGTTTGCTCTTTCATTTGAAGGAATTACACCATCTGTTCGATGGCCCAAACGAAGGCCTTCACGCCCACTTCTTTATTTCGGAGGTCGAGTTTCTGCACACCTTCAAGAAGGGGCTCAACCATATTTTCCTCCACCACGCAGAGCATGGCAGAATTCATTTCCGGCCAAGCATGCGTGCCTCGGCGTGGGTCACCATTCACGGTGCCACGACCCTGAACGTTCTCAAAGAACGTGAAACCACGCACCCCGAGCTCGTCGAGCAGGAACTCGACGCGCTCAGTGTTGGCCTGGTTATACACAATCATTACACTTTTAAGCATAACTTTACTTTTTAACTTTGATTTTCATGAAAATGAAGCTCTTACGCATTTCTGCCAGTTTGTTTTGATCGCCGTGCTTTGACATAGCGCCATAGAGGGTCGGCACGATGAAGAAAGTAAGCAAGGTGCTGACCAGCAAACCACCAATAACGACGATGCCCATAGGTTTCCACATCTCCGAACCTTCGCCGGTGGCGAGTACCATAGGAACCATACCGAGGATGGTGGTCATGGCAGTCATAAGAATAGGACGGATACGGCTTTGGCCAGCAGCGGCAATCGCCTTATTCAATTCCCATCCACGTTCGCGGAGGAGATCGATATAATCGATGAGCACAATACCATTTTTTACAACGATACCGACGAGCATGACGAGACCGAGTGCGCCAATCATATCAAGCGACTGACCAGTAACCCAGAGGGCAATCAGCACGCCCGAGAGTGCAAACGGAATGGTGAACATAATGATGAACGGCTTTTTGAAGCTCTCGAACTGGGATGCCATCACGATGTAGACGAGGAGGATGATGAGAATACCCAACATACCCATGTTGGCAAAGTTCTCCTGCTGATCCTCGTAGTCGCCGGCCAGACGGACGGTAACACCTTGCGGAATCTCGGTTCTATCCACCACAGTTTGAATGCGTGCAGCCAATTCGCCGAGGGACGTTTCGTATGGAGTTACACTCACTTTCACGTAGCGTTGACGGCTCTTGCGCTCGATGGTAGGCGGAGTCCAGTACTCGCCAATCTCACACACCTCAGAGAGCTTGACCGTAGTGCCAACCGGGGTAGGGATGGTAAGGTCCTCAATACGCTGGATGGAATTGCGATCTTTCTCCATGAGTCGACAATAGATCTCAAATTCAGAGCCATCTTCCTTGAGATAGCCGCAGAGCATACCGTTCACGCGGTTACGGAGGTAGGAACCAATCTGAGCAGAGGTCAAGCCGAGGCGAGAAGCCTTCTCTTTGTTGACGGTAATCTTGATTTCCGGACGCTCGTCATCACGCGAGATAGTAGCGTCGCGTGCACCTGGAACATCGTGGTTGCACACATATTGGAAATGCTCGGCCAGTTCGGACGTCTTGTCGAAATCGTAGCCGTAGATTTCTATATCTACCGAGTTGCTCGACATGCCGCCACCACCGGGGGTGCTGACGTTGTAGTCGGTGATCTCGGGATGCAGTGCCAGCTCCTTACGCACAATCTCAGCCATCTGGAAGATGGTGGTTTCGCGCTCGTACTTCTTGCTGGTACGGATAGTCATGTTGATGGTGTTGTTCATCGTAGAGGAGAACAACGCACCCATACCGGCGTCGTCGTTGGAACCGGCCGACGTGCTGATAAGCTGAATCTCCGGAATGAGTTCCACAAAGCGAGCCTCCAGTGCACGGGCCGTACGAAGGGTCTCTTCGATGCGCGTACCGCGCTGAAGTTCAATCTTCACGGTCATGCGGCCATTATCCTGCTGCTTCATGAAGTCGGTACCAATCTGGCCGGTGATGGCGGGTACGAGCGAGGCGGCAAAGAAGGCAATCAGAATCAAGAAGGTGAAGATCTTGTGGTTCAAGCACCAGGACAGAATAGTGGCATATTTCTCGTCCACCCAGTCGAGCATGCGAACGACCGTCTTATCATACCAGGTTTTATTATTCTTATCGTCCTCGATAAGATTACCCTCTTCATCCACGTGAATCTTCAAGGCCTTGAGCAGCTTAGAGCAGAGCATCGGGGTCAGGGAGATAGCAATAACGGTAGAGGTACAACAGACGATGGTGATAATCCAACCGAGTTCCTTGAACATAATGCCGGCCATACCCGGAAGCATGGTCATTGGCACGAATACTGCCACGATAACGAGGGTGGTTGCAATAACGGAAACCCATACCTCATTGGTGGCATAGATAGCGGCCTCGCGAGGGTTCTCGCCACGATCCACGTGCTTGGAGATGTTCTCCAACACCACGATAGCATCGTCCACCACCATACCGATAGCGATATTGAGCGAACAGAGGGAGATGATATTGAGTGACGAGTCGGCCAACATCAGATAGATGAAGGCAACAATCAGCGAAATAGGAATGGTGAGACCGATGATGATAGCAGCACGCCAGCGTCCCAAGAAGAAGAGTACGACCAAAATCACAAATACGAGGGCGTACATAATGGACTCCTCGAGGGAATTGACGGCACTCTCAATGGACTCTGATGAGTCATAAATCATCTCAATCTTGACGTCGGCGGGAAGGGTCTTCTGGATGCGCGCTACTTCTTTGCGAACGTCCTTGCAGACCTGCACGGTGTTGCCTCCTGTCTGCTTTGTGACAATCAGACGGGCACACTCGCGACCGTTGGTTTTCTCATCAAGCGAGAGCTCCTTGATCGTATCCTTCACGGTGGCGATATCACGTACGTAAACCTGACGACCATCACGAGTGGTGGTGACTACAAGATCGTTGATTTCGCTCGACTCGACGAACTCAGAACGCACTTCCATCTGGTACTGCTCTTTCTTAAGTTTTACGGTACCGGAGCTGACGTTCATATTCTGTGCCGAGATAATCTGGCCTACGCTCTCTACAGAGAGACCGTAGGCATCCAGCTTGTCCTGATCGAGATATACATAGACGTATCGTTCAGGCGCACCGGAAGCCGAGAGGTTACCGATACCATCCACACGGTTGAGCTGTGGGATAATCTCGTCCTGGATAATCTTATCCAAGGCCGGATAGCTCTCGTCAGCCGTGATGGAGTACTGAATGATAGGCATCATGGATGTGCTCAATCGGAGAATGATAGGATTGGAGCAGCCGTCCGGCAGACGATCTTTACACAAGTCGACATACGTACGTATGTCATTCACAATCTCATCAATATTGCATCCCCATTCAAACTCCATGGTGACCATCGACATGTTGTCTTTTGATTGCGAAGTCAACTCCTTGAGGTGGTCCACAGAGTTTAGGTTGTTTTCCAAAATCTTCGTTACGTTGGTCTCAATTTCCGAGGCTGATGCACCCGGATAAGTGGTCATAACCGTAACGTACGGAGGGTCCATTTGCGGGAACTGGTCGATTGGCAACTTCGTGTAGGCGAAGATACCAATGATGATCACGGCCACGAAAATGAGGGCAGTAGTGATCGGTTTTTGGACCGCTGTTTTATAAATTGCCATAATAATTTATAATTTTACGATTTCACGATTTCACGATTTTACGATTTATTCGTTCACCACCTTGATAGCGACACCGTCAATCAGGCGCGCCTCACCCTTGGTAACTACTTCTACGCCGGCCTCGATGCCTTCGCCATAAATCTCCACGTCGTCGCCGAAACGCTGACCCATTTCCACGCTTACGCGCTTGGCATGGCCATTATCGTTGATGAACACGTAGCGATCGTTGGCACCAATGAGCTTAAGCACGGTGGAATAAGGAACGGTGATGACCGTAGCCTTGCCCAAACCAAGCGTGGTGGTTACGTACATACCCGGACGGAGTGTGCGGTCGCGATTAGGAATCACCACTTTCACCATGAAGGTGTGGCTGGCTGCATCAACCGTAGGATAAACGACTTCGATGGTGCCGGTAAATTCGCGCTCTGGGAACACATCCGAATGGAGGGCAATCTTCATGCCTTCTTTCACCAATGGGATGTAGCTTTCAGGAATAGCCACGAGGGTTTTGAGTCGGTCCACCTCGGTGAGAACAACGATAGGTTGGCCAGCATAGAGTTCGCCATCTTCATATGTTTTAGCCGCAATCACGCCTGTGAAAGGAGCTTTTACGTAGGTGTTCTTTTTCAGGAAATCGAGACTCTCGGTGGCCTGATCAAGACCCAGTTTGACTTGGTCGTACTGCTGCTGACTAACCGATCCGCTTTGGATAAGTCCCTCCATACGGGTCATTTCCGTGCGGAGATTAGCTACCTGCAGGGAAGTGGTTTTATACTGCTGCTGATCCATGCGAACGAGGTCGGCACCAGCCGCTACGCGATCGCCTACTTCCACGTAGATGTGCTCAATACGGCCTTGCAGAGAAGGTGATACATTCACGGTTTGATAGCCCTGCAGATTGCTGGACAAGCTGATTTCTCGCTGAATCTCGCGAGGCTGGAGCACCATGGTGCCGACTGTTTCTACACGCTCAAAGCCAAGCGTTTCGGTCTCCTCGGTAGTTGCTTCTTTTTTGCAGCCAACCAATGCCAGGCAAGCGGCTGCGATACACAAAATCTTTTTCATATCTTCATTTACTTAATATTCAAAAATTTATTCAGTTCCACCTGTGCGTTCACCAATTGAAGTACGGCCTGCACATAGGTTGATTGGGCAGAAATGAGGTCGTTAGAGGCCTGCACGAGCTCCAGATTGCTGGATGCACCAAAATTGAACTTATTGGTGGTGGATTGGAACACGCGTTCCGTTACGTCCATATTGTCCAATTCGTTGAGGTAGGTTTCGTAGGCGTTCTGAAGATTGAATCGGAGCTGCTGGTTCTGAATGCCCAGATTATCGGCCGTTTCTGCAAAGGTGTTGCGCGCCTCTTCGAGGGCGATTTTCTTGTCGATCACGCCCGCAGCACGCTTGCCAGATGACCAGAGAGGCATGCTTACCTGTACACCTACGGTGTTAGGAGGCGTCATACGGAAGCCGCCGTCGCCGAAATAGTGGATTTTGCTATACTGGTGGAAAGCAGCAACGGTAGGACCATAAGCCACAGCCGCCATTGCTACATTCTTTTTCGCCAGTTCCACGTTCTTCGCCAGCAACTGGTAGTTGAGATTGTTGCTGATGATGAAATCCTCGCCGAGCAGGCTCACAATAGCCTCTGGGGAGAGCATGTCCTGGAGCGTGGTGGTAAGCGTGAGTTTCGTTTCGGCTGGTACGTCCAGCAATACTTTCAGCGCATTTTCTGCCAACTGGATAGAACGTTTATTTGAATTGATATTATTCTTGAGCGTGTTCACGCGCACTTTGATCTGGTCGGCCGCTGTTTGCTCAGCTGCGCCCACTTCCACGGTGCGCTGGGTCATTTCTGCCAGTTGCTCAATATTGGCCAAAGAAGAATCGAGGAGTGCAACCACATCCTTGAGCACGAGCACGCTTGCGTACGAACTAATAATGTTCGCGCGAATGTTCGTTTCGCTTTGCTCGAGCTGAATCTTCTGCATGTCAATGGCTAGGTTGTTAAGCAAAGCACCCACAATAGCCTGACCATTGATGCCAATGGACGTCTGGATGGAAAGGGTAGAGGTTCCCGGCATCTCAATAGCCATGCCCATGAGGCTCATTTTGTATGGCTTAAACGTTGAATCCAGCGAGAGCTGATAACCCCAACTCATATCAACGCTTGGCAACATGGCTGCAATCGTCTGCCAGCGTTGTGCGTACGCCTGCTGAACGGCCATAGAGGCGTTCTTGAGCGAGCGGTTTTGCTCTACGGCATAATCCTGTGCCTCGCTGAGCGAGAGCGTCAGTTCTGCCGGTACGTTGCGCGATTCATGCTTCTTCGTGGCAGCCAACACGTGGTCTTCTGCCATGATGGCCATTGCCATCGTTGCGCAACATAACAATGTTACAATCTTTTTCATATCTTTACATTTTTACGATTTTACGATTTCGCAACCCTCATCCACCATATACCTGCTCGTAGCCTTCTTTGCTCAGCAGACCTCTCACGATAATATCCATGCTTTCGCGACTGAGTTCGTTGATGGCAATTCCATTTTTCTCCAGCATCTCGGCATCACGAATAACGTCGGAATGCATTTTTGCCAGCATGAAAGCCACCGTATCCACGTTCGTTTCCTTCCTGAAAGTGCCTTCGTCGATGCCCTTTTGCAGATACTCTTTTAGCACTTCCTGCTGGTCTTGAAAGACGTGACGTTGGTAGTCGGCAAAAAGCAGGGGATAGTACTTTTGCAAATCATACACCAACTGCGGCACGTGGCGCACATCCTGCTGATTGCGTGCCTGCTCGGCAAACCCTCGCATCAGTTCCACCAGTGAATGCTCCTGCATCGTCTTCAACGACTTTTGATGAATCGTCTCATGGCTCTTTCTCAGCATTTGCTTCACCAAATCGTCTTTTCCTTCAAAATACACGTAGAACGTCTTTTTCGACATTCCCAACTCCTTGCAGATATCATCCACGGAGACGCTCTTGATACCGGCGCGATAGAACATCTCGCCTGCCTTCTTGAGGATATTTTCTTGCGTATTTTCTGACATATATGGTTTTGTAGCCCTTTTAAAGTTTTGACCAATTTTTTCGTATCGGCCTGCTTCTTCAATTTCGGCCTGCAAAATTACTGCTTTTTTTTGACATACGCAAATATTTTGGAAACTTTTTTCACATTTTTAGTTTCCCCGTACTACTTTTCTGTGCTTTTAAGCATATTTTTAACATATTTTAACAAAGAGGCCAATAAAAGAGGACATCCTTTGCGGGTGCCCTCTTGCTTTATTTCTCACCTTCTCGTCCTTGTCTTTTCCTGCTCTAATCAGCCTATATTACCACAGCATTAGCACAGCATTAGCACAGGATTAGCACAGGATTAGCACAGCATTAGGCCTTCTTCCAGCCGCATTTGGGGCAACATCCGTTTTCATCCAACCGCACTCCGCACTTCGGGCAGCAAGGCATTTCGCCGCAAATACCGAAACAGCATGAACCTTTGTTAACACCGCTGGAGAATGTGATTTTCACGATGTTCAGTTGGTCTTTCAGTAGGTCGTACACGATCTTGATAAAACCCTCTATCGTCATGCTCTCTTTCGTGACCACCAATCGGCATTCGGGGTAAGCCGTTGCCAAAGCCGTCTTGAAAGCCGGCCCTTGCATCGTGTTCAGTCTGTGTCCTTTCCGAATACCCTGCTTGGTATATACCTCCAGAATCGCTGGCAGCAACGGGTCGTCTTCTCGCAGAATAAGGGCATGATCGAAATTCTGCAGCACGTTCCATGCCGTCTTTTTAATCTCGTTGCATGGATAAACCATGTTCACTTCGGGCGTGATGTTGCCTTCCACTTCAATCGTTAAAATACCGGTGTGGCCATGCAGATACTGTGCCTCACCCTGAAACCCGTAGAAACGATGAGCATACTGGATTTCCAGTGTTGTCAAACTTCTCATAGCAATACATTTTTAGAATTAAACATCGCATTTCTCCAATGCGTCGCAAAAGTACTGCTTTTTCACTACCTCACCTCATTTCTTACAACGTTTTTTTCTATAGAACTATTGCACGGGGTATAAAAAACGGCCGCCTCATGCAGAGACGACCGTCTTTGGTATTGTACGAGCAACTTAGTTTTTATTTGCTGAGTTTCTCGAATTCAAATTTTTGGATTTTGCCATCTTCTGTGCGAACGGTACAATGCTCTCCATCGATGATAGATTCAATGCTCCCTTTTGCATATTTTGTACCTTTCTTGTAGGTCACGCTATCACCTACGTTAAAAGCATCGTTAGCCGCGATTGGGCGTTTCGCATAAACGCGAATAGACTGCATAGAAAAGATACCACCGGTAATGCCGGAAACTAACCAATCTACAAAGCCAAACTTCGTACGTACTTGGCAATCACCATCTCCGGGTGTGTTTACAGAAGTATGTCCCAGGGGTATAAGTCCCCAAAATAGATAGCATTGTTTTCCTTTAGCATACTGATAGATTTGACCTTGTTGAACATTGAAACTACCTACTGATGTACGTGTGGTCATGCAAGATGTTGTACTGATGACAATAGCGAGAAGTACAAAAAGAATTTTAATTTTATTCATTTTTTTTGATGTTTATTTTGCCTACTCTTTATGGGATTTTCGGCGATACTCCAGTCTATTTTTTTGTTCATAAATAACACAAAAAAGCAGGCACGAATTACTCGTTCCTGCTACTTTGGGCTGTGAGAAGTGCCGTCTTGCCAGAAAACGAGCAACTCAAGCCTGCCGATGTACATACGTATGCGCACACCATAATTAATGTGTGTGCACATAGAAATACAATCTATGCAGGCGTTTGGGTTGCTTCGTCTTGGGCAAGTATTGAGTTTCTCACATTCAAAGTAGCCAAGTTGCGAAGCGTTTGTAAACGCCTTTTATTTCAATATGGGGTCGCCACTGCGACCACTTTTGTTTTACATCGAAAAGCGATGTTTCTCTTTAAATAAAGAGATGAAGTTTATTTATATTCCTCTAAATACGAGGTGATTTGTTGCTTTAAGATCGGAATATCTTCTGTGATTACGAGCCATACTATCTGCAAGTCTACTGCAAAATAATCATGTACCAAAATATGCCGCATTTTTTCAATCATGCGCCATGGGGTGTTGGGATGATTTTCTTTGAATTGAGAGGTGAGCATATAGCATGCTTCACCAATAATTTGGATATTATAGGCCGTAGCATGAAGGCGCATGGAGTTTGTTATTAGCTCCTCCTGCGTTACATTAGCAGTATACTCTTCTACTTTTTCTATTGCAGCATATATATGCTGCAATCTGCCAGGGTCTCTATCAGGCTCTCTCATATATCAATATCTTCTCTTTTTCTGCTTTTTTCTGTGCAAACGGAAGTAAACAACCGCTACGAACAATCTCTACTGGGCGATGAAGAATGTCTTCCAAGTCTACCATCATGCCATAGAACGCCAGTCCCATTTTGCTATCGGGAAGCATATCTACCATAAGATCTATGTCACTATCAACTCGTTCTTCCCCGCGTGAGTAAGAACCAAATAGATAAGCGCGCTGCACAGGTTTCGTGCTAAAATATTGCTGAATTATCGGTATTATGTTTTGACCTTCTGCTGACATATTGAGTGTTTTGCAACCTTTGCGGCTGCAAAGGTAATATATATTTTTGACATATGCAAATAATTGAGATTTTTTTTTGCTCATTAATACAATTTTTCAGCTGCTGTGCCCTTAATTTGTCCTAAGACGGCTCTAATCTTACCTTAGCTTTTTCTTGTATTTTCGTAGTGCAACCAACCTTATATAGCGCAGCATTACTCTGTATGTACGTGGTATCGCCATCTTCGTGAGTGTATACAGAAGTATGTCCCAGAGGCAGATACTGCTGTGCGTGGTTTTGCAAAATGAAGTACTGAAAACAATAGCGAAAAGCGCAATTGTTCGGCATGATTTTTGTAGAGAATATTAAACATATTGAAAAATGCTATACAATTTCGTAAGTCTATGAAATCAGTTCATTACATTTCCTTTTTTGCTGCTTTATTTTGCGTTTTGGCAGGGTGCAGCAAGCAGCAAACCGAAACTACCATGATTTGGATTGAGGATAAACCCGGTCCAACCGTGCAAGGTACAAATATTTTCCCTACTGTTCCTGATAGCCTTTGGGAGGCACTTGGTCTGACGGAAGGCGTTCCTTCTTCGATGAGTTGTTTCCTCATGCAGACTGAGGGTGAACATATCCTTTTTGATGCCGGATTGGGAGCTCCGTTTTCGCAACTGCTTCCGCGCCTTGCAGAGTTCAATCTTACTCCTGCTGATATACCATATATTTATATCACGCATATGCACGGTGACCATATAGGAGGCCTTATTCATGAGGGTACTCCGGTCTTTCCCAATGCTGAACTCTATGTCAATCGACTGGAAGCTGAGGCGTGGCTGACCATGCCAGATGGCCGTGGTGCGCAGGCTCAAGCCGTGCTGGAGGCGTATTCCGGTCGTGTACGTTTGTTTGAAGCCGGCGAGGTCTTGCCGCTTGGCGTAAAGTCGATTGCCGCGTACGGCCATACGCCCGGCCACACATGCTTCGAGAAAGATAGTATCATCGTGATTGCTGACATTCTGCATGGTGCAGCACTTCAGCTCGTTCATCCTGAGTATTGCCCATTTTTCGATATGGACCCTGCCGCAGCCACAGAGTCGCGCCTGCGTATTCTTGATTATGCTCGTGAGCATGATCTCAAGATGTACGGGCACCATATGCTGAACCCAATCAAATGGGATGAAAAGGAAAGTACATACAAAAACGCAGAGTGACATGACAGATAGTTTACCAAACAATTATAGTTGCTCGTTTGAGCTGGAACATATCGTTGCTGAGAATGAAACTGCTGCCGTCGTGGGGAGCGGTTTGCTCCCCGTGTATGCTACACCTCAGGTAGTGGCACTCATGGAAAAGACGGCCTGTGAATTGATTGCTTCCCTTTCTGCTGATGCAGAAGGTGCACTCGCAGAGGGAGACACAACCGTCGGCACGCACATGGCTATCGACCATGTCAAGGCCTGCAGAGTGGGTGAGCAGGTGCGTTGCGTGGCCTTGCTCGTCGCCGTGAACGGACGTGCGTACGATTTTGCGATTGAGGTGTTCAATCATGCCGGAGAACTGTTGGCTAAGGCTGAGCATACCCGTTTCAAAGTGAATAGCGAACGCTTCATGGCGAAGCTGGGATAGGGTGCACGTATGCGAAAATTGGCCCTATGTCTGCCCTAAGTTTGCCCTAATCTTTTATTGGATGCTCATTGAATGCTCATTGAATGCTCATTGAATGCTCATTGAATGCTCGCAATTATAATTTCACATGGGAATGTTTAGAACATCCCATAAAAAAACAGAATTCTTTGCTGAACTCTTGCGTATGTCAAAAAAAAGCACTATCTTTGCACTCAAAATGAAATAAACGAATATAGTTATACTATGGCAAAAGAAGTAAAAGACCTGGCAGCAGACAAGAAAAAAGCCTTGTTTGCTACGCTGGAAAAGATTGAAAAAGACTTCGGCAAGGGCTCTATCATGCGTCTTGGCGAGGAGAGAATTGAAGATATTCCCGTGATTTCTTCCGGTTCGGTTGGCCTCAATATTGCATTGGGCGTAGGCGGTTATCCACGTGGCCGAATTATTGAGATTTACGGCCCGGAATCATCTGGTAAAACCACATTGGCCATTCACGCCATTGCAGAAGTGCAGAAACAGGGCGGTATCGCAGCCATCATCGACGCGGAGCATGCTTTCGACCGATTCTATGCAGAAGGTTTAGGCGTGGACGTAGATGAGTTGCTGATTTCTCAGCCAAGTCATGGCGAAGAAGCTTTGGCTATTGCTGATAAACTGATTCAGTCGGCAGCTGTGGATCTGGTGGTGGTTGACTCCGTAGCAGCCCTCACTCCTAAGGCTGAATTGGACGGCGATATGGGCGACAATAAAGTGGGTTTGCAGGCACGTTTGATGAGTCAGGCTTTGCGTAAACTTACTGCTACCATTTCCAAGACCAATACCTGCTGCATCTTCATCAACCAATTGCGCGAAAAGATTGGTGGTTACGGTAATCCGGAAACCACTACCGGCGGTAATGCCCTGAAATTCTATTCTTCCGTACGTTTGGATATTCGTCGTAAGGCTCAGATTAAGGACGGCGACGACGTGCTCGGCAATAATATCGTGGTGAAAGTGGTGAAGAATAAAGTGGCACCTCCATTCAAGAAAGCTGAGTTCGATATCATGTTCGGCGAAGGTATTTCCAAAGTGGGCGAGCTGATTGATTTCGGCGTAGAGAAAGAAATCCTCAAGAAATCAGGTTCGTTCTATTCTTACGGCGAAACCAAATTGGGTCAGGGCCGCGAGAAAGTGAAGGAAGTCTTGACCGAAAATCCTGATTTGGCCGACGAAATCGAGGCTAAAATCATGGAAGCTTTGAAGGCAAAGAAAGAGTAAGTTGGAGCAAATTCTCTTAACATTAACGCCGCAGGAAGCGGCAAGCGATAAGGCAATTCAGAAGGCAGTGGCACGAGAAATGCGACTGCCTGCTGATGCTATTGGCAGTTGGCGAATCGTGAAGCGATCCGTGGATGCAAGGCAGAAAAACATTAAGATTCTGCTCACTATTCAGGCGTTTTTGCAAGGTGAACCTACCACTCCCGTTTACGAGCAACCTGTTTTTGAGGACGTGCATCATGCCAGCCGTACCATACTGATTATAGGTGCAGGACCGGCAGGTCTGTTTGCTGCTCTTACTCTGCTTGAAAAGGGCATACGTCCCATCGTGCTGGAGCGAGGCAAGGATGTAAGCAGCCGGAAAGTGGATATTGCGCTCCTCAATCGCAACGAAGGTATCAACGCCGAGAGCAACTATTGTTTTGGCGAGGGTGGAGCTGGTACGTTTTCCGACGGCAAACTCTTCTCTCGCAGCAAGAAACGCGGCAATATGCAACGTGTGCTGGAACTTTTCCACTATTTTGGTGCCAGCGATTCCATCCTCTACGAAACGCATGCCCATATCGGTAGCGATAAACTGCCGGGCATTATTCGTGCCATGCGCGAATGCATCATAGCTCACGGAGGAGAGATACATTTCGACACTTGCGTCACTTCGTTTGATTTTGAATCTGCAGCAAAATCTTCCTCTGCGAATTCTTCTAAGGGAGAGGCTTCTTCGATCACTTCTACTCTTGCGAGTGCTTCTAAAAACTCAGCTGCTTTGGTTGCTTCTACTCTTGCGGAGGAAGCGGCTTCTTCCGTTTCTGTATGTTGTGCCAACGGCGAGACTTACACGGCAGAAAGCATCATTTTGGCCATTGGTCATTCCGCACACGACACGTATCGCATCCTGCATGAAGCAGGCGTTCGTCTTGAACCCAAAGGTTTTGCTTTTGGCGTACGAGTGGAGCATCCGCAGGCACTTATCGATGATCTCATGTACCATCATTCGCCTCTTCGTCAGCAGGGTTTGCTCCCTGCAGCCAATTATGCTTTGGTGGCACAGGTGGGAGCGGAGAAACAGAGTCGAGGCGTATATAGCTTTTGTATGTGTCCGGGTGGCCATATCGTGCCGGCTGGCAGTACAGCAGAGAGCGGTATCGTGAATGGTATGTCGGCCAGCCATCGAAACAGCCCATTTGCCAATTCCGGCATCGTGGTGGAGCTGCATCCGGAAGATTTATTGCCAGAATCTTTGGTTTCAACATCGTCCAATGAGCAGGCTTTGGCTTGTCTGGAATGGCAGGAAAGAGTGGAACGATTGAGCTGGGAACATGGAGCAAAGGCGGCAGGACAGCCTGCTTCCGCGATTGCGCCAGCCCAGCGTTTGAAGGATTTTGTGAACGGGAAAAAGAGTACGGATCTGCCCAAGACATCATATCTTCCTGGTTGTCGAAGCAGTCGTTTGGACCAATGGTTGCCGGCCGTAGTGGGCAGAAATCTGCAAGCGGGATTCGTGGCGTTCGATAAGAAATATCCGGGCTTCCTAACCAACGAAGCCGTCATTTTAGGCGTGGAGAGCCGTTCGTCTTCACCCGTGCGTATTCCGCGAGATAAAGAAACGATGCGAGCCTTTTTAAATAGTTCGGCAGAAGCCTCTTCTTCTCTTCCGCTTTATCCGGCAGGCGAGGGAGCAGGATATGCAGGCGGCATCACTTCGTCGGCCATGGACGGCATAGCTGCAGCTTTGGCTGCGGCTTCGTTCACGTCTCGTTGAGAGCGCAAAGCATCTAAAACAAGAAAGGAGGCCGATTGGCCTCCTTTCTTATTTATAGGGCTGCGCTATGGTGTGCTTTTATATGTGTGTTACGTTATAATTGTATCTGCAAAGTATGCATGTAATTGTGTCCGCATGCACGTATTATATATTACAATTGTATCTGATGAGATTCTCAAATTGAATCGCGACAGATTCTTCCTACGGAAGATTGGGGACGTCGAGGCTCGTTGTCGACTTGCTTATTGAGAAACATTTCCTGCTGCTTTTTCGTCATAACCTGGAGCAACTCTTTGGTCATATCGTTCATTCGTTGCAAAGCTTCCTGTCGCGTATTGGATGTTCTGCGCAGTTTGGCATACTTCAAATGAATGCGATAGACGGTGTCTTTCTGCTGCTCGGTGAGTGATAATTCGCGACTCAGGAGTTCGGTCATTTTATTGGCCTCTTCTTCCGAGGTGCGGATAGGACGTCCAAACTCACCTTCACGGTATGGCTGATGCTCGTTGCGAACCTGCGAGGGTTGCTCCTTGCCTGGCTGCTGTGGCTGCTCTTTTGCCAGCTGTTGTGGATGTTCTTTTGTTGGCAGCTGCGCCATGATTGGTGCCATCCAAACCACGCAAAGGGCAATTATATTGAGGAAACGTTTCATATGGCTTTACACTTACAAAAACCGTGCCAACCAATGTGTTTAAGGGACGTTTAAAAAGCAATTATCAGAACATCCCTTTATCTACAAAATGATGATGCATGAGGCGGAGCGTGGCGGTAAGGATATTATCGGCGCCGGCGCACGAACCAGATGGGTCGGAGGCATTAACCGATTCTGGTTTACCTTCCATCGCACCATTGGAGATCACGACGAAACCATATTTCTTTTCCGGATTGAAGAACATAGCACTTCGCATGCCGTAGGCAGAACCGGTATGACCCGTAAGCGTGATACCGGGGCTGTAGGTGTCGGTTTGCCAAAGGGTGAGGCCATAATGCTCTTCATCCGAGCGCGGGCGCTTCATCTCGCGAGCCAGATGGTCTGTAATAATGCGAACCGTATCGATATGCTCTTCTCCGTTCTCGTGATGCTGGACGTAGCCGAGACCATTATTCATGTGCATAATCATATAGCGAGCCAGGTCGGGAGCCGAGATTTTCATGCCGCCAGTAGGCGAGAAAACGGTGGTGGATTCTCCCATTACGTAGTTGCGAATACGCTCGCTTCGTGGTGCGTATGCATCAGGCGAAGCGTTCACATAATGACCCATCCAAGGCTCAGGCAAAGCGCTGATGGCATCGTAGCCGTAGTCCTCAAATTCAGGGTCTTCCACGCTATGATAGATCTGCGCAAAACGCTTTGTATCGAGCGAATCGACGCAGTATCCGCCATACAAACCGAGCGGATTGAGGACGTGCTTAACTACATACTGATCGAAGCGTTCGCCACTCAGTTTCTCCAAGAACGTACCTGCCAAATTCAGATTGAGATTGCAGTATTGATAGCCTTCGCCAGGTGCGTAGCTATTGTAGCAGTTGGCCCAATCGGGATTGACGGAAGGATTGATGCGATCGATGGTGTAGTAGCCCTCATTATCGTTGATGGACGAGGTATGCGAAAGGAGCATCTCCAACGTGATGGGCGATTCCGGGTAGCGAGGATTGCGAATCGTGAAACCAGCCAAATCGCTCACGTCGGTATCCAACGATACGATTCCCGCTTCCACGAGTTGCAGCAAAGAAGTGGTCGTGAATGACTTGGAAATAGAGGCGATACGGAAGAGATCGTCGCAGGAGAGCGGCTCGTTGGTTTCAATATTCTTCAAGCCGAAAGCCTGCTGATAAACAATCTCATTATTTTCTACATACACCACGGAGAGACCTACGTTCTGCAAGGCTTCGCGGACGGGCTGAATGTTGGTTTCAAAGGCGTCGATACGTTGCTGCAGATCGGTTTTAGGGGAGCATGCAGTTAATGTGAAGAGTGCAGCCAGAAGACCAATAAAGATGTTCTTTCTCATGATTATTTTTCTTTAAGAGCGTTGACCAACATGCCGCAAGCGGCGAGAATATCTTCTCCACGGGAACGACGGATGGTGGTGGTGACGCCGTTCTGATTGAGATAATCGCAGAGCCATTGCATCTGCTTTTCGTTGGTGGCAGGGAGGGATGGTTGAGCGTTGTTGAGGGTTGTTGAGGGTTTGCGATAATCATCCACGCCTTCGTGGAAACGGATAAGATTGACGCGACATTGCGGAGAGAAAGGTGCGAGCAGACGCACCAGTTCGCGGGCGTAACGCATCGAATCATTCCTGCCACCCCATACGATGTATTCGAAACTCAAGCGACGCTGATGACGAAAGTCCTGCTGCGCTACCCAATTGAGAACCTGCCGAATGGAACGCAGTTTCTCGGCTGGCATAATCTCTGCACGTTCGTCGAGGAACGGATTATGGAGCGAAATGGCGAGATTGCAATCTGATTCTTTGAGGAAACGATCCAATCCTTCACCGGCTCCAACGGTGGAAACCGTGATGCGTCGTGGCGACCATGCGCAGCCATAATCAGCCGTCATTACGTCCAATGAACGAAGCACTTCGGAGATATTGTCCATAGGTTCGCCTTCGCCCATGTAGACGAGGTTAGTGAGCTGATCGCTCTCGGGAATGGAGAAGATCTGATTGAGAATATCTGCAGCAGATAAATGTCCCTGAAAACCGAGTGTGCCGGTCATGCAAAATTTACAACCCATTCGGCATCCTGCCTGCGTAGAAACACAGAGTGTAGCACGCTTGGTTGAGTCGCGGAAGTCTCGTTCAGGTGTCGCGGAAGTCTCGCGGAAGTCTCGCTCAGGTGTCGCGGAAGAGTCGCAGACGTCCGGGTCGTCGTTTTCTACGACGGGGATGAATACAGATTCCACAAATTGCTTGCCCTTTACCGTTTCCACTTCAAAGAGATATTTGCGTGTGCCATCTTTTGAAACAGCCTCCGCAACGGGAGCTTTTCTGCCGATCTCATAATTGGCAGCCAAAGCAGCACGTCCAGCGAGGGAGATATTGGTCATTTCGTCGAACGAGGTGGCGCGACGCACGTACAGCCATTCCGCTAGCTGTTTGCCAGCGAATTTCTTGAGTCCGCATGCGAGCGCGACGTCCTGCAGTTCTGCGAGAGTTTTACCTAAAAGAATAGTCTTCATTTTGCTTGTGACCGGGTTTATTTATCAGGCGTGAGTATTATAATCAGTTGGAGAGAGGATGCGGTAACGTGTCCGATGCCTCCGTCCACGTTGTCGAAAACCTGCACACCTTCCATATTGCCCATGGTGTCGAATAAATCCTGGATGGTTTCGATGATGCCTTCCGCATCATTAGCGATCGTTTCTTCCTGTGGGTAAGGCCAAACGTAGTAGTAATTCACATCCCGACGTTTATTATCGGCTATGCGGCACATGGCTTCCTGCTCGGAGAGTATGCGTACTTCCAACCTGATCTCTTCCAGCGTGATGATGGTGGTGTCGCGACGCGTATTTTTATCAGGATAATAATCGTGTCCATGGTAGTTATTGTTGGACGACTCAGGCTGCGGCTTGGTGTTGATATAGGCGGCCATAGGGATGGTGAGCCCATTTTTGATGGCACTGGCGGGCATGCAGAGTCCCATGTTGTATTTGGCGTCTACGCCATAAAAACCTTTCGACATGGCCATATTTCCTTCGAAGAGCGAGAATTCGATGTGCTGACCGTAGGTGTACTTATAGTACACATATTCCTCGAATACATTTTCAATGGTGTCGCCATAAACAGGCCGTGAAGTAGTGTAGGGTTTGCCGTTGTAGAAAATGACGGTGTCTTTGTAGCCAAGATGTTCCGCATCCCAATAGTGATACTCGCGATGCACTTTCGTTTCGGCACGCAGACAGAGGACGTCGCCGGGGGTGTATTGATAGGCATCCAGATGGAGATTGAAGGTGACATTATAGCCGTCTTCCTGAATACTATCGACGGAGAAAGTGACGGGATAAGGAACGCGATCGGTGGCGGTAGCCGTACCATAGTCGGGATGCGAAGCTATGATGCGAACCTGGTCGCCGGGAGCCAGCTGATGATCGGTAGAGTAACCCATTATGCCGGTGAAGCCGACGCTGGGTGGACACGTAAGATGGAAGGTGTCTTTCTCGTTGATGATCATGTTGACGTCAGCATCCGTAAGTCCGCCAACATTCGTTTGGCCATAGAAGCCGCCCATGTAATCGTTGAGCTTTGGAGCGCGATCAGGGTCGAGGAAGAACCAACTGTGATTGACGTATACGACAGGGTTTTGCCCTGCCACAAGGAAGGACGTGAGCACCAATTGAGAGGGCTCCGCGACGTCGTTATAGTCCACACGATGGGAGAACCAATTATCTTCTCCGCATGACGTGAGCAGCAGAAGAGGAAATATGTATAGCAATATTTTTTTCATTGTGGCTGACGGTTAGAACTTGAAGGTGTAACTGATACTTGGGAGGATAGGGAAGAGGGAGATCTGACGGAGAGCGTTACGCGAAGTGTCAGGAATCATCATGAACGGATTGGCGTGGCAATAGACGTTGTACACTGAGATATTGAGCATATGCTCAGCGTCTTGCAGCCAACTCCATTTGCCGCTGTTGTACTTCTCCATGAATCGTGCATTCTTCTCCGGCGTAGCCCAATATTTACGCCATTGGCGATGGGTATGATCCGTTTGTCCCCAGAGCGAATACTTGTGTGGGAAATGGAAATTGATGCCGAGGTCGAGACGATGATAGTCCGGCATTTTATAGTTGTTTCGCTCTTCGATATACTCTATTTCTCCAAAGATATCGGATGGGTCGACATAGATCTGCTTGGCGAGGGTAGCACGTGTGCCTGTGCCATAAATAAACGTTCCGGATAGGTCGATCACCTTATTGATGGTGTATTGCAGGGTGATGGAGAGATCGTGCTCGCGATCGTATTTGGCATGGAAGGGCTTGCCATAGTTGATTTGCTGTCCTTCGCGATCGAACTGACGCATGGTGCGCGACCATGTGTAGCCCACCCAGCCGGTTACAGGACCAACTTTTCGTTGAGCGAGGAACTCGACGCCGTAGCTCCATCCGTCGCCCAGCACCACTTTATCCTGCCATGAGGTGGCAGAAGAGAAGAAGGATGCACCATCTTTATATTCCACCAGATTGAGCGATTTTTTATAGTATCCCTCTATGCTGAACTCACATTGATTGAGGAGATTATAGCTGAAGCCGGCTGCTGCAATCATGGAACGCATAGGAGGTATATCCCGGGTGATTGGCACCCAGAGATCAGTAGGGAGGGAGATGCCGGAGGAGCTGAGGAGATGGATATACTGCGTGGTGTAACTATATGAAGCCTTGAAAGACAAGTCCTTATATAATAGCGCGCGCATGCCCACGCGAGGCTCGATGGCGGGGTACACTTTTCCTTCGATGCTATAGAGCGATGCACGTGCACCAATATTGAGCTTGAGCCAATGCCATGGCGACCATTGGTCTTCCACGTAGAGGGCTGCTTCATGACCGTGCATCGTGCCATCGGAGAGGGTGGTGTCGACACGCATCATATCCTGGCCGGCTTCGTTGGCAAAGAGATACATATTGCTCACTTCCGGACGGAACTGATGATACGTGTATTCTGCACCAAAGCGGAGGGTGTTGTTGTGGAGCGGCGTCCAATCGAAATTGCTTTGCAGCATGAGGTCGCGCATGGAAGACGAGAAGCCCATCGATTGATCAAACTGATACGCGATGCCGCCCATATCGCGGGTGACCATCGACATACCTTCGTCCACTTTGTAGCGATAACGGGTGTAGGAAAGCTGCGTATTGGAGAATAATCGTGGCGTGATGCGTGATTCCCAATTGAGAGCCCCCATCAGATTACCCCAACCCATGCGGAAATTCATGTTGGCTTTCTCACGGTAGTCGTTGCTATTGTATTTATCGGTGATATTGGCGTAAACGACGTCGTCGCCCATATAGAAAGAGGCGGAGAGTTTGTTGTTCTCGTCGGCGAAGGTGTGGGTGAGTTTAGCGTTGACATCATAGAAGTACGCACCCGGAGCAATAGCCGTTTCGCCGGCAGATGTGCCGGCAGAGATAGCGGCAGCAAGAGGTGCTACGAACGCATCGAAATACGTGCGTCGAGCCGACACATTGAAGGTGGTAGAACCCGTGGAATCATGCTTATGCGGGATAGGACCTTCCACATTGAATTTCGCAGACAGTAGGCCCACCGACAGATTACCATGGTAGGCTTGTGTATTGCCATCATTCTGGCGTACATCAATAATAGAGGAAAGACGTCCACCATACTGTGCCGGGAAATTACCCTTATAGAGGGTTACGTTCTTAACCGCATCGGCGTTGAAGACGGAGAAGAATCCCATCAGGTGGTTGACGTTGTAGAGGGGTACACCATCCAAGAGGATGAGGTTTTCGTCTGGTCCACCGCCACGTACATAGACGCCGGCTGAACCTTCTGCACCCGACTGCACGCCGGGCAGAAGTTGAATGGCTTTGAGAATATCCACCTCACCCGCAATCATCGGTATACCTTTGATCTGCTCAATTGGTACTTCCACGGCCGACATCTGTGCCGACTGCGGACCGCTGATGGATTGATGACCCACTACGGTGACCTCTTCCAGACGAGTATTGGACGTGATGGAGAAATGAATAAGGGTGTCGGTATGCAGAGCTACCACACGGACATCGGAAGGCTTATAGCCGACGTAACTGACCTGCAGAGCTGCTTCTTTCGACGGGAGCGTGAGCGTATAGAAACCGGAGGTGTTGGTGACGACGCCCCGCTGAGAAATCGTGTCGTAGACCGTGGCACCAATCAAACGCTCGCCCGAGTGTGCGTCACTCACGTAGCCGTTGATGGTGTGGCGTTGGGCCAAGGCTGCAAACGACAGAGATACAAAACAGAGAAAGACTAATACTTTTTTCATTTACAAAATTTACGGGTGCATGAATTGTAGAATTGCGATGCAAAATTACTGTTTTTTCTGCAATATCACAACAAAAATGATGCTGAACCTGCAAAAATGGGTGCTGAACTGAGATTATCAAGTACCGAAGTGTGTTGATACATTATCGCAGACGATCAGCAGCACGGACGAGGGCTTCATCTGCGAGGATACGGCGAGTGGCCATCATCGTGAGCACGATAATAACGAGTGGCAGACAGAGTGGCCATTCCACGAACCATTCCACGCCCAAACGTTGCACAGCGAACCATGCATACATACCCAGCATGGCGTAGTAACCCACGCAAGCCATGACGGTGAAGATATTGAGGCGTGCCTGAAGAATACGTTTCTTGAAGAGGAAGATGTCTACTAGACTGAGCACACCAATCAGGGCGGCCAATACGGATAAGCCCCAAGTGTCCATCACAGCACCACGTGGGACGTGTACCAGATTATCAGCTCCATCGTACATCATCTCATGGATATGGCGAAAATCCATGGAATAGATGGTGGGATCGGATGCTCCTTCAGGAGTCATGAAAAACATAGGTGCAGAGCAGCAAAGCAGAATGCTGAGAATAACGGCAAGTGCCAGATAGAGGGTTTGAATACGTTGTATCATTGGTGTTTGGGAATTTATTCAAAAAATTTCATTATCCATTTGAAGATATCATTTCCGTTGGCGTAGATGAGGAGAGCGAGGAGCAGATAGAAGCCCACGTTGTTAGCCACTTCCAGGAACTTATCACTTGGTTTTTTGCGGGTGATCATCTCCCAAAGGAGGAACATGACGTGTCCACCATCCAAGCCAGGAATAGGGATAATATTCATGAAGGCAAGGATGACGGATAGGAAAGCGGTCATTTGCCAGAAGAGGAACCAATTCCATGTTTCTGGGAACATGCTTCCGATGGCGCCAAAGCCTCCCAGACTCTTAGCACCTTCCGGAGTGAAGATAAGACGCATCTGCTTCACATAGTTCACCAGCGTCTCCCATCCGTACTGAATACCGGCAGGGATGCACTCCAGAATGTTATATTCGGTTACGACGGGGTCGATATAGGCTGAGTAATGCTTTGGATATGCGCCCAACTTTCCTTCGTCTCCTACGAATGCACCAAGCGTGATCAACTCACCTTTACGCACCAGACTAAGGGTGACGCTATCGCACGCGTGTTTCTGCAACTCGGCTGACACATCCTGGAAGCATGGCGTGGCTATACCACTGACTGCGATGATGCTGTCGCCTTCCATCAAGCCGGCTTTCATAGCTGCACTATTCTCCATCACTTCTGCCACGACGAACGGGATGCGGAAATCAACGAATCCCTTGCCTCCGGAAGCCATGAAACGGCGTTCGAACGTGTCGCCCAAGCGTACGCGAACGGTATCATTCCCTCCGCGCTGGTTCTTGCGAAGTGCCACAATTTGATGCTCACCCTCGAAGAAAATCCAATCGCGCAAATCGGCCAGTTGCTCTGGGGTGCGATCTCCCACCTGAATGATGAGGTCGCCCTGCTGGAAGCCATCCTCGATGAAGGTTTCTGCATACTGCAAACCCCATTTTGCTCCGCTGAGAGGCAGATAACTGCTGCCCCAATGAAACAAGATGGCGGAGTAGATTACGAAGGCTCCCACGAGGTTGACGAGCACACCGCCACAGATGATAGGCAGGCGCTGCCAGGTTTTCTTGGAGCGATACTCCCAAGGCTGCGCCTCGCTGCCGAGCTGATCGGCGTTGGTGGTTTCATCCACCATGCCGGCTATGGCGCAGTAGCCACCCAATGGCAACCAACCAATGCCCCATTCGGTTTGATCGGGATATTTACGCCAGTCGGTGTCGTCCAGCTTGGCGAGTTCTTCTTCGTTGTTGATGGGGTCGCCCGTGTTGGGCGCGAAGAATTTCACCTGCCATTTACCGTTGATTTTTTTCCATCGCACAATCGAGAATTGTGGATTGAAAAACATATAAAACTTGCTCACGCGTACTCCATTGAGACGTGCGAAAAGGAAGTGTCCGAGCTCGTGGATCATCACGAGGATGGACAAACTCAAGATGAGTTGGAATATTCTGATAAGTACTGACATTTGTTGACTATTGAGTAATGACTAAGGGCTAATGAGTTACAACAATCCTGCGGCGATGCGTCGAGCTTCGGCATCGGTGGTCACGTAGTCTTCGTACGTTGGTTTGAGGATGAAGGCTGTTTGCGCCATGGTGTTGGCTATTATTTCGCTCATTTGCATGAATCCTATCTTTCCTTGACGGAAAGCGAGATTGGCCACCTCGTTGGCGGCGTTGAGGATGCATGGCATGTTACCTCCCTTTCTGCTGGCTTCGTAGGCGAGACCAAGATTCGGGAATTTCTCTAGATCGGGTTTCTCGAAAGTGAGTGTAGCGAGCTGGAAGAGGTCCATTCGTGGCAGATCGGCTGCCACACGATTGGGGTAGGTGAGGGCGTACTGGATAGGCAAACGCATATCGGGTGCACCGAGTTGTGCTTTGACGGCTCCATCCATGAATTGGACGGCACTATGCACGATGCTTTGAGGATGTACCACCACCTCCACTTTATCGATCTCCACGCCGAACAGCCATTTGGCTTCGATGGCTTCGAAACCTTTGTTCATGTAGGAAGCGGAGTCGATGGTTATTTTGGCTCCCATGTCCCAATTGGGATGCTTGAGCGCGTCGGCTGCAGTGGCTTTACGAATCTGATCGAGCGACCAGGTGCGGAACGGTCCACCGCTGCATGTGAGCAGGATTTTCTCTATTTCGTTGTCTCCCTCGCCGACGAGGCTTTGGAAGATGGCTGAATGTTCGCTATCTACTGGCAGGATAGGGGTGTGGTACTGCTTGGCGAGTTCGCACATGAGTTCCCCCGCCACGACGAGTGTCTCCTTGTTGGCGAGGGCGATGGTTTTGCCGGCACGGATAGCGGCCATCGTTGGTCGCAGTCCTGCGTATCCCACCATGGCTGCCACAACTACATCGATGCTCTCCATCGTAACCATCTCTGCGATGGCGTCGGCACCGGCCCACACTTTGGGCAGAGGGGCATGCACATCGGAGAAAGTGGCATGGAAAGCGGCTTCGAGCTTTTGGCAGAGCTCATCGTATTTCTCTTCATCGGCGATGCAGACCACCTCGGGATGGAACTCCAAAGCCTGCTCTACGAGCATATCTACGCGGCTGTTAGCCGTGATGGCGTACACGCTGAACAGATCGGGATTGGCACGCACGACGTCGAGCGTTTGCGTTCCAATACTTCCCGTACTGCCTAAAATTGCTAATTGTTTCATTCTTATAAGCGGACTTTGGTAAGCCCTTAATTTACTTTAGCTCCTTTGTACCAGAGCTCTGCTTTGGTCTCTTTTTCTTCGTTTACGAGACCAATCACGTCTCCGCTTTTGACGGCATCGCCTACGGCACGTTTGATCGACAGCAAGCCGCTATACACGCTCATATAACCTTCCTCGTGCTGGAGAACGATGGTCCATCCGTTGCGGACGGTTTTTTCGGTATACACGACGGTTCCTCGGAGCATGGCGAGTGCAGCTCCTCCGCTAAGCGGTGTGCATGGCACCTGTATCTGCTCATTGGTGGTGGCTTGATCGAAGAGGGTGAGCTGATCTCCCACTTTCTCCTCGTAATCGCGCATGAACTGCTCGGTGATCTCGCTTTTGGCTGCTAGCAATTCTTGCTGCCGCATCACGTAGAGGCTGTCGAGACTCTGTACGGAATCGGCCTCCACTTCTCCCGCCACGACGCTCTTGAACGAGTTCAGATACTCGTCTTGAACGTCGATGACGCGAAGCAGACTATCAACGCGAGCTGTCTCCAAAACCAACTGCTCGCGCATACCTTCGTTAAAGCCCGGCAAATAGTTCTTGAGTGGTGAATACCAGATGAGGGTGGCAAACAAAGCGAGGGTGATCACGGATAGTGCCACCATCAGCAACAGGAGGTTCCAGAGCGAGAGACGCATGTGCATTCTCTCGCTCAGGGTAGCCTCGTTTACCACCGATACGCGGTATTTTGCCCGTATCCTTTCCCAAAAAGTTTTGTGTTCAGAACTCATTTTACCTGACTTTGACTATTGGCTAATGACTTTCTACTTTCTACTTTCGACTTTCGACTTTAGGCCTCTGGCCGGACTTTCGACTTACTTCAGTATGCTACAGCCTTCACAAGGCTTGAGCTGCTTGAAGAAGTCGTTGCCCTTATCGTCCACGAGGATGAATGCAGGGAAGTTCTCCACTTCAATCTTCCAGATGGCTTCCATGCCGAGTTCAGGATACTCCACGCATTCAATACTCTTAATATTATTCTGCGCGAGGATAGCAGCAGGACCGCCGATAGAGCCGAGGTAGAAGCCGCCGTGCTTTTGGCAAGCGTTGGTAACGTCCACGCTGCGGTTGCCCTTAGCGAGCATAATCATAGAGCCGCCATTGTCCTGGAACTCGTCCACGTATGGATCCATACGTCCAGCGGTGGTTGGTCCCATCGAACCGCACGCCATGCCGGCAGGAGTCTTGGCAGGACCAGCGTAGTAGATTGGGTGATCCTTCATGTACTGAGGCATACCCTCCCCGGCGTCGAGGCGAGCTTTGAGCTTGGCATGTGCGATATCGCGTCCTACAATAATCGTGCCGTTCAGGCTCAGACGCGTACCGATAGGGTAGTTGGTAAGTATCTTGCAAACGTCAGCCATAGGTTGATTGAGATCGATCTTGACAGCATCGCCTTCGCCGGCCTGACGCAGTTCTTCTGGGATGAGGCTGCCTGGCTGATCGTCCATTTTCTCGATCCAGATACCATCCTTATTGATCTTGGCTTTGATGTTACGGTCGGCAGAGCAGCTGACGCCAAGACCGATAGGGCAGGATGCCCCATGGCGTGGCAGACGGATGACGCGGATATCATGTGCCATATATTTGCCGCCGAACTGTGCACCCAAACCAATCTTATAGGCCTCTTTGAGGAGCGTTTCTTCGAGTTCTACATCACGGAAAGCACGACCCGTTTCGTCGCCCGTGGTAGGGAGTTCGTCGTAGTAGTGTGTAGAACCCAGCTTCACGGTGAGGAGGTTCTTCTCGGCAGACGTACCGCCGATGACGAAGCAGATATGATACGGAGGGCAGGCTGCCGTACCCAGCGTTTTCATCTTCTCTACGAGGAAAGGTACGAGCGTACCAGGGTTCTGGATGCGTGCTTTCGTTTCTTGATAGAGATACGTCTTATTGGCAGAACCGCCGCCTTTGGTAACCATAAGGAAGCGATACTCCATGCCTTCGGTAGCTTCGATATCGATCTGTGCAGGCAGATTGCATTTAGTGTTCACCTCGTCGTACATGTTGAGGGGAGCGTTTTGGCTGTAACGCAGATTCTCCTCGGTGTAGGTTTTGAAAACGCCCAACGAGAGCGCTTCTTCATCGCAGTAGCCCGTCCATACGTGCTGCCCCTTTTCGCCGTGGATAATAGCCGTACCGGTGTCCTGGCACAAAGGCAACTGACCCTTGGCAGCGACCTCAGCGTTCCGGAGGAAAGTGAGGGCTACATACTTATCGTTGGCACTTGCTTCTGGGTCGCGCAAGATCTTGGCCACCTGCTCATTGTGGCTGCGACGGAGGAGGAAACTGACGTCACGGAAAGCGGCGTTGGCCATAGCCGTCAAGCCTTCTTTCTCCACTTTCAAAATAGGGTTACCTTCAAATTCGCCGACGCTTACGTATTGGTCGGTGAGTTTGTAATACTCGGTTTTGTCTTCACCTAATTGAAACATAGGTGCATACTTAAATTCCGCCATAATCTGTATATTTTTAGTTAGTTTTTAGTCGTTCACGCTCGCATGCGCCTACTCGCGCACATTAACGAGTTTGCAAAGGTACTGCTTTTTTTTGGCACGTGCAAGAAAAATCGTATTTTTCTGCCGATCGTACCCCTTGTGGGTTAAGAATATGCAAGAAATAATGTGCGCTTGCATACATTTTCTTGCTATTTTAATAAAAAACGCCCTTACCTAAACGAAGAAAACGAGTATAGAAGCCTCTCTCCTTGGGTGGCTCTTGTGTCGCTCTTGGGCTATTCTTTTCATTTCTCCGCTTCTGTCCTCACCACTCTAACATAAATCTCCTTTACTTCAATGATTCCGCAAAACAACGAATTTGTCCATATCCATCTCCATCTCTACTAACACGTAATTAGCGTAGCGATTTATACTCTTGCAGATTGTGACTACTTATGTATCATATAGTGAATCTGGCACTCTGTTGCATGGGGAAGGAGGGACTGCAGGTGCTCCTTGATGAGACGATACGAGGTCTCTGGTTTGCGTGGATAGCCGTCTGCATCTATCGGTTGTGCACAAGCAGTACGCCCCAATAACTGCTCCGGCGTGGTTAGTAGCGAGCGTCCCCAGCCGTAGTTGTGGCCATGTTTATCGATTGACCAAACGAAACTCTCTGTGACGACACGCGTAGCCATCTGTAAGCGAGTGATATAGGCATCGAACTGCGAACGTTGCTTACCGCCATTGAATCCACATGCCGTGCGAAGGTCGGTTGAAATCATACTGCCCTCTGTCTCCAGTGTATGCAGGATGGCCTCTTCGATAATGGGATCACGCTTTTTGTGCGGCTGCATGGTGCTACGACGATAATTGACCAAATCCGGCCACCAATCCCTGCTAACAAAGCCAGCCGTACCATGAAAGAACTTGCCATAGAGGCAGTTACCCTCTTCAATAATATCGCCCTTCCACATCCAAAGCGGCCAATCGAAGCCGCCATCAGGAGATGTGTGGTAGCGACAAGTCTCATCCACCACTTCCTCTGCCGAAAAGCCTGGAATCTTGTTCGGCAATAGCGGCAGAAATCCAACCTCCTGAATATAAGCAATCAGGTCGGCGGCTGATAATATGTCTTTGGACGTAGTCATTTATTTAGCCAGCACTTCTATCATTTATCCGTATAGTTCTTTCACAATAGACTCCAGCACATCGCCGTGGCGGCCTTCGTCGAGGCGCATAGGCTCCAGTTCCGGATACTGGGCAACAAACGGCTTATAGGTCTCCAAGGCTTTGCGCTCCTCGTTCGCCATGATAAGGAGAGTGCGCTTGATACCTAAGACGTACGACACACAAACTACCAGATTGGCAAGCGTGCTGCTAGGTTTGCAGACCTCGTTTGTCAGTTTGCGAAGCATATTGGCATGACGACCTTCGTCGCTACCTAGTTGTAGCAATTTCTCATGAATGGCCGGATTGTCTTTGGCGACACGGTCGGCCATTTTCTGATATAGGATGACGGCATTGATTTCTCCTTGCTGCGCCTTCAGCAAATCTTTGTGCGTAATAGGTTTCATTATTCGAGATATTTTTGAATGATGGGGAGCATGGTCTCGGCGGTGGCAGTAGGTTAAGAAGATAATGATGTCGAGTTATACAAATTGTACATGGGGGAAACGTTTCACAATATTGGTCTTTGTGTCCTTGTCTACACGACCAATAATGGTGAAATCATCAATCTTTAGTTCATCCATCCAATCAGGCAAGTCAACCTCATCAATAAATGTAAGTCTCAGCGTACGGATATGCTTCAACTCTCGCAGAATCTCTGGAACCTTCTTGACTCTAATCTCACTACAGTAATTCAAATTACGATTCAACCATTCCGTATTTTCATCTACGGATGACTTCTCAGAAACCATCCAACCTATCTTAGGATATAATGCATGGTCAATATGGTTCTCTTCTACCCCAACAAATCCAGAACAAAGTTCCATATTGAAGACATTCTCACCTCCATTAGGGAAATGTTGGACAAATTTGAATGGTACCTTCACAAATTCGGGCAACAATCCGTGTCCTACTTCAACTACTGACGGAGTTCTTCCATATTCTGTAAATGGGAATAGTTTCAAGCACCAACCATTAATTTTAGAGTATCCAAAAGGAACACAGCCTCCGCCTTCATCGAACAAACGGTCTTGTTTCTTTTGAACCATTCTCCTCCAAAACCTGGTATCAACAATGCCGTTGGAAGCATTAACAAATTGTTCTAAGATTGGGGCTAAATCATTATACCACCAATCTAACCCAAAGCGATTCAAAATAGCGGAATTGGTTTTGATTTTTTGCCAATCATCAGGGGTACCTAGAAGTCGAATATATGGAATACCACATATCATTCGCACAAATATGAACTCAAAATATGGCTTTACAATATCCATCACGGTCGTTTGTATAGCTATATGTTCATTTGCTGCTGTTGTTGTAAACTGTATGTCAACAGAAGAAACAAATTCACCCTTAGTATTATTTGTGACTTCAGATAACATCTTCCCAAGAAGACTCTCCCAATTGACATCAGGATTACGTAAATCTTGTTCAGTCTTAACAAGCAATGTCATCCCTCCATCATGAGAAACAAGTGCATCACGACATTCCTCTGAATGATCATTAACATATTTGCTGAGTCCCTGACATATGACTAACCAAATCATGTCCGGAGAAAGAATCAACGGACGGTGAGATGCATATGCTTTCACTATGCATTGGTATAAAGTATCTTTGCCCAAATATGCAAGTTTCGAGCCTCTGAAACTACTATCTATACAATGGTTAACAGCACCTTGTTCTTCGTCATAAATGATTCGTTCTATCTCCTCACTATTATAGGTACAATATAACATCTCAGAAGGACGAGGAAACACTTCGTCAACCAAAAATTTTATACCTTAGTTAGAGTGCTCAGGCTCAAAAGTATCGTTCATCTGCTGTGAAATTAATCGGTGATGCACTTGTCAATTCCATCCATAGAGAATGGAGACATTGTCCCTTGTAGTAGAAATAGCGATACCCATTGAAGAGTTTCGCTTTCTCGTGAGCAGGTGGATTATCCTTTACATACGTAGAAAGACTAACCTCCACATCATTCACCAAGATATTATTGTTACGAATTACAAAATCCTTCCCTGTTTCACGATAAACAATCTTGTCTCCATCGTGCAAACCTAATAAACTCAACGTACACTTCGGCCTATTCTGCCTCTCGCCCTTATCCTTTTGATATATATAATTTTTGCAACATAAAATAGCCCCCGCATCATCTATGGAAGTATCGAGAAGTACGGACTTAAAGATATCAAGTATTTTCTTAAAGTTATCACATTGAATCCACTCTGTCCCTGCCGTCTCGTTTTTTTCTGCGCTTAAGAGCATTTCGCTTTCCTTAAATTGTACTTTCAAAGCTTTTTCAAACTCCTTATATTTTTTGGTAAACACGACAATCTCATTCTCAAATGGATAGCCTGGGGGTGTTGAGTTACTTTGAATCAGTTTCCGTTGGAATGGGTTTTGGGTATAACCAAACTTATGTATACCTTCCTTAGCATACAATTTATTAGAGAACAAATATACAATACCTATTCTATCACTCATAAAACACTCATAAATTGCGCTCATTTCATCTGCCAGAAGCCGGTGCCATCGTTTCCGACCCACTCGATCAATCCTAAAGCAACGAGATGCTGCGTTGCACGCTGTACGGTCTTTCTGCTAACACGGAAAACAGCAGAAAGCTTCTGTGTATTGACTGCGTCACGCTCTGCGACAAAGTCTGCGACATTTCGAGGAGAATGAGACATGACATATTCGTACACACTTCGTTGTCTTTCAGTCAGTTGTAGTTGATTCACGTCTGCGACATTCTGTGCGACATTTTGCGCGACACGCTTCCGCTGGAAAGTCAGCAAAGTACCACCATCTCGTGATTCAACAGTGGGCATTGGCAAACCAAACGACTCAAAACCATCACGTATCTTCTTGTAGCCACGTCCCCACGTATCTACAAAACCTGCCTTAAACATCGTTTGTGCAATATTCTTATTACGAGGTCTGGATGAGTGAGGACGCAGAAGAGTCTCCAAGGTATATCCTTCCGGTAGTTCGCCTTCGTTCCAAATCTCAACACGGTCATCATACACATGCATCTGGATGGCGGCTCCGGTATAATCTTTGTGCGCGATAGCATTGTAAAGTATCTCACGCATTGCCTTTTCAGGAACTTCCAATTTCTCTTTACGCTGCATGCCCTCAAAATGGATGCGTGAAGTAAGATATTTCGATTTCAGCACATCCATTACTCGGTCTGCCATGCGAATAAGGTCACTTTCAATAAAATCCTGAATAAGAAGATCACTCTCATCTATCCCAAAGCGGCCAATTTGGAAAATCACGCCCGTGAAATACTTTTGTGGTTTTTTGCCGAACAACAAAACGGCAGCTTGCTTTAGGTGACCATCCTCCGTTAGCAGGTTCAGATTCTCCAACACGCACTCCGTTGAACCATTTCGTTCATCTTCCTCTATACGGCCGGCTTCGATGCCTTTTTCGATGAAATAGTCGATAGCATCGCGGTCTATGACTTCTATGCCCACATTTTCCATCGGAATATCATCCCATGAGCGTCCCATCTTCTTTAGAATAAATTGCTGGAGAGCAACACCTTTGAGTTCTTGCTTAGTACTCCCGGAACGATAATGGTATTGTCCACGATAGCAGATAGGAACATTACTTGCCTCAACAACAATCTCAATATACTCCTTATCATCTTCATACAATAGATTAACATCACATACTATGCCCAGAGTCATGACAATCTTGTTGGGAATATCCTCCATCAGACGCTTGGAATCATCTACCCCTATCACCTCTTTGTCATCGTTTACGCCTATGTAGATCCTGCCGCCTTGCGCATTGGCAAAACCGCAAATCCACTTCAGATATTCGTCTCTCCAAGACTCTTTATATTCTGTATTTTGACTCTCGCTCAACATATTGTATGAATTTTCTTTGCAACACTTTGGGCTGCAAGGTTACTAAAAATTTTGCAAATAAGCAAGCAAAACGAGAGAAATCTCCATTTTGCAACATATTTTGATGATTTCATCATCTAATTAGGACTTTTTGGCGTAGTTGCATCCTATCCTTTTGTATATTGATATGCCAGACGCTCGTCGCCAGACCAGCAGTAGATGATGCCGCAATAGCGGAAACCTTCTTTCAGGACGGCATTCTGCATCACTCTGTTGTTGTGATGGGTGTCGATGCGGACATTATCGTATTGCTGCAGAGCAAACTCCATGGCAGCATGCAAGACGCCATGCACCTTGCCATTGCTGGCGATGCGATGGATGGTGGCATACGGTTCGCTATTGAGCCAAGCACCATCTTCTATACGAGCATAAGTAGGGTCATCGCCTCCTCGCAACAGGAATGTAGCGACCATCTCGCCGTCCTCGAAGCAGACATAACTATCCCCACTCTCGATGTCAGCACGCAGAAACTCGTCACTGGGATAACCATCTACCCATTGGTTCTGGTTGCCATTTGCAACCATGAACTGCCGAGCGACTGCAAAGATCTCCTGCATCTTAGGAATATCAGACAATATGGCGGGACGGATGGTCATCGCGGCATTTATCCAATTGGGTTAAGGGCTCCGGTGGTAGAGTCCATGATGTAACCACGAATAACGATATCATGCGGAACGAGCGGATGGTTGCGTACCAAATCGACCGTCTCCAATACAGCAGACTCTGTATCATCGAAGCCATGTAGCCACGAATCAAGGTCGATGCCACAATGCTTCATAAGGCTTATGTGTTCCTCGTCGATGCCACGTTCACGCATCAAGTGGAGCATCTCCTGCGAGTCCATGCCCTGCACACCACAACCGGTATGACCGATAATCATCACCTCGTTCACGCCCAATTCGTAGATGGCTACGAGGAGCGAACGAACCGTCGAATCGAAGGGATTGGTGATGGTAGAACCGGCGTTCTTGATGATTTTCACGTCACCATTCTTGATGCCGAGGGCAGCAGGCAGAAGTTCCACCAGACGTGTGTCCATGCAGGTAACGATGGCAATCTTCTTGTCCGGGAACTTGCTGGTCGCAAATTGTTCATAAGCCTTTGACTCCACAAAGCGCTTATTGTGCTCTAACATTTCTTGTATCATATCAAAATATTATATCACTCCATATACATAATCATATCATCGCGGCGGGGCTTGGCGTCGGGAGTCTCGTCGGGGTAACCGAGTGCAACGCAGTAGAGGAGTTCGTAACCCTCTGAGAAATTCATCTGCTCCAGATACGGACGAGCGGAAGGCGAATCTTTCATCCAACGAGCGGAACTGCCCAAACAGCACGAACCGATACCACGTGCCCATGCGGCAAGGATGATATTCTCGCCCAGCAGACCGCAGTCGATCTGCGACATGTCGTAGCTCTTGTCGTTGGCGATACAGATGACACACGGAGCATTCACGAAGATATTCTTGAAGCCCGGACGCTCTGCCAACTGCGGATTATCATTCACCACGGCTGCCGTGATGGCATCGATAGTGTTTTGTTCCAGCACACGAATCTCGTATGCCTGGCGGTTCTTGCCGTTGGGAGCATTGAGGCCGAGGTTGAGAATCTCATCCAGCACCTCACGGCTGATAGGTTCGTCCTTGTACTGACGAATACTGCGACGCGAGAGCATCAGATCGTCAATGGTTTGAACAGCTTCGGTAGCCGTAGTGGTGGGAGTTGAGGTGCAACCGGCAAGCATCATGGCTGCAAGTGCAAAGGTCAAAATCTTTTTCATATATCTGGTTGTATCAAAATGGCTCAATCCATTCCTTAGGAGAACAATATATCATGAACAAAAATCGTGCCGAAAATGAGAGAAAGAAGGTGGATATGCGGTAGTCAAGCGAAGGGAGAGCGAAGGTTAAGCGGTAGTTGTCCCTTAGTCGAGCGGTACCAGAGCCTTAGTCGAGCGAAGGGAGGACGACTGATGGCATACTGTTGGTATAAGGGTTGTACAAGGATGGTACACCGGATATAAGGACTTGATAAGGACCTGGGAAGGAGTTGATAGGCGGCTGGTGAGGTCTTCGACTATCAAAATTGGGTGTCGGGGAGAATGAGGTTATATTACCTCTTCCCGCTGGGGTTTCCCCGTTTCATCGGGGACACCGCATGGCTGACATAATACTCTTTTTCGAGTTCGGATTTGGCTATGAGGTAGTCTTTGAGTTCGATGACCATGGCGGGTAAGGTTTTAGGTTGAAAGGTACAAAAATCGTGCCAGAAAGCAAAGATTGCATGAATTGCAGGATTGCACATCTGTGTAGGAAGAAAATAGAGGAAACAAAAACCGAGAAAACAGGCGGTATATACTGGGCTAAGACGGAGATGGTATCTCCTGATAATATGAACGCTATGTCCGTCTGTTCGCGGATGGAGACGCGGGCATAACATGTCCGCGGTTATATGGACGGGAATAAAAAAAGTAAAAAGTCAAAAGTATGGGATTTGAAAATGTAAAGTGTAAAGTGGAACCTTGGTGAAGGCATAAAAGTATCCAAATACGACCTTTTCTGCAAATAATTCATTTAAAAGTGAAGAAATTTACTTAAAAATGAAGTTTTTTCTTGCATATATAAAATATTTTCTGTATCTTTGCACCGAAATTCAAAATAATTACACCAATGAACACTGCTGAATTAAAGATTGTTGCACAAAATGAGAACATTAGTTTGTACTCTATATGCTTTGATGGAAGTCAAGAATCGGAGTTTGAGAAGTTTATCAATAAGTTCAAAGATAATGCTACGGTTAATCATGAATATCGCACAATTCTCTTGGCTCTGGAACGTATTCTTGGAACTGGAGCATTGGAGCGATATTTCCGCTTAGAGGGAAGAATGAGCGATGATCTATGTGCATTGGCTATTGACTCTAAACAGTTGCGACTCTACTGTCTTCGTATATCAGACCAGATTCTTATTGCTGGTAATGGTGGCATCAAGACTACCCGTACTTATCAAGAGAACGAAGAACTCAATGGCTATGTGATGAACCTCCAGCAGTTTGATCGTTTGCTCAAGCAAGCACAAGCAGAAGGAACAATTACTATAGAAGAAAATGTGATTAACGGAATAGAAGGAAAGATTTTTGAAGCATGACAACATATTATAGCGACATATTTCAGCAGGAACTGGAGAAAATACCAGCTACCGAGCGCGCAGAGTTTGAACTCTGCAATGGGATTGCGGATAAGATTGCAGCTATCCTCAAAACCCGTAATATGACCCAACGCGATTTGGCTCGTATGACCGGCAAACGTGAATCGGAAGTTAGTAAATGGCTTACTGGTCGTCATAATTTCACGATGAAGACTATTGCATTAATTTCCAGCAGTCTTGGTCAACCAATACTGACGATATAGTATAGGCACATAACAGAAAGAAAAGAGCAATCACTCCGATTGGGGCGATTGCTCTTTTCTTAGATTATTCAGAAGGCCACTCCAGGTAAAAAGTCAAAAGTATCGGATTTGAAAATGTAAAGTATAACGGACAAAGTCCTGTGTGAAGCGGAAGCGAGTTGGGGAAGTAACGGAGGTAAGCGATAACAGGGGAATGTGGGTGTAAAGATAGGCAGAAGTGCAGAAGATGTCGGTCGTAATATCGGCATTGCTGCACTTCTGCATATTTTGAAAGCGGCAATGGAAATGCCGCACACGATGACGGATAGCGGCCCGAAGGGACGGTATACCGTTGGCCGCCAGGACAACGGAGATAGAATCTCCTGAGAAAAGACAAAACGCAATAATAATGAAACAGGATGCGGCCGAACTCGGCTGCATCCTGTTGTTTTGTCATATCAGGAAGAGGCGGAGATGTATCTCCTGATAATATGAACGATATCAATTATGATATAGCGAATCAAGCTCATTAGCCAGCTGAGTAGAGAATAATCGTGCTCCACTTTCATTCAGGTGGTTTGCATCAATAAAGTACGCAGTATCGTAATTCATGCTCTGAACTTGATAGTCCAAAATGGGTACATCGTAAGTATCGCTAAGAGTTTGATACGCCGCCTTTACCTTCTCATAATTTGGGTGGATATTCTCAATCACCTTGTGATATAACGGAGAATACACCATTACAACCTTTATGTTTTCTTGTTTAGCGTCCTGCATAAACTTATCCATAATAACATAAACGGCGCTATCAACTCCAGTAGGAATACCATCTGGATTGTTCTTGATATGGTCTTCCAAGAACTTTCCATTCCATCCTCCTAAGTTAGCAGAATAGCCTTTGTAACCTCGTTCCTTTAGGTGAAATACACCCAAAAATTCTCCAAGACCTAAACCAATATACTTATAGTCGCCACGATAACGGTACATTGGGATATGACAGTCAAACCAAGAAAACTCATTCATTTTGAGAATCGGTTTAACCAAGGTGTCCGTCATATAGGGATAAAACTGATAATTTTCATAGCCCAAGGTTCCTTCACTTAGTTCTATCTGGTCGATATTGACAACTATCATTTTTGGTGCTACATTATTGCGACGATAAAGTCGGTATCTAAGGTCGCTAATACGGAAAGCCTTACCTGAGCAAGCAAAGTTGCAACTATTACACCCTATAATAGAATCAAAAATTGCAGGATCGTAGCCACAAGCACAACGTGAGTTGCCCAAGAACAATAAATCATAGTTATTTACATCGTGCATAACGCGATTCATGGTAGCCAAATGATTCTTAGGTGTATACCTCAATCCTTGACTAACCATCATGTCTGTTGCAAATGCGAGAACTGTGATAGCAAGAACGAATTTGGCAATATCTAACAAAAAACGTTTCATAGTTTTAGAACTGGAAATAAATAAAGGTTGCTGCCTTTGCTCCGAAAAGGTAGATAATGATAGCAAGTGAAAAATAAATTACCCATTGTAGCCAATGAGGATAACCGGGAATAGCGAGGCTATGTTCCTTATCTCGATTCTTCCATTCTACGAAAATTAGTGCGCAGAGGGCAATAACTTTAGGTATAAAAATGGTCGGTGAAAGAATATTCGGCATGGTAAAGAACGTATTGCTGCAGATGCCTGCAATAAATAGCCAAGCTTCACTTATACTCGGGGCACGGAAGATGATCCAGCCGAGGGTGGCGAGAGCAAAGGTGAGAAGGATTTGTGGGATTTGTTTCCATGTGGCAGTTCCGGTATATGCCTTTGTGCGGCCTAAGAGGATGAGTGGCACAAAGAGAAGAGCATGGTACAATCCCCATGTGACATACGTCCAATTGGCACCATGCCAAAGGCCTGACAGAAGGAAGATAACAAAGGTATTGCGAATGGTTTTCCATCTTCCTTCACGACTGCCACCCAAGGGAATATAGACATAGTCCACGAACCATGTGTTGAGCGAGATGTGCCAGCGTTTCCAGAACTCGGCTACATTACGAGAGAAATAAGGAGTGATAAAGTTGTCCTTCAGTCGGATGCCAAACAGGCGTGCTGTACCGATGGCAATGTCCGAATAACCGGAGAAGTCACCATAGATTTGGAAGGCAAAGAGGATAGCAGCAAGAGCGAGTGTGCTACCACTCTCGTTGGGGAAGTTCTCCCATACACGATCCACATAAGTGGCACAGTTGTCGGCTACGACCACTTTCTTGAATAAACCCCATAGAATACGACGCATGCCATCTACGGCTTCGCTATAGTCGAAAGAGCGTTTGCGCTCAAACTGCGGAAGCAGATTAGTGGCTCGTTCGATAGGTCCGGCAACCAATTGTGGAAAGAAGGAGACATAGGCGAAGAAGGCTACTATATCTTTGGTTGCAGCAATCTTCTTGCGGTAAACATCAATGGAGTATGAGAGTGCTTGGAATGTATAGAAACTGATACCGACAGGGAGAATGACTTTGATGGCGATAGAATTGGTGAGACCGAATAGGTCGCAGAAACTATCTACAAAGAAGTTGAAATACTTGAAGATACCAAGAATCAGCAAGTTTATGGTGATGTTGGCGGCTAAATATGCTTTGGCAGTTCGGGTATCTGCGTGTCGTTCAATCAACAGACCACTTCCCCATGAGAGAAAGGAGGTCAGGGCAATAAGAGTGAGAAATCGCCAATCCCACCAGCCATAGAAAATGTAGCTGACGATAACGACGAATAGGTTCTGCAATAAGAGTTGGTGTTTGCTGCGCTTGATGGCGTAGTCAAACACAAACCAATAGAGCAAGAACGGGGCATGGTAAAAGTTCCGTGTGAAAATAATTTGCATAATTGGAGAAAAAGTGTTACTTTTGCAGAAAATTTCAGATTATGCAAGAGAATCCCTATCGTGTGTTAGCAGAGTGCCTCCTTCCTGATGAGGTGGTGAACAACTTTGACCTGATCGATGTTAAGGTCGCAAGCAATAGCATTGA
>JAZRYY010000008.1:0-99556 GCA_045600985.1 Paludibacteraceae bacterium
GTTTCCGTTGCCGTCAGAAACATAATAGCGCAGATGATAGAAATGGCTCTTCGTATCCTTGTGTATGACCTCGTCATCCGACACTGCCGTGAGCGCCACGGGATCCCAGTTGACCATACGCACGCCGCGGTATATCCATCCTTTCCTGTAAAAATGACAGAAAGTTGCAGTCACGGCTTTGGTAAGTTCCGGTTCCATTGTGAAACGTGTCCGGTCCCAGTCGCAGGATGCTCCGAGCTTACGCAACTGCTCCAATATTATTCCTCCGTGCTCCTCCTTCCATTCCCAGGCATATTCCAGGAACTTTTCGCGGCCGACTTCTTCCTTGCTGAGCCCCATAGTCTTCAGTTTGGCCACCACCTTGGATTCAGTGGCTATGCTGGCGTGATCCGTACCCGGCACCCAGCAGGCATTCTTGCCCTCCTGGCGAGCTCGGCGCACCAATGTATCCTGAATGGTTTCATTAAGCACGTGGCCCATATGAAGCACACCCGTAACATTGGGTGGTGGAATTACGACCGTATAGGCAGGACGCCCATCTGGTTCACTATGAAAGAGTTTATTGTCGAGCCAATACTTATACCACTTGGCTTCAATGTCGGTTGGATTATACTTTGATTCCATATATCTTATATATTCTGATTATCTATTTTGCAGGGAGGATTATGCTTGTTCATTTTGTGGCATTGTATCTTCCTCTTCTTCCTCATCTCCATAGTAGTTATATTGGCTGGCCTGCTGCTGGTAAGCCTTTCCAAACAAGCCATACCCGTAACGTCCATAACCATACTTGGAGCCATATTTAGAACCGTATTTAGAGCCATACTTGCCATAGCGACCTCCATAACGGCTGCCATATTTCTTGCCATAACTATTGCCGCCATACCCATATCCATAGCCGCCATACCCATAGCCGTAGCCATAGCTGCCCGAATAATAGCCATAGCCGCTGCCCTCTGTTGGCACATCAGAAAGAACGAGATAAATCTTCTCCTTATGATTGATAGCCAATTGTTCGAGCGTATTCTTGCAGAACTGCTTATTCGTTTGCAAGCAACGAACCACGAAGAGCGTCAAATCGGCCTGCTCGATGATGGCATCTGCGTCTGGCACAAGACCAATAGGAGAAGTATCCACCACGATGTAATCATACGTCTCACGCATCTTGACAAACAATTCCGCCAATTTATCAGAACGAATCAACTCACCCGGGTTTGGAGGAATGGTACCTGCCGGAATAAGATCGAAATTGAAACGGTCATCACGAATGATGGCATCCTGCAATTCGCAATCGCCAATCAAATAGTTGGTCAAACCATATTTCATGTCAAGACCCACTTTATCATGGATGTTTGGTTTACGAATATCCAAGTCCATCAAGAGCGTCTTTTTGCCCGTCATTCCATAAAGCGAAGCGAGATTGGTGGAGAGGAACGTTTTGCCATCACCTGATTGAGTTGAAGTTACTGCCACCATAATCTTATCCTTGCGTTGCACGACATACTCTACTCGCGTACGGATGCTTCGCAACATCTCGGCATACGATGATCGAGGTGCCTGAACCACGAGGGTTGGATTCTGAGAACGTGCGTGGCGAACAGAACCAAGGAGCGGGAATTTCGATAGCTTTTCTGCCTCTTTCTGCGTACGGACTTGCGTATTGAGCAACTCGCTTACCACCACCAGCAACAATGGAATGATCAAGCCAAAGATAAGATACTTGGTGGTTGTTTTTTTCTTTGCACCGCCATTGGTAATAGCAGTGGTGCGCGCCTTATCCATAATCTCATTATCCGGCGTGTTACTTGCTTTCTGAATTTCAGCCTCGGCGCGTTTTTGGAGGAAGAACGTGTAGTAGTTGTCGTCGATACGATAATTACGCTCAATGGCCACCATTTCAAGCTCTTTCTCTGGCAGTTTCTGAATATCTTTTTCCACCTCTGCCACGTGATCGTTGACGCTTCTTTTCTCAATTTCCAGCGAAGCACGCATTGAACGAATAACCTCGTTGATGGCATTCTTCACATTATTGATATCGTTGGTATACTTATGATAATACACATTCTTCTCCGATAATTCTGCACGCTGCAAAGTGAGATCATTGAGTTGTGCCACCAGCGACATCAGCATCGATTCCCCCAAGCCCAATGAAGATGGAGCGATAATTGCTTCGGCATCCATATTGGTTTTGAGATAATTATCCAGATAATCGAGATACGTTTCTTTGAGCTTCAACTCCATGCGCTGTGCATCATATGTTTCTGCCTTCGACATCAACGTACCTGCATATGAGCTCACATCCACAAACTTATTGGTTTGGCGGAAATCTGTCATTGCCCCTTCAGATACTCGCAATGATTGCTGCAAAAGATCCAACTGGAGATTAATAAACTCCAATGAACGTTCTGCCACCGCATTCTTGCGTTCCAGATTTTGCTGCAAATATATTTCGGCCAGTTTATCAATAAAATCACAGTCTCGTTCTGGTGTTTCGCTCACTAATGTCAGCCGCAAAACAGATGATCCTTCCGTAACAAAACTCAGGCTCAATCGTTCCATAAACTCTCCCACCAAATCGTCCTTATCACGGAAGCGGAAGAAGAGTTTACCCGTTCTTACCATATTGGCAGACGGCATGATGGTGGCTCTGAATTCATCCGTGTCGATCAGTTCGCCATAATGCGTATCCACTTCAAACATATCATCCTCATTCGTGGATTTGATATGAATGGAGCCATCCTCAAAAAGTTCTATTGCATACAACTTATTATATGCATATGGCGATATTTCATACGGCGTGATGATAATCGGCGTAGTGCTATAGAGGTTGCGCGTTTTGAAGCGTCCCTGCGTGATATACTCCGTAGTAAGATATGGCAATGAATCCACCACGCGACTCATTAAATCGTAAGACGACAACATGATCACCTGGTTGTTCACATTCTTATAACCTGCGTCCACACCGAAACCGCTCATCAACGATACGCCATTCATCGCAGAGCCATATTCCTTGATGATTAACGTACCACTGCTGACATACTGAGGAATCCATTTGCGATTCGTGAGATAGGCAGCCGAGAAGGCAATTACCACACCAATAACAAAGAGATACCAATAGTGTAGGATTCGAAATAGCCACTCTTTTATATCAAAACTGGACTCTTCTTCCTCCTGCAAATCAGGGAGTTCTACATCTTGTGCCATATAATTACATATTATAAGGTGTATTCAAACAAATGGGCATTCTTGCTAAAAATCGATTGGCAAGAAATTCAGCACCGATACAAACAACGAAACAGATGACGTTATCAAGCCTATGAAGCCGGCATAGTTAGCCACGCGATAGAAACTTCCTTTAGCTCGGCTCACATAAATAACATCATTTGGATATACCCAATAGTATTGGCTATTGATAATCGTGTTTGTGCGAAGATCAAATTCCAGCACTTCCGGTTCCTCGTTGCCACGCGGACGCACGATTCGCACATGGCGTCGGTCGCCCAATGCTCCCACGTCGCCGGTCATGGCCAATGCCTGGAATATGGTGAGTTTATCTTTATAGATTTGATACGTTCCCGATCCAATATCACCCAACACAGTAAACGTCTTGTTATAGAGCGACAACTTGATGGAAGCATCGGGAATGATCTCTCGAAAATACTTTTGCAAGGTATCCTGCGCCTCTTGAAGAGTAAGTCCCATCAGAGGAACAGGTGGCAGGAATGGAATATCCACCGTGCCGTCTGAATAGATACGATAACTTGCCGCATCATAGGAATTTACAGACGTGGAAGCCATCGATTTGGAGATGGTTTCGTCCATCGTAATCAGGCGATACACAATCTCATCATTCACAGCCAAACGATATGGCTTATATTCCGCCTCCTCATATTGGGGCAGATTTTTATCATCTTGCATAAAACCAATGGCCTTATGCGAATAGCAGCTCGTTAAGCAGAGGGCTGCCAGACCAATTAGGAATGGAAATATTCGTTTCATTCGTCTGTCCCTCCTCCTTTATTCTTTTCTACCGCCCTGCGGATGCGTTCTTCAAGCGAATAGATGAACACACCGAAAGAAATAGTAGAAGCCACAATGCTAATCACCGACGACACATGATTGACGCCAAATGAATAGCCCTTCATATTGCGAACATAGAGCACGTCGTTAGGCTCAATATAGTAAAACTCTGAATTGACAATCTCTTTAGAGCGCAAATCAAACGTTTTCACCACCGTTGAATCCTCCACCTCGCGAATCAACATCACCGTGCTTCTGTCCGAATAATCTCCCAAGTCACCAGCCATGGCCAGTGCCTCAAAAATCGTCACTTTCTCTTTATTCAACTGATAACGGCCACTCGTGTTCGGACCGATGATAGAGAAACTGCGTTGCACCACCTGCACCTCTACCGAGAGCATGGATTGGTTGCCGAGCGTTTTCACCAAGCCGCTCAATTGTTCTTCCATCAAATACTTTACCTGCCGCGTGGTCTTGCCAAGCACGTAAAGTTTGTCGATGGTTGGATATTGAATATACCCCTCATTATCCACTATATACGTGTACAAATCGGAGGTTGAACCATATGAGCCACCTCCTCGTGCATACTGGCGAGAATTGGCCATACCGGAATTAAAAAGACGGGCCGTTTTCTCGTCGATAGAGTATACGTGAATATACAAGCGATCCCCTTTCCTAAGAATATAGTCTTCGTAGGAAAGGGTGTCGCTGTAACTTGGAATCGTTTTACTCGGCTCCTGCATCATGTTCACTTTTCGTGAAGTGACGCAGGAAGCGAGCAAAATCGAACCTATTAGAGCTATGAATATAACTCTGAGTTGTTTCATTGAGAAACGGTTTGTCGTAATTAGAGATTGTTCATCTCAGCAGAAACGGCCTCGTACTTTTCCGTCATGCCCTTCTCGTCGCGGAAACGGAAGTACAACGACTTCAGGTTGCGGAGATAATACGTATTCTCCTTATCGAGTTCGTGAGCCTTCTCGAAATATGGGAGAGCCTCTTTGTAGGTCTTGTTAACTTCCTTCAAAGCTGCATCATACTCCTTAGCAGTTGCCTTAGGATTGATGTTATCCATCATCTGGGTAGCCTTGTCCATGTACATATAGCCTACGCCTGCCCATGCTTCAGCGTTGCTTGGATCGATGTTCTTAGCCTGCTCGAAGTATTTCTTTGCTTCATCGAAGTTCTTTGCGTCGTTGTACAAACGTCCCAAGATGGTGTAGTACTGAACCATGCTTGGCTCACGCTCAATAGCCTGCTTCAAGTAATCAACTGCCTTCTCCTGCTGGCCAGAATAGATATAGTGGTTGATCAGGTTCTGGAGAAACCAAGGCTCCTGAGAGAACTTAGCAGAAGCGTCCTGCAGAACGCGCACGTAGCTTGCCGTATCCTTCAAAGCCACATATTCCTGATAGAGGAACTGGTTTACCGTGATAGCTTCGAAATCACCATCTTTCATCTGCTCGTAAAGAGCGATTGCTTCTTCGTGACGCTCGCTCTGAGTTGCGAAAATAGCAGCATAGTACTTATACTGAAGATAAGTAGTATCGCGTGGCATTTCCTTCTGATACTTCTCAGTTTGCATCATCTCCAATTCAGGAATCTGCAAGTGCATCATGAACACCTCATAAGCCTTTGAATAGTCGCGATTATCATTCAAATAGATGCCATACTTCACCAAGTCCTGCATGCGATAGTACTCAGAGAGCTTATCTGCAATCATTTTGCGAGTTTTGGTATCTACCACTTCGCGACCCTTCTTATCCAAGGTAGGAGTCATAGCGATTTCGTCGGCCTTGAGCCAATACTTAACACTTTCTACAACACCTTCGCCTACTTTTGCAACGTCCTTAGCCTGACCCATTTGCTCACGGAGCATAGCATATTCATTCTGCTTGTAGCCAATCAAACCAGCCACATACCAGGTGTTAGCCAGACCTTTGGTTTCATCGTTCTCAAGAGCAGCTTTGATGTCGGCACGAGCACCGTCGAAATCAGGAGCATCTGCGCTCATTGCTTTGTTCTTTGCTGAATTAACAGCCTTCTTTTGTGCGAGACAGCCGGTGGTGCACATCATCACAGCAGCCATCAATAATACTAATTTACGCATATTATTAAGTATTGTGAGAGCGGGTCGCCCCGCTCTCGGGTTAATTTTATTCACTTACTCCTTCCGTTGCGTCTTCCACTACCACTTCTTCCTGCTCTTCCTCCTTAGGAACGATGCATCCGAATGCAATAGCGTCGTTACGTTTTGCCAAATCAATCAATTTAACGCCTTGAGTTGCACGTCCGAGCAGGCTGATAGAATCAATTGCCATACGGATTGCGGTACCTGATTTATTAATGAGCATCAAATCGTTCTCATCGGTTACGGCTTCAATTGCTACGAGGTCGCCAGTCTTATCTGTGAGAGCCATCGTCTTCACGCCCTTACCACCGCGGTTGGTAATACGATAGATTGGCTCACCATTCTCGTCATCAAGGCGGGTACGCTTACCATAGCCCTTCGACGAAACCACCAAAACAGTTTCCTCTGAACCCTTACTTACACAAACCATGCCAATTGCTGCATCGTTCTCTTCTTCAAGAGTGATTGCACGTACACCAGACGTGCCACGACCCATTGCGCGAACCGTATTTTCTGAGAAGCGAACCACCTTGCCCTGACGGCTTGCAACGAGGATTTCTGATTCGCCATCCGTCATTTGTACTCGGATCAAATCATCACCTTCGCGGAGATCAATGGCAATAATACCATTGGTACGAGGACGTGAATACTGCTCAAGGCTGGTTTTCTTGATCAAACCATTCTTGGTAAGGAATACAAGATAATGAGAATTAACGAATGCCTCATCATTCAAGCCCTTTACATTAATAAATGCACAAACCTTATCGCCCTTCTGGATATTGATCATATTCTGAATTGCACGACCCTTAGAAGCCTTATTGCCTTCTGGCAATTCGTATACTTTCTGCCAGAACACCTGTCCCTTCTCGGTGAAGAACATCATCGTAGAGTGCATTGATGCGGTATGTACGTACTCAACGAAGTCCTCATCACGAGTAGCAGCACCCTTGGCACCTACGCCGCCACGACCTTGTGCACGGAAATCTGCCAATGGAGTACGCTTAATATAACCAAGGTGAGAAATGGTAATAACCATCTCGTCGTCGGCATACATATCCTCTGGGTTAAACTCAGTTGCCATAGGCACGATCTTCGTGCGACGCTCGTCGGCAAACTTAGCCTTCACCTCCAAGAGCTCTTCCTTGATAAGCTCATAACGCAAGTGCTCATCAGCGAGCAAAGCATTCAAGTGCTCAATCAATTTCTCGAGTTCTTCATATTCTTTTCTCAACTCGTCGATACGCAGGCCCGTCAACTGGCTCAAACGCATATCCACGATTGCCTTTGATTGAATATTATCGATATTGAAACGCTGCTCCAATGCGGTTTGAGCCTCAGCCGGCGTGCGGCTTGCGCGAATCAAACGAACCACTTCATCAATATTATCAACGGCGATAATCAAGCCCTCCAAGATGTGTGCACGCTCTTCCGCCTTACGCAATTCATAGCGGGTACGACGAGTAACCACATCCATTCGGTGCTCCACGAAGTTAGCAATCAACTCCTTCAAATTAAGGAGCATAGGACGGCCTTTTACCAACGCAATATTGTTCACCGAGAACGACGATTGCAAAGCGGTGAACTTATAGAGTTTATTCAAAACAACCTGCGCATTGGCATCGCGGCGGATTTCGATAATAATACGAATATCACGCTTTGATTGATCCGAAATACCGGTGATACCTTCAATTTTCTTCTCATTGGCCAGATCTGCGATATTCTTCACCAAATCAGACTTCACGATACCGTAAGGCAGCTCGGTGATTACGATACGTTCCTTGCCGTTGTCATCCATCTCGATATCCGCATTCGAGCGAATAACGACACGTCCACGACCCGTCTCGAACGCTTCCTTCACGCCTGCGATACCATAAATAGTACCTCCCGTTGGGAAGTCAGGAGCCTTCACGTATTGCATCAAGCCATCCACGTCAATCTCAGGATTGTCGATATATGCCACACAGCCATCAAGCACCTCACCGAGATTGTGAGTTGGCATATTCGTCGCCATACCTACCGCAATACCGCTGGCACCATTCACGAGCAGATTAGGGAAACGACAAGGGAGGACAGTTGGCTCACGCAACGAGTCGTCGAAGTTAAGCTGCATATCCACCGTATCCTTCTCGATATCGCGCAACATCTCTTCAGCCACCTTGCTCAAGCGAGCCTCGGTATAACGCATAGCAGCTGCGCCGTCACCGTCGACTGAACCGAAGTTACCCTGACCATCTACCAGGATATTACGCATTGCCCACGGCTGAGCCATACGCACCAATGTGCCATAAATAGAGCTGTCGCCATGTGGGTGATACTTACCCATAACCTCACCCACGATACGAGCACTCTTCTTCGTTGGCTTATCACTATTGCATCCCAGTTCATTCATGCCGAACAATACGCGGCGATGAACTGGCTTCAATCCGTCACGCACATCTGGCAACGCACGCGACACGATTACACTCATTGAATAGTCAATATACGAGGTCCGCATTTCCTCGTCGATGTTGACTCTCAAAATTCTGTCGTTCTCAATCATTGTTTTATTATATTTTTTTAGTACTAATTACACAATTATCCTCGTGCGTATACGCGCAGCCGTGCGCACCCACGATATTATAAGGTGTGCAAAGGTAATACTTTTTTTTGAATTACGCAAATATTTTGGCTCTTTTTTGCATTTTCTTGCGTATTTTCTTGCTTTTTTCGCAAAAAAACACTACCTTTGCACGCAAAATTACCCTTTCACCATGAACGACGAGCGTTATCTTCGACTTCTCTCCGAGAAATTTCCAACGGCTTCTGCAGCCGCCACCGAAATCATCAATCTTGAAGCCATTCTCTCCTTACCCAAAGGCACAGAGCACTTTGTGAGCGACCTCCACGGCGCAGACGAAGCCTTCTTGCACGTGCTCAAAAACGCCTCTGGCGTCATCCGCCGCAAGGTGGACGACATCTATAGCGACACCATCTCCGAAGACGAGAAGCGTGCCCTTTGCGCCATGATCTACTACCCGGAAGAGCGTCTGGAATATTGCCATCAGCAGAAAGGCGACATCTCATCCGTCTATAAGACACGTCTTTTGCAGGTTGCAGCCATCGCAAGAGCCGTAAGCGTTAAATACACGCGTTCTAAAGTACGCAAACTCCTTCCAAACGACTACGCCTACATCATCGAAGAACTTCTCACAGAGGGCAATTATGACCGCGACAGGCAGTTTTATTACAACGCCATCATTGATTCTATTATCGACACGGGCAAATCAGAAGACATTCTCAAAGCGCTTTGCCATTTGATTCACCATTTGGTGATTGACAAACTGCACATCGTGGGCGACATCTTCGACCGCGGACCGGGAGCTGCGCGAATCCTCGACCACCTTTGCAACTATCATAATTTTGATATTCAATGGGGCAACCACGATATCGAATGGATGGGAGCAGCAGCAGGCAATTGGGCACTTATCGCCACCGTATTGCGTGTTTCTATTCGCTACATGAACGTAGAGACATTGGAGGAAGATTATTCCATCAACCTCCTGCCATTGGCCACATTCGCCATCGATACATACGGAAACGACCCTTGCGAGGCGTTTCAGGTAAAAGATTTCGAGGACAACGCCCGCATGAAGCGTTCTGCTGGCCTCATGGCCAAGATGCACAAAGCCATCTCTATCATCCAGTTTAAACTGGAGGGACAGACGATTCTGCGTCATCCCGAATACGAAATGAATGATCGACTTCTCCTCGACAAGATCAACTATCAGCAGGGTACTATCACCATCGAGAACGGCAGCACCTATACGCTCCTCGACACAAACTTCCCTACAATTGACCCGAACGACCCGTACAAACTGACGTCTGAAGAGGAACAACTCATGGCTGGCCTAGCGCATTCATTCCGCCAATCAGAACGTCTCCAGCGTCATATTTCCTGCCTCTACAACCACGGAAGTCTGTTCTTGGCACAGAATAATTGCCTTCTCTATCACGCAGCCATCCCAATGAACGCAGATGGCACGTTCACAGAAGTAGAAGTGTGCGGACAAAAAGTAAGCGGCAAAGCACTCATGCAACGCATCGATACCGTTATTCGTGAAGCTTATTATGGCGACAACGCCGCCACCAAACCAACCAACACACCTTCCGCACAGCAGGCAAGTGATGCTCTGGACTACATGTGGTACCTTTGGTGTGGCCCACAATCGCCGCTCTACAACAAAGATAAGATGACCACCTTTGAGCGCTATTTTATCGGTGATAAGGAACTTGAAAAAGAAACCAAGGGATCGTACTATATTCTGGCCAACGAACGCCCGGCATGCGAAACCATCCTGCGTGAGTTTGGTCTTGATCCTGCTGTCTCAAAAATCATCAACGGCCACATTCCTGTTCACACCCTCAAAGGCGAATCGCCTCTTCGTGCGGACGGTTTGCGACTCGTTATCGATGGCGGTTTCTCCAAACCATATCAGGCCAAGACGGGTATCGCCGGCTATACGCTCATCTACAACTCCCATCGCATGCAACTCGTAGCGCACGGAGCATTCCCCGGACGCTTAGAAGCCGCTCGCACAGGCGAGGACATCCAGCAACGTGTTCTCCTGCTTGATTTCACCAATCCCGACCCTGCCACGGCCTCACACTACCCTTCACGCCGTCTTCACGTTCGCGACACCAATATCGGTCAAGCCCTGCAGGAGCAGATACAAGACCTCAAACATCTCCTCCACGCCTACAGCCACGGCCTCCTGAAGGAGAAATAAAGGCCACACGCAGGCCCTCCGTTGTCTCTCAACGCAGGATTAACGCAGGATTAACATGAAGCAGAGCACCAGTGGCTCTCTGCGATAATGGAGCGTCGAGCGGAATGGAGAAGTGCGTTGTACCGCACTGGCTTGCAAGAGCCATACGAGATTTATCGAGCAATTCAATACCCATGTTAATTATTCTGCATATTTATCATCTTCTATAGTCTCTTTGTGGTCTCTCTGTAGTCGTTTAACGGAAGATTAACGCAGGATTAACGCAGGATTAACGGAGGATTAACGGAGGATCAACGGAGGATGCACCTTATTTGGACGAGATCTGAAGAAACTGTTACTATTACGCACTAAGTCATACTGTCACACATTAAACCACTCAACTTATGAGCAAAACCAAATTAGCAGGACCGCTTGCATATGCATCCGGACGCATATTAGGACAACATGAAAAAGTCTCAGCAAGAATAATGTACGGAAAGCAGCACCTCTACGTACTTCACAATCCTCCAACAGAATGGTCTGACACGCAAAAAGACCTGCGGAAATCGTTTGGATTGGTTTCTTATTACGCACATGTAATCATGGACACAGAAGGTGCAAAACCTGCCTTTGAAGCAATCAAAAGAAAGCAAAAGAGATTTGTGCGTACCGATCACATGGTGGCGCACATGCTCAAAGAACTGATGCTGGCCGACGAATCCGTAGCCGAGAAGGCACAATCTGCCTACCTGGAGTGGCAGCAGACCGAGCCTTTGGCTCGTGCCGCTGTCCGCGACCGTCATATTATCGAGGCAGAAGAAATTGCCGAGAAGCTGATGAAGCTATAATCACAAGCCTCCGCAGAAGTTTGTTTCAACAAAACATAAATCCGGACTTCCCTCACTTGGAAGCCCGGATTTATGCTTAAAGATATCGACTAACGCGACACACTCTGATTCATGGTTCAGGGTAAAGACCTTGTGTATATTTACAAGTTTTGTATTCGTTCTTTGGCCAGGATGGTCACGACCTCAATCAACTCTTTGGTTGGTTCAACAAGTGGGAGAACATCTTCTTTTTGCAGGTCAAACGTGTCGCTATAGTCGCCAGTAAGTCGTGAAGAAAACAAGCGGCTATAATGTTTACCCATTTCTTGTGTAACAAGACCGGTTCGAACGAAATGCAAACCAAACATTTTAATAACGCCGTCGTGCGTTTGAGCAACGTCGCCATTGGCAACCAGTAAACCGCTCACGGCATAGTAGGCTGCATAATACAAGCGATTAGCAATCACTTCCCAATAGCACATAGGGATATTCCCCTCTGCCTGCTCCAAAGCTGTTTGTGCCTTTTCCAAACGTAACTCCACAACCGCCTTCCGGTCTTCGTTTGTAAGTATCTGTTTCATAATACTTGCCCTTCGTTCATTACGTTTTTATAGAAAGGAGTATGGCTTGCCTCTGCCCACCCTCTAAAGGTGTAGAGTATTGGATTAATTGACTCATTAACGCTCCAACCAAAATCCCTAAAAGGATAGGCATAATTATCATAATCCGACCACTCAATGCGTTCTTTATTTAACAAAAGCAGCACATCCCAATCCGAATCAGCATGAGCATCTCCTCTGGCCTGCGAACCAAAGAGAATAATTTTGGCATCAGAAGGAAGCGTCTGCTTTGCCAAGTCTTGAATACTATTTATTAGGCTTGAAGTACTCATGGTTGTTTCATTTCGGGTGCAAAGATAGTACAATTATTTGAAATATGCAAATAATACGTAAAAAAAAATCCGCGAGATGCGGAGTTTTTTTGTATATAGGAGCTTTCTTGAATTACGAAAACTTTCTCACCACAATTGGACGATCTGCTTTTTTACAGGAGAAACTGCTTTTATCACAAGGACGTTCTGCGTTTTTGCAGGAGAAGATGTTTTTACTACAGGGCTCCCTACTTTAGTATTGGTGAGTTTCTGTTGGGGTGTGGTTGACCCATTCGTAGACCATAATAGAGTTATATTCCACACCTCGCTTGTCCTTTTGGTTATAGTTAACATATCCTCTAACGGAAATACTATCGCCCCACTCCAATTGATACGGACAAGGCTGTCCGAAAAGATAATACGTAGTCTCAGCAGTCTTCAAACCTGCATGAAATCCGGGCGTTACGACAGCGCCACTCCACAACAGATCCGACAACTCACAATACTCACCCGTAACAACTATGTCCGGCTCGTCTACAGCGTTTTGCTCTGGACCTTTGCAAGAAATGAAGGTAGCAATCAGAGCTGCTATAGCCATGACGAAAAGAATTGATTTCTTCATATTAATAAAGAATTGATTTTTTCATATCAATGACAGGAATAATTTTCTCGTATTAATCGCGAGCCGACCTACAAGCATTTTTTCGTTTTGCTATATTCGTTTATTCGAAGGCACCCATCTGGAGGTATGAGACCTCCTGCTGCGTGAGGAAACGATACTTGCCACGTGGGACATTCTTCTTGGTGAGACCTGCGAAGCTTACACGGTCGAGCTGAACCACCTTGTAGCCCACTTTCTCGAAGAGACGACGTACCACACGATTCTGGCCAGAGTGGATCTGCAGACCTACGTGCTTGCGGTCACCTTCCTTAGGGAATTCGAGTGCGTCTGGCACTACCACTTCGTCGTCGAGTACGATACCTGCCATCAACTCCTCGTAAGCCTCTTCAGAAAGATCCTTATCAAGAGTAGCTGCATAGATCTTCTTCTTGCCATACTTAGGATGCGTCAGCTTGGCAGCCAAGTCGCCATCGTTGGTAAGGAGAAGGACACCGGTGGTGTTACGGTCGAGACGACCAACCGGATATACGCGCTCTGAGCAAGCGGTCTTCACAAGATCCATCACGGTGTGACGCTCTTGTGGATCATCGGTAGTGGTAACACAATTCTTTGGCTTATTGAGAAGAATATACACCTTCTTTTCGCGGCGTACAGGCTGCTCATGGAACTTCACGAGATCGGTAGGAAGCACCTTTGCACCAAGTTCGCTAACCACGATACCGTTCACGGTAATCACGCCAGCCAAGATGAAATCATCGGCCTCGCGACGTGAGCAGATGCCTGCGTTGGCAAGATACTTATTCAAACGAATTGGCTTCGTTGGATCTTCATATTTCTCTTCATATTCTACGCGCTTTTTCTTGCTGTAGAGTCCCGGATTGTTAGGTCGTCGTGCGCCAGCTCCCGGTTTAGAGAAGCCTCCTTGTGGGCGACGGCCGCCCTGCTGATAGCCCCCTTCCTGATTGCCGTTGAAGCGAGGACGTGGAGCATAGCCGGTCTCACGCTGCTGGAATCCGCCTTCCTGATTGCCGTTGAAGCGAGGACGACGTTCTTGCTGATAGCCACCCTCCTGGTTGCTATTGAATCGTGGACGTGGGGTATAGCCGCCTTCACGTTGCTGGTAGCCTTCGCTATGATTATTATTGAAACGTGGGCGACGTGCCTCCTGATAACCACCTTCGCGCTGGTAGCCACCTTCTGCATGAGAACGATAGCCGTTCTCCGTATTGTGATTGAAGCGAGCGCCCATGCTGCGTGCAGGACGAGCTTCTCCATTATTATCGTGATTGAAACGTGGGCGGCGTTCAGACTGATAGCCATCAGCTCCGCTGTTGCCGTTGTTGAAACGTGGACGCATAGAACGACGTCCTTCATCATTGTTAAAGTTATTCATCTTTTTTGTACGAGTATAGTGTGTTTTATAGATGGTTGCTGAGCCTCACGGCTTCACAGAACGCTTCTCAGCGTATAGTCTTGCTACACAACGCAAGCTCCAAGCGGAAAAAGATTCCAACTTAGAGCTCTTGCGTTATTCATGCAGCATCTAATAAAGCAGCCTCAATTGTGCGGTTGTAATTGTATCCAACCGGAGGCGTTACTTTACATTACCACCTTGCCAGATTAAGCTTCAGCAGCCTGTTCGATAGCAAGTTTACCGCGATAGTAACCACAAGCACCGCAAACGGTGTGGTAGATATAGGTAGCGCCGCAGTTAGGGCAAATAGCCAAGGTAGGCATCTTTGCTACGTCATGGGTACGACGCTTCGCAGTACGAGTGTGCGATTGTCTTCTTTTAGGATGTGCCATAATTGTTAATTATTTTAATAGGAATTACTTATATTATTATTTATATTATTGTGCGCTCAGTGGAGGGCGGAACTGTGCCACGCTTTGCATCACACTTCTTCGTCTTCTTCAATAGTTGTACAGAGGTGAGCTTGGAGAAGTTTTTCCATTTCTGGATTGCACTCGCCTGGTTGGTGACGACAAACTATTGGCAGACTGACAGAAATTTCTTCATAAAAGATCCAGCCCAAATCAAACAAAGGTTTCTCGGCGTTGAGATAGATGCACGTTTCATCTTCGCCATCTTTGCCAGCCAGCTTCACCAAAAGATCATCTTCGGCTTTGACGGGCTCAGATACTGGATCAAGGCATCGGTCGCAAGTCACGTCCACCGTACCTTCCACTTCAACGTGGATTTGGAACGTATCGACACTTGCTTGGATGCTTACTTTTGCGTTTACGTTGCCTGCCAAAACCTCTTCCTGGTCGAGCTGCTGGAAAAAGGCATCATCAAGCTGGTATTCCAACTCATGACGGCCTTGCTGCAAACGGCCCAAATCAAGTATGACAGATTTATTCTCAGGCATATACGCACACAAAAACATGCGGTTGTCCGCAAAATGGACTGCAAAATTACTACATTTTTTTGAACTGACCAAATTTTTCAGTCAAAAAAACTCAAAATTGCTGTATTTTTCTTATTTCGACCCCTTGGATGAGTAGCCGCAAGGTTGCTATTGAGTCTCTATTGAACTCTCGCGCAACTCTCGCGCAACTCTCGCGCAAGTCTCACGTTGCGTTTTTATCAGCAAGACTCAAACTGCTTGAGGAAGCGGATATCGTTTTCAGAGAAGAGACGGAGGTCTTTCACACGATATTTGAGGTTCGTGATACGCTCCACACCCATACCGAAGGCATAGCCGCTATACTCTTTGCTATCGATACCGCAAGACTCGAGAACGTTTGGATCCACCATGCCGCAGCCAAGAATCTCTACCCAACCGGTACCCTTGCAGAAAGCACAACCTTCTCCGCCGCAGATATTGCAGGAAATATCCATCTCAGCTGATGGTTCCGTGAATGGGAAATAAGAAGGGCGGAGACGAATCTTGGTGTCGGCACCAAACATCTCCTTAGCAAAGTAGAGCAACACCTGACGAAGATCAGCAAAGCTGACGTTCTTATCGATATAGAGACCTTCCACTTGATGGAAGAAGCAATGTGCACGTGCAGAAATAGCTTCATTACGATACACACGTCCCGGGCAGAGCACACGGATAGGTGGCTTTTGGCTGGTCATGACGCGCGTTTGAACAGAAGAAGTATGCGTTCTCAACAGAACGTCGGTTGGCTTTTGTACGCCCTCTTCTTTCTCCACAAAGAACGTATCCTGCATATCGCGAGCAGGGTGCTCTGGAGCAAAATTGAGCATACCAAACACGTGCTTATCGTCCTCCACTTCCGGTCCTTCCTCTACGGTAAATCCCACGTGCGAGAAAATATCCACAATCTCTTCGCGAACGAGCGAGAGCGGATGACGAGTACCCAACGCGATAGGATCAGGCGTACGGGTGAGATCAGGACGATCAGCCTCAGCCTGACGTGCTTCAAACTGCTCTTTCATTTCCTGAATACGCTCGGTGGCACGGTTCTTGAGGTTGTTGAGCTGCGCGCCCATTGCTATTTTTTCCTCCTTGGTAAGATCACGCATAGCGCCAAACAAAGCAGTAATCTCGCCCTTTTTGCTCAGATATTTAACACGTAAAACCTCAAGCTCCTCCTGATTGCGAGCCTGCATGGTTTCTACTTCCTGAAGTAACTGTTGAATTTTCTCTACCATATTTTCTTCTCTATGTTCGAATTTTGACGTCAAACGACACATTGCGCCGAAAACGGCCGCAAAGGTACAAAAAAAAAATGACATACACACTAAAAACTGAAAAAAATATGCGTTTTAGGTGCATTATTTTGGCTATATCGATATTTTTTAGTACTTTTGCATGCTATTTTGCGCACATATGCGCATGCGCTTGGTGCGTGATAAAGAATAATGAATAAAAAGCTCCACATATTGAGCCTGTTGCTGATGCTTATAGTATCGGCAGTTTGGGTAAAGGCAGACGACAGTATCCCTGTGCAAACAAGGGATACGCTTATGCCGTGGAGCGATCCCGAACCGCCAATCTCCAACACGTTGGAGGCTCGTATTGATTATACCTCATCCGATTCGGTTGTTTTGATGGGAGACGGTACGGCTTTCCTTCATGGCAAGGGCGACATGAAATACCAGACCATTGGTCTGACGGCGGATTATATCCAGATGAATACCAACACCAGCACGTTGATGGCTGCCGGTGTATACGACAGTATTCGTGAAGAATGGTCGGGCAGACCGGTATTCAAGGATGGCGACGAGAGTTATGAATCGTATGAACTCAGCTATAATCTGAAGAGCAAGAAAGCGTTCATCCGTCACGTTGTGACAGAACAGGGCGAAGGCTACATCATAGCCGACCAAACCAAGAAAATGGACAACGACGAGATGATGATGGCCGGAGGTATGTATACCACCTGCGACCAACACGACCACCCACACTTCTATGTTCGCATGACGAAAGCCAAAGCCAAACCGGGTCATTATGTGGCTTCCGGTCCGGCTTATATGGTGGTGGGCGACGTACCGTTACCGTTGGCATTACCGTTTGCATTCTTCCCTTTTACCGACAAATATTCGTCCGGCCTGATCATGCCGACGTTTGGCGACGACTACCAACGTGGCCTCTATTTGCGCGGATTGGGCTACTACTGGGCAATGAGCGATTATGCCGATTTGGACCTTTCGGGCGATATTTACAGCCGTGGCACATGGGCCATCACGGCTCGCTCCCGATATATATGGCGCTACCATTTCAACGGCAATCTTTCGTTCAGCTATCGTAGTGACGTGGTGGGCGAAAAAGGTATGCCGGATTATACGAAATCCAACAACATGAGTATCCAATGGTCGCACAGCCAGGACGCGAAGGCCAACCCATATTCCAATTTCTCAGCTTCCGTCAATTTCTCAACGTCTGGCTACAACCGTTCGAACATCAATTCGTACTACAATCCGGTAGCCAACTCAGAAAACACCAAATCATCATCTATTTCCTATACCCAGCGTTTCCCGGATTCGCCGTGGTCTATATCGATGTCGGCCCTCGTGAGCCAACGTACCAAAGACTCTACTATCGCTCTCACGTTACCAGACCTGACCGTGAGCATGAGCCAGATCAAGCCATTCAAAAGAAAGAAAGCGGTAGGCAAAGAGAAATGGTTTGAGAAAATCAGCATGCGCTACACCATGAACAGCAAGATATCGGTAGACTGCAAGGAAAGTTATCTTCTTCATTCCAATTTCCTGCGCGATTGGCGAACCGGCGTGAAGCATGCTATTCCGTTATCTGCGTCCTTCACGGCATTCAAATACATCAACATCTCGCCATCGATCAACTATAACGAACGCTGGTATTTCCAACGCGTAGATCAATCATGGGATGATATGCAGAATCAGGTGGTACGCGATACCACAACCGGATTCTATCGCGTATGGGACTTGAGTATGTCGCTTTCCATGTCGACGAAACTGTATGGTTTCTTTATTCCGTCGCGTAAGCTCTTCCCCAATTCCAGAGTAGATCGCTTCCGCCACGTTTTCACGCCAAGCATCTCGCTCAACTATACGCCAGACTGCGAGGCCATTCGTGCCAAGATAGATCACAACTACTATGGTTCGTATGACAAACCTATCACGATGGCCGACGGCACGCCGGGCTACCAAACCGTGCAATATAACCGTTTTGATCGAGCTATGTATGGTACGCCGGGCAAAGGAAACGTGGGTTCGTTAAGTTTCAATCTGGGCAACAACCTGGAAATGAAAGTGCTCAATAGGAAAGACACCACCGGCACCAAGCCGACCAAGATCATCTCCCTGATTGATAATTTCTCAATCTCAGGCGGCTATAATTTCATGGCCGATAGTATGAACTGGAGCAATTTCAACTGTAATCTGCGAATCAAATTGCCTGCACCACTCAACTACACCATCAATCTCTCCGGCGCGTTTGATCCATACCTTTACAAACTCGACGCCAACGGCAAGCAATATCGCTCCAATACCCGCTGCTGGCAAGAGGGTAAGTTCCTGCATTTCAAGGGAACTTCCACCTCTTTCTCGTACACCTTCAATAACGAGACCTTCCGCAAATGGTTTGGCAAGGATAAGAAGAAAGATGACGAGAAATTCGACCCGGGATGGGATATGGATGACCCGTTTGCCACCGACCCGAACACGGGCGAACTCATCACAGAAGAGCAACGCCAGCAGGCCCTCCAGGATGAAAAAGAATGGAAAAAGCAACACAGAAACGACAGAGGCGAAAACGAAGACGGATTTGAGTTGGCCAATATTCCATGGTCGTTCTCCATCAATTATAACGTGCGTTATGGCGAATCAAATGAGTTTGATTATGAGAAGATGAACTATAAAATGCGCTTCACGCACAATCTCTCCGGTTCGTTGCAATTGGGTTTGGGCAAGGGATGGAAAGCTTCTACGAGTATCTCCTACGATTTCACGGCGAAGAAAATCTCCAACACCACCATCAACGTGACGCGCGACCTCCATTGCTGGACCATGACCGCGTCGTTCGTGCCATTCGGCTACTACAAGAGCTACACCTTCCATATTGGCGTGAATGCTTCTATGCTGGCTGACCTCAAGTATGATAAAAACTCTTCCGAAGCCACCAATAAAACCGTTAACTGGTGGTAAGACGGGGTAAGGGTTTAACGGTTTAAAAGGTTTAAGGTTTAAGGTTTAAAGTTTAAAGAAAATAAGATATATGATTACATTACACAAAGTAGTAAAACTGACGTACGATTTGTACGTGGCTGGCGATGAGGCCGGCACAGAAGATTTGATGGAGCGTGCAACCGCAGAAACGCCACTCGTTTATTGCCACGGTATCGGCATGATGCTCAAGGCTTTTGAAGACGCTTTGGAAGGCAAAAACGAAGGAGACGATTTTGATTTCACCATCGCTCAGGACGACGCATATGGTCCTTACGAAGAGGAAGGTGTGCACGATCTGCCCAAGCAGATGTTCTGTATCGACGGCGAATTTGATAGCGAGCGCGTGTATGTGGGAGCCGTTGTGCCTATGAACACATCCGAAGGTCAAGTCGTGAATGCTCAGATTATTGAGATTACCGACGATCACGTCACGATTGATCTCAACCATCCTTTTGCTGGCGAGGATCTCCATTTCAAGGGCCATATCCTGGAAGTACGAGACGTGACAGAAGCCGAACTCAAAGCGCTCACCCAGCCCCACTGCGGAGGCGGATGTGGCGGTTGCGGCGGCGGCAACTGTGGCGGCGACTGCTCCGATGGCTCTTGCGGCTGCAATGGTTCATGCTCCAAATAATTATTAACCCTTTAATAACGCAATTATGGCAAATATTTTAGCCATCGTAGGTCGTCCCAACGTCGGGAAATCGACCTTGTTTAACCGTCTTACGAAAACCAGACGGGCTATTGTTTCCTCTGAGGCGGGTACTACTCGCGACAGACAGTATGGGCGTTCCGAATGGAACGGCCGCGAATTTTCCGTTATCGACACCGGTGGTTGGGTTGTTAACTCCGACGACATTTTCGAAGGAGAGATCAATCGTCAGGTGAATCTCGCCATCACGGAAGCAGATGTTGTTCTACTGGTGGTTGACGTGGATGAAGGTGTCACGGAATTTGACATGGAGGTGGCTCATCTTCTTCGTCAGGCGAAGAAACCTACCATCCTCGCCGTGAATAAAGTGGACGCATTTGATCAGCAGTATGGCGCGGCTGAGTTCTATAAACTGGGGCTTGGCGAACCGTTCATCCTGTCCGCCGTTAATGGTTTGGGTACTGGCGAACTGCTTGATGAGATTATCTCACGTTTTGATCCCAATAAAGAAGATCGTCCGGAAGAGGAATTGCCTCGTTTCGCCATCGTAGGTCGCCCAAATGCAGGCAAATCATCTTTGCTCAACGCCCTGATTGGTGAAGAGCGCACAGTAGTTACCGATATTGCAGGCACCACTCGCGACTCTATCTACACCCGCTACGATAAGTTCGGCAAAAATTTCTACCTCGTTGATACTGCCGGCATTCGCAAGAAAGCCAAGGTGACAGAGGATTTGGAATATTACTCCGTGGTACGATCTATCCGTGCCATCGAGAATGCGGACGTCTGCATCCTGATGCTTGATGCAACCCGCTGCTACGACGAACGCGGTATTTTCATGGGCATCTCCGCACAGGACCTCTCCATTTTTTCTATCATTCAGAAGAATAAGAAGGGCCTCGTGGTATGCGTGAATAAATGGGATTTGATTGAATCCAAAACCACGGCCGACATCAAGCAATTTGAAGGTTCCATCCGTGAGCGTTTGGCTCCATTTGTGGATTTTCCAATCATCTTCACGTCAGCCGTCACCAAGCAACGCATCTTCAAAGTGATCGAAACGGCACTTGAAGTTTATGAAAATAAGCAGCGCAAGATTCCAACAGCCAAGCTCAACGAACTCTTCCTGCCGCTTATTGAAAACTACCCGCCACCAGCCAACAAAGGCAAATATATCAAGATCAAGTATTGCACGCAATTGCCTAATACGCAAGTGCCTACTTTCGTCTTTTTTGCCAACCTTCCGCAATACGTAAAGGAACCATATAAGCGTTTCCTGGAGAACAAACTGCGCGGCTGGTTTGAATTTACTGGCACGCCTATCAACCTCTTCATTCGTCCGAAGTAAGATAGGCTACATAATGTATTACCCTCCTTCCCTCATCTACCTGTTTCAAAGCGAAACGGGTAGTGAGGTGGTAGACATTATATATATCGCACATATGCGTATATATGCGCTCATATACACGCTTGCGCGAAGAAAAATGCCATTTTTGGCATATTTTACGGGTTGTACTTTAATAAAAAATGTATTTTTGTTATGGTACACTTGCATATGTCAAAAAAAAACTGTAACTTTGCAGCCGAAACGGCTGCTTAACGGCCCAACGAAGAAAAAGGTATGAAAATATTCGGCTTCACATATGTGGATGGCCGCGCTGAAGTGTTGTTAAAAGGAGACTCAGCGCTATTGCCCAACCGTAAGCCATTCTTCCTGCCCGACGATACGTCAATCATGGCGGCTCACCCCGTTTGCGTGTTTCGCATCAGTCGGTTAGGCAAGAATATCGCCCCACGTTTTGCATATCGATACGTGGATGCTTATGCAGCCGGATTGCACGTGGAAGATCATACCGCTTTGCAGGCGCTTCGATCGGCAGGTCGGCCCTGGACGACGGCCGTAGCCATGGATGGTTCGCTGCCGGTAGGCACTTTCCTGCCGCTGGAAGAAGGTCAGAAACCGCAACCCATCGCCTTCACGTGTGTCGACAAGAGTCTCACGCTGAATGCCGAGCAGCTGCTCCTTCCTTTGGAGGACGCCATCGCGGAAGTAAGTCGATTCATCACCATCAAGCAGGGCGATTATCTCTTCTTGCCGATGGCTAATGCAGAACCATTCTTTCCTCACGAAGAGGATTACGTAACGGCCACCATTGCCGGCGAAGAAACCTTCTTCTGCAAGATAAAATAATTGCAAAATTGTAAAAGCGTTAAATCGTTAAATCGGATATATTATTAAACATTATCTCCACATATTGCCCCTTCTTTTTGCTTTCTTGCTTATGGCAAGCATAGCAAATGCGCATACGTATGCCGATCACTCGGTATTGCAATCGGGTTCGTTCACCAAGATCAGCGTGGCCGAATCGGGTTTGCATACCATCACGTTTGATCAGCTAAGGGCACACAATATCGATCCCGCAACACTCCGCATCTATGGATATGGAGGTGCCATGCTCAGTCAGGATTTCCGCAAAACGCATATTGATGATCTCCCAGTGGTGCCGTATCTGCGCCTCTCGGATCGTATCGTTTTTTATGCACAGGGTTCTATATCATGGAGCTATAATGGCACGTATTTCACCCACACTCGCAATCCTTATTCCGATCTTGGATACTATTTCCTCACCTCTTCATCGGCTCAGGAAATAGCAGAGACAGCTCCCGTGAGTGGCTCAGCATCGGCGGTAGTTACTTCCTATACTGCTTATGTGCTCCACGAGAAAGACTCCATTAATCTGATCGATTATCGCGAAGGAAAAGCGGGTGGCGGTCGCGAATTTTATGGCGAGATGTTCACGCCAGGCACGAAGCGTTCATTCAATCTCTCTTTCCCAGAATCAACCGAAGCTACTTCGGCTCGCATTCGCGTGGATATGGCAGCCAACAGTACAGCCCTCTCTTCGTTTACCATAAATTGCGACGGCAGTTCATTCGTGGCCAATGCCAGCGCTATTGCTTCCAGCGATTTTTACACCAAAGCCGAAGCGGCCTCTATTAATAAAACATTCACACCAAGCGTGGCGGCCCCCAAACGAGTGGATATCTCCTTCACCAGTTCGGCGGGTACGGCTCTCGGTTTTCTCAATTATATTGAGTTGACTGCCACTTGTCCGTTGCGAATCACGGGTAATGCGCCACTATTTTTCCGTACTACCGTAGGTCTCAATTCGTCTTCCAATCTCTCTTTCCGTATAGAGGGTGCCACCAGCGAAACACAGGTGTGGGACATTACGGATTTGGCGCATATCGTGCGTATGCCTGCCACTGTTTCGGGCAGCACACTCTCGTTTGTGGCGAACAACAGCACGCTTCATCAATACGTAGCTTTCAATCCTTCAGCCACCTCTTATCTCTCGCCATCTTGGGGCAACACCATCCTCAATCAGGATCTCCATGCTCTCTCAGATATTGACATGGTGATCATCACGCCAGAGGAGTTTCTTAGCGAGGCGCAACGTCTCGGTGCGGCTCATGAGGAGCATGATGGATTCACGATGGCGGTTGTTACCGACCAGCAGGTATATAATGAATTTTCTTCTGGCACGCCAGACGCCACGGCCTATCGATGGTTGATGAAAATGCTCTATGATCGCAGCGGCAACCAGCATCAGGGTGCTCCTAAATATCTGCTGCTTTTTGGTGCCGGATCGTATGATAATCGCCAACTGATATATTCAAAGCAAACGGGCCAGGTGCTCTCCGGACGCCACAATCTGCTCACCTATCAGGCGAAGAATTCGCTCCACGAAGTAAAGGCTTATGCAACCGACGACTATTTCGGTTTTCTGGATGATAATGAAGGCGAGAGCGACATCTCCGGCCTTATGGATATTTCCGTAGGTCGTTTGCCAGTTAGCACCGCTATTCAGGCTCAGGAAGTGGTGGATAAACTCATTCGCCATATGCAGCCATCTCACGGACGATGGAAAACGCAGATGGTTTTCATGGCTGATGATGACGATCATAATCTCCATACGCGTTGCATAGAAGATGCGGCAGAGAAAGTGCGCGTACATTGCCCTGATTTTCAGGTAAATAAGCTTTATTTCAACGCCTATGCACAAGAGGTGAATGCTTCGGGCGAGTCGTATCCGCTCGTGGAGATGCGCCTCAATAATCTTCTCCAATCGGGCGTCCTGCTCTTTGATTATTGCGGTCACTCAGGTTACAACAATGCCTCTTCCGAAGGCATCATCTCTTCGGCTAAGATTCGCGATATGCAGAATGATAACTGCGGCTTTTGGATGTTTGCATCCTGCAGTTTTGCCCACTTCGACGGCCAGCACGTATCGGCAGCAGAAGAGGCTGTACTCAATCCGGAAGGTGGTGCTATTGCTGTCTGCTCGGCCAACCGCACAGTATATGCCACCCCGAACTCCATCCTCAATCGCCACATCTGCGATTCGCTATTTGCTCATCGTTCACCTTATCATTATCCTCATCGCATTGGTGATGCTGTTCGTTTGGGCAAGAATGCCGTCGGTTTGGATGATAATAAGATGTCGTTCGTCCTTTTGGGCGACCCTGCCACTTCGCTCCATCTGCCAGTTACGTATCAGGTGCGAACCACCGCTCTGGCCGACACACTTAATGCCCTTTCCGTGAATACACTTCAGGGTTGCATTTTGGATGAGAATGGCGATACGGCTACTTATTTTAATGGTCCGCTCACGTTTACCGTGTTTGATAAACTGCAGCAAATCACCACGCTCGACAACGACGAGCCAGACCCAGACAATAAAAAAATCGAAGTTTACAACGACTATCCCAATATCCTATTCCAAGGCGAGACGCAAGTGGTGAACGGCTATTTCACAGCGCAGTTCATGGTGCCTAAGGATATTCGATATAATTATGGCAACGGACGTATCATTTATTATGCCTACGATAGCGAGTATGGCGACGAGGCCATCGGTCATTACGAGGATCTCGTGATTGGCGGATCATCTACCGTGGCAATTGAAGATACGGAAGGTCCAGACCTCCATATCTATCTCAATACGCCTTCCTTCGTGGATGGCGGCAGAGTGAACGAAACGCCACATTTCTATGCCGATATCCATGATGAGAACGGCATCAACACGGTAGGTTCCGGTATTGGTCACGACCTTCTTCTGGTGGTGGATGACAAACCTGCACAGACCTATGTGCTTAATGATTATTTCACGGCCAATCAATCCTTCCAAGCCGGACAGGTATCTTACCGCATGAGCGAGATGAGCGAAGGTCAACACAGCCTCACATTCCGTGCGTTTGACCTCCTCAACAACTCATCCACGGCCTCGCTCAACTTCTCGGTAGTTAAGGGCCTGGAAACTGATATTGTGGGCGTCACCTGCTTCCCGAATCCGATTGTGATTGGCGATATGCTCAACATCCAGGTGGATCACACTTCTCCGGATATTATTTTCCAGACTTCCGTATTCATCTACGACCTCTCTGGACGACTCGTATATAATCTCACCCAACGCGGCACAGAGAATATTCAATGGGATATTCAATCTTCGACTACGCCCGCGGGCATGTATTTATATAAAGTGCAACTTTCATCTGAAAAAACCAAATCCGTATCAAAAACCGGAAAACTTATCATAACAAAATAATTCGCCTATGGCATAACTCTACTCCCTTTTAATTTAATTAATTTTTATCATATGAAAAAAATCCTTTTGGGTGTTTTCGCCCTTGCCCTTCTGGCCATGCCAATGAAGGCAGAACAGACGATGAATCCTATCATCACGGCCATGCCGTCACTTTCCATCGCTCCTGATGCTCACGCAGGTGGTCTCGGCGACGTAGGTGCAGCCACCACGCCAGATCTCAACTCACAGCACTGGAACCCTGCCAAGTATGCATTCATGGAATCACATGGTGGTTTCACCGCCAACTACACTCCTTGGTTGCGCAAACTCGTTTCAGACATTGACCTCGCTTACCTTGCAGGCTACTATAAGTGGTCGGATAACGACGCGCTCGGTATGTCGTTCACCTATTTCTCACTTGGTGAAGTAAAACTCACAGACCTCAATGGCACGTTCCTTCAGGATGCACAGCCAAATGAATGGGCACTCGACCTCTCTTACTCACGTAAACTTCATGAGTATGTATCTATGGCCGTAGCCCTTCGCTTCATGTACTCCGACCTCAACAATGGCTCAAACGCTGCTGGTACTGGCACTTCGCTTGAGCTCCGTCCGGGTTGGACCATGGCAGCTGACGTGGCTCTCTATTATCGCCAGCCTATCGAGCTCCCTATGGGTACTTCTTATTTCGGTCTCGGTTTCAACGTATCCAACCTTGGTGGCAAGATTTCTTATGATGAGAACAACACCTCTTCATTCATCCCTGCCAACGTACGTCTTGGTGCAAGCTACGAAATCGCCTTCGATAACTACAACCGTCTCTCCGTGAATGCAGATATCAATAAGTACCTTGTGCCAACTCGTAAATCAAGCAAGGCAGTAGACGCAAATGGCGATCCTTACACCGGTCAGGCTCTTTCAGATTGGTATAATGGTCTTACTTCACCACGTGGTTGGGCGCTGTCGTTCGCAGATGCTCCTGGTGGCGCAAAGGAAGAATTCCAGGAGATTCAGTTTGGCGTAGGTTTGGAGTACTCTTATAACCGCCAGTTCTTCGGCCGCGTGGGTTACTCACACGAGAATCAATGGAAGGGCAACCGTCGCTATGTTACCCTCGGCGCAGGTTTCAACCTCTCTATCTTCTCTCTCGACGTGGCTTACGTAATCGCAACTGCTCCTACCAACCCACTCGATCAGACCCTTCGTTTCACCGTAGGTTTCGATCTCGCAGGTATCAAGGATCTTGTTAACAACCGCCGATAATGAGAATCGGATACGGATATGACGTTCATCAAATAGCGCCCGACCGCAAGCTGTGGTTGGGCGGTATTTGCATTCCATGCAACTTTGGTTTGGAAGGTCACTCCGATGCGGATGTGCTTCTGCATGCTCTTTGCGATGCTTTATTGGGTGCTGCGAACCTGCGTGATATAGGTTTTCACTTCCCACCCGTGAAAGGCAATGAGTTTGAGGGAATCGATTCCAAGATTCTTCTCGCACGCTCCATGGCACTCGTTCGAGAAAAAGGCTACGAACTGGAAAACTGCGACTGCACCATTTGCGCAGAGCAGCCTAAGATTAATCCGCATATCCCGGCCATGCAGCAATGTATAGCCGACGTATTGGGCTGTGATCCCGATCAAATATCCATCAAAGCCACTACCACCGAGCATCTCGGTTTCGTAGGAAGAAAAGAAGGTATGGCTGCGCATGCAGTTTGTCTCCTGAAAGAGGCACGCGAAAAGGTATAAATTGCCCGTATGAGAAACATCATCGCTCGGTTGAAAGCCGTGGTCATCGTTATCGCCTTATCGCTTTCATGCACCATGGAAGCACAGGTGGCAGAGGCATTCTTATCGATGCCCGACACCATCTGCCCGTACCTCTCCACGCAGCAACGTGTCCATCTGGTTCAATATGCCAAAGCCGGTGATTTTTCGGCTATACCGAATCGTTTTGATGGAGAAGCACGCATCGACTCTATCAATCTGCCAGCCAATTATATGGCCCTGCACGTCACATCCAATACGCGCTGGGAAATAACCACTCTCGCTGGCATGATATGCATCCGTCAAACCATCTCTTTCGGTCCATCTGAGGCAGAAGAGACTCAGCCACGTACAGCAGAATGCTGCTTCTTCTATGATTTTGCGTGGAATCTCCTCCGCCAGGAGCGAGAGCCCTTCCGTCCCTTCAGTTCCAACGAAGAATTTGCATTATGACCACTCCTATTTATCTCATCGGCTACATGGCCTCCGGAAAAACAACGGTAGGCAAACTTCTGGCTGAGAAGTTGGGTTGGCCATTCGTGGATCTGGACAACGCCTTCGAGGAAATCAACGGCTACACCACTGGGGAATATATACGAAAATTTGGCCTTGACGCTTTCCGCAAGAAAGAGAAAGCATGCGTGGAAGAGCTTGCCGACATGCCTATTCAAAAGGTCATCTACGCCACCGGAGGCGGATATCCCTGCTGGGAGGATAATATGGATTGCCTATTAGAGCTCGGTACCTCTTTTTATCTCCGTTGGACACCCGAACAACTCACAGCTCGACTCTTCTTATCCGGTATTGAGCAACGCCCCGTGGCACAACAGGGCATGGAATCTACCCCTGGAGACACACCGCTTGAAAAGATGCTTACGTTCGTTACGTCGCATCTTGAGGAACGCGATCCCATCTACTCTCGTGCCAACCACATCATCTCTGCTCCTGCCGGTCTCGACGTTATGCAAGACGCCTGCCTCGCCGAGGAAATATATCAGATGATACTAAATAATAAATAGAATGAATATCAACGACATACAAGCAGATATCATCTCCGAGTTTTCTGATTTTGATGATTGGATGGACCGCTACGCCCTTCTCATCGATCTCGGCAACGAACTCCCAGAATTCCCAGAAGATAAACGTACCGATCAGAATCTCATTGACGGATGCCAATCAAAAGTTTGGATTGATGCCACACTCAATGCCGACGGCACTATCACGTTCATCGGTGACTCTGATGCTATCCTCGTTAAGGGAATCGTGGCGCTCCTTTTGCGCGTACTTTCCGGCCAAACACCTGCCGATATTTTGGAGGCAGACCTCCATTTTATCGATGCGATTGGTTTGCGTGAGCACCTGTCGCCTACCCGCTCCAATGGCTTGCTGGCGATGCTTCGCCAGATGAGAATGTATGCTCTCGCCTTCAAAACGAAGCTGGAAAGCTAAAAAAATGCACTTTTTTTGCAAAATATTTGCTCATGTCAAAAAAAAGTAGTACCTTTGCACCCCGAAATGAAAAAGAACTACTGATTCGCTAGCTCAGCTGGTAGAGCACAACACTTTTAATGTTGGGGTCTTGGGTTCGAGCCCCAAGCGAATCACAACCCAAGGCGCCGGAGTCCCAATAAATACGAGGATTCGGCGCCTTGCCTTATATAAAATTGACGGCTTTTTGACGGATTTTGTGATTTTTACATTTTTGGCAGACAAAAATGCCAACCAAATCGGCCAGTTCGCGTGCAATGTCTCCCTGCAGATAACCAAATCTTGCTGATTATCATTCAGTTATAGTGCTCGCACTACGCCTTCACTCAAATCAACAATCTACTAAGTAAAAATTCAAACATCATTCAAAAGCAATTATGAGAACATCCCTAAAATGATACGGTATTGGGGGTTGGTGGAAAACATGTTACATTCTCCTCAGCCACATACCCATAAATCGGTCATACACGACATAGCCGGAGTCAGATTTGTAGATAAACTCCTCATCAAGCAGGAACTGCAATGCCCGCTGCACACTGCTGACCGAATTGAGGTGATAGGTGCGAATAAAAGAGCCGGATGTTGGGGCCGAGACAATCTTCTCCTTCGCAACGGCAGTCAGCAAACGTGCCTGCAAGAGCGTAAGCATGTGGTACTGCCGCTTATAGCCATCCTCTTCGCTGCATATAATCTCGCGAATAGTGGCTGCCACAAGTTCTTCATCAACAACAACTCCGGAATGACGATAAAGATGATTAAGGACTGCCTGCATATACCATGTTACGCCATCCACCTGCTCGTAAAAAGCGTGAAAAACAGTTTTTTCCATCCGGATATTATTCCGAGCTAAACGTTCTACAGCCCAATCGTAATACACATCCTCAGGCAGTATATCCAACGGAAGTCGATCCGTGCTACGATAGAACGGATGGCGAGGCGAAGAGAACATCTCGTCCATCATATGGAGTTTGCTTCCGGCAAAGATAAAGTGTACATTTTGCGTGCGCTGTACATACGTCCGAAGCAATTCCTCCACATTCTTCTCCGGGTAGTCGCCAACCTGCTGAAACTCATCAATAGCAATATAGCATGTGTGATCAGCTTGCGCAATATACGCAAAAATCTCCTCCATTGTAGGGACGGCCTGTGCAGGCAGAAAGCCAACGCCAACCTGTGGCAAACCAGACATGGGGTCAATGCCCAATGTCAGTTGTGCACTACGGAAAAACTTCTGAATAAATCCCTCTGCACGCTGCGCAGGGGTGTCCAATTGTCCAATCACAGTCTTTCCAAGCAGCAAAACGAAGTCTGCGAGTGACTTGGTGGAATAAATGTCTATGTAGAAACAAGAAATATCTGAGTACTGCGATTTAAGTTGATAAAACGCATTATGAATGAGCCCCGTTTTACCATATCGGCGAGGACTTAGTAGGGTTACATTTGCTCCGTTGGAAAGAGACTCGATGAGTGCTCGCGTCTCTCGTTCTCTATCGCAAAAGAACTCCGGGCTCTCATATCCATACATCAAAAAAGGATTCTTTATCTTACTCATATTCAAGTATTTATCATCATTACGCAAAATGCGTTACGCAAAATGCGGTGCAAAGATACGAAGAATTATTGAAATATGCAAATGTTTAAGAGCTTTTATTGATGATGGGCAGCATTTTTATATTAAAATGATACGGCAAGCATATGAAAAACTCCCCGACTCACGATGAGACGGGGAGTTTTCATATGCTAAAGCGATTATTGGAACCGCTGTTAGAGACTATATTTCACATTATAGTCAGGCAAGGTGGAATCTGTGCCAATTGGGACGAGGGCCGTATAAGCCGACTCTGCAGGCGTAACAACGCAATCCCACGCATTCTTGGCACCTATGAAAATATAATCCTTGGCATCAGGAGACGTACGTGTCCAGAATTGCTCATCAAGCAAAATGGTGCAAGCCTCATCCGTATATGGGAACAGCTGTCCGTTTTCCATCTTGCTATACACAGGTCCCTCATATCCACGTTCCTTCGCAAACGCATTAATATACAATGCAGGATTTTGATCAAGGAACAAAACCATCGACTGATCCAGCATTGGCTTGAGTGCCTCACGGGTAATATCTTTGAAATAGTTCCAAACCTCAAACGTGATGCCATCTCCATACGTCTCATTACAGTAATCTATGACAGCCTGATTGATACCATCGGTGGTAACATAGATACCTTCATCCTCATAGCGAACCTCGAAAGTGACCTTCGTGTCAGCAAGCGTCATTTCCACATACTGCGGATCGGTATTATAAACCATATTCGGCTCACGATGCGACAACGATATATCCATATCATCGGCCTCGCAATAGTACTGCTTATCGATTGGCAGGAACACCTCCACGTCGGTAATCGAACGAACATGAATAGAGAGTTTGGTAGCAACGAAATCGCCCGTGGCGTGCTCGTCGTTCACAGAAAGATTAACCTCCACACAATCAGCAGTTGGTTTTACCGGTTCTTCCCCCTCAATACGCTGCCGTGGGTTCATCGCAAAGACACAGTCATTATAATCGCGATCGCAGCCCGGATGGGTGATTGAACGATCTTCAAATCCTACGATTGTCCAATCGCCAGCGCTGGTGGTCATCGCCTGCGTAACAGTTTTGCCCTGCTCAGCATACTTATCGTAGACGGCAACAGTGTAACTCCAGTTTTTCTCTTTCTCAGTATAGAAAAGATACGTGTAGCCTACGATAGGACCGAATGGGAGCGGCGTGCGGATACCCTCCTTGATCTCCTCATCGTTCAGCAACGAATGGCAGAAGAAACCATACTTGATGCCCTTCGGCAACTGAATAGTGTAGGCACCGGCATTATCACTCTTGCGCGAGATGGCTCCCTTGGAGTCTGCGCCATTGAAATTCACCCATGTATGCGCCTTTATATCCTCACGTTCGTCCCAAAGCTGCTGCTCGTGATACTCGCCGTCCTCATACCAATAGATTCCCATCAGATGGCGATAGCCACCATTGGAATACAGCATTACCAAATCAAACGGTTCTCCATTGGATTCAAACAAGAAATCGTCGAAATAGCCCTCCGGGGTAACAAACTCCGGGAAATGCGCAAAAACGTCGATAGGACTCTCCCACGTATAGGAAATAGTATTGTACGTGAGCGCTCCTGCGGGTGAAGCTGGTGCGCGACGTATAGCTGGTGCTGCCGGTGCATTAGGAGATTGCGCTAGAATATTATCACCAGAGGAAATTCTAAACTCAGGAGTTTTGGCGATTGAAACGTCTGCCGAACTTGCTGGGCCCATTGGATCATTGGATTTGCATCCACTCGACAAGGCCACAATAACTAAGGTGGCCATTGCCATAAATGTTCTTTGCAGTTTCATAATTTTAAGGGGTATTCTAATATTTCCCCGTTTAACATGTTTAACAATTAAGATGGGTGCTTAATTAGGACACCCTTTGTTTTTCAAAATCACGCTGCAAAGGTACTGCTTTTCTTCGGTATAGATGTTAGCAGATTGGAAAAAACCATGTGCAAAACGAGAATTTCCATGTGCAAAATGGAAAATTTCCAAAATGCAAATAGAAATTTCTTATTCTCCCCAGGTTTCGCGGTCGAGATTGCGATATTGAGTGGCCTCGGCGATGTGAGCAATAGTGATATCCGGCGAGCCTGCAAGATCGGCAATCGTGCGGGCCACTTTCAAAAGACGATCATATGCACGTGCAGAGAGCGCCATACGTTGCATAGCCATATTGAGCATCTGTTGCTCCTGCGGGCCAAGGGCACAATACGTGCGAAGCATGCGCGAGGTCATCTGTGCATTACAATGGACGCCCGGCTCATTCTTAAATCTCTCGGCTTGAATTGCGCGGGCCTTAAGTACACGTTCACGAATAGCAGCAGAAGGTTCCGACTGCTCTTTCTTTTGCAATTCCTCAATAGGCACGGCCTGTATCTCCACCTGCAAATCGATACGATCCAAAAGTGGGCCACTGATCTTTCCCATATAGCGATGCACCTGCCCCGGCGTGCACGTGCAAGGACGAAGCGGATCGCCATAATGGCCACATGCGCATGGATTCATGGCCGCCACCAACATGAAAGAAGCCGGATATTCAACGGCCATCTTGGCACGTGCCACACAAATCTTTCTATCTTCCAGCGGCTGACGCATCACCTCCAAAGCTGCCCGCTTATACTCAGGAAGCTCATCAAGAAAAAGTACCCCATTATGCGCAAGAGAGATCTCACCCGGATGGGGATTTGAGCCGCCTCCGATTAAGGCAACATCGGTAATGGTGTGATGAGGAGAACGGAACGGACGTTGCGAGATGAGGGCAGAGCCAAGCCCCGACTGCTTCTTATTCATCAGGCCTGCTACAGAATGGATCTTCGTAGTCTCCAAAGCCTCCTCCAACGTAAGTGGAGGAAGGATAGTGGGCAGACGCTTTGCCATCATGGATTTACCAGCTCCCGGAGGGCCTACCATGATAATATTATGTGAACCTGCAGCCGCAATTTCCAAGGCACGCTTCACATTTTCCTGTCCGCGTACGTCGGCGAAATCAAGGTCTTCGGGGAATGCATTCTGCTCGAACTCCTGCGCCGTATCCACCACGGTTGGTTCGATGGATTGCGCATCCGATAGGAAACGCAACACCTCAATGAGATTATCTGCTGCAATCACCTCCAAGCCGTCGACCACAGCTGCCTCCTTGGCATTCTCGCGAGGAAGGATAAAACCTTTGAAGCCATTCGCTCTTGCAGATAAAGCCATCGGCAGCACGCCACGGACAGGCTGCAACGTGCCATCCAGCGATAATTCACCCATGATGATGTATTCATGCAAATGCGTGGCAGGGATCTGCTCATCAGCCGCCATGAGACCAACCGCCAACGGAAGATCGTAGGCCGATCCTTCCTTCTTAATATCGGCTGGCGCCAAATTGATCACAATATTGCGACTGGGATACCGATAGCCCGACACCTGCAGGGCTGATATCACGCGCTCACGACTCTCTTTCACAGCATTATCCGGCAGGCCTACAATAGTATAATTGATACCTCGAGAACAATTCACTTCAATGGTGATGAGGGCGGCATCAATGCCTATGACGGCTGAGCCGTAGGTTTTTACGAGCATATATTTAGTATATTGAAATAATTAGCGATTTTCACGGGCTTTTTTGGCATCACCCCAGTTATAATCGTGCTTGAATACGAAACCGACGCCCTGCACCGTGCTGGCCTGACGTAATGAATACTTATCCACTGTATGGGTATATCCCTTCACGCGCAATTTTCCATTCTCCGTGATCATATACTCCACATCCAGATTGCCAAAGATCGGCTGATTGGAGAGATCGTTATAGCGATAGCCAAAATTACCATTGATGATGAGGCCACGAACCGGATGGAATTCAAACTGCGCCTCATATTCCTGCGCAGCCCCCACTCCCTCTGAGCGCACATTAAAGCCCACCTGCACGGCATCCGTCAGTCGAGAAATCCAGGAATTAATCTGGCCGGTGACCGTAGAGCTGATGAGCGAATAGGTTTCATTCACCCCCACACTACCCTTCTGCTGCACATACTCCGGCGTATAGAAACGCGAGAAGATCAGGAGATAAAGAACCTGACGCGTCAGCATCTCTTCGGTATTGATAATTGATCGCACTTCATTGGCCACACTCTCATCCGATGAAGGCAATTCAATGCCAAAACGAACGGCAGGAGTAGCCAGGCGATCGGTAACATTGAGTACGCAATGTACAGGCACGGATGAGCGGCTGGTGATCGTAGGAGCATCGGCGCCAAAGAGATCCCTGAGCGAAGCTGATACGCGATAGAGTGCACGCACATCAAGTTCCGGATTCTCCGGATTACCGGTCCACGTAACGCTGGAGCCTTCCGCTATTTGGAAATCGCGATGGATCACATTTTGGAACGTGAATCCGAACGTACCTCTTTGAAGCGCAATTGAGCCCAGCACAGAGCTTTCCGTATCCGTGAGGTGTAAGCGCAGATTACCCTCGCCCTGCCCCTTAATGCCATCTCCCGTGCGCGTATCCAAAAGAACCACTACGTCCACCGCCGGCGTCACTTCCACCTGAAGCGTAAGATCCAGCGAAGATCCCGTCACATTCTCCAAACGAACAGGAGACTCCGTCTCTTTCCGAGATTTCACCTGAACCTCGTCGTGTGAAACGAATTCAATAAACGAGTTCTCATTCGCCGTGGATGCGCCACCGAGCGAGAACATAAACTTACCGCCCGTAGTGACCGCATCCCCCATGACGTGAACCGTTTTATCATCACCCCATACGCGTGCCACACCATTGCCGTACACCTTGCCGCTATAGAGGTCTTCACCATTCATTAGCAAATCCAATACAATAGCACGTTTAGGCTCAGCATGCACATCATACGTGAGCGATTTGAAAGAACCATCATGATGTACTTCACCATATACTTCAACCGGATTACCTTCTTTATCTCTAGCCGTCAAACGAGGGAAGAGGATTGACGTGGAATCCATCAGTACACTATCGTTGATGAAATAGCGGCCACCCGTGAATGGGATAGTCAGACCCGCTTCGCATGCCTTGGCCTTCACTTCCACCCATACGCCTTTCACGCCGCCCGGCTGCTTGCCATTATAGCCCCACACTTTGCAATAGCCCGTGGCACGACCGGATATATCCGACAGGAAACTGCTTACCCAATGATTAACGAAGCCCAACTCCACCGAATCCGGATAGATATCCAATCTCCAATGGCCATACGCATCGCCCACAAGGCCATCCACGTGTACCGTAGGTTTCTCCAAGGCAGAAGGCAATCGCCAATCATAAACATCGCCATTGATGATTACCCGGTTGAGGCTATCCAGAGTGGCCGTGGCATGTACATCACCCACAAGCGAATTATTGATCTCTGCATCTTTCATTGCCACCTCCGCTTCAAACATCGGCGCTTTGAAAATACCGTATGCATTTGCCCAACCCGTCACATTTCCGCCAAAAGTGATTGTTTTGGCAAGATCAGTAATCGTATTCAGGAAATAATTAAGCGCCACATCCTGAAGTTCCACACGCAAGGTGTCTTCCATATGAGTAGACGCTATGCCGTCCACAAAAATTGATTGCGTTTGTGAACCAAAAAGAAAATGATCCACCAGCAACGTGGTATCAGCCGTCGTATACGTCAATCGTGCCGGACGCAACATCCAGGTAGAATCCGAAATAATCACTTGCGATGGCTGCATATTCACGGTGACCATTGGCTGGTTGGCATATCGAGAGAAACGCGTTGTAGCCCGAAAATCACCCACGTTATGCAACGTATCCACATTCGCCCAACTGAACACACTCACTAGTGAATCGCGAGCCGCAGCCAAATCCAGATAAAGCTGCAAATCTCCCATCTTCTCACTTGCGGGTACATCGGAATGATGCAGCATGGCATAAAGAGAAGCCTGCATCGTATGCTTGGCATCAGCATTCATGGATAGCGCCATGCCTTCCACATGCGTTTCGCGAACCCATAATTCTGGCACCACCATTCTTAACGACATCATATGGCTGGCGTCCACAAGCGAGCCCTTAATCGTAGGCATATCAGGAATACTTACCGGCAAAGCCAAAACCCTGCTAATATGATCCAAATGGCGGCCAAACACATAAAATTCCACATTATTGGCGGTCTCTGTCTTTCGCAAAGTCTTCTGCTCTTCCAAACTGAAAAGGCTTGGCAATGCCGCTGCCACCAGTTTCTTGAGAGAAATTGGCAACGTGGTGAGCTGATATTCGCCCTGCATGGATGCATTCACATAATCAGATGAAAGACGTATCGTTTGCGGACGGCTACCCGGATCAACCGACAGCGTCAGCTCTTTGAGTACAATCGAATCATGATAGGCCGGATGTGCGAAACACAAATCGTCCACCGTGAGCTTCCCCGACAGAGAATCCAACTGATTTCCCTGCACCGAAGTTGCCAAACGGAAGCGCAAATCGCAATCCGCATAACGTTCGCTCAAATGGAGTTCACCAAAACGCAAATGCTCCAATTGTACGGCCACATTATAGGATGGCCGTGCCTCATCAAACGTGACTCTGCTATCCAACGTAAATGCAATATTTGGATCCTTGGAGCGGCATACGCCATTGAATGCACGATCGTGTATTGTGCCATCCAAATGAACATTCTGATAGGTATAATCTTTGTAATCCAAGTGGGCAAGATCGGCCGTGAGTTCGCCTTGATAATGCTCTCCATTGCCCACGTGGCCATTGGAATTAATCGTGAAACCAACCGTGCCCAAATCGCTCATATCCAACAGTTTTCCCACCTGAAAGCGCTTTGTAGACAGCATTCCTTTATAATTAAACTCGCTGAAATCCTTGGCAATTGACGCCCATCCTTCCGTGCGTACGCTGCCGAGATTAGAGCTGAATGCGCCACGCAGTTGAAGATCATTCAGGCGACCCTCCAATGCACCTTTATAATGCACCTTACCCAAGCGAGTAAGCATTTCCGGCAGAGCCACCGGACGCCCCTGAACACTGGAAATAACATCCTGCAAAGTGGCCTTGGAAAGGATAAAATCCTCACAATGTGCGCGCACATAAGGCTGATCGTCCTGTGCTGCACGTGCAGCCGCCACACTTCCTCCATACTCGCCTATCATCGCCGTATCCATCGTGAGCAGTTCATTCTCCGAAGGCTTAACTGACAGGGACGACAGTTTCTCATACAAGGTAGGCAATCGAAGCACCGTAAGATCTCCCTTGAAGACATCTTTACCACGATATTGGAGCGCCAATTGGCTGGCATTGAGCGAATCAATGTTGCCATTTATGGAGGCGCTAAAGTTCCAAGGAGCATTCATGCTGCGCAAGGCGGGCAGGACTGCAGCCAGATCACCAGGCGTCACCTTTGCATCTGGCACATGAACAGAGATTTCACCATGATCGATATATAGTTCCTTCGCATTGATATCCGTGCGAGGTAGAGCCACATGCAGTTTAGGGAAAGACAAAAGCGAATCGGTAGCAACCACGTGCGCCTCCAACGCACGAACCTCCAACGGGCGGAGATTGGCACGTCTGAGCGTGGCTTCGCATCGTGCGATTTCGGCTTCAAAACGGCTCTTATTAAACGACTGCAAATGCAGGATCATCTCTGGCAACTCCACGCCCCACTCTTCATATTGCATGGACAGACGCGACAGACGAATTTGATCCACACGCATGTTAAGCGCCAAATTACGTTGCTTTTCTTCATTCGTTTTGAAGGCATCCAGGAGGTACTGATAATTCCATACAGAGCCGGCATCCATCCTATAGACATGCATTCTTGCACCAGCCAGAGCCACATCGTTGATTATGATGGTGTCGTGCAAGAGCAATTGCCAAAGGCTGGCATTTGCTGCCAATGTATCCACATAAAGCAACGTATCGGCCATCTGATCTTCCACCAGTACATGATGCACAAGGAGACTATTGGGGAACTTATAATCCAATTCTCCCACCTCCACACGAGTATTCAAACCACGCGATAATTGCTCTGCCACTACGGAAACAGTTGCCGTTTGCACCTTGGCCGAACGGGCAAGACACACCAACATCGTCAGCACCAATAGGGTAATGACAAACACGATGCCAAGAGAGGCCAATATGCGCTGAATGGTGTTCATTTTTCCGTTATTGCAAAACTTTGCGGTGCAAAGTTACTATTTTTTTTTGACATTAGCAACAATAGCAGGAAAAAAAAGCAATATTGGGCACAAAAAAAGCCCCAACCATTACTGGTCAGGGCTTTTTGCATGAAGTATTGCTCTATTAGAAGCGGTCAAGAAGCTCCTGAGCTTCACGAGCAGCCTGAATAGCAGCAAATTCTTCCTTATTATGAACTGTGATCTTCTGGAAGTCGCGGAGACCTGTACCGGCAGGGATGAGGTTACCAAAGATAACATTCTCCTTCATGCCTTCGAGGTTATCTACGCGGCCCGTGATAGCAGACTCATTGAGCACCTTGGTGGTTTCCTGGAAGGAAGCAGCCGAGATGAACGACTTGGTACCGAGAGCTGCACGGGTGATACCCTGCAGAATCTGGGTAGAAGTTGCGCAAACCACATCGCGAGCCTGAACCAACTTGCGGTCCTTACGACGAAGCAATGAGTTTTCATCGTGCAGACGACGTGAACTTACGATCTGACCAGCCTTCAAGAGATCACTTTCGCCCGGATCAGTAACAAGCTTACGTCCCCAGAGACGATCGTTCTCCTCAAGGAAGTCCTGCTTATCCACGATCTGACCTTCGAGGAAACGAGTATCACCAGCTTCGATGATCTCTACCTTGCGCATCATCTGACGCACAATGATTTCGAAGTGTTTATCATTAATCTTCACACCCTGCAGACGATATACAGACTGTACTTCGTTGACGATGTAATCCTGTACAGCAGTAGGACCCTTAATTGCAAGAATATCCTGAGGCGTGATCGCGCCATCTGACAAAGCCGTACCAGCATGAACGAAGTCACCTTCCTGAACGAGGATCTGCTTGGTGAGAGGAATGAGATACTTTTTCTCCTCGCCAAGACGAGAGATAAGACTGAGCTCACGGTTACCACGCTTGATATTACCCATCTTCACTTCGCCATCAAATTCAGCCACGATAGCCTGATTAGAAGGGTTACGTGCTTCAAGAAGTTCCGTTACACGTGGCAGACCGCCAGTAATATCGGATGCATTACCGAAGGTACGTGGGATCTTAATCAAGAGATCACCCGGCTTCACCTTCTCGCCATCGTTGAGCACAAGGTGTGCGCCCACTGGCAAGTTGTAGGTACGAACAGGCTCTTCTTCACCCTTCACGAAGATCTTGGCCATAGGCACCTTCGTACGATCCTTCGATTCGATAATCAGCGTATCCTTCAAGCCGGTTACATCGTCGGTTTCCGTCTTAGCAGTGAGACCTTCGATAACGTTCTCGAAGACAACCTTACCGGTGTGCTCGATTACGATAGTGGCATTGAATGGATCCCATTCGCACACTTTCGTACCCTTCTCGCAAACCTGCTCGTTTTCAACGAAGAGCTTAGCGCCATAAGGAATATTGAAGGTGGTGAGCACTACGCCCGTCTTTTCGTCGGTGAGACGAAGTTCCGTTTGACGACTCACAACGATTACTTCAGTGCCATTCTCAGTTTTAGCCTCAATGGTACGGAGGTCCTCAAGCACGATCTTACCTGCCTGAGCGGTAGTATAAGAGTTCTCTGTAGCTGCATTACCAGCGACACCACCAGAGTGGAAGGTACGAAGAGTAAGCTGCGTACCAGGCTCACCAATAGCCTGAGCGGCAATCACGCCGACAGCCTCACCCTTTTGAACCATACGACGAGTAGCAAGGTTACGGCCATAGCACTTAGCGCATACGCCACGCTTTGCTTCACAGGTGAGTACGGAACGAATTTCGACAGAATCGATACCTGCTGCCACGATCTTCTCTGCCTCGATTTCGCGAATTTCTTCGCCAGAACCTACGATGAGTTGGTTGGTTTCAGGATCAAAAATATCGTGAACACTTACGCGACCGAGGATGCGGTCGAACAACGTTTCATCTACCGTATCGCCGTGCTTAATCTCCGTTGCCGTCAAACCACGCAACGTACCACAGTCCTCTTCGGTAATGATAACATCGTGAGAAACGTCAACGAGACGACGGGTAAGATAACCTGCGTCGGCAGTTTTCAATGCGGTATCGGTAAGACCCTTACGAGCACCGTGGGTACCGATAAAGTACTCCAACACCGACATACCTTCCTTAAAGTTGGAAAGAATAGGGTTCTCAATATATGAGCGGCCGTCACCAGCACCTGCCTTTTGAGGCTTAGCCATCAAACCACGGATACCTGACAACTGCTTAATCTGTCCCTTAGAACCACGGGCACCTGAGTCCATCATCATGTAGACAGCATTGAAGCCTTGATCTGCTTCCTTCATCTGCTTCATGAGAACGTCGGTCAGATCCGTATCGACCTTATCCCAAATACCGATGATCTTATTGTAACGGTCGTTATCAGAGATTTCACCCATGTTGTATGAGTCCATAACCTCCTCAACGGCATCGTTACCCTGCTGAATCATAGCCTTCTTCTCTTCTGGAATGATAATATCATTCAATGCGAACGACAAACCACCCTTGAATGCACGGAAGTAACCCATGTTCTTGATGTCATCCAAGAAGATAGCCGTACGAGCCACACCGCAAGCTTTAATAACCTTGCCGATAACCTCACGGAGAGCACCTTTCTTGAGGACAGTATTTACATAACCAACCTCTTCTGGCACGAGAGCATTCACCATCAGACGACCCGGAGTGGTTTCCAGCATTTCGCCGTTTGGCATACGCACTTTAATCTTTGCATGGAGGTCAACACGCTTCTCGTTGAGAGCAATAGTAGCCTCTTCAGGAGAATAGAAAATCAGGCCTTCGCCAAGTGCACCCGGACGCTCTTTCGTGATATAGTACAAACCGAGCACCATATCCTGAGAAGGCACCGTAATAGGCTCACCGTTGGCAGGATTCAAAATATTGTGCGAACCGAGCATGAGGAGTTGTGCCTCGAGGATTGCCTCGTTGGAAAGTGGCAAGTGGACTGCCATCTGGTCACCGTCGAAGTCGGCGTTGAATGCGGTACATGCGAGTGGGTGGAGCTGGATTGCCTTACCTTCGATCAAACGAGGCTGGAATGCCTGAACACCCAAACGGTGAAGGGTTGGTGCACGGTTCAAGAGAACTGGGTGACCTTCCATTACGTGCTCAAGAATCTCCATCACCACAGGATCTTTGCGGTCGATGATCTTCTTGGCAGACTTAACCGTCTTTACGATACCGCGCTCGATGAGCTTACGGATAATAAATGGCTTATAGAGCTCAGCGGCCATATCCTTTGGCAGACCGCATTCATGCATCTTAAGTTCAGGACCTACGACGATTACGGAACGAGCTGAATAGTCGACACGCTTACCGAGCAAGTTCTGACGGAAGCGGCCCTGCTTACCCTTCAGAGAGTCGGAAAGCGACTTCAATGGGCGGTTTGCTTCACTCTTAACCGCTGTGGTTTTCTTTGAGTTATCAAACAAACTATCCACAGCTTCCTGCAACATACGCTTCTCATTGCGGAGAATAACGTCTGGAGCCTTGATCTCTACGAGTTTCTTCAAACGGTTGTTACGGATGATAACACGACGGTAAAGATCGTTAAGATCAGAAGTAGCAAAACGGCCACCATCCAATGGTACGAGAGGACGCAACTCTGGAGGTGTAACAGGAATAACCTTCAATACCATCCATTCTGGGCGGTTACGTTCCTTGGAAGCCAAGAATGAGTTAACCACCTGGAGACGCTTGAGGGCCTCTGCCTTACGCTGCATAGAACTATCCTTGTCGGCACGAGCACGGAGTTCATATGAAAGGCTCTCAAGATCAATCTTTTCAAGCATCTCATAGATTGCCTCTGCACCCATCTTTGCGATGAACTTCTGAGGATCGTCATCCTCCAAAAGCTCGTTGTCGCGACCGGCACGATCCATCAAAGTCTGATACATTTCCTCATCGAGAAGCAAGTTGTTCTCTACGATTTCGTCGCCAATCTCCTGGCCTTCAAGAGCACCAGCATTTACGACGATATACTTCTCGTAATAGATAACCGACTCAAGTTTCTTGGTAGGAACACCAAGCAGAGCCGCCATCTTTGATGGCAATGAACGGAGATACCAGATATGTGCGATAGGCACTACCAATTTGATATGGCCCATACGCTCACGGCGCACCTTCTTTTCGGTAACCTCTACACCGCATCGTTCACAAGTAATGCCCTTGTATTTGATACGCTTATACTTGCCGCAGTAGCACTCATAGTCTTTCGTAGGACCGAAAATTCGCTCGCAGAAGAGACCATCGCGCTCTGGCTTATAGGTGCGGTAGTTAATGGTTTCTGGCTTCAAAACCTCGCCACTGGATTGATTGAGGATCTCGTCTGGAGACGCCAAACCAATAGATACGCGGCTGAAACCGTTCTTCTTATTTTCTTGTTTATTGAATGCCATAATTTTAAAAGTTTAACGTTTAAAGTTTAACGTTTAAAGTTATTTTATTGCACGTTTAAAGTTAAACGTTATTATTCCATCTTGATAGAGAGTGCCAAACCTTGGAGCTCGTGGAGGAGGACGTTGAATGACTCAGGGAGACCTGGAGTTGGGAACGACTCACCCTTAACGATTGCTTCATACGTACGAGCACGACCGGTTACATCATCTGATTTAACGGTAAGAATCTCCTGAAGGATATGTGCGGCGCCGAATGCTTCAAGCGCCCAAACTTCCATCTCACCGAAACGCTGACCACCGAACTGTGCTTTACCACCAAGTGGCTGCTGCGTAATCAAGCTGTAAGGGCCAATAGAACGAGCGTGCATCTTATCGTCAACCATGTGTCCTAACTTCATGAAGTAGGTAACACCCACGGTTGCAGGCTGATCGAACATTTCGCCGGTACCGCCATCGTAAAGATAGGTTTTACCAGAGCGTGGCAAACCAGCCTTATCGGTCCATTCATCAAGCTTATCCATCGTACAGCCGTCGAAGATTGGGGTAGCAAACTTAACTCCCAATTCATGACCTGCCCAACCGAGGACAGCCTCAAAGATCTGACCAATGTTCATACGAGAAGGCACACCCAGTGGGTTCAATACGATATCTACCGGCGTACCGTCTGCCAAGAATGGCATATCCTCTACGCGGACAATCTTTGATACGATACCCTTGTTACCGTGACGACCTGCCATCTTATCACCAACGCGAATCTTACGACGCTTAGCAATATAAACCTTAGCCATCTCAATGATACCATTTGGAAGTTCATCACCAATGGTAAGATTGAATTTATCACGCTTCAATTTAGCATCATATTCCTTTGCCTTCACCAGGTAGTTCATGACACAGCGACGAATCAGATCATTCTTCTTGTCGTCAGCCGTCCACTTATTGAGCAATACGGTGGTGTAATCAATTTGCATCAGGTTCTCTTCGGTGAACTTCTGACCCTTAGCAACAAGCTCGGTGCCCATGAAATCCTTCACACCAACAGAGTTTTTCTCTGCAGTAAGAACGAGCAATTTGTGAACTAATTCCTGCTTCAACGCGAGGCATGCTGCCTTATACTCGGTATCCATTGCAGCCAAGACAACCTTCTCTTCCTGCTTTTCCTTGCGATCTTTGATGTTGCGGCGATACAAACTCTTATCCACAACCACACCTTCCAAAGATGGGCTGGCCTTCAATGAAGCATCCTTCACGTCGCCTGCCTTATCACCGAAGATGGCCTTAAGCAATTTCTCTTCTGGAGAAGGGTCGCTCTCGCCCTTTGGTGTGATCTTACCTACGATGATATCACCTGGCTCAAGATGAGCACCGATGCGAATAATACCGTTCTCATCAAGGTTCTTTGTAGCATCCTCTGAAACGTTTGGAATATCAGCGGTGAACTCTTCCGGACCACGCTTGGTTTCGCGAACTTCAAGAAGTTCTTCTACCACGTGAACAGAAGTGAACATATCTTCGCGTACAATGCGCTCAGAAAGCACAATTGCATCCTCATAGTTATAACCCTTCCAAGGAATATAAGCAACCTTTAAGTTCTTACCAAGAGCCAATTCACCAGCCTGAGTAGCATAACCTTCGGTGAGGATTTGGCCTGCCTCTACGCGATCACCCTTGCGAACGACTGGATGAAGGTCGATAGTGGTGTTTTGGTTTGTTTTTTGGAATTTAGGCAAACGATATTCCTTGTCCGCAGTTTCGAAGCTGATGAAATCCTCAGCATCGGTACGATCATAACGGATGCAGATCTTATCTGCGTCAACATACGTAACTTCACCTGCACCTTCAGCAACAAGCTGCGTACGAGAGTCCTCTATCAACTGGCCTTCAATACCGGTACCAACGATTGGAGCTTCCGGACGAAGTAATGGAACGGCCTGACGCATCATGTTTGAACCCATCAATGCACGGTGAGCATCATCATGCTCCAAGAAAGGAATCAATGCAGCTGCGATAGAAGCAATTTGGCAAGGAGCCACATCCATCAAGCCGACTTCCTGTGGCACTACCACTGGGAAATCGTCCTTATAACGAGACTTAACCTTTGCACGGATGAACGTACCATCATCATTCAATGGAGCATTACCCTGACCTACGGTGTATGCCTCTTCATCCTCTGCGGTAAGATAAATAATACCTTCATCGCTCAAGTCAACAACACCATCATTTACCTTACGATATGGGGTCTCGATAAAGCCAAGATTATTGATCTTTGCATAAATACACAAAGAAGAGATCAAACCGATGTTTGGACCTTCAGGCGTCTCAATAGGACACAAACGACCATAGTGGGTATAGTGTACGTCTCGAACCTCAAAGCCCGCACGCTCACGGCTCAAACCGCCAGGACCAAGGGCTGACATACGACGCTTATGCGTGATTTCTGCCAATGGGTTCTGCTGGTCCATGAACTGAGAGAGGGCATTGGTACCAAAATAACTGTTGATAACGGAAGAAATAGCCTTCGCATTGATCAAATCAGTTGGGGTGAACACCTCATTATCACGTACGTTCATGCGCTCACGTATGGTGCGGCTCATACGTGCCAAACCAATACCAAACTGGTTGTAGAGCTGCTCACCTACGGTACGTACACGACGGTTAGAAAGGTGGTCGATATCATCTACTTCGGCGTTGGAATTGATGAGTTTAACAAGATACTTGATAATCTCAATCATATCTTCCTTCGTCAAGGTCTTAATTTCCATATCGGTAGTCAAACCGAGTTTACGGTTGATACGATAACGACCTACTTCACCGAGATCATAACGTTTCTCTGAGAAGAAGAGGTTGAAGATAACCTCACGAGCCGTTGCATCATCAGCAGGCTCTGCATTGCGGAGCTGGCGATAGATGTAGAGCACTGCCTCCTTCTCTGAGTGAGCAGGGTCTTTCTGCAACGTATTGAAGATGATTGAATAATCCTCTTCCTCCGCACCTTCCTTATGGAGAAGGATTGACTTGGCGCCACATTCAAGAATGCGTTCGCAATCCTCTTTCGTCAATTCTTTCTCGCGATCAAGGATAACCTCATTACGCTCAATAGAAACGACTTCACCGGTATCTTCGTCTACGAAATCTTCCGTCCATGACTTCATCACGTTACCTGCCAATACGCGGCCAGCCAATTTAGCCATGTTTGTCTTGTTCACTTTCACTTCTTCTGCCAAATCGAAGCAATCAAGAATATCCTTATCGCTTTCGAAACCGATAGCACGAAGCAAAGTGGTTACAGGTAATTTCTTCTTACGATCGATGTAAGCATACATTACCTTATTGATATCGGTAGCAAACTCAATCCAAGAACCGCGGAATGGGATGATGCGGGCAGAATAGAGTTTCGTACCGTTGGAGTGGATTGAAGAACCAAAGAACACACCCGGTGAACGATGCAACTGACTTACAATTACACGCTCTGCACCATTGATTACAAAGGTACCTTGAGGAGTCATATAAGGGATAGTACCCAAATATACATCCTGGATTACCGTATCAAAATCCTCATGATCCGGATCGGTACAGTAGAGTTTCAATTTGGCCTTCAAAGGCACACTATATGTCAGACCGCGGAGCAAGCACTCTTGAATAGTGTAGCGAGGGCGATCGATGTAATAGTCAAGAAATTCGAGAATAAAGTTGCCTCGAGCATCCGAAATTGGGAAGTTCTCTGAGAACACTTTATAGAGTCCTTCCTGGCGACGCTGCTCAGGCGAAGTATCCAAATTGAAAAACTCATGGAAGCTCTTCAACTGAATATCCAAGAAGTCAGGAAATGCCATCTGCTTCTTTATGGAAGCAAAATTGACTCTCTGTTGTTGATTTTTAACTGACATATTAACCTAAAATGTCGAATTTTAACAATTTTTAACAATTTGTCTAATTAACTATTAGAAATTAGCACGCATTAGACCGTATGTCTATTTAAGACAAAAAGGTTTAGACCCCCTAAGGGATCTAAACCAAAACTTTGAACTTGCTGTTGATTAAGCAATCTCAACCTCAGCACCACCCTCTTCGAGAGCCTTCTTAAGTGCCTCAGCAGTTGCCTTATCAACGCCTTCCTTAATCTTAGAAGGAGCACCGTCAACGAGGTCCTTTGCTTCCTTCAAGCCGAGACCAGTCTGCTCCTTAACGATCTTTACGATAGCGAGCTTAGCAGCGCCTGCGCTCTTAAGAACTACGTCGAAAGAGGTCTTCTCTTCAGCAGCCTCAGCTGCAGCACCAGCTGCAGGAGCAGCAACTGCTACAGCAGCAGCTGCAGGTTCAATACCATACTCGTCCTTCAAAATCTGAGCGAGTTCGTTTACTTCCTTAACGGTAAGATTTACAAGTTGTTCAGCAAAAGCTTTCAAATCTGCCATTGTCGTATAAATTTTAAATTGTTTTTTTTATTAAGTTATTTGTTCCAGCATTATTCTGGGCGTTCTCCAAGAGTAGTCAATACTCCGTGGATAGTACCACCAGCGCTCTGGAGTGCGCTTACAACGTTCTTTGCAGGAGATTGGAGCAAAGCAACAATATCCGCAATGAGTTCGTTCTTGCTCTTAATAGCGCAGAGGAAGTCGAGTTGGTTAGCACCTACATAGGTGGTCTCCTCAACGTATGCTGCCTTAAGAGCGGGCTTAACATCAGGATTCTTCTTATCCTTCTCACGGATAGACTTAATCAACTTTGCAGGAGCATTGCCCGTGTTGCAAAGCATCAAAGCAGTGTTACCCTTGAGAGCGGTGAAGAGTTCCTCATCAACCTGCTTGCCTTCAAGTGCTTTCTTAAGAAGGGTGTTCTTAACAACCATCAACTTAATTTCGTTCTTAAAGCACTGGCGGCGGAGCTCGCTAGTTTGAGTAGCGTTCAAACCTTCGATGTTAGTTACATAGAAATGAGCGTATTCCTCAAGCTGAGCTTTCAGTTGTTCGATAATCGCGGTTTTATCTTCCTTTTTCATTTTTCAATGTTTTTTAATGATTCAACAAATAGTAGCAATATTGACCTTACAGCTTATTCAGCAGACTTAGGATCAACCTTGATACCTTGACTCATTGTGCTGGAAAGATAAATGCTCTTGATGTAGGTACCCTTTGATACTGCTGGCTTGAGTTTGATAAGAGTTTGGATGAACTCGTTTGCATTCTCAGTGATTTGCTCAGCGGTGAATGATACCTTACCAATAGAAGTGTGTACGATACCGAATTTGTCAACCTTGAAGTCAATCTTGCCTTGCTTAACCTCCTTAACAGCCTTAGCAACGTCCATAGTTACGGTGCCAGACTTAGGGTTAGGCATAAGACCACGAGGACCAAGAACACGGCCGAGAGCACCAATTTTGCCCATGATAGCAGGCATCGTGATGATCACATCAACATCGGTCCAACCGCCCTTGATTTTTTCGATATACTCATCCAAACCTACGTAATCAGCACCTGCCTCTTTGGCAGCAGCTTCCTGGTCTGGAGTACACAATGCGAGAACCCTTACTTGCTTACCGGTTCCGTTGGGAAGAGAAACCACGCCACGAACCATCTGGTTTGCCTTACGTGGATCAACGCCCAAACGAACGTCGATATCGACAGAAGCGTCGAACTTGGTAGTAGTAATTTCTTTTACGAGAGCAGCTGCTTCAGCTACTGTGTAGGCCTTACCTTCTTCAATCTTAGAGGCAGCCAACTTTTGATTTTTTGTCAGTTTACTCATAATAGTTGAAGATTTAATCATTTAACGGTAATACCCATTGAGCGTGCGGTACCTGCTACCATCTTGATGGCGCTTTCTACCTCGAAGCAGTTGAGGTCTGGCATTTTGTCTTCTGCAATTGCACGTACCTGATCAGCAGTAACAGTAGCTACTTTCTTACGGTTAGGTTCAGCAGAGCCGCTCTTAACCTTTGCAGCTTCCAACAATTGGATTGCTACTGGAGGAGTCTTTACGACGAAGTCGAAAGTCTTATCAGCATAATACGTGATAACTACAGGAAGTACTTTACCAGCCTTGTCCTGGGTTCTGGCATTAAATTGTTTGCAAAACTCCATAATGTTAATACCCTTAGAACCAAGTGCAGGTCCTACTGGGGGCGACGGATTTGCCGCGCCGCCTTTAATCTGTAACTTAATAAAGCCAGCAACTTCTTTAGCCATAATTTTTTTTCTTTTACTTGTTATTAATAGTTTATATTAACTACCGAGTAGTCAACGACCCGTAACATAGTCTCCTACTCTTTCACTACATGGGATCGCAGAGCCTGATTATTCCGACAAGTCTTTTACAACCTGATTGAAGCCTAACTCAAGCGGAGTCTGACGATCAAAGATAGTTACGATAACCTTCAGTTTCTTCTTATCTTGAAGTACCTCCTCAATATTGCCGATGAAGCCTGCAAAGGCACCTTCAACAACCTTTATCTTTTCGCCTACGGTGTATACCTCTTCGACCTTCGTTTCTTCTACTACCGTTTCTTCGTTACCAAAGAGGCGGTTAATTTCAGCCTGACGAACAGGCGAAGGTTTCTGGTCGCGAGTGTTAGACAAGAAGCCCAACACATTAGGCACATTACGCAAACGAGGATAGCACTCATCGCAAAGATCACATTCTACAAGCACGTATCCCGGCAACTTAACCTTGTCTTTTTCAACACGTTTACCATTGCGCAACGATACGACCTTCTCCGTTGGAACCAACACCTGAGAAACATACTGCTCCAAACCAGCGGTCTTGCAAGCGGTCTCGATATACTCTTTCACCTTTTGCTCCTTACCGCTGATTGATTTCAGCACATACCATTTAAAGTTGTTCTCTGCCATGATTCTTTAGATTAGAACAGACCGTAGATGAGAGTCATTAACTTCTCAAAGCAGAAATCCATAAGCCAAACGATCAGCGCAAGTATAAGGGAAGCGATTAATACAAGCACTGCGCTGTTGCGCAACTCCTTTGCAGAAGGCCAACTTACCTTATGAATAAGCTCATTGTAAGATTCCTTGATGCTATCAACTATCTTCATAACCTTGTAGTTTTCTGTTTATCCGCCAAAAAGCACCCCAATCAAAAGGGCGTATTTTCCCCACCCAACTGACTGAAGCATTCCGGCGAATGGTATTCTTAAATTATTTTTAGCACGGAAGGAAAGGTTCGAACTCTCGACACCTGGTTTTGGAGACCAGTGCTCTACCAACTGAGCTACTTCCGTAAAGTGTTGCCCAGCCCCGAAGAACCGGGCAACTTATTATTGGGAGCGACCCTTTTATTGAGTCTGCTACCGATTGACGTATTAGTCAATGAGAGCGGTGATCTGACCAGAACCTACGGTACGGCCACCTTCGCGGATAGCGAAACGAAGACCCTCAGAGCAAGCTACTGGGTAGATGAGCTTAACCTGAATCTCCAAGTTATCACCAGGCATTACCATCTCAGTTCCTTCTGGGAGAGTGATCTCACCAGTAACGTCCATGGTACGGATGTAGAACTGAGGACGATAGTGGTTATGGAATGGAGTGTGACGACCACCTTCTTCCTTCTTCAAGATATAAACTGAAGCCTTGAACTCTGAATAAGGCTTAACGGTGCCTGGCTTGATAATAACCATACCACGACGAACCTCATCCTTATCAATACCACGGAGAAGAAGACCTACGTTATCACCAGCCTGACCTTCATCAAGGAGCTTACGGAACATTTCAACGCCAGTTACAACTGACTTCTTGCCCTCAGCACCGAGACCGATCAACTGAACTTCGTCACCTACGTGGATGATACCAGTTTCGATACGACCGGTAGCAACGGTACCACGACCAGTGATTGAGAACACGTCCTCAACAGGCATCAAGAAAGGCTTATCAACGGCACGTGGAGGAAGCTGAATCCAATTGTCAACTGCGTCCATGAGCTCCATAACCTTCTCTTCCCATTCTGGAACACCGTTCAATGCACCAAGTGCAGAACCGCGTACGAAAGGAGTGTTATCTGCGTCAAACTCATAGAAACCGAGAAGTTCGCGCATTTCCATCTCAACGAGGTCGAGCATCTCTGGATCGTCAACCATATCGCACTTGTTCATGAATACAACCAAGCGAGGTACGTTCACCTGACGAGCGAGCAAGATGTGCTCACGGGTCTGAGGCATAGGACCATCAGTTGCAGCAACTACGATGATTGCACCGTCCATCTGAGCAGCACCGGTAACCATGTTCTTAACGTAGTCAGCGTGGCCCGGGCAGTCAACGTGAGCATAGTGACGGGTAGCAGTCTGATACTCTACGTGAGCAGTGTTGATGGTAATACCACGTTCCTTCTCTTCAGGAGCGTTGTCGATAGAGTCGAAAGAGCGGAGCTCAGAAAGACCCTTCTTTGCGAGTACTGTGGTGATAGCAGCGGTAAGGGTAGTTTTACCGTGATCCACGTGACCGATGGTACCAATGTTTACGTGGTCCTTCGAGCGGTCGAATTTCTCTTTTGCCATAGTAAAATCTTAATTAATTAAGTTGTTTATAATTATAAAACTATTATCTTATCGATGTGAGACTTACTCGAAGCCATCATCTCTTCACGCCAAAAAGGTCGAAAGTACGGGTACAATTTCCCCTCCCTTTCTACTTTATAACTTGGCTATTCTGGAGCTGCTTCCGAGAGTTGAACTCGGGACCTCATCCTTACCAAGGATGCGCTCTACCACTGAGCTAAAGCAGCATTGCGCGTATAGACGCAATTAAAAAGCGAGTTTTGAGCGGAAAACGGGGCTCAAACCCGCGACCCCCAGCTTGGAAGGCTAGTGCTCTATCGACTGAGCTATTTCCGCAAGTTAGAGTGTGGGCGCGGATGGATTCGAACCACCGAAGCGTTGACGCAGCAGATTTACAGTCTGCCCCATTTGGCCACTCTGGAACACGCCCTAACTATCAAATGCTTCTCTAAATGATTGTGCAAGCACACCCTTGAGACGCTGAGGGCTTCTAGTCGGATTCGAACCAACGACCTGCTGATTACAAATCAGCTGCACTAGCCACTGTGCTATAGAAGCAACGAATCCTCAAAAAGACTACTCTTTTTTCGAAAGCGGGTGCAAAGGTACTGCTTTTTTTTGAATTGACCAAACTTTTTGCAAAAAAAATGCAGAAAAAATGCAATTTTTATTTATTTAGTCGGTTTTGAACGAGGATGCGACTTTTTATAGACTTCCTTGAGCTGATCAAAAGTGGTGTGCGTATAGACTTGAGTAGCAGCCAAGGAAGCATGTCCCAACAATGTTTTTATCGTATTTATATCCGCCCCATTGTTCAACATCGTTGTTGCGAAAGTATGGCGAAGCACGTGAGGCGAGTGTTTTTTTTGCGTAGAAACCTCCCCCATTCTCGCGCACACGATATTATATAAGGTGTTCAACGATATTCTTCCGCCTCTTGAGCCCACAATAAATGGTTGATCAACCGCCCTGCTTATTCCCAATTCCTCTTCGCGATAATTCCAATAACGCTCAATCAGTTCTGCCAAATTTTCGCCAAACGGCACCATACGCTCCTTCCTGCGCTTACCCAAAACGCGCACCTGCCACTGATTCCAATCCACATCGCCATCATTCAGTCCCACTATCTCAGCCCGGCGCATTCCCGTTTCGTACAACATTTCAATGATCAGGCTGTCGCGTACCGATTCAAAATCATCTGCATGCTCAACACTCATTTTCACAGCCGCCATCTCGCCTTCCTTAAAAAACACCGGCAACGGCTTATTGGTTTTGGGAGCCACGATGGAACGAGTTACATCGCGATCTATTTTTCCTATCTTCAAAAGATACTTATAAAAAGAGCGCAAAGCCGACAATTTTCTATTCACACTTCGAGCCGACAGTTTCTGATCCAGCATTTCCACCACCCAAGCACGAACATCTCCCGCAGATACAGCCGATGGATCAAAGGCTTCGGGTTCGACTCGAAGAAATGAGCAGAACTCTCGTAAGTCCCGCTCATAATTCTTCGTCGTCAGCGGTGAATATCGCTTTTCCACCGCCAGATATTCTATGAATTGATCGATCGTCAAAAGTCGAAAGTCTGGCCAAAGGCCTAAAGTCTAAAGCTACAGGGCGATTTCTCTGCCGATGCCTTCTTGGGCTTCGAATGGGAACAAGCCATACAATTCGGCATCAATCATATCCGTTATCTTGCGGAAATCATCAGGATTATCCTGGAAATCAGTATGATCCTTATCGATTATCAGCACGCGACCTTTATATTCCGAAATCCATTTCTCATACTTATCATTCAAGCCTTGCAGATAGTCGATTCGAATACCAGACTCATAATCGCGACCACGTTTTTGAATCTGAGCCACCAGATTAGGGATAGTGGAACGTAAATATATCAGCAGATCCGGATATTTCACCAGCGACATCATCAAATCAAACAAATCGCAGTACGTCGTAAAATCACGATCAGACATATGGCCCTGTTCATGCAAATTAGGCGCAAAGATGCGGGCATCCTCATAAATCGTTCGATCTTGAATAATCGTTTTATCCTGCTTGGAGATTTCTATCACGTCCTTGAATCGTTTATTCAAGAAGCAAATCTGCACATTGAACGACCAGCGAGACATATCCGCATAGAAATCTTCCATGTATGGATTAAAATCTACCGGTTCAAACTTTGGGGTCCAACCATAATGCTTGGCCAACATATTCGTCAGCGTGGTTTTTCCAGCACCAATATTTCCTGCAATTGCTATATGCATATTTTTTAGATTTAACGATTTTACGGTTTTACAATTTCACGCTTTTACGCCTCCACGATTTTACGATTTTTCGATTTTATGCCTCCACACCTCACGCCTGTAGATTTTGCGGTTTTGCAACACATAACCCCTACAGCGGCCCTGCAGCGGTTCTCAACGAGACCTCAAGCAGAGCTCCTTTTGTTAATTTGAGAACAAGCCAAAGAGCTCAGCGTCGATTTTGTTCACAATCATCTGAAAATCCTCTACCCGATGTTCAAAATCCAATTCATCACTCTCTATCACCAGCACGCGGCCCTTGTATTTATTAAAAATAAAGTCGTCGTAGCGGTCGTTCAGTCCTTTCAAATAATCCAGCTGCATGGTTTGTTCATATTCGCGACCACGAAGCTGAATCTGCCGAACCAAATGCGGAACCGTTTTCCTTAGAAAAATCATCAGGTCGGGCTCCTTCGTCACGGTGGTCATCAATTCGAAAAGCTCCATATAGGTTTCGAAATCGCGCTCCGACATATTGCCCTGACGATAATTATTCTCCACAAACACGTAGACGCCTTCAAAAATCGACCGGTCTTGGATAATGGTCTTCTCTGAGTGAGCAATTTCCAGCACATCACGGAAACGTTCCTTCAAGAAGTACGTCTCCAAAGCGAACGTCCATCGGCCAATGTCATGATAATAATCCTCCAAATAGGGATTATTCACCACCGGTTCCAACCGCTGTTCCCAGCCATAATGTTTGGCCAACATTCGCGATAATGTGGTCTTTCCTGCGCCAATATTTCCTGCTACTGCTATGTGCATGGTATCTGATTCCGTCTGCAAAGTTACTGCTTTTTTTTGGAATGTGCAAGCAAAATGTGTGCTCGCATACATTTTCTTGCCATTTTACATAAAAAAATGCTCGTATGCAATGGACACACGAGCATTCTTTTATTGCTTAAAACGAAATTATTTGAGCAGATTCAGCGAGCGAGAAACGAACTTCGCCAAAGCCTCGCCCTTCAGTTTGCCACTTGCCAGGAACGCCAAATCGATCAGTTCTGCGATTCGTTCATCATGGCCAGCCAACGTATAAACAGTCTTCTCTTCAGCAGGTTTTGGCTCCTCACCTTCTTTAACTTCCGGCTGCTCAAGCACCTTTTCCGAAGTCATCGAAGCCACCAACTCCTCAATCAAAGGATGATTGGTATTCACCACCACGTTGTATTGCTCTGGCATATTGCCATAGAACGACATACCTTCCTGATGAGCCGACATCTCACGCATACGACGCATAAACTCATTTTGCACAAGGAACACGGGCAAAGCATCGGCAGGAGCGGCCTCAAACGTCACATAATAATTGAGTTTCTCCACTTGTGGCAATTGTGCATCAAAAGCTTTGCGCACGCCCTCCTGCTGCTCCGCAGAAAGTTCCACCTTCTTCTGGTCTTCTTTCTTGATGAGGTTTTCAATCAAATCAGAATCCACACGTGCAAAACGAAGTTTTTCATTCTTTTGCTCAGCCTGCGACATCACGTGCACATCCAACTCGCCGTCCATCAGCAATACGTCGTAGCCCAATTGTTTTGCACGCTCCACATGCGTGTAGTTAGCATCGGCATCCTGCGTATAGAGCATCACTATATTGCCGTCCTTATCCGTTTGAGCCTCCTTGATCTTCTCGGTATACTCTTCCAGCGTAAAGAACTTATTTTCAGAGAGGAGTGATTTAAACAAGCAGAACTTGATGGCACGCTCGTAGAATTTCTCATCCGTGAGCATACCAAACTGGATGAACATCTTGATATCGTCCCATTTTCCACAGAAATCGTCCTTTGAATCGCGATAAATCTCGAAGAGTTTGTCGGCCACTTTCTTGGTGATATGCGAAGAAATTTTCTTCACATTCTGATCGCTCTGCAAATATGAGCGGCTCACATTCAGCGGAATATCCGGCGAGTCAATCACGCCGTGAAGCAAGGTGAGATACTGAGGTACGATATTCTCCACTTCATCCGTCACAAAAACCTGATTGCAATAGAGCTGAATCTTATTGCGCTTCACATCCAGATTGTTCTTAATTTTAGGGAAGTATAAAATACCCGTCAGATTGAATGGGTAATCCACGTTAAGGTGTATATGGAATAATGGCTCGTCGAACTGATCTGGATAGAGCTGATGATAAAACTCTTTATAGTCTTCCTCCTTGAGGTCCTGTGGCTTGCGGGTCCAGGCTGGGTTTACGAAATTGATTACATTGTCTTCCTCAAGTTCCACTTGCTTGCCATCTTTCCATTCCTTCTTCTTTCCAAAGGCGATTTCCACAGGAAGGAAACGACAATATTTCTTCAAAAGACCTTCAATCTTCGCATCTTCCAGATATTCTGCATATTCATCGGTAATATGCATCACGATATCCGTACCGCGCTCCGCCTTGATGGTGTCTTCAAGTTCATATGAAGTTTCGCCAAGACAACTCCAGTGGCAGGCCTTTTCCTCTTCCTTGTAGGATTGCGAGAAGATCTCCACCTTATCGCTCACCATAAATGCAGAATAGAAGCCCAAGCCGAAATGGCCAATGATAGCAGCTGCGTTATCCTTATATTTATTTACGAACTCCTCAGCACCAGAGAAGGCGATTTGGCAGATATATTTCTCCACTTCGGAAGCAGTCATACCCAAGCCATGGTCGCTTACCGTAAGGGTTTTCTTATTCTTATCAATCGTCACACGCACTTTCATGTCGCCAAGTTCGCCCTTAAACTCGCCTGACGAAGCCAGCGTGCGCATCTTTTGCGTAGCATCTACTGCATTGGACACAATCTCACGAAGGAAAATCTCGTGGTCGCTATACAAAAATTTCTTAATAACGGGGAAAATATTTGTGCTTGTTACCCCAATATTACCTGTTGCCATATATATTGTAATTAAGAATTATTAACTTTGAGATATGAATTATACTTTGATTTTCATTCTTCCATTTTTATGCCAAAAGCCTCCACTCTGCCATTTTGGCAGAATAGAGGCTCGTTTTTTGACATTTTGTCTTGCTCCCGTATTTCTTTCTGGGGGAAATTACTTGTAGATGAACTTAGCCCACTGGCCTTTGCGATTCATCTTCTTTGAAACAAGTTTAACGGCATACATGTAGCCTTTATTGAACTTATCCAAAGGCAACTGATAGCTAAACTCGCCCGAATGCACAGCAATTTCATACACTTTATGGCCCTGCATATCGTAGAAATAGAGGAAATCACCACCAACTGGCGCAGGCACATAAATAGCATGGCACGTTGGATTATAATTGATGCTATCGATAGCAATCGTGAGATGCTTATCCTCAGCTGACAGACCTGCGATTGTGGTTACACTCTTAGGTGCTGACAAATCAGTAAGATGCTCTTCGCAACCCTTATCCAAATCCGAAGCCTGCACCTGATAGTAGTAGGTGGTAGCAGGTTGCAATTCCTTCACGTAGCAGATAGTCAACTCCTCGTCGTCGATTGCTGCAATCGCCAAATCGGTACCTTTATATAAATACGCGATCTTCTCAGAGCAGGTAGCCGTAAACGCATCAAATGCGACGCCTGAACCGCCAAAATCAGTATAGGTTACGCGGAATTGAACGTAATTCGAGCTACTCTCAAAATCGTGCGAAATCGTCTTCTTCTTCGTCTTGCTGGTGATGAAAGAGGTGGTTATTTCCGTCCATGCTTTGCCATTGTAAGCCTCCACAAGAATACTGCCAACGGTATCCACATCAGCCGTGAAAGCATTCACCCAATACGACACATTCGTAATGGCCGACTGATACGTTTCTGAGATAATATAATCGCCCGTATTCTTCAAATACAAGGCTTTGGTGCCATCTGATTTAGCAGAAGTGGTGGTGAGATGCGTATTGCTCTGCCAGCCTTCCTGCTTAATGGACGCCTCGCTTGAGAAGTTCTCAAAGCCCTGCGTGAATGAAGATGTACCAGGCTCAACGCTATACACCGTAATGTAATATTCCTCAGCATCCTTCACCGGCTTCCAATTTATGCGAAAAGAATAAGGCGTTACGTCCGTTGCGTCTTTCACAACCGGCGTAGTCACATACGTATGACGAGGAGCTACACCCGTAACTGGCAGGGAAAGAATACCACCAACAGATTTAATCGTAATCACATTGGAAACTGCACTACAGTTTCTCTTTGTTGGCCTGAAGCTAACCCACACATTGGCATGAATGGCAGAATCCTCTGGCACCACAATGGATACTTCCTGTTTCCAAGCACTACTTGCACGAACTGGAGCCGTTTCACCTACATAGAGATAGAACAATCCCGTCGTAGTGAGGCGAACAGATTCGCCGGGCATCAGGTGTCCGCCATCCAATGTAAACTGTTGTGGCGTCCAACTTACGATCTTATTATAATCGTCCACCGTGGTTTCCAAATCAAGATGATCCACATCCGTAACCAAAGTGGATTCGCCCAACGACTTATACACAAACGTGATCACACCGCCTTCTTCCTTAATATCGAAGATTGGCTGATCAAGAGCCGTTCCGTTGTGCAGCTTTGGCGTAAATGTGGTCACATTCATAGTGCCGGGATATGGGTCACTTGCGCGACCACTTTCCTTATTGCCACGTTGTTTCCATCCAACTCCATTGGCCTCTTCCAAGTGCATGCGCATCAAATTAGGACCATTGTTTGGCGTATTGCCTGACCATGCAGATGAAGAATAATCAATATGCCATACCAGCATGCCATGTCCTGCCAAGCCGATGTCCCAACCTTTACCATCACGATATTCCAGCAAGAAGAATTCGCTTGGATTAGGGCTCTTTCCGTTCATATTGTGCGTATTAGCCGCTATCATATAGGTCTGATTAGACGTCTCGATTGGCGACAAAGTATACATTCCCGGAGTAGACAATTGCTCTGGAGTCAGCCAGCCTTCAAAGAAACGCTCATAAGCCGTATAAGTTGGAGGCGTACGACCATTATTATTATAGGAACCAGAGCTCATGATATCCCATTCTGCTACCGAATAGTATTTATAATCGGTATCATAAAAGTCCGGCAAACCAATCACGTGGCCAAACTCATGGCAGAAGGTACCAATACCGCAACGAGATGTTCCGCTTGCGCCGCTATACTCTGACGTGCAAGCATAAGAAGCTAGGCGAACTCCATCAATCACGATATCGCGGCCTGACAGATTGCTCTGGTGAGGCCAAATGGTTTCTGCTGGAGCATGCTCTGCTTCGTTATGGCCGGCAAAATATACAAACACATTATCCAAGATGCCATCGCCATCCGTATCATAATTGCCCAAATTCACACCGGCATCATGAGCCGCACGGCATGCTTCAATAATCAATTCAGACTCATGAGAAGAATGATTTCCTGAGGTGTTTTCGCCATAATAAGCCATATTATGCGAAGCCACATACGGACCATACACATCAAACTGAGGTGCAAATTTTCCCATAGAGGAAGCCTTGAAATAGTCGCGAGCTGAGCCGGTTGCGCCATTATAGCTGTATCCTTCTTTATTCAGCAAATCGTTGAACGCAACATTGGTATTGCCAAATGGAAGATCGGCGAAACCAATCAGAATCACCAAACTTTTGGGCGAACCAGTGGTTGGAAAATTGCCGCCAGCTTGAGTTGCCTGAGCCACACGACGAGCCTTGCGAATCGCTGGCCCTTCCAAAGCCAACTCTTCGTTAACCTGATAAAAGCCTTCGGCATTGCGAGCAATCGCTTGGCCTTCTGCATTTATCAGATAATGATGAAACTCGTCACCCACCAATCGAACCGTCAACTCGGTGCCATCTGGCTGCGTTACCGTGAATGGATAAGGTGATGCTGGTACTGCCAAAGCCGCCATTGAAACGGCCAATGAGAATAAGATAGATACAACTTTTTTCATACTTCTTGGGTATTCTATACACCCCGTTTTGCCATCTTTCCTTTTAAAACGGGAGATAGCATGCCCTTATTGCGGGGCATGCTATTGTTTGTTTTTACACCTTAAGGTGCAGATTATTTCTTGTACATGCTCACCTTGTTGGTGATGTTTGCACGCTTGCCACCGAATGGATCTTCTGCGTGGAATTTGCTCATGTCGAGAGGACGCTCAAAAGCAGCTGCACTCTCATCGAAGTTAGCTACGTGCTTCTCAATCGTCTTGAACTCATATGGCTCAACTACGCTGGTGAAGTAGCCTTCTTCATCGAAGTTCATCTTCAAGCCAAACCAATAGTTATCATCAAGGAACTCGTGCCATACGATATCGCCGGTGTAGAGGAGAGCGTCATCGTCATCCCAACCAATAGCCAAAGACTTAACATGACCTACTGGGCAGATATCATACCAAGTGGTATTCTCGTATGATGAGTTGAAGTAGTCAATTGAGGCACCGGTGAATGCTACCTTATATGCTTCCTCATCCCAATCAAGCGTAGTATCATTCTCTGCTGCAACTACTGACTTCATGAATTTAGCAAACTCGTCTACGTTTACAGCACCTGCCTCTGCATAATATGGCTGAACTGGAGCCTTAGGCTGGATGCGGAGTACACCACGGAAGTAGAACAAAAGTTCGCCATTCTCGTCAACGGCCACCCAAACAGGCATCTTGCTTGCTACGAGGAAACCTTCACCCTGAAGACCCTTACCATCTACATATGCAATACCTGAACTATAAGCATACATGGTGAAATAAGCCATCTTGCAGTTGTACTGATCACCAGAAGAAGCGGTAATAACGGTATCAGAACCCTCCACAATAGTAGGAGCACCGAACATACCATAGTCAGAAATATCGAAAGAGTTATAAACTGCGGTTGCGCTTACAACTACTTCGCAAGTGCCGGCCTTAGCACCTTCTGCAGAAGCGGTAATGGTAGCAGTACCTTCACCTACTGCGGTAACGAGACCAGCTGCAGTAACGGTAGCAACAGCTTCGTTGCTTGATTTCCAGCTAACCTTAACGGTAGTACCAGCAGGTTCAATAATGGTTTTCAAACGAGTTTCATCGCCAGGAGTCAATTCCAAGCTGGATGGATCAATAGTGATAACTACATCAGTAGCAGGTTCGCCTGGGTTTTCAGGGTCACCGCATGCCACAAAACCGAGAGTCAGAGCTGCACAAAGTGCAAATAATACTTTCTTCATAATGTTATTGTATTTAAATATTAATTATCTATATAAATAAGGTGTGGTACACCAATTAGCGACGAGGTGCCGTTTGCAAGGTGGTGAGATCATCACCATCGTTGATATATGGGTTGTAGTACTGCTCGCCTGTTGGGATTTCAAACGTGAAGTAACGGCCGTTAGCCAAACCGGTGTTGATTGACTTCGTTGAGCGGAGGTGATTATCACCCAATTCAACCGTCAAGCCATAACGACGGAAGGTCTGCATGCCATAACCTTCACCCCAAAGTTCCACACGCCAGTTGTAGCGAATTGCTTCGAGCACGGCAGCATTATTGGTAAGAGTAGCCTTCCATGCTGCATACTCAGCATCCTTGCCATCCTGCACGCGGAGATCGGTGATTGCAGTCAAATAGGTGAGTGCCGTTGGGTCATCGCCAGCACGGCAAGCTGCCTCTGCTGCAATGAGGTAAGCCAGCTCAAGACGCATATAAACGTTATCGCTCAACCAGTCACGATCGCCCTGCAACTTCTTTGATTTTGCAGAATAGAACTTGCCATCAGGAGCAAATTCATAGCTGGATGCATTCTTCTGGCCGGAACGAGCATAATTGCTCCACCAATAATAACGGATATCCCATTTCATATCCTCTACCTGCTTATAGAGGTTTTTATCAATACCCTTCACGTCACCTGCTGATGCGTAGCTATATGAATAGATATCACACTGGCCAAAGAATGAAGCAAGAGAGGTGGTTGTTTCTACCGTTACGTCCTGACCCCAGATCCAGTTGCTGTTGGTTACATCATTGAAACCGGTTGTGAGCACCTGAGATTGAGGCAAGAGGTTAGCAGAGGTATTGTCAATAGCTTCTTTTGCATACTTGAGCGCATTGGTGTAGTCACCCTTATTCAAATAAGAATATGCCAACGTAATGCGTGCTACATCTGCATTCATTTCCAGTTTGCTGCTGCGCCCCACCTTATTATATGCCTCGAAATATTGGATAGCAAGCTTCAAATCTTCCTCTGCGCGGATGTAAACATCAATTGCATTTGCACGAGGTGCACCAAGAATAGTATCGCCCTTGGTTGCCTCTTCCGTATAGATAGGAACTGCCAATTCGCTGGCCAAATCAATTTCTGAAGATGGAGCCACGAAATAGCGAAGCAAACCGGCATATGCCCAACCACGAAGCGCGAACAACTGCGCGCAATAGTAGCCATCTTCCAATGCAGGGTCTTCTACATCTTCCAATGCAGGAAACTCTCCATCATTGCCGGCCTCTACAGCGTTCAACGCCTTATTAACCAAACGGATAATATCGTAATAATATGCCCAGAAATATGAACGACGACCATAGGTCTGCATCAGTTCATCGCTTGAGAACCAACCGTAGTTCTGCGTAGCCAATGCCATATCGCCGCAAAGCAAATCGCCGTACATATCCATAGAACGCTGCGCAAACGCATCATGTTCGCCACCATAAGCATACAGCAAAGTGTAGATACCACGTACAGAGCCTTCCGTTGCATCATCTTTCTGCTGATATTGATGCTCCGTGATATTGCTACCACCAGGTTCCTGATTCAAATCACAAGAGGTGAATGCGACCATTGCGCACAAACCAAATAATAAAAATATCTTCTTCATAATGTGTTACCTCCTATAATTAGAATGTGAACTTAACGCCACCCATGATGGTTGACAATGGTGAATAGGCGTGCGTATCTGATGAACCCGTGAATGAGGTCATTGGGTTGTAACCCTTACGAGCCGTTGCGATAGCCAGGTTAGAAGCAGAGAGATACAAGTGAAGTTTCTCCAACTTAATTGGCTTCAACAATTTCTTAGGGAAGTTGTAGCCTACCTGAATATCATTCAAAGAGAAATAGCTGTTGCTCGTCAGAAAACGCGTAGACGTCATGCTGGTGTAAGACTGATACTCGCCCAAACCGTTATCCACACGAGGAATATTGGTTTCGGTGTTGCTTGCCGTCCATGAGTTCAACATATCCACGTGCCAGTTGTGATTACCCACCTGATCATTAGCCATCAAGGCCATATAGGTATAATCGTAGCCATAACCGCCGATACGATAGCTGGTGGCGATATCCAAGGTGAAACCCTGTACTTCAAGAGAGATACCCAAACCGCCGTCCAAATCAGGCAGATAGCTCTTGCCTACATATTGAGCGGTTGCATATGAACCATCTTTCGTATCCTCCACGGCAAGGAACTCCTCTTCGCCCGGGTGATCAAGCTTCCACTTATGGAGTGAAGAAACATAATTGTACGTACCATCATCCTTCTTCGCGCCGAGCTCACCGTAACGGGTATCATAGTATGCTTCATAGAGCGCATTACCATCGGTTGGATCTACGCCTTTATATACATAGGTGTAATGATCGTAGAGAGAGTGACCCACCGACATCGCGCCGTTCATATCCATACGCTTGATGATATGGTTGCCATCGGCATCGTAGTAATCGCGGTCGATTGGCATCTGCACCATCTTATTCTGATAGTGAGCACCGTTCAAACGGATATCCAATTTCACGTTACGAGTGTCTACCGCATGCGCCTTCAACGCAAATTCAACACCCTGGTTCACCATCTTCGCATCATTGGTTGGAACGGAAGAATAACCCAAAGAAGGAGCTACGGCACGGCTCATCAACATGTTGTCGGTAAGCTTATAGAAGTAGTCCATTTCCACATCCAAATAATTCTTGAGGCTGAATGCAAAACCTACTTCCGTAGTATTCGTACGTTCCCAGGTAATATCCGGATTACCCTTGCTTCCCCATACATATGCAATCTGATCATTCACATTCTCAATGCTATACATATCGGTGTATGAATAGAGCGAGTTGATCTGGTTGCCAAGCATACCCCAGTCGGCATATACTTTACCATTTTTAATCCAATCATTGCTGCGCATAAAGTCTTCTTCGGTGAACGACCAAGCGGCACTTACAGAACCGAAGTAACCCCAGCGATGACCCTTAGCATAACGGCTTGAACCATCGGCACGGAAGTTGGCTCTCAATACGTAACGATTCTTGTAGTCGTAAGAAGCCTCAGCCACCCATGATTCCATTGCAAAACGGGTTGTATTGCCTTCCACTGCATTCATCTTGATGGCATTAGAGAGTTCCACACTCTCATTATCAGCGAGATAAGACTTGTAGCCCATCACGGCACGTGCATTATATGAGTAGTTCTCATGCACAGCCATTGCGGTAATTGAGTGATCACCAAACGTGTTATGGTAATCCAAAATCTCATTGGCATAGAACGTGAGCTGATTCAGCGATTGCTGCTGGATACGACCAATACCTGCTGCATCACCATAGTACTTATTCTTCAAATCAGAGAAGAGGTTGTTATAATAGTGCACACCTGAGGTTACCTTGAATACCAAACCCTTATAGAGCTTGAACTCCAACGTGCCCTTGGCATCCAACTCGTGCTGCTTTTGATTCTCCTTATCCAAACGAAGTGAACCGGCAGGGTTGATACCCATACCAAACGTACGCATCAAATCGTTACCATAGTCGAACATTGGCAAACCGGTACGTGGATCGGTTGGAATATCGCCATTCTCGTCACGCACATAAACAGGATAGATGGCTGGGATGGCATTTACATAGTAGAAGCCATTGTTCATTGCGCCATCGCCGTCCTGGTCAGGGCTGTTCAAATCGGAATAAGTGTAGGCAATATTCATGTTGACCTTCAACCATTTCTTTGGTTCAAAATCCAAGTTGGAACGCAAAGAGAAACGATTGTAATCGGATGCACGATAATAGCCTTCATCCTTCAAGTAACCCAAAGAAGTGAAATACTTCACCTTCTCCGTACCGCCATGGAATTTCACGCTGGCATCTGCCTTCTGGCCCACATGGAAGATAGCATCTTTCCACGACTCCAGGTTTTCATAACCCGGAGCACGCTGTGCTGACTCATAGTCGAATGAAGGAACCACCAGACCACCTGCGTTATATGGGTTGATCAAGCTCTTGCCATCACGATTCCAAAGATTGTAACCTACCGGCAAACCGAGAGAGCCATACAAGTTGTTGTTGGCAGACGAAACAGCCTGGTTTTCGCCCTGCTTCTTCTCCAGAGAATAATAGTTGTACAAACTCTGCCATGCCATAGTCACATACTCTTCAGGGCTCTCGATTACATCATACATAGGCAGCAAACGCATGTTGGCGCCATACTTGACGTCCACATCAATTTTGCCATCCTCACCTGAGGTACCCTTCTTGGTATTGATGACGATAACACCGTTGGCACCACGAGAACCGTACAAAGCGGTTGCACTCGGGCCTTTCAAAACGTCGATCGTAGCAATATCGCCCGGATCAATAGATGATACATCACCATCGTAAGACACACCGTCCACCACATAAAGAGGAGCAGATGAGCCATTCAATGAGCCAATACCACGAATACGAATGGTTGCGTTTGTACCCGGCTGACCGCTGGTATTGATAACCTGCATACCTGCCACCTCACCAGCCAATGCCTTCGTAGCCTCTGATGGACTTTTCTTTTCAATAGTCTCAGCATCCACACGCTGAGTTGCACTGGCAAATGCACCTTTACTTACCACGCCATAACCGGTGGCAACCACTTCCTGGAGCATTTCAGAATTCTCCGCCAATACCACGCGCACATTTGCCTTCACTGCAACTTCCTGTGTCTCCTTACCAATGAACGAAACCGTAAGGATCTTTGCATCGTCTGGTACCGTAATTGAGAACGTGCCATCGTAGTCGGAAATCGTACCCAATGAAGTTCCAGGCACTTGAATAGACGCGCCAATCACTGGCTCGCCTGCTTCGTCCACTACGACGCCATTAACCTGCTTGTCTGCCAATGCCACGAGGGTCATCATGCAGAAACAGAGCATTGTAAAAAGCTTTTTCATAAGCGTTATAATTAATTTTGTTTACTTTCCTTAGAATTAAACTTTGTTTACCTTCCGAATATTGACGCCAAAATCGCCTCCACTTTATCGCACAACACCCACTAACTGATACATGGTCAGCCAGTAGATTAAGGTAAGCAGAGATGATTCGCGTTTACTCGTTACGCGTAAAACACGGTGCAAAAGTACTACTTTTTTTTCATATACGCAACATTTTGACACAAAAAACTGCTTTTTTTCTTACTTTTTGTTCGTTTTATGCATGTTTTGAATACATATTTATCAAAAAATGCCATCCATATGCAATAATGCATACAGGTGGCATCTTTTGTATATTCACCAAAAAACTGGTGTTCAAATGTTCATTTAGAACAAATCGTGGATATCAAATGGCGCAAAAATCGTGGTTGGCGAAGACTTGATTGCCTTGCAACCCAATTTCTTCTCAATCGACTTAATATTCACCTTCTTTGGATCGCCTACGATTACTACCGTAACAGGCTTGCCTTGGATATTTTCCTTATAGAATTTCTCCACGTCAGCAAAAGTAAGCTGTGCCACTTCTTCGCCCATCATGCGGGCAGGATCGTCGGTATAACCCATTCGCTGCCAATATTCATACGTTTGCGCTTTGCCACGCATAGAAGGCTTGGATTGGCATGCCTGACGCAATACTGGCTTCATATACTTCATCATAGCCGAATCCACAGGCATATTATTCAAGAGGTTCATATACACGTCGATAGCATCTTCCACCTTATCGGATTGGGTGCCCACATAGCCGATGAAATAATCCTTATTGCCTGGCAATGCAGGAGTAGAGATACCACCTGATGCCGTATATGCCATAGAGCGCTTCACACGGATTTCATTCAGCACCAAACCGGTGAAACCGCCGCCGAAATACTGGCTGAATGCTTCATTTGCCACCTCCGTATCGATCGTGTAAGGCTTACCATTGATATAGAAATACAAGGTTGCCTGCTGCACTTTGGCCGGATGGAAATAGAGTGTTGGCTTATCATAAGTTTGGCGTTCACGCTCGAAATATGGTTCTGCTGGACGCATACCCTCTACGAGTGGCAACACATTCGTCACCTCCTCTGGGGTGCGAGTTCCGCAATAGAACACATCCAAGCCATATGAGCGGGTTTCGCCAAGGAATGATTGCACCTGAGGCAGGGTTACGTCGTAAATATCCTTAAATGGAACCACGTCCACGTATGGAGAGTTCTTGCCATAGAGTGCATACTGAAGCAACGCGCTGGCCTGAGCTGATTGCGAGTGAGGCAAGAGATAACGGCTACGTACAATTCTACCTTTCACGTTATCCAACTGCTCCTGCTCCAATTTTGGAGCCAACAACTGCTGGTTGACCAAACGGGTGATTTCTTCAATATTGGAATCCTCACCGATGATCTGAATGTAGAAATAGTTCTCTGATGAACTGTAGCCCAACTGTGCGCCCAATTCTGCCAGGCGGAGGCGGAACTGCTGTGCATCCAGATTACCAATCATCGTGCCGGCAGTATTCATCATGCCCGGGATGTACTCCAGCATAGGAATCTTCTTTGAACCTACGCCATAACGAAGCGTCAGAGAGAAAATATCATTCTTATCATTCTTCGTATAGTGCAATTTCACGTTGCTGCCAATGGTAGTCACCTTCACGTCGTTGAAGTCGTTGTAGGTATATTCCACTTCGTCAGCTGGGATCTTCCAGAAATTCTTGAAATACTCCGTTTGTACACCTTCAATTGGCTGAAGAGGTTCAATCTCAGGCTTATCAACGGTTTCCGGCTTGAGTGAATTCAGATTCTCCTCAAACGTAACCGTCAGGTGATCTGCGTTGAAATACTTGCGAGCTACGGCCGCAATCTCTTCCTTGGTCAGGGCCTGAACCTTCTCGTTCTCCTCAAAGATATCCGTCAAAGGCAAGCCATACGTGAAGCAATGTACCAACTGGCTCATCTTGGTGCCGGTGGATTCTTCGCTCAGCTTATAGCTTTGCGCATATTCCTTCTTTACGGCAGCGATTTGCCAATCCTCAATCTGGCCATTCTTCAGTTTATCCACTTCTGCCATCACCATACGTTCTGTGGCTTTATCGCTTTCGAACATGCCCACATTAATATCGTAATAAGGCGTTGCGTCAATAATGATACGGCCCTGATCGCGACGGCTATCGTTGAATGCGCCCACAGAGGAAATCTTGCCGTCCAATTCCAGTTTGTCGAGCAAGCCGGTTCCCATACCGTTTGAGAGCAACGATACGGCAAATTCCAATGCCGTTTGATCCTCATGTCCTTCCTTAACGCCCTTGTAAGCCCAGATAATCTCAGGATTATAGCCCATCTTAAACGTCTTGTGAGGATTGCCAGCAAAACTGGTTTCGCCATAGATGCCACGTGCTGGCAATTCTTTTGGCACCAAACGATTGAACGTCTTGGCAATCAAAGGCTTAACTGCCTCTGCATTGAAATCACCCACAATAATCAAGGCCATATTGTTTGGCACATACCATGTATTGTAGAATTCAATCAATTTGCTCAAACGAGGATTCTTCAGATGCTCCGGTTTGCCAATCACGCTACGCTCGTATGGGTGTCCTGCATACACATTCTCCCAAAGTGTCAGGCCCACTTTGCTTTGCGGGTTGTTGGCACCACGATTGTACTCTTCAAACACCGTTTCCAATTCGGCCTGGAACGTACGGAAAACAGGGTTGATCAAACGATCAGAGAACAAGGTCAACCAACGCTCCATTTGGCTCTTATTGAAATGATTGTGATAGCAGGTTACGTCATAACTGGTGTATGCATTCACTTCTTCTGCACCCATTCCGTCCATCAAGAACCAGAAATCCTCCGGATTGGCATATTTGCCTGCTTCAATGGAAAGCTTATTGATATGGGTGGCAATCTCTTTGCGTACTTTTGGATCGGTAGCCTCTGCATATTCATCATACAACGCGATGATGGAATCATACAACGGTTTCTCTTTTTCCCAATCCAGAGCACCAATCTCCTGCGTACCCTTAAACAACATATGCTCCAGGTAGTGAGCCAAACCGGTGTACTCTGCCGGTTCATCTATAGCGCCTGCTCGGGTTACAACGTAGCCTTCGCAGTCTGGCTGTTCGTGGTCTTCCCACAATATTACTGTCAAACCGTTGTCCAGCTTGTACGTTTGCAGTTCCTTTGGCAATTCGGTTGCCGTGGCTGCCATCATGCTCGTCATAGCGAGCATCAGTGTCAACATCTTTTTCATATCTTAAAATTTATTTATCGCTATATTTATGGCAAAAGTCATGCCAAAATGGGGTGCAAAATTACTATTTTTTATTGAATTGACAAAATATTTCGCTCTAAAACGTGCAAAATAGCCCCATATTGGTATACTATTTCCAGAAAATGAAAAAATATTTACTTGGTGTAGTGCAATTCCGCGCCAAAATGCAGATGCTCATCCGTCAACTGCAATTTACCATCATTTTGCACCAGCGAAACGCCCCAATAAGAGTTTGGATCAAGTGGCAGTACAGTCAGGTCCAGTTGCTCAAATCCGAGCATGCCGTGTGCTCCATTTCTGTTGAGCTTGAACGATCCGGAAGTTACCAGGCCGGTAGGCAGATCATTCATCACGTACCCATCCTGTGCGTATCCCTCCTCGCGAGAATGGTAGGTCACCTGCACCAAACGTGCTCCGCGCACATAATCAGCCGCCTCAGATACTGCATCATGTGCCGCTTCTTCGTTGCCTGCATTAAATTGCTCGCAATATTTCTTAAACGCAGTCACATAAGGCGTCTCATCAATACTGCCCTTCTGGAACGTGTTCAGTTTGGTTTCAAATGGGTCGACAACCACGAAATCCACATTGGTAACAAGAGCAGAAGCCTTTCCGCCATTACTTTCTTTGGGCGCATACCAGATAGGCGTCTCCACGATAATGATTGCGCCTCGCTCTGGTCCCGCAAGTTCGGTTCCATCCAAATATAAGCCATCCGACATCAGATAGAACGTAGCCAACGAGAGCACCACATGCATATCTCCAGCTTTGCCCGATGTGCCTCCACACGCCGTCGTATCCGGCTCAAACGGCATAACAGCCGACGTGAAACGCAGCACGTCCATATCGGATTTCACTTCGATCACACATTGGTCTTTGCTATTGCCAGCACTCGCCGTTACCGTGGCCTTACCAAGTCCCCACGTGCGAACCATACCGCGAGCATTAACCGTCAAAACAGACTCATCGCTACTGCTCCACGCCACCTGTGCATTGGCATCTGCAGGGGTAAGTGTATACGACAAACGAATGGAATCTCCCATCGAGAGCGTCAACTCCTTACGATTGAGTGTAATGCTGACTGGCTCCTCCGGCACCTCTGTACGAGGGTTGCACGACACTACGGCCAGCACCATCATCAGCAAGAAAAAAATCTTTTTCATCATACCTTGTTATACTTATTTATTTCTATATACATATTCGTTACTTGGAAATACGAGGCGCAACTCCGGGTCGGTTGCTCTGATGGTGGCACCCGGCATTCGCAGATGGTTGTCGCCACGTTGCATCTCCTTGGTGAAACGGCGCAATGTTTGCAGGCCAAAACCTTCACCCCATAATTCCACGCGCCAGTTATAACCTATCGCCTCGCGAAGCAGACCATCGTTGGAAAGACCCGCTTTCCATGTAGCATAAGCCGCAGCCGACTCCGAATCATCCCGTACGCGCTGGTCGGTAATTGCCGTCAAATACGCACGTGCTTTCTCCATCTCGCCCAAGCGATAAGCCGCCTCTGATGCCATCAGATAAATCGCCTCTATGCGCAGGAACACATTATCAGACGTATAATCACGATCCACGTCTTCGCTCTTGGTGGATTGCTTATTGCGCGCAGAGAAGAATTTGCCATCGGGGCAAAGTGCATAGGTTTTGTTCTCTTTACCGTCGTTGAACCACAACTTGCGCTTATCCCATGCTGGAATAGCGTTATAGAGATTCTTGTCGATCACCTTGCACTCGCCTGCCCATGCATATGAGTACGTGTGAATATCCACTTGGCCAAAGAACGAACCCAGCAACGTTGCCGTCTCGCTGGTTACTTCCTGCCCCCACATCCACGATGGGTCATTAATATTATTAAAGCCCGTGGTGAGCACGCTACTGCTCGGCATAATCTGGTACGTTCCACTTTCCATCACTTTCTCCAAAAGCGCCAACGCCTTACGATATGGCTCGTTATAGAACGTCTCATCGCCCACAGCATTCGTATTGACCTTATTTATATACGCGTACGCGAGAATGGTGCGCGCAATATTGATATCCACCGTCAGTTTGTCCGGTCGCACATGTCGGCTGCCAAACTTCTCGAAATAGGCAATAGCCGTTTCCAAACTTGTTTCCAGGTCTTTATATGCATCTCCCAACGTAGCCATATTCACGGTATCATCTTGATTTTCTCGCGTGTAAATAGGTATGGTCAACGATTCGGGACGGGAATTCTGCTCAGGGAGTGGGCAATAGAAATGCAATAAACGCATCAGCACGTAGCCACGCATGGTTAACGCCTCTGCATAATAGCCTCCTACCATGGCTTCTGCCTCTGTATACTCGCGGGACGGATCCAGATGCATCATATCGGTTGGATACTTGGCCACCAAATCGATAATGCTGTTCAAATTATGCATCATGCCGTAATAATACCCCCATAAATAGTCGGTACGGTCGGTATTCGTTTCCATATTCTCGTCGCAATAGAACCAGCCGTACAGCCTTGTCGTCACAGCCATATCGCCACAAAGAATATCGCCATACATATCAATGGCACGCTCGCCAAAAGCATCCTGGCCGCTATACGCATATAGTTGCGCATAGATGCCACGCATAGAACCTTCCAGCGTGTTATTCAGTTTCTCAAACTGGTCCTGACGAATTGTGCCGCCTGCAGGTTCCTGATCCAGATAGGAAGGCGAGCAGCTCGTCACCACCATAGCCGCTACCGCATAAAGCGCCACGGCCATCATCTTCATATTGTTATGTTGCATAGTCTTTTTCATATCCGGTCCTCCCTAGAATTGAAGTTTGATACCACCCATAATGGTTGATAATGGGGTGTATTGATAAACGCCAGACGAACCCGAGAAACTAACCATTGGATGGTAGCCCTTGCGAGCGGATGCCAATGCCAGATTGTCACCCGACACATATACGCTCAACTGCGACATATGCAGTTTGGATATCAGTTTCTCTGGGAAATCATAGCCCAAACGCACGTTATTGAGCGAGAGGAACGAATTGCTTGTCAGGAAACGGGTTGAACGCATGATAGCATACTTGTCCACGCCATTGGAGAGTTTAGGTATACCCGCCGTACCCATATCGGCAACAGCCTGTTTCTCTGCATCCGTCATGAAGGCGTTCCAAGCCTTATGCATATCCTTGTGCCAATTGTAGGTGCCGGCACGAGAAGTGTTCATTAGGGCGGCATACGTATTATCATAGCCATAACCGCCTATGCCATAGCTGCACGACACGCTCAGCGATACGCCATACACGCTCAGATCAAAGCCGAAACCGCCGGCCAAATCAGCCACGGCCGACTTACCCACGTAATCGTAGCCCGCGAATGCGCCTGCCGTTGTGGCCGTCGTGCGAATATCCGCGTCCGGGTATTTTTGCCTGTAGGCATACACATTGGAGATATAATTGGCATGCGTACCATCCAAAGCCACACCCGATTCACGCTGTTCGGCCGCTGAGATACCGTAATTAATGCCAAAATCACCTAATTTGGCATCATAGTAGCCTTGATACAACGCTACGCCCGTCTCTGCATCCACACCCAGATACGTCTTCATATAATAGTCGTTCAAGCCATGTCCAACCGATAAATTACCGCTCATCAACTGCTCTTCATCCGTTCCCATGTAGTTCGGCAATTCTAGCACTTTATTCGTATAATGGCAAGTATTCAGGCGCACATTCAGGCGCACATTCTCAGTTTGCACGGCATGGATATTCAGCTGGAGTTCCACACCCTGGTTCACCAGTTTGCCCGCGTTTATATAGTAGTACGAATAGCCATGACTTGGTGCCACATACATTGGGAAAAGCATGTCGCTCGTCAATTTATGGAAATAATCGAATTCAATTCCCAGGTACTTCGTCAGATCAGCCTCCAGGCCCAAGTCCGTCTGGCTGGCTTTTTCCCACGTCAGGTTCTCATTACCTTTGTAACCCCACACATACGAGAACTGGCCGCCCACGTTTTGCACGCTATATTGGTCGTAAAACAGATCGGACGTAATGCCATCCTGATTACCCTGCACACCCCAGCTCAAACGTAACTTACCATTCTTCAGCCACTTCACGTTCTGCAAAAAAGCCTCGTTGGTGAACATCCACGTGGCACCCACAGAACCGAAATGACCCCATCGATGACCTTTGGCAAACTTGCTTGAACCATCGGCACGATAATTGGCCGTGAGACCGTATTTCTCAGCAAAAATATACGAAACGGTTGCCAAATACGACTCCAATGAGTACTTATCCGTACGCGAGTTCATCGCCACCATCTGCACGGCATTACCCCACTCCAGCACGGAAGGACCCGTCGTTACTGCCACGTTGCTCTTGCTACCATACGTATAGCCGCTTCGGGCATACTGCGTTTCATGGCCTGCCAACACGCGCAACGAATGATCGCCAAATGCCTTGCTGTATTCCAGCAACTGATTGCAGGCAAACGAAAGATAATCGGTTTGCGTCTTGCGCGTACGACCCACACCAGCCGCATCACCATAGTAAGCATTCACGTATTGGGACGCCTTTGCAAATTGGAACTGCACGCCGGCATTTACCGTCAGTTTCAGGCCGTCATACAACGTAAACTCCAGCGACGAAATGCCCGACAGATGATGATTTTGCGTTTGGTCACGGTCGTACCGTAACGAACCTGCCGGATTGATTCCCGTACCAAATGCACGACCATTACCTTCGATCATGCCGTAGTCATAAGCCGACTCGCCCGTCTTGCTGTCCACCTTCACGGTTCCATCCTCATTATAGAGATACACCGGATAAATGGCCGGAATACCGTTCACATAGGCAAAACCATTGTTCATCGTTTCGTCCTGACCTGCCGCATTTTTCTCGCTATACGTATAGGAAACATTCATGCTTCCTTTCAGCCAGGATTTCACCTCATGCTCAATACTCGTACGGAAATTGAATCGTTGGAAATCTGAACCGATATAATAGCCTTCGTCCTTCAGATAGCCGAACGAAGTGAAATACGTGGTCTTGTCGGTACCGCCGGAAATCTTCAGCATTGCCTCGCCTTTCTGCCCCACGCGGAAGAGCTCGTCTGCCCACGAAGTCATGTTCCGATAGCCGGATTTGCGTTGCACGTCGGGATAAAACTTGCCATTATCGCCTATGAGCATATTGCCGGCGTCTTCCCAGATGTTATACATGGAAGGGATACCCAAAGTAGAAAACAATTCCTTGTTAGCCTCATCCGCACGTTCATACGGATCGGATTTGGAAGATGAGTTGTACATGCCCAACCATGCCATCTCCACATATTCCTCCGGACTTGTCACCACGTCATACATCGGCAGGATATGCAGATTGGCGCCATAATGTGCCTCCACATCAATCTTGCCTTCGCCCGATTTACCTTTCTTCGTAGTAATCAAAACGACGCCATTGGCACCACGCGATCCATACAAAGAGGTTGCCGTGGCATCTTTCAGCACAGTAATCGACGCAATATCACTCGGCGAGATAGACGACAAATTGCCCTCGTATGGGATATTGTCCACCACGTATAATGGAGCCGTACCGCCATTCACGGAACCCGCACCACGAATACGAATATCTGCCGACTCACCCGGCTGACCACTTGGCGTAATCACCTGCATACCGGCCACCTCACCAGCCAAAGCTTTTGAGATTTCCGAAGGCGTCTTTTTCTCGATAGCATCTGCGTTAACGGCTATGGCAGAACCCGCAAACGAGCCCTTTGATACGTTGCCGTAACCGGTTACCACCACCTCCTGAATCATCTCTGCATTCTCTCTGAGCACTACGCGAATGGATGTTCCCACAGCCACTACACTCTCGCCCATACCCACGTACGAGATGGTCATCGTTTGCGCATCATCGGGTACCGACATACTGAATTTACCATCAAAATCGGTAATCGTTCCTATGGCCGTGCCCGTCACCATAACGGAAGCACCTATCACGGGTTCGCCGTTGGTATCAACCACCACGCCGGAGACCGTTTGGTCTGCCCATGCCGCCATACTCAGGACACTTGCGCATAATAATAGTGTGATTTTTTTCATTTTTATACTCTTGTTTTTCAATTCTTTACTCAATCATCACTCAATCGTCACTCAATCGTCACTCAATCGTCACACGGTACGTCAGTCGTCTTCCGTACGTCTTCCAGCCGACCTTCGTAAGACCTTCGTGTGCACATTTCGGCCAATTCGGTTGACTGACGGTTTGCTTCAGCTATATTGCAGGCAATACATATTATCTTCCCGAAACAGTTCTGCTGCCGTCTCTCTTAAATCCTCCGTTGTGTATTCCGCTATTCGCTCATACACTTCTTCCCATGATGCCGAACGGTTTCTGTATAGAACGGATTTCGCCATAGCCAAAGCGGAGTTCTCCCGATTTTCTGCACTTATGGCCATCTGCCCTTTTATTTGACGTAAGGCTTTCTTGTGTGCTGCCTCGCTGATTCCTGTTTCTGCCAACTCTCGCAGCGTCTTCTTCACCAGCCTTAGGCACTCTTCTTTATTCTCAGGGTCTGTAGCAAAATATACGCTCCAATATCCCGTATCCGATAGCGGCGTGTAGATGCTCTCAACCGTATATACAAGTCCTTTCTGTTCACGCAATCGGATATTCAGCAACGAATTCATCGCGCCTCCGCCCAATATATTGTTCAGCAGATATGCGCACAACTGCCGCTCATGTCCAATCGGATAGGCCTTTCCGCCCAACATCACGTGTGCCTGGTGGGTATGTTTATGATATATCAGTTCCTGCATTTATCTACCATTTTAATGAACTTGTCAGCCTCCAATCGGCTTTCCGCAAACACTACCATTTTCTCCGGTCGATAGCATCTTTGCATAAACGCCTTCGCCTTCTCTGCCGTGAAATAACGTAATGTCTTTTTCGTGCCCAATATCGGTTGAGCCAAACTGTCGCCTGCAAACACGAGCGATTCAAAATCGTCGAAAATAAGCTCAGAAGGCGAGTCATTATAGCTCTCTATCTCATCATAAATCACGTGCCTTTCCTTATCTATTTCCTCTTTGGGAAAAACGGGATGCTGCACCAAATCAAAAATCACAGCCATCGCTTTGCTCGCATATTCTTCTGGCACTGCCACGTAATAAGTGGTTTCTTCCTTGGTGGTATATGCATTAATCTCGCCACCTACATTCTCAATCTGATTGATAATCTGTCGCGACGTACGGCTTTCCGTCCCCTTAAATACACAATGTTCAATAAAATGGGCCATGCCGTTTTCTTCAGGACGCTCATCACGAGTGCCTGCCCCTACCATTATCCCCAAATACGTCACGGAAGATGGTACGTGTTTATGCACCAGTCGCAAACCGTTTTCAAACGTAAAATATGTCGTTTTTGCCTCCTCCATCTATCTTTTTTGCATGAAATGACCACTTTTTAGGTCAATTATTTGCTCATTTCAATAAATTGTACTACCTTTGCACCCGCAATTGAGATCAACCACCTCTTTTGCATTCGTTTTCTCGCGGCATTGGCGTAATTGGTAGCCGCGCCAGACTTAGGATCTGGTGTCGAGAGACGTGTAGGTTCGAGTCCTATATGCCGCACTTTTCGGGTTTATGACCTTTCAACATTTCAATTTTCCGTAATGAAGAAGTTTTTTCTCCCTGTTATCTTGTCAGCCTTCGTGCTGATAAGCTGCGTTCCTGAAGGCAGCGAAAATCATACTCCTCTCATCAGGCCGTCTCTCCTCACCAATCAATTGGGGGATACGTTGTATTTCACGATGACCAAAGATGGTCAGTATTTGGATACTCTGCTCGTAGGCGATACCGTCAATTTCGGTTTGGCAAACTATTCTTTTTCCAACGTCATCACCCACATCTCTGCTTCGTGGGACAGCACCTACCTGCAAATCACCTCTCCTGGCATCGTATCCTTGTTTGATTCCATCAAGAACGATTTGGATGCCACTTCCGACCTCGAACACTTGCAAATAGATTTCAAGCCAAATGCCATGTATAATTGGACGTCATTCCCGGTTCAAATGGTGGCGCTCAAATCAAATCTTGACGACAAGGGCAAGGAAGCCAAGTCTCTTGAGGTCTCATTCAATCTTGAGTCCAACGCCGAGGGCGTTCCTAACACGGCTCAGGCAAGTTTCAAAGTGCTCATTGCCGTTCCTGATACTACTCAATTGGATTCTGTCCAATAATCAATCATTCGGTTTATTGCACGTCTTGCAGCCTGCACTTAACGATAAAATCGTTTGCTATCCTGCCAGATGGCTTCCATCTCATCCAAGGTCATTTCCGAAAGGAGACGACCTTGTTTTTTGGCCTCCATCTCCAAATACGTAAAGCGTTGGATAAATTTTCTATTGGTATGCTCCAATGCGCTATCCGGCTTTATTTTATAAAGGCGAGCCACATTCACGAGGCTGAATAGAATATCGCCAAACTCGGCTTCCATGGCATCGTCCAACGTACTTGGCCTTGCCGTCACTCTGCCTTTCGCATCTGCTTGTGCTTCCTTTGAAGCTTCACCGGCTGTTTGCTTCAATACTTCTGCCTCAAATTCGCCCAGCTCTTCCTTCACTTTCGCCCACACCTCGTCGCGATTATCCCAATCGAAGCCTGAATTGGCCGCTTTTTCCTGTATTCTGTATGCCTTAATCAAAGCCGGCAACGCGTCTGGTACGCCAGAAAGAATCGTCTTGTTGCCGTCTTTTTCTTTTTGCTTCACCAGTTCCCAAAGTTTCTTCACATCTTCGGGCGACATATCTTTGGCATTGGGAATATCCAAATTGCCATATTGGGCTGCTTTCTCCACGCCATACACGTGCGGATGACGGAAAATCAATTTGTCGCACAGCTTATTGCAAACATCTGCTATATCAAATTCGCCCTGCTCGTCGCCCATCTTGGCATAGAACACAATATGCAGAAGCACGTCGCCAAGTTCTTTTGAAATCTCTTTCATATCGAGCTGACTGATAGCCGACGCCAGTTCATACGTCTCTTCTATCGTATTCTCCCGAAGCGATTCAAACGTCTGCTTTCTATCCCATGGACAACCTTCACGAAGTTCGTCCATCACGGTCAGCAGTCGGTCAAAAGCCGCCAATTGGCGCTGTCTTTTTTCACTCTTCTCCATCGTATTCTATTGTTATATTGCCCAAATCATCCATCTGGGCGTACGTAAATTGTCTGAAAAAGTCTCCTAAAATATAGACGCAAGCTTTATTCGGCAGCATAAAAGCCAACTCAATATGCCTGTGCCCAAAAATAAAAGCATCCACTCGTTCGCAAGTCTCGCTGAGCTCGGCTCCATGTGTCGCGTTCGTCCCTTTTATGCTGTTGGCGCAATATGCTTTGGCAAAATTCAGCAATTCCTCATTATGCTCACCCATGTATCCCATTGGATTCGCCATCTCTTTACGTCTCGAAATAGCAGCCCATCCATATCCCAATGCATCCCCCCACGATGGCGGTAACGTGCGATATAGAACGCGAGGAATGGGGTTATGGAAGAACGCACGCAGGAATTGAAATTTCTTATCCTTGCTGCCCAAGCCGTCTCCATGCGCCAGAAAACATCGCTTGTCATTGATGATCAAAACCTCTGGCGTATAATGCACCCGCACACCCGTCTTCTTCTCCAGCCAGCCCCACGTCCACATGTCATGATTGCCGATAAAAAAGTGAACGGAACATTTCTTCGTCGTCTCGCGCAAAGCTTCCAATACCGGCTCAAACTGCGCAAAATGGCGCTCATTCCGCCAATAGTACTCATACCAGAAATCGAATAGATCGCCCAATATGTAAATGGCCGTCGCATTCGCACGCATGCGCGAAAGCAACGAAATAAAGCGCTTTTGATGCGCTTCCGGGTTTTCTATCACTCGAGATCCGAGATGTATGTCACTTATAAAGTATACCATTAAACACCTTTACCTACAGCATGCCAAGTTCCAATTTTGCCTCTTCCGACATCATATCCTTGCTCCATTCCGGCTCAAAGACGAGATTAATCTTCACATCTTTTACTGCGTCTATCGAACGCATCTTCTGGCTGACATCCTCCACGAGAAAATCAGCCGCCGGGCAAGACGGAGCCGTCAACGTCATATCAATAGTAAGCATGCCGTCGTCTTGCAAATCCACCTTGTATATCAGGCCCAAGTCGTAGATATTCACCGGAATCTCTGGGTCGTACACCGTCTTCAGATATGCAACAATCTTCTCTTCTGTTGCTAAAAACTCATTCTCCATTGGCTACTTACCATTATTGTTGTGGCACGACTGCGTAGAATTCCAAATCGCGATCCTCACTCGTATTCACGAGCGAATGGCTGTGACCCTTTGGGCAATAGGTGCATTGGCCGTGACGCAACACTTTTTCCTCGCCGTCTTCTATAATTATTCCTTTTCCTGCCAGCACAAACAGAATCTCACTATTCTCTTCGTGAGTGTGCAAACCAATCGACGCACCTGGAATCAGAACGCCGTGCATAATCTTGTTCACGCCATCGAAAAATGTTTGAACGGAAAGTTCTTTTTCTCCACCCTTAAATTGAGGAATTACCTCCACGGGCATGTTTGGAAAATCAATAATCATATCTTCGTTTGTTTTTGTTCTCTTGTACTGTTCTCTGACTTTCGTCAGCTTACCAAAATCGACTGCAAAGTTACTATTTTTTTTCGACATAGCCAAATCTTATTTTTGCCCCACTTTTCTCCACTTTGTAGACAAACTTCACAAGTCGTTGATTATCAACATTTTATAGCAATTTCAAAAATGTTGAAAACATGTAAAAAAAAATGTTGAAAAATTTTTTGTGGGGAAAAGTGGGGAAATATCAAAAATTTTTATTAACTTTGCACCCGATTTCGAATTCATACTCCAAAATATGACCACATTTATAGGAAATATTGACGCACGTTTAGACGAAAAAGGACGTATTTTCATCCCAGCTGTCTACCGTAAGATTTTGGCCGAAAGCGATTCTCGTCGACTTGTATTGCGACGTGATCCCGAAAACGAATGCCTCATTTTCTATCCGGAGCACATCTGGAACGAGAAAGTGGAGCAGCTGCGCAGCCAACTCGACGAATGGGACCCGGAAGACGAGATGGTGCTCATGCAATTCATGAGCGACGCCGAGTTCCTGGAGCCCGACAATCAGGGACGCGTGCTGCTGCAAAAGCGCAATCTGGAGCAAATTAGCGCTCAGCAGGACGTACTCTTCGTGGGTATGATGAATAAATTTGCCCTTTGGGCACCTCAGAAATTTGAGGAGAAGAAGTTGGCGCAGAAAGAATTTGCCACCCTCCTCCGCAAGAAAATGTCGAAAAAAGATTAAGAAGAAACACTCTTTGCCATTACAACCTATAACTTAACGAACTTTTTTATTTACATGGAACAAACAGTCTACCACATCCCTGCTTTGCTCAGCGAAACGCTTGAGGGCCTCAACATCCAGCCTGACGGAGTGTACGTGGACGTCACTTTTGGTGGTGGCGGCCATAGTCGCGCCATTTTGAGTTTGCTTGAAAATGGCCAACTTTTCTCATTCGATCAGGATTTTGATGCGTACCTCAACGCGATGGAGAATGCAGACGTATGGCAAGAGGCGGAGAAAGCGAGACGTTGGCAGTTTGTTCACAGCAATTTCCGCTATTTAAAGAATTTTCTGGATTTTTACGGCGTACCACCCTACGACACCAAGGACGAACAGAGTGGTGTAGACGGTATTTTGGCCGACCTCGGAGTGAGTTTCCATCATTTCGACGAGGCTGAACGTGGTTTCTCTTTCCGATTCGCAGGTCCGCTCGATATGCGAATGAATCAAACGGGAGGAAAAACCGCCGCCGATATCCTGAATTCTTACAGCGAGGAAGAGCTCGCGCGTATATTATATATATATGGTGAGGTGAAAGATTCCCGCCGTATTGCCTCACGTATCGTGAAACGTCGCGCCGTTGAGCCTCTCCAACACACAGAACAATTGGTGGATTTGCTCACGAATGGCCACTTCACTCTCCAAAACGGAGAGATAGAGGTGGAGCCGTTCATGAAGAAAGATCTTGCACGCATCTTCCAAGCGCTTCGTATTGAAGTGAATGATGAATTGGGAGCACTTCGCGATATGCTGTTGGCAGGATTGAAAATGCTTCGTCCGGGCGGCCGTTTCGCCATCCTAACCTACCATTCCCTGGAAGACAGGATGGTCAAGAATTTCTTCAAAACGGGCAATCTGGAAGGCAAGATAGAAAAAGATTTCTATGGTAATCTTATCACGCCTTTCTCTGCCAAAAGCGGCAAAGCCATCGTCGCATCCGACGAAGAAGTAGAACGTAATCCACGAAGCCGAAGCGCAAAATTGCGCGTGGCCATCAAGCTATAACCATTAAACCTCAACCTGTATGAATTTTGATTTCGAGAAATTTAAAGCGTCCTTCCAGGAGTATCTCTCCTTAGAAGTGGCCAACCGAAAAGGAGTGCAGAAGCAATACGGCCTCATCCTCCTTATTGTCGGTCTTTTTGTAGTGTATATCAACTGCGGCTATCAGGCACAAAAGCAGCAACGTAAACTCTCCGAACTGAGCCACCAGGTGGAAGAGGCTCACTACGAGTATCTCACGATCTCAGCTCAACTCGTGGAGCAAACGAGGCAATCGATGGTGGCCAGCAAGCTGCAGGAAAATGGAAGTAAAGTTAAAGTGAGCAACAAACCTGCCATACAGGTAGATTAACGGAGGGGTATTATGGAACGCAAACAACATACTATCCTTCGTTTCATTATAATCTTCGTCGGGCTACTGATGGGGTTTGTGGCGGTATTGTGGCAAATCGTGAAGTTGCAAACGATTGAGCGCGACACCTGGATCACGATTGCCAAGAATCAGGAAGCAGTAGAAAAACCCATCACGGCACGCAGAGGCAATATCTTTGATGCGGAAGGACGCCTTCTCGCCGGTAGTCTGCCCAAATACACGCTCACGTGGGACTCGCGCGTAGAAGCCCTTCATCAGGGTGGCGATACTGCGTTCTACAACAATATTGACGCCCTTTCTGCGGGTCTCGCCCAAATTTTTAAGGATAAACCCGCCTCTGCATATAAGCAGTCTCTCACGGCGGCTTTCAAGCGTCACGATGGCCGATATAGATTGCAACGCAAGCCTGTTTCCTACACGGATATGAAGCGCGTTAAGCAGCTGCCCCTGTTCAATCGCAGCAAGTATAAGAGCGGTCTTATTATCGATGAATCCCACCAGCGCGTAAAGCCTTTCGGCACCTTGGCCGGACGTACGATTGGCGGCATCTATGGCGAAACTGGCAAAGGCAATTCCGGCTTGGAGAAAGGATTTGAAAACGTCCTCTCCGGAACGCCTGGCCTCAGCCAACGCCAACGTATTGCAGGCAAATATGAGAATGTGGTAATTGAAGAACCTATTAATGGTTGCGACCTCATCACCACGATCGACGCCAATCTCCAGGACATCGTGGAAAGCATGCTCCGCCAACGCCTTGAAATGATCGAAGGCGAGTGGGGATGCTGCGTTTTGATGGAAGTAAAAACGGGCCACGTCAAAGCCATTTCAAATCTTGATCGTACGGAATCGGGCGAATATCGGGAAATGATGAATCATGCCGTCACGCGTGTAGAACCGGGCTCCACGTTTAAAACGATATCCCTCATGGCGGCCCTTGATGATGGCAAAGTCAACTATCGAAAAGACACCTTCCACGTCTATCGTAACGGCTGGCAATTCCAGGATGCACATATCTATGACGCCCACCCTGCCGACACCATCTACGATGTTCGTACCGCCATGGCGGTTTCCAGCAATATTGCGCTCGCCAAAATGATTACGGAGAGCTATGAAAAGAAGGCGGAGAAGTTTGTCAACAAGCTCAAAAACATGGGGCTTTGCGATAGTGTGCCTTGCGAAATTCCGGGTGCTAACAGCCCGCTCATCTCGGCACCAAAAGATATGACCACTCTGGCAAAAATGTCGTATGGTTATTCTGTGGAACTTTCTCCTTTGCAGATTCTCACGTTCTATAACGGTATCGCCAACGATGGCAAGATGGTATCGCCTCTGCTCGTGAAGGAAATACAAAAAGATGGGCATACGCAAAAAATATTCCGCTCCAAAACCATCAAGCAAAACCTCTGTAGCGAGAGTACGCTCCGTGAAGTGAAGGAGTGTCTGCACGCCGTTGTGTGGGATGATCATGGCACGGCTTCCGTCGACCCTTGGAAACAACGAAAAGCGCAATCTGATCTTGTGCATATTGCGGGCAAAACGGGCACGGCACAGATCTTTGAGCACGGCCATTATAGTTCACGCCACCACCGTATCGCCTTCGTGGGATATTTCCCGGAGGAGGCACCCAAGTATAGTTGCATTTGCGTCATCCATCACCCGCATAAATACGGCATGTACGACGCAGGCGGCGATTGCGGACGAGTGGTTCGTCATATTGCAGAACGCACCATGGCATATACGGGTATTTTGGAATCCAACGATCTTGCTCAGCCTTACGATTCCATCCGCAAGCCACATATCAAGGGTGGCATACAGCAGAAAGTACGGCAGGCAGCCAAAGGCACGAAGATCCACGTCTCTAAAGTGGATTCTGAATGGGCCAAGGTGAATCACGATATGCAGGTTATTCCTATCGACGTTACCCCTACCGAAGTCCCGAATGTAATGGGTATGGGAGCACGCGATGCCGTCTATGCCATTGAGCGAACGGGCATGAAAGTGAATCTCCACGGCAAGGGACGTGTGGCTCAACAAAGTGTCGCTCCGGGCACCAAGGCCGACAAAGGCGGCATCGTTTATTTGGAACTCCGCTAAGCTAAAACGCACGTAATAACAGATACAACTAATGATACTCAACGAACTTCTCGCCTCTATTGAGGCACTTCAAATCTTCGGCGCAACCGATCGTTCCATTTCTGGCATTCAGTTTGATTCGCGCAAAGTGAACAAAGGCACACTCTTCGTGGCACAACCGGGAACCGTGGTCGATGGCCACGATTTCATCGGAAAGGCTATTGAGATGGGCGCAGCGGCCATCGTGTGCGAGCGCTGGCCTATTGAGGGGGTCGACCCGAAAGACGCCACCATCATCGTGGTGAATAATTCTTCAAAGGCGTTGGGCCATTTGGCGTCACGCTGGTATGGCGATCCTTCAAAAAAAATGACGCTCGTGGGCGTCACGGGCACCAATGGCAAAACCACTATCGCCACTCTCCTTTATAAGCTCCTTCGAGGACTTGGCCACAAGGCCGGATTGCTTTCCACCGTTGTTAACTATGTCAACGACGAAGCCGTTCCGTCCACCCACACCACGCCTGATGCACTCGAGCTCAACGAGTTGCTCCATCGTATGGTGGAGGCCGGTTGCACCTATGCGTTCATGGAGGTTTCGAGTCACGCGATCGCTCAGGAGCGAATTGCCGGATTGGATTTTGATGGAGCACTCTTCACCAATCTTACTCGCGATCACATGGATTTCCATAAGACGGTGGAAAACTATCGCGACACCAAGAAACGCCTGTTCGACGAACTCAAGAAGACGGCTTTTGCCGTCACCAATAAAGATGATAAGAACGGTCTCATCATGACGCAGAATTGCCATGCCGATGTTCATTCCTATTCCACTCGCTCCCTTGCGGATTTCAAGGCGCAGATTCTGGAAGAAGGATTCGATGGCATGCTCCTTTCCATCAATGGTCAGGAAGTGTTTGTGCCACTCGTAGGCCGCTTCAACGTAAGCAATCTGCTCTGCATCTACGGAGCGGCTGTTTGCCTTGGTTTTGAGCCGCAGGAAGTGCTCCGAGTGCTCTCCACCCTCTCGCCAGTCAATGGTCGTTTCGAGGCCATTCATTCGCCGAAAGGCTGGACGGCTATCGTGGATTACGCCCATACGCCAGACGCCGTGGAGAACGTCCTCAACACCATCAACGAGATTCGTAAACCCGCCTCTAAAGTGTTCACCGTGGTGGGTTGTGGCGGCAATCGCGATAAGGGCAAACGTCCTATTATGGCCTCTATCGCCAAGAAGAACAGCACCCAACTTATTCTCACCAGCGATAATCCGCGCGACGAAGAACCTGCCGACATCCTCAACGATATGAAAGCCGGACTTTCCGAGGATGAACTCAAGCAGACTCTCATCATCGAGGACCGCGAAATGGCAATCAAAACGGCTTGTATGCTTGCGCAAAAAGATGATGTTATTCTTGTGGCAGGTAAGGGGCACGAAGATTACCAGATTATCAAGGGCGTCAAGCATCATTTCGACGATCATGAAATTGTAAAACAGAATCTGTAATTTCTTATTGAAACCATGTTATATTCCTTCTTTGATTATTTCACCCAAATCCCGGGCGCACGATTGATGACCTACATCTCGTTCCGCGCCTTGATTGCTGCCGCGTTGGCATTTTTCATCAGCGTCTACTGCGGAAAGAAGTTCATCGCCCTGCTCCGCAGCAAAAATATCTCAGAGCAGCAGCGTGACGAAAAAACGGACCCATTCGGCGTACAAAAGAAAGGTGTGCCTACGATGGGCGGTATCGTCATCCTTGGAGGTGTGCTCCTGGCGGCACTTCTTATGGGTAACCTCACCAATATCTATATGATCCTGATGCTCGTCACCACGATCATCTTGGGTGCACTTGGCTTTGCCGACGATTATATCAAAACCTTCCGCCACAATAAAGACGGCCTCAATGGTTGGGTGAAGATCATCGGTCAGGTTATGCTCGGTCTCATCGTGGGACTCACTCTTCGTTATAGCCCTCAGGCTGTGATGAACGAAGTGGTGGACGTGCAATACGAAACTTGCGAGCGCGTCATCGAGAAATCGCCAACCGTCAAATCTACGCAAACCACGATCCCGTTCGTTAAGAACCATAACGCCAATTATGCCGATATGTTCTCGTTCCTCGGCAACGATTGGAAATATCGTGCCGGTTGGATCTTCTTCGTTTTCCTCACCATCTTCGTGGTGGCAGCTGTGAGCAATGGCGCTAACCTCAACGATGGTATGGATGGCATGTGCGCAGGTAATTCTGCCATCATTGGCTTGGCCCTTATCGTGCTCGCCTACACATCTGGCAGTACGGTTTGGGCGGACTATTTTGATGTGATGTACATCCCCGGCAGCGAGGAACTCGTAGTTTTCCTTGGTGCTTTTGTGGGAGCATTGGTAGGTTTTCTTTGGTGGAACGGCTATCCTGCACAAGTCTTCATGGGCGACACGGGCAGCCTCACCATCGGTGGTATTATCGGCGTCAGCGCCGTTATTATCCATAAGGAATTGCTCATTCCTATCCTCTGCGGTGTTTTCCTGATGGAGAGCATCAGCGTCATTGTGCAAACGCAGGTATATAAGCTCACGAAGAAGTCGGGCCATCCTGTTCGCGTTTGGAAGCGCACACCTATCCACGATCATTTCCGTACCTCCGTGGAGCAGGTGTTGCAACGTGATCCTGCCTGCACCATACGGTTCAAAGGAAATGGCGAACTCCAACACGAAACGAAGATCGTTCTTCGCTTCTGCATCGTCACCATCATCCTCGCAGCTTTCACTATCCTCACCCTCAAGATTCGTTAATTCAGAACATCCCTAATATGAAGCGATTGGTTATTCTTGGCGCAGGTGAATCTGGCGCTGGCACAGCAATACTTGGTTTGAAGCAGGGCTACGACGTCTTCGTTAGCGATATGGGAACCATACGCCCGCAGTATAAGCAAATGATGACGGAAGCTGGCGTCCCTTTCGAGGAAGGTCAACACACGGAAAGCCTTATCCTCAACGCCACCGAAGTGGTGAAATCGCCGGGCATACCGCTCACGGCACCTGTCGTAAAGCAGCTCCTTGCGCAGGGTACACCGGTGCTCTCTGAGATTGAGTTTGCTGCACGCTATACGAAGGCGAAGTTCTGCTGCATCACGGGTAGCAATGGCAAAACCACCACCACCTCGCTCATCTATGATATCTTCTGCCGCGCTGGCTATAATGTGGGCCTCGCTGGCAATATCGGCAAGTCGCTCGCTCTCCAGGTGGCTAATGATGATAAGGAATGGTATGTGGTGGAACTTTCCAGCTTCCAGTTGGATAATATGTACACCTTCAAGGCCGATATCGCCGTGCTCATGAATATCACGCCCGATCATCTCGATCGCTACGATTTTCTCTTCCAAAACTACGTCGACGCCAAGCTTCGCATCACGCAGAATCAAACGGCCGCTGATGCTTTTATCTATTGGGAAGGATGCCCGGTTACGGCAAAAGAAGTGGAGAAACGTTGGAAATCTGCGGACGCCGTAAGTGAAGAGCATAAAGGTTTTCCATGCCTCATGCCTTTCCGCATAGACACACCGCTTCCAGTCGCCAACGAAGAACTCTCGCTCAAAGGTGTGCATAATCGCTTGAATGCCACGGCTGCCACACTCGCAGCACGTCAGGCCGGCATCTCCAACGAAATAATTGCCCAATCGCTCCGAACGTTCGCTGGCGTGGAACATCGCCTCCAGTTCTTCTTCGAGAAAGATGGAATACAATGGATTAACGATTCCAAGGCCACCAATGTGGATAGCTGTTTCTATGCGCTTGGTGCAATGACGCGTCCCACCATCCTCATCCTCGGCGGTAAGGATAAGGGCAACGACTATAGCCAGATTGATGCACTCGTTCGCGAGAAGTGCAAGGCGCTCGTTTTCATGGGACTTCATAATGAGAAATTGCAAGAACATTTCGCTTCGTTTGGTTTGCCAATCTATGACACCAACACCCTCCAGGATGCCATCGCAGCATGCCGCAAAGCCGCTACAGCAGGAGATACCGTCCTCCTCTCGCCTTGTTGCGCATCCTTCGATCTCTTCACGAGTTACGAGGACCGTGGACATAAGTTCATGAACGCCGTCAGGCAATAAATACCCATCAACCATTAACCCTAAACCCTTAACCCTTATCAAAAATGAAACTATTCGACGTCATCCAATCCCGCATCGCGCACGATCCGCAGTTCGATAGAAGCAATATCGATAAAACCTTCTGGATCATGTATATTGTGCTTTTCCTCGCCGCTTTGGTGGCGCTTTTTAGTGCGTCTGCCACGTTGGTGTATCGCACGGGCTCAGCTTTTGGACCTGTGGGCCACCAATGTTTCTTCCTTATTCTCGGCGCAGTTGGGGCTTGGATCATACAGTTCATTTCGAGCGACACCATCACGCGCTATAGCCGCTATATTCTCTACGTGCTCATCTTCATGCTCTTCGCCATGCTCGTGCCGCATAATCCTTTCGTAATGAGCATCAACGGCGCAGGACGATGGTTCCGCCTCTTCGGCGTTTCCTTCCAGCCCTCTGAGTTTGCCAAGGTGGCTCTCGTGATTGTGGTGGCAGATATATTGGCGAAGGCCAATACTGCCGAGGAGATGAAGCAGGCGTTCAAGCAAACCTTCATTCTGGCTGCACTCACGATCTTCCCCATTTTTGTAGGCAACCTTTCCACGGCCCTTCTCATGGGCATTATCGTGTTCCTTCTTTGGTTTATCGCACGGGTCGATTGGCGATATCTGGTGGCCACAATCGGCATTATGCTCACCCTCCTCATCAGCGGATATTTCGTAGTGGAATACGCTTTCATTCGCCCCGGACATCGCCTTCCAGGACTCTTCGGACGTGCTACCGTTTGGGTGGCTCGTATTGATGCACTTCTTAGCGAAAAAGCCGATGAGGCAGATGGCAAAACCTTCGTTTTGGACGATGATAACTACCAGCGCTCCCTGGCAAAAGTGGCGGTGGCACGTGGTGGCAAAACGCCCTTCGGCGTAGGTCCCGGCAACTCGCAGGAACGCAATTATCTGCCACTTGCTTATGCCGATTATATCTTTGCCATTATCGTGGAGGAGACGGGTTTCTTTGGTGCTTTCGCACTTATTTTCGTCTACCTGGCCATCCTGTTCCGTGCCTGCTACGTCAGCTCGAAATTCGGCGATGTTCGCGCCATGCTGCTCACCATGGGGCTCGCACTTATGCTCACCACGCAGGCCTTCATCTCCATGGCTGTGGCTGTTGGGCTCGGTCCCGTCACGGGGCAACCGCTCCCGATGATCACGATGGGCGGCACCTCTTCGCTCGCCACCGCACTCTATTTTGGCGTGATGATGGCGGTCAGCCGCGAGCAAAATCAAATCAAGAATAATCTCCAATCCGTACAGGAAGAATCCCTCAACGATATTCCCGATTTGGGATAAACCTCCCCTACGTAAATCAACATCTCTACCTATATGAACTATCTGATCTCTGGCGGCGGCACAGGTGGCCACATCTTCCCCGCAGTAAGTATTGCCAATGCGCTTAAAGAACTCGATCCCGAAGCTAAGATCCTCTTTGTGGGAGCCAAAGGACGAATGGAAGAAGAACGTGTTCCGCAAGCCGGATACGATATCGTTTGCCTGCCTGTGCGGGGCTTCAATCGTGCGCAGCCTTGGAAGAACGTGTCGGTCGTTATCGATATGCTTCGCTCCATGTGGCAGGTGCGCAAGATCATCAAAGAGTTTAAGCCTGACGCAGGTGTGGGCGTGGGCGGTTACGCCTCTGGAGCGGCAATGAAAGTGGCAGCACGTATGGGTATACCTATCCTCCTTCAGGAGCAGAATGGCTTTGCTGGCGTCACGAATAAGTTGCTCAAGGATGATGCTCAAAAGATTTGCGTGGCATACGAAGGCATGGAACGTTTCTTCCCGGCCGAGAAGATTGTGCTCACGGGAAATCCTGTTCGTCAGAATCTCCTGGAGGGCAAGCGCAAGCCTGCCGATGGCAAAACGCTTCTCATTATTGGCGGTTCGTTGGGCGCTCGCACCATCAACACGGCCATCGCCAATGGTCTGGATCGACTCGCTGCCGCTGGCATCAAGGTGGTGTGGCAAACTGGCAAGAACTACTACGACGGCTGCGCTGCCAAATTGGCGGCATATCAGTCTGCCCACCCGCAGGCTGCCGGCAATATTGAATGCCTCGCGTTCCTCTCTGATATGCCGGATCGTTACGCACAGGCAGATCTGGTCATCTCGCGTGCAGGAGCAAGCAGCATAAGCGAGATCTGTCTTTTGGGCAAACCTTCTATTCTCGTGCCATCTCCTAACGTGGCAGAAGATCATCAAACGCACAATGCAATGGCCCTTGTCCGCAAAGATGCAGCTGTGCTCGTCAAAGACGTAGATGCAGATAAAGATTTGGTGGATACTGCTCTCCAGCTTATTCAGGACGACGCTCGTCTCGCCACCCTCTCTGCCAACGTCAAGACGCTCGCACAAACCGATAGCGCCCGCCGCATCGCCGAAATGGTCATGGATCTTGCCCGCGGTCATTAACCCCGTAATCATGCTTAATGTCGTAGCTGCTATCATATTGGATCATGGAGAGGTGCTCTGCGTGCAGAAACCCCAGACTAAGTATGCCTATACCGCATTCCATTGGGAGTATCCGGGCGGAAAAGTTGAGCCCGACGAGACCGAGCCCGATGCCTTGAAGCGTGAACTTCGTGAGGAAATGAATTATCCCATTGAGGTGCTTGGTCTGCTGTCAACGGTCGAACACACCTATCCGGACTTCTCCATTCGCCTTCGCTTCTATCTCTGCCGCCCTGCCGATGTAGAGCACCCGAGACGATTTGTGCTCAACGAGCATAATGCCTGCCGCTGGCTCCCGCCCTATGAGGTACCTTTCATCAAAGATGCTGATCCGCTTCATCAAGACTGGTGCGAAGCCGATCATATCCTTGTGCCCGATGAGTCGATTGTAGAAAAACTTCCCGGCACACCGTTCCAGCATGATGTATGGCGTGCCATCTGTCGCATCCCTTATGGCGAGACGCGCAGCTATACACAATTGGCCGAAATGGCGGGTCATCCTGCCGCTGTTCGTGCCGTGGCTTCGGCTTGTGGAGCCAATCCGCTGCCCTACTATATCCCCTGCCATCGCGTGGTGGCTGCACATGGATTGGGCGGCTATGCCTTTGGATTACATATCAAGAAACGCCTCCTTCATTTGGAAAAAATATGAAAAACTATCCTGTATTGAGTTCGGAGATGCACCACGAAAAACTGGTGCTGCCATTTGAGCTGGATGCTGCGTGGGTAGAAACCCATCAGGTAGTAGCTGTGCTGACGGGCGGCACGGAGCAGAAGTTCCTGCAGTTGATTGAGGACGGAGTCATCACGTTGGAACGCCCTATCTATCTGCAAGCCAGCGGACAAAGCACCTCGCTGGCCGCCGCGCTGGAGATTCTGTGTTGGGTGCAACAGCATGGAGGCAAAGGACGAATACTCACGGAACCTGTCAAGCCTGCAGAACAAAGGCTCGGAGTGATTGGCAAACCGAGCGATTGGCTGATCGCTTCGCAGGTGGACTACGACCAGGTGCGACTTCGCATGGGTATTGAACTGATAGATATTCCTATTCAGCGCGTTACCTCACTGGGCGAAGTGGATGGTAGCGTAGCCGGAGCAGAGCAGATCTACGAGCGTTTGAAAGAATTGGTAGTAGAGTACAATCTGGATGGCCTTACGCTCCGCTGTTTTGATCTGCTCGCAACGGTCAAAAACACCGGATGTCTTGCGCTCAGTCATCTCAACGACGAAGGTATTCCTGCGGCTTGCGAGGGTGATATACCATTGCTGCTGACTATGATGCTTTGCAAAAAGTGGACCGGACAACCGGGATTCCAGGTCAATCCTGCCCGCATTGAAGCGGATGGCCGTATGCTGTGGGCACATTGTACGCTCCCGCTCAGGATGACCGATAGCCATAGTCTGACGACACATTTCGAGAGCGGCATCGGTGTGGGCATTCACGGTGAGCTGCCGCTGGGAGACTACACTTTGGTGAAACTCTCGGCCGATCTTAATGAATTATTGGCTGAGAACGTCACGCTCACGGCCAATCAGTACGAACCCAATCTTTGTCGTACGCAAGTGTGGTTGCAGGGCACTCCGGCATTGAGCGAACGCCTGCTGACGCATCCTATTGCCAACCATCATTTGCTGATTCGCGGCCATCATGCAGAAGAATTCGCGCATCATAAAATATAAGTGAAGCAGAGCGCCGGTGGCTCTCTGCGATAGCGAAGCGGAGAAAGGGAGGCGGCACTCCCTCGGCTCGCAAGAGACGGACGAGATTTATCGAGCAATATAATTGTCAAATGTCAACAATAAGAGGGTATCCCTCTGCGACTCTCGTGTTTCCACACTCGGGAGCCGCTTTTTTTGCGAAACACTTGCACGTATAAAAAAAAAGTTGTACCTTTGCACTCGCAAAGGTTTTGTTGCATATGCGTCTGCAACCAATCTTGCATACAGACATAAAAAAAGTCCCGCCGAAGCAGGACTATAGGCATTCGCCTTCGGCCATGACAGCCTTATTGTGAAAAGATGTAGATTAGATAAATTTTTTTCACGGCTGCAAAGGTACTATAAAATTTTGAAACTACCAAATAAAATCAATAAAAAACGCTATTTATCATGGAAAAACCTTCTAAAACGAGAATTATTGGCCTTGATGCTGGCACAAATAGTTTAGGTTGGGCAATTGTAGATAAAGATAAAAACGGGCAATATGAGCTCGTAGACAGGGGTGTGAACATCTTCCAGGAGGGGGTAAAAATAGAAAAAGGTATTGAATCGTCTCGAGCATCTGAGCGCACAGGTTACAGATCCAGCAGAAAGCATTATTGGAGAAGGAAAATAAGAAAGATAGAATTGCTGCGGTTGCTTTCTGAATACGACTTATGTCCAACGCTGAGTAATGAAGAACTGAAAGCGTGGAGAAAAGAGGATCTATATCCGCTTGAAAATACGGATTTTATGAAGTGGCAGGGAACTGATGAATCCATCGATTACCAGCCATATGCTTTGCGCCACGAATGCGTAACGTCCGCTTTGAATATGCAAAGCCGAACTGACCGTTGGAAAGTGGGTAGAGCGCTATATCATATTGCTCAGCGCCGTGGATTCTTGAGCAACCGAAAAGAGCAGGCAGATGCAGAAAATGGCAAAGTGAAGGAAAGCATCGGCGATTTAAATAAGCAAATGGAAGATGCCGGCTGCCACTATCTTTGCGATTATTTCTACATGCTCTACCAGAAAGGCGAGCGCATACGTGCCCACTACACCGACCGTGTGGAGCACTACGAGAAAGAGTTTGAAAGAATCTGCACCTTACAGCATATTGAGGACGAACACAAAGCCAAACTTCGCCATGCAATTTTCTTCCAACGCCCATTGAAGAGTCAAAAGCAGAGCGTGGGTAAATGTCCGTTTGAGCCGGGAAAGACGAGGTGTGCTTTGAGTCATCCGGCCTACGAGAAATTCCGCATGTGGAGTTTTATTCGCAATATCAGGATGAAAACGCCGGCTGATGCAGAGATGCGCATGCTCACGGATGAAGAAATCGCCAGCATCACACGCTTATGGATGAGGCGCTCTAAGCATTCGTTCCCCTTTGAGGATATTGCAAAGGCATTGGCTCCAAAGAAGCAGTATGGATATTATAAAGATGACGCACAAAAGCCCTACCTCTTTAACTATCACATGGATATGAGCGTGAGCGCATGCGAAGTGATGGCGCAATTGGAAAATGCTTTGGGGGCAGAGGCGCAGCTGCTGCTGGACAATCCTCAAAAGGAGGATCTTATTTGGAATGCACTCTCGTTCTTTGATGATGCAGATAAATTAAAGGATTTTGCAAAACGCCAGTTCGGATTGGACGAGGAGCATGCTGATATTTTTGCCAATATTCATTTGCCACAGGGGTATGCCTCTTTATCCTTAAAAGCTATACGTTTGATTACGCCCTTGATGGCGCATTTGGGATTGAACTATCCTCATGCCGTTTTCCTGGCAAAAGTGGAAGATATCCTGCATAAGAATGTAGTCAAGAAAGATGAAGTGATTGACGAGTTGCTGCCTATGCTGCAGAGCACGTTGCTCAAGGAGCGAGACGATAATGGATTGGTGATTCCACGTGAAGACAGGGAAAAATCATGGAAACAGGCTCTCACAGGGGCATATGGTTTGGATGAAAAACAACTGGCGCTACTCTATCACCCTTCCATGATAGAAACTTACCCCAAGGCCAAAAAAGAAGATGATAAACCTTATCAATTGGGTAGTCCTCGCATCTCTTCTGTGAAGAACCCAATGGCCATGCATAGTCTGTTCCGCATACGTAAAGTGCTGAACGAATTGCTCCAAGAAGGCAAAATTAACGAGAGGACTATCGTGCATATTGAGTTTGCGCGTGAACTCAATGATGCCAATCGTCGTAAGGCAATACAATCTTATCAGCGAGACTTGGAGAAAAAGCGTCAAGAAGCAGAAAAAGCCATTATAGAAACGGGTATTACGCACCCGTCTGAAACCGATATTCAGAAATATATCTTGTGGGAAGAGCAAGCTCATAAGTGCGTATACACAGGCAAAACTATCGGAATTGAAGATCTCTTTGATGGCAAGAAATACGATATCGAGCATACGGTTCCGCGCAGCATGGGCGGATGCTCCACAAGAGCAAACATGACCATTTGCGATAGTAAGTTTAATCGTGAAATCAAGCGTGATCAACTGCCGAGCGAGCTGGCGAACCATCAAATCATCTTAGAGCGAGTGGCTGGATGGAAAGAAAAAGCAGAGTCGCTTGATAAACTTATTCGCAAGATCAATACGCATGGCATGGTCACTAAAGATGCTAAAGATAAAGCTATTATCAAGCGTCATAACTTGGAGCTGCAACGCGATTATTGGCGAGAGAAATATCAATCGTTTGTTATCGAGCAGAAGGATGTAGAAGGTTTTTCACGCCGCCAAGGAACGGATATCTCCGTTATTAATCGATATGCAAAGATGTATCTGCAATCGGTTTTTGAACGTGTAGATGTGGTGAAAGGGGTCATGACGGCAGCTTTTAGAAAGGAATGGGGATTGCAGGATTTCAACGAGAAAAAGAGCCGCGACAACCATGCACACCATTGTGTGGATGCCGTTACGATTGCGTGCATGGGAAGATATGAATATGAGTTACTTTCTCATTACTACCGCATGGATGCGCTCAGCCGTAGAGGAGAAGCGGCAAAGCCTCATTTCGAGAAACCATGGCCCACTTTTGCAGAGGATATGAAATTTCTGCATGAGGAACTGCTGATTGCGCATCATACACCAGACAACATGCGCAAGCATACCAGGAAAAAACTCCGTGATAGAAATGGTGTGGTTCGTGGTGTTATTATGCAAGGCGATACAGCAAGAGGCGCTTTGCATATGGAAACCACCTATGGTGCTATCAAAGTAAATGATGATGTTCGCTACGTGGTTCGTAAAAAGTTGGATGAAACATTTGCGTCTGGAGATATTAAAAACATTGTAGACCCAGCTGTACGTGCTAATGTTGAGGCAATGGTTTTGAAATACGGCAGCATCAAAGATGCACTTGCCGCAGAAGGAACTATTTGGATGAATAAAGAAAAAGGAGTGGCAATTCGTCACGTACGTGTGTTTACTCCTTCCGTAACTCGTCCTAATCATATTCGCCATCAACGTGATTTATCAAAGCATGAGCACAAGCAGCAATATCATGTCATGAGTGATAGCAACTATTGCATGGCTATTTATGAAGGGAAGGACGCTAAAGGAAAAACAAAGCGCGAATTTATTTTGGTTAACAACCTATCTGCAACCGCTTTCTTTAAACGCAGTCAACTGATAGAGTGTGGACTTGTGCCTCAAATTAGCGAGAAGGGCTATGCTCTAAAAATGGTACTAAAAAAGGGAAATATGGTACTGTTGTATGAAAATTCGCCAGAAGAAATATGGACGAGTTCAGAAAAAGATTTGGTTAAACGTCTTTATAAAGTTACAGGGTTGTCATCTATGGTAGTTTCTGGTTTTCATTATGGAACTATCATTCTTACTCATTCACAAGAAGCTCGCCCTAGCTCAGAAGTAACTATTCAAAAGGGAGAATACGTGCAAAGTGAAGAATTCCGCAATAGAATAGGAATGCAGCATACCCAAATTCAATGTCTCGTAGAGGGCCTGGATTTCAAACTCACAGAAACCGGACGTATAATTCGATTATGATATGCTCAAGCAAACTCTTTTCTTTACACAGCCATGTAAACTATCGCTTCGATTAAAGCAGATAGTGATAGAGAGGCACGATTTAGAAATGCCTATTACCAGGCCTATTGAGGATGTATCTGTCATCGTGCTTGAAAATCAGCAGATTTCTATCTCTATTCCTCTTTTAAATGCTTTGTCAGATGCTAATGTGGTCGTGGTGATATGCAACGAAAGATGCATGCCAAATAGCATGATTATGCCGCTTGAGGCTAATAACACACAGCATGAAGGTTTTCTTTTGCAGCAAGAAGCATCTTTGCCAACGAAGAAAAAAATGTGGCAGGAAATCATCACTCAGAAGATAAAAAATCAAGCCTTATTTCTGACGTCGAATGGGGAGGATGATACATTGCTTCGTCCTCTCTATGAAAATGTAAAGTCTGGAGATTCTGATAATCGGGAAGGAACTGCCGCACGTATCTATTGGAGTAAATATCTTCCTCAATTTACGCGTGATAGATATGGTTTTCCTCCAAATCATCTTCTTAATTATGGATATACGATTTTGCGCGCTGCAACTGCAAGAGCAATTATGGGTACGGGGCTGCATCCTGCTTTTGGATTATTCCATAAAAACAGATACAACGCCTTCCCTTTGGCAGATGACTTGATGGAGCCTTATCGACCATTTGTGGATGCTATTGCTTACGATTTATACAACGATCACCCAACTGATGAACTGACAATGGATGATAAAAAGGCACTTATAAACGTACTATACTCTGATGTAATAATTAACGGACAAAAACATCCACTTCAAGTGGCCTTGTCACTTACTACGGCCAGCATGCTGAAAGTGCTGAAGGGAACATCAAAAAAGCTTGCCTTACCTACTTTTGTACGATGAGCCAAGAGCGATTAAATGCATATCATATTATGTGGCTGTTTGTTTTCTTTGACCTTCCTGTTACTACAAAAAAAGAACGCAAACTGGCAGCAAAATTCCGCAAGGAGATTTTGGAGAATGGCTTCACAATGATGCAGTTTTCTGTGTATATGCGCCATTGTGCAAGTTATGAATCACTACAAGTGCATAAAAAAAGAGTCAAAAAAATCATGCCGCCGACAGGCAACATCAGTCTCTTGGCGGTAACAGATAAGCAATTCTCTGAAATTGAGAATTATTTTGGAGCAGAAAAGAAATTAGAACAACCTCATCTTGTTCCTACGCAATTGGAACTTTTTTGAGGAAAAACAAGCAAAATCTTTCTATATCTTGCTTTTTTTCTACGGGAAAATGTGCTAAAAAACCTTATAACAACAGGGATTGTGAGCACATACGTTGTGGCTTGATGTAGATTAGATTAGAAATACAACTTTTGTCTCTCGCCGTTCAGACTATCCGAGGTTGTGGCTTGATGTAGATTAGATTAGAAATACAACTCGTCGGCTCCCGTGAGCAATTCATGGCAGGTTGTGGCTTGATGTAGATTAGATTAGAAATACAACTTCCACCCGGCAATGGAGCACGTCATCAATGTTGTGGCTTGATGTAGATTAGATTAGAAATACAACAAAATCGCCATACTCAAAACCTGAGCGTAAGTTGTGGCTTGATGTAGATTAGATTAGAAATACAACTTACTTTCGCTCGCCATTGTTCCAACTATTGTTGTGGCTTGATGTAGATTAGATTAGAAATACAACCTCTTAACAATCACAAAAAAATTACTTACAGTTGTGGCTTGATGTAGATTAGATTAGAAATACAACTTCTCAATTCGTCCATAAGCGTGAAATTTTGTTGTGGCTTGATGTAGATTAGATTAGAAATACAACGATATTGGTGTAATTCCATAATTTTTTGTGGTTGTGGCTTGATGTAGATTAGATTAGAAATACAACCAAAAGCCAAATGAGCGAATACCGCCCGGAGTTGTGGCTTGATGTAGATTAGATTAGAAATACAACTTGACCGCTCGTTCCGTTTTTCATTCGTTGTTGTGGCTTGATGTAGATTAGATTAGAAATACAACTTATTACCCTATCGCCTGACGCTGACGTCGGTTGTGGCTTGATGTAGATTAGATTAGAAATACAACGAGAACGTGCTCATTGGTGTCAGGCACCTTTGTGTAAATAATAAAGAGCTACCCCTCCAACAAGGGTATAGGGTAGTAACGTAGTAGTATCCTGCCCGCCCTTATGCCGCTCTCCTTCTGTTCACTTTTGTAACACTTTCACGCTCTTTTTGTAACACATCTGTAACATGTGTTACAATTTTCCACTTTTTCCGTACACCCGATTTAACGATTTTACGATTTTGCGATTTTACGTCAATTTCCGGAAAAAGCCACTCACTTCAAACTGAGTGAATTTGTGAATAATGCGCCAGTATTCCGTTATAACTCATTGATTATCAGCACATTATAAAATCACTCACTTAATCACTCACTAACTGAATGATATTTCAGCCCTTCGACAAGGGTTCCTTCTAATTAGGTAATTATTAGGTAACGTCTCTCGTGCCCGCTTAAATGCCTGCCTTATATGCAGTCAAAATGTGGTTTTTAAGGTTTATCTCGGTTTTTGTCCATCTAAAAATTTGCGAACATTTGCGTTTAATTTGCGATCATTCTTATCTCGCGGTGCTCGAACGATCTGAAGGTGCGCGTTTCAAAAACATTCCCTAAATCTTAAAAATCGTACATTTTTCTCCCTTTTCCCCACATGTAGGTGTTGATAAGTCCTTCATAAGTACCTGATAAGTCTCTCATCGGTATCTCAAAAAGCGGAGCAATCTTA